>DULN01000008.1 GCA_012840355.1 Clostridiales bacterium | reverse complement strand
GGAAGAGAGGTACAGCGGTGAGCCGCCGTCAAACTTCATCGAGGAAATCCTCGATGACAGGTTCGGCGACGCCCGAATGCAGCAGCTTTACCCGACGCTCGTTTTCTCAGGCAAATAAAACAGCCGGGGGTATTTCCTCCGGCTGTTTTATAAGTTAATCTTTAAATTATATAAATTTATAGATTGCTATTGACAATCAAATGACCGCGTATTATAATTATAATACCACAACACGGGCGCGGAAGGTTGGCAAATGAAGCTAAATCACTGTCATTGGGTTTGGCTGGGAGGTAAAGGGTTCGCTTTTAACAATATAATCTATGACGGCAGACGCACTGTCGCCGCACTCCAAAAAGCGCCAATAAGTTTTAGCGATTTTTATGAGCTTGACATAAAAAGTAGCGGCGATACCGCCCCCGCACTTTGCGTTGTGCTTGCAATAGATTGCATCCTAGCGTTATAAAAAATAATAAAAGGGGAAGCCCCGGGATATGGCATCGACCATCACCGGGCAGAGTAGAATAAAATGTGGTACTTCTTCGAATATATGTTCCCGGTACTATTTACATTAACATTCGCTATACTTTTAGCAATCCTCGCCGTTACCGTAACTACGGTTATATCCCGCTACATTAGGGACTCAAAGGCGCCAAAGGTCTCGGCGCCGGCGACAGTGGTCGCAAAGCGGGCCCAATTTCATGGATCTTCAGGGCACAGCGGCTGGTCGACTTATTACGCCACATTTGAGTTTGAAACGGGCGACCGTCTTGAGCTATATTTGCCGGGGAGCGAGGCGGGGCTACTGGTCGAAGGAGACAAGGGCGTGCTTACTTTTCAGGGCAAGCGCTTTATAAAATTCGAACGGTTTATGTAAAGGAGAAAAAGCCATGAGCTGCCTTGGGAATATCATTTGGTTCATTTTTGGCGGTTTTTTGCTCGGGCTTGAATGGCTCGTCGCAGGAGTTATGTGCTGCCTGACAATCGTAGGCATACCGTTTGGCATCCAGTGTTTTAAGTTTGCCGAGTTATGCTTTTTCCCGTTTGGGCGCGAGATTGAGTACGGCGGCGGGGCGGTCTCGCTGCTTGCCAATATCGTATGGCTAATAATCTGCGGGCTGCCGCTCGCGACGACAGCGGCAATAATAGGCCTGGTGTTTTTCGTGACGATAATCGGCATACCGTTCGGCATCCAGTGCTTTAAAATCGCAAAACTCGCCCTCATGCCGTTCGGCGCAAAAGTTGTGTAAAGCACAGGTGAAGCCTATATGTTAGCGGAATGTACACCCGTACACCTATTTCCAATACTACATAATCCCTCCAAAAACAAGCCCGGGCGTTTTTGCCCGGGCGTTTGCTATTTACCTTTGGCCAAGCTCGTGGTCAAGCATATAAATCCCGTTCCAGTTACCGCCGATGCGCGAAAGCCGCTCGGTGATGGTAGAGAAGGTGTCCTCCTCCTCGATTTGCTCGTCGACGAACCAGTAGAGCAGGTTAAGCACGCGCTGGTCACCCTCGGCGCGGGCGTCCTCAACGAGCTTATGAATGCGCGCAGTAACCTTCTTTTCATGCTCGAGCGCCTTACCAAATACATCCTCTATCGACTCAAACTCGCCGGAGCCGGGGTCGAGCGGGCGGTATTTTACGCCGTAGCCCACATTCATAAGAAATTTTTTAAATTTCTCAGCGTGCGTTACCTCTTCCTTCGCCTGCTCCTCGAGGAAATGGGCCATGCCTTTCATGTTGAGCTTTTCAAGATACGCCGCCATCGCGGTATAGATATACGCCGACTCAAGCTCGAAGTTCATTTGGTCGCAAAGCGCGTCATACAGCTTTGACATCTTACTTCCTCCTATTTGTAGAATTTGCTTCCAAATAGGATTTTATCACACGCCTTTTTAAATTTCAAACGATACTCCCCATATTTTTACATATTCTTTACACAATACCGAATGAGGCTTAACATTACATATCTTCGAGCCATGCCTCTACGGTCTTTTCCATCTGTGCAACGGCGGATTTTTCGGCTTTTGCATACTGGGAGGCCAAATCGCCTTTGCCCGAAGTCAGCACGTTGCGGAAGTTGGTAAAAAGATTGCCCCAGTTGTATATGTAACCTATATCGAAATTGCGGGTGTCAAGTATGATGTCGAGCATAGCCGCGGACTCCTCGTCGCGCATGAACTTGCCCTCAAGGCATATGTCATAATATGCCCGCTGCAAAGTGTACTTGGACTTCGCCGCCATCGCCTCGAGCATAATAGTGGTGTTCTCAAGGTCAAGGTTGGTTACCGGAATGCTCATCATCGCGGCGGTGGTATGCACGAAGTGGTTATATGTAGGCTGGGTCTCGTCGAGCTTGGGGAAGGGGATTACGCCAAAATCGATTTCCATCGCGCGTAAGCGGATGATGCACTGCATGACCTCGCCATAGAACAGCGCGCGGCCGCTCTCGAATACCGGCTGCATCTGGCTTATCGGGTCAAGGCCCTGCACCGAACCGTTGACGACCAGCTCGCGGTTGCCGATAAGCGGGTGCGCCAGCTCGAGCACCCTAAGCACTCGCTCGTTCATCATCGAAAGCTGCGGCAAGTCGTTTTCGTCTTTGGTTATAATGTTGCAACCCGAGCCGAAGAAGAAGCCCTCGCATGACGACTCATGCGTGACGAAGCCATAGCAGTCGACGTCGTACCTCATCCTGCCGTCGCCGTCTAGATCCTTCACCGTGACTTTTGCCATCTCGTGCATTTTGGAAATGGTCCATTTGCCGCTATTAACTAAGTCGTACGGCGACTCGAGCTTGTTGTCGTTTATCATCGGCTTGTTAAACATCATTATCCATGTCGCGTCGTTTGCCATTATCGAAAGGTCGCCGGTGCAAAAATAGAGCCTATTGCCTATCGAAAGCTGCTTTACCGAGCGCTGGTCCCACCAGTCGCGCGACAAATCGAGGTAGGGCATTTCGTGCAGGTTATAAAGCAAGCTCTGGGACGCAAGGGTGGCGGACTCGCTCGTGTTGGCCATAACGACGTCGTAGTCGGCGGAGCCGGCGACAATGCTGCGCCGCGCTTCGTTGCCAACGTCGCTTGCGCCGTACTCGCGGATTTTCATGTTATACTTGTCTTCAAGATACGCATTCCTAATATACACTGCGTCGTCGATCGGCTCGCCCGTCTGCTCTTCGACATAGATGTCCTGGCTCTGCCACTCGTTATAAGCGGGGCCGCGGACAATAAAAACGAACTCTTTGCCGTCCATATTGACGTCCGGCACATCCGGCTGCTGTTCAACTTCTGCCGTCGTTTCTTCCTCTGTGGTAGATTGGGGACCGGTTTCAAGCTTTGAGGTGGTTTTTTCGGAAGCGCAGCCCAAAAAGGTATAAAGAAGCAGCGCCAGCGCAACCAGCAAAAAAACATGCCTTATGTAGCGCATAGTAATCCTCCTGTTCCGTTATTGCGGTGTGGGATCGGGTTGCGCCCACAATTAGTTTGGTAAATATATTATACATACATTCACAATAATTGCAATACATCTTTTTAAATTTTATATAATTCTGATAAAATAAGCACAATTGTAGCTATTTATTCCCAACAATATTGCCCCCGCGAGCCTGCGAGGGTGAAAAAAACGCCTTCGCGGTGAAGCGAAGGCGCAGATATAAAAATAAAAAAGCATCTCACTATCTGTGAGATGCAACACCCGCGGAGGATGCCGTTGGTCGGAGTGAGAGGATTTGAACCTCCGGCCTCTTGGTCCCGAACCAAGCGCTCTACCGAACTGAGCCACACCCCGTCATCTATCCGCGTGCGACACATTATACCACAGAATAGGACATTTGTCAAGAGCGCGGCACTGAAAATCTTAAAATTTGCCCGCCAAAATAGCGGCTATGCAGCACCATCCTTACGCATGCGATTGACAAAGCCGCCCGGCCGGTTTAAAATTAAATAGCCTTAAAACTTGCATAGCCGTGCCGGGCACGGATGTGCAAATAAAGCGAGAGGATGCAAGATGATAAAAATATCAAACGGGATAATATCCGCCGAGATAGCCGAGCTCGGCGCCGAGCTGCAGAGCTTAATAAAAGGCGGCACAGAATACCTTTGGGACGGCAGGCCCGAATACTGGAGCGGACGCGCGCCAATCCTTTTCCCAATCTGCGGCGGGCTTGACGGCGACGAGTACGAGTACGACGGCAAACGCTATAAGCTCCCCAAGCACGGCTTCGCGCGGCGCAAAGAATTTACCGTTGAAGCAGCCGGAGCCGACTGGGCAGTGTTGCTTTTGCGTGACGACGAAGAAACACGTGAAGGCTACCCATTCGCGTTTGAGTTCCGCGCGCGGTTTACGCTTATTGGCGACACTCTTGTGACCGACTATATAGTTACTAACAAAGACACGCGGCCTATGCCTTTTTCGGTCGGCGCGCACGAGGCATACGCCTGCCCCGAAGGCATATCCGAGTACGAGCTGGTGTTCGAAAAATACGAAGAGCTTGGCTCAAACATTGTTGAGGGCAACTTGCTCAGCCATAACAAAGTGCCGGTTTTATCTGGGGATACGCTTGCGCTCGACCCGAAATACTTCGAGGTCGACGCGCTGGTCTTTACCGACGTAAAGTCGCGCGCCGTAACGCTCCGCCACAAGCCGACCGGGCGCGGGGTTGCGGTGCGGTTCGACGGGTTCCAATACCTTCTCATCTGGCAAAAGTGCGGCGCGCCTTATATCTGCATCGAGCCGTGGTGTGGGCTGCCCGACTTTGTAGACTCCACCGGCTGCATACTTGAAAAGCTGGGTATCATCGTCGCGGCGCCCGGCGAAACTATCGTACGCACGCATACGGTAAGGCTACTATAAACAAAAAAGCCCGAGGGTAATCCCTCGGGCTAAAATATTATAAGCTCAATTTCACAGCCTCAGCTGAGCGCCGAGCTTCTCGCGCACCGCATCGACCGCGCGGCCGAGCAGCTCGTCAACCTCTTCGTCCGATAGCGTGCGGTCTGCCGCACGCAGCGTCAGCGCAAACGCAAGGCTCTTTTTGCCATCGCCAAGCTGCGGCGAGCGGTAGACGTCGAACAGCTTAATATTTTCAAGCAACGCCCCGCAAACTTCGGCGACTACGTCGGCGACAGACTGCGATTCAAGACGCTCGTCGCAGACAAACGCAAGGTCGCGCGACACAGCAGGGAACCTTGGCAGCGGCACATAGCGGCGCTCGGTCGAGCGCGCGGCAAAGAGGGCTTCAAAGTCGAGTTCGGCACCGTATACCGGTATGTCAAACTCGAAATTCTCAAGCACCTCTGGATGCAGCTCGCCAAGCACGCCGAGCACTGCATCGCCGAGCTTAATCGTCGCGCAGCGGCCGGGGTGATAAGTGAGATTATCCGAAGTCGCCACATACCGGGCGCCGGTTATGCCGAGGCTTCCCAATATCGCCTCGCAGATGCCCTTGAGCGAGTAAAAATCATCATTTGGCCCGTACATCGCAATCGCGATGCGCACAGGCTCGTCGGGCAAGTTATCTTTGCCGCGGTTGATGTATACAGGCGCGTTTTCAAACAGCGCGCACTCGGGGATACGGTGGCTGTAGTTGTGTGCCAGCGCCTCGAGCACCGACGGCAAAAGCATCGTGCGCATGATGGAGGTGTCCTCGCCGAGCGGGTTGAGCAGCCTTACCGCGTCGCGCAGCGGCGAGCCGGCGGGCACGCGGACCATATCGAAAATCTTGGGCGACACAAACGAAAACGTGCAGGTTTCATAAAGCCCAAGATTGATTAAAAGGTCGCTAATCTGTTCGCGGCAAGCGAGCCTATCCGACATGCTGCCGACGCTGACCCCCGAAGTAAACAGCGTCGAGGCGATTTTGTCGTAGCCATAAATCCGCAGCACCTCTTCGGCAAGGTCGTTTACCCCCTCGACGTCGCCTCGCCACGACGGCACGCCGACCTCGTACGAGTCGCCAACCTTGCGCACATCGAACTCGAGCGAGCGGAGTATCTCCGCCATCGCATCGGCATCGAGCGATAGCCCGAGCAGCTGGTTTATGCGCACGGCATTGAGCGGGAGGGTGCGCGGCTCTTTTTTGCCCGGATAAACGTCGATATAGTCATCGGGCCCGCCGACCACTTCGCCGGCACCGAGCAGTTCGACAAGCTCGCAGGCGCGCTGGATAGCCGGCAACGTGTTTTCAGGGTCGAGCCCTTTCTCAAAGCGGCTCGAGCTTTCTGTACGCACTCCAAGCGCACGTGAGGTAAGCCTTACCTGGCTCGGCTCGAAATTGGCGCTCTCGAACACTACCGTAGTCGTGTTTTCGGTAATCTCGCTGTTTTCGCCGCCCATTATGCCGGCGAGCGCGACCGCGCGCTCCTCGTCGGCAATGACGAGCATGCCTTTTCTAAGCGTATGGTCGGTGCCGTCAAGCGTTCTGAACTGCTCGCCTTCCTCGGCTTCGCGTACAATGATTTTTTTGCCGTGCAGGCAGGCATAGTCGAACGCGTGCATCGGCTGGCCGTACTCAAGCATCACATAGTTTGTGATGTCGACGATGTTGTTTATCGGGCGAACTCCCGCGGCGCGCAACCTCATGCGCATCCAAAGCGGAGAGGGGCTGATTTTGACGTTTTTCACCACACGCGCGGTGTAGCGGGGGCAAAGCTCGGGTGCTTTGATGCTAACGGATATATAGTCGCCCGTCTTGCCGTCCGATCCTCGCACAGACGGGGTATGCCAGCGCGGCTTTTTGCCAAGCGACGCGCCCGCCTCGCGCGCAAGCCCGATAACCGAAAGGCAGTCAGGCCGGTTGGGCGTTATCTCAAACTCGACGGCTATGTCGCGCATCCTCAGCGCCGAGGGGATGTCGTCGCCGGGCTTTACGCCTTCAATGCCGGCGTCGGAGAGTATAAAGATGCCGTCTTCCACCGCGCCGGGCATCTCACGCTCGGTAAGCCCCAACTCGGAGATAGAGCAGAGCATTCCGTCGGACTCGACGCCGCGCAGCTTCGCCTTGTTTATCTTCACTCCGCCCGGAAGCTCAGCAGGCGCGGCGGCGACCGGCACAATTGCGCCTACATATAGGTTTTGCGCGCCGGTTACAATCTGACGGGGCTCCGGCTCGCCTATGTCGACCTTGCAAACCCAAAGATGGTCGGAGTCGGGGTGCCGCTCAAGCGAAAGTATGCGGCCCGCGACAACATTCTTTATATCCGCGCCAAGCTCTTCCCAGCCCTCTACCTTCGAGCCGGTCATCGTCATTACGTCGGAAAATTCTTTAACCGATATGCCTTCTATGTCCACAAATTCGGATAGCCATTCAAGCGATAAAATCATATTGACCGTACCTTTCTTTTGGTTATCGTTTATCAGAACTGCGCAAGGAACCTAATGTCGTTTTCGTAAAGCAGCCGCATGTCGTCGATTCCGTAGCGGATCATCGCTATGCGCTCGATGCCCATACCGAACGCAAAGCCGCTGTAGATATTTGGGTCGATGCCGCCGGCTCGCAGCACGTTCGGGTGCACAACGCCCGAGCCAAGTATCTCGATCCAGCCCTCGCCCTTGCAGACGCGGCAGCCCTTGCCGCCGCAGACGAAGCAGGACACGTCGACCTCAGCCGAAGGCTCTGTAAACGGGAAATGGTGCGGGCGGAAGCGGATCCTCGAGCCCGGCCCGAACATTTTCTGCGCAAACAGCTCGAGCACGCCCTTAAGGTCGCCCATCGTAATGTGCTTGTCTACGACAAGCCCCTCAAGCTGGTGGAAGAGCGGCGAGTGCGTCGCGTCGACCTCGTCGCTGCGGTAAACGCGCCCGGGAGCGACAATTTTTATCGGCGGCTTGCGCTGCTCCATCGTCCGTACCTGCACCGGCGAGGTCTGAGTGCGCAAAAGGATATTTTCGGTGATATAGAAAGTGTCGGTCAGGTCCCTTGAGGGGTGGTTTTCCGGCGTGTTGAGCGCGTCGAAGTTGTAGTAAGCGTACTCAACCTCCGGCCCCTCGACAATGTCAAACCCCATCGAGCGGAAAATCTCGCACATCTCAATGCGAGTCGATTCAAGCGGGTGGCGCCTGCCGATCTTAGGTGTGCGCCCGGGCGCCGTAACGTCGATGCGCTCGCGCTCGAGCTTTTCCTGCCGCGCACGTTCGCGCAGAGCCGCACCCTTTTCTTCGAGCATGCGCTCGAACTCCTCGCGCAGCTCGTTCGCGTACTGACCTACTTTCGGGCGCTCCTCGGGCGGGAGCGAGCCCATGCCGCGCAGAACTGCGGTAAGCTCGCCCTTTTTGCCGAGAAAACGTATGCGTAGCTCCTCAAGCGTTTTTTCGTCCACATCTTCTTTGGCAAGCAGCTCGGTAAGCTGCCTGCGGATTTCATTTAGTTTTTCAATCATACTGTCCTCCGGAAAATCTATCGTATTTTTTCTCTTGTATTATTGCCGCCGTAGCCAAAAACGCTTAAACTAAAAAGGCTTCGTCCCAATCGCGCATGCGAAAAGGACGAAGCCGAAATGCAGGGCTCCGCGGTACCACCTTTATTTTTGCGAAAGCAAACACTCTCCGACGGTGTAACGGCCGTCACGCCGTCGCAGGCTACCAGCCCGGGTATGGTCTCGGCTTTCACCCGCGCCGCTCAGGGGCGAAATGCTTTTGCGCCACGGCAAGCCGGCTTTCAGCCGCGGCCGGCCTCTCTGTATGCCGCTTTTCTGCGCTCCGCCAAACCCCGTCACCGCGTTTTTAGGGTTATAATTTTGTCTTATTTATTAATTATATCAAAAATTTTAAAGGATGCAATATTTTTACGAAAATTTTACAAATTCCGCCCGCCCTACGGGCTATATTAACATGGGGTACTTGCCCGCTTTAGTTTTCGCCTCTTCTAAAAAGCAGCACAACCCCCGCAACGGCGAGCAGCCCTCCGAACAGCCTGCGCAACAGGTCGGCTTCAATAATGTCGGCGACTATGCAGCCCCCAACTGCCCCCACTGCGCCAGTCCCAGCCATAATAAGCACTGGGACTACGGGCAGCTTTCTGTTTTTTATATGCACTATAAGCGACGCCGCTGATGCGCATATATAAAACACGATGTTAATGCCTTGCGCCGACAGCTGCTCGACGCCCATCACAAATGTGAGCCATAAAACTAGTATCCCTCCGCCGCCTACGCCCATGCCGGTCAGCGCTGCGGCGAGCAGCGCTGCGGCAAAATCAAACACATAGCTCATAAGCCGAACACCATCGCAAGCCCCGAGATGAGCATAATCGCAGCCAAGGCCCTTCTAATCCACACCATTGGCAGTTTGCCGAGCGCAAGCCCTCCGAGTAGCCCACCAATCGCGCCGGGGAGAAGGTAAGGCACAGCCTCGGAGAATAAAAGTCCGCCGCGCAAAAGGTAAAAGCAGGAGGATACTACCGTCATCGGCAGCACCGCGCAAATTGTCGCCGCGAACCTGTCGCGCGCCTCTTCCTCAGGGCAAAGCAGCGCGAGCGAAAAAAGCGCCACCATACCCCCGCCCGCGCCGAGCATCCCCGACAAAAAGCCGGATATGGCGCCCGCAATGCCCAGGAGTATGTCCTTGATAATAATATTTTTTAATTTCATTTTAAATTTATAAACATTTTACAGTGCGATTTTATAATTCACTTGTAATTTTAGGGGTAATCTGCTATTATATATAGTATATCGCTAATATATCTTTCTATTGCCATCGGAGGGCACGACGCCACATGTCGGTATTATTCGCAATTCTGGTCGGTATAATTCAGGGGCTGACTGAATTTTTACCGATCTCAAGTTCCGGCCACCTTTGCATCATGCAGAACATGTTCGGCATGGAGGACGTCGAAACAAACTACTTTGTATTTGATATCCTCTTGCATCTTGCGACGCTTATTGCGGTGTGCATCGTCTTCTGGCGCGACATCCTAAACCTCATCCGCGCGTTTTTTTCGCTGCTCAGGAAAGCGACGTCACACAGGCTGCACGAGCTTGACCCGGACGAGCGAATGGTGATAATGCTCATTGTCGCAACACTGCCGCTCGTAGCCGCGGTATTTTTAAAAGACTACGTCGAAATAATATATGGTTACACCAAAGCTATCGGCGCGATTCTCATTTTCAACGGGCTTGTGCTTTTTATATCCGACTTTCTCGCACGCGGCGACAAAGGCGCGGAAAACGCGAAATACTCCGACGCGCTCGTCGTGGGGCTTTGCCAGCTTTGCGCTTTGCTTCCCGGGCTTTCAAGATCCGGCTCAACAATAACCGGCGGGCTGCTGTGCGGGTTCAGGCGAGACTATGCGGTAAAATTCTCATTTATATTGTCCATACCCGCGATAATCGGCGCGAACATTTTGGCGGTGCCCGAGCTGTTTGAAACGCCGGTACCGAAAAGCGATATCTTCGCCTATATCTGCGGGATGGCTGCGGCTCTTTTGACCGGCATAGCCGCGATGAAGCTCCTCATGTATATCTCCAAAAAATCGAACTTCAGGGTATTTTCAATTTACTGCGTCATCGTCGGCGCCCTCGCGATGATTTTCGGATAATGCCCGATGGCAAACAAAAACCAAGGTAATCGGTAAAAAGGGAAGATAAATGCCACAAACTAGCAAACGAAGCAAAGGCACAAGAAGTTCCGCAAAACCGCGCACGGGCGCAAAGGCGGCGCCGAAACCCTCCCCAATCCCACGCTCAAAGGAAGATCTCACCGCTCAAATAGTGCCGCCGATACTTGTGCTCGTAGCGCTGTTTGTAACAGTTTGCTTCATCTCATCCGAGGCAACCGGGTATTTCGGCTCGTGGCTCTCGGATGTGCTTTATGGCCTGTTTTCGTCCGCCGCCTATACCATTCCAGTGTTTATTGTAATAATAGCGGCGCTGTGGAAGCAGGACTATGAGGCTTATAGGATACATACAAAGCTCATTTTCGCCGGTATCTGCCTGCTATGCACGGCAAGCCTTATGCAGACCGGCGGACCGGATACGTTCAGCATAAAAGAGCTTTGGAAGGCCGGCCTTGATCGCCGCGGCGGCGGCGTCATAGGCGGCCTTTTGGGCCAGGCGCTCTTAAAATGCATCGGCCGGGTCGGCATGCTGCTGGTGGTAATCTCGCTACTTTTGATTTTCGCGCTTTTCCTGCTGGGGCTTACGCCGCACGCGGTACGAATTTGGATTGCCTACAAGCTCTATGAACAAAAGGAAAGGCTGCGCGCCGAGCGTGCCGAAGCCGAAGCGCGGAAAGTATATTTAAACAAGCCGCCGGTAGAGCCTTCCGCACCTGCTGTGCCGGTCACAGTAGCAAATGGCAGCCAGCCCGCATCATCCGAGCATAAAAAATCAAAAGGCGTCTTCATATATAATGACGACGAGGATGAAGAGGGCAAACCAGCCGGGGGCGCAGAAACCGCCCAAAACGAAGATTTTGAGCCTGCCATTGATCCCGCAATATTCGATGCGGCGATGAAAGAAAAAGAGGGGGGCAGACAAGACGACGCCCCGCCGTTTGACATTCCGGCTGAGCAGCAAGACCTTGAGCCCGGGATGACCTCTGAGAAATTAAAGCCACTCGACTTAGGCAAGTCCGAAAGAAAAAGGGAAGCGCAAGCCGCCCCCGAGCCCGGGCTACATGAGATTTTCGGCGACGGCGAGGACGACGGGCTAGATTTTATAAAGAAGTTCGGCGAAACCCGCCCCCGCTCGATGGGCTTTGCTTCAGCCGACGGTAAAAGCCAAGCCGGCTTTGGCGGCGAAGAGGGAACTGAGGCCGACATTACGCTTAACGTCAAGCGCGGCGCCGCGGTGCCTTCCGAGGAGCCGAAAAATGTGCGGGAGCGCGTGGCGGCTGAAAGGCCTAAGTACTCTTTCCCGCCGATTTCGCTGCTACACGCCGAGCCGGCGCCCAAAAACACCGACGTCAGCGAGGAACTGCATTCCAACGCGGTGAAGCTTGTCGAAACCCTTCGCAGCTTTAAGGTGCGCACCCGCATTGTCAATGTTTCGCGCGGACCGACAATAACGCGCTATGAGCTTGTGCCCGAAGAGGGCGTCCGCGTGCGCGCGATAGCCAACCTCGTCGACGACATCGCGCTGAACCTCGCCACCTCGGGCGTGAGGATAGAAGCGCCGATACCCGGCAAATCCGCCGTCGGCATAGAGGTGCCCAACCGTGTGGTATCAATAGTCTATGCACGCGAGCTGATTGAAAACCACAAATTCATGCAGGCTACAAGCAAGCTTACCGTCGCGCTCGGCATGGACGTCGCAGGCGAGCCGGTGTACCTTGACATTTCAAAAATGCCGCACCTGCTCATCGCAGGCGCGACCGGCATGGGCAAGTCGGTCTGCATCAACAGCATGCTTGTAAGCCTGCTGTACAAAGCGACGCCCGACGAAGTAAAACTGATTTTAGTCGACCCTAAGAAAGTAGAGCTTAACATATACAACGGACTGCCGCACCTGCTCGTGCCGGTCGTCTCCGACCCGAAGAAAGCCGCAGGCGCGCTATACTGGGCGGTTACTGAAATGGAACGCCGGTTCGACCTTATCGAGTCGGTCGGCGCGCGCGATATAAAAGGGTATAATGCCCTCACCAAAGACGACCCCGAAAAAGAGTTTTTGCCCTATATTGTAATCGTAATCGACGAGCTAGCCGACCTGATGATGACTGCGCCCGACGATGTCGAAAACTCGATATGCCGGCTCGCGCAGAAAGCGCGCGCCGCAGGCATGCACCTGATTATAGGCACGCAGCGCCCGTCGGTCGACGTCATAACCGGCCTTATCAAAGCCAACATCCCCTCGCGGATAGCGTTTACGGTATCATCGCAGACCGACAGCCGCGTCATAATAGACATGTCCGGTGCGGAGAAGCTCATCGGGCGCGGCGACATGCTGTACGCGCCGGTGGGGAGCATAAAGCCCATCAGGGTGCAAGGCGCGTATGTTTCCGAGCAGGAAGTCGAGGCGGTCGTCGACTTTATCAAGCGCAACAACGGCGAAACCGATTACAGCAGCGAGGTAATCGAGTCAATCGAACGCGAAGCCGAGCGTTGCGGCACCGGTAAAAAAGCCGGCGCGTTTGATGCCGGCGCCGACGAGTACGACGATTTCGACCCCATGCTAAAGCCCGCAATAGAGCTTGCGCTTGAGAACGGCAAGATCGCGACATCGCTACTGCAGCGCAAGCTCAAGCTGGGATACGGCCGCGCGGCAAAGCTCATCGACCGCATGGAGGAGATGGGCATTGTCGGTCCGCCGGACGGCAGAAACCCACGCAAAGTGCTGATAACCCGCCAGCAGTACATGGAAATGGTAGTAAGCCGCGACAGCGAGCTAAACCAGAGAGATTAATACTCTTGTGGGATTGCACAGCGCATGCCCAAGGAGTGGGCTTTATTTAAAATACAACGAGAGATGAAGTGTGCTTTATGGCAAGGTTGTTTGTCATAGAAGGAACGGATGGTTCCGGAAAAACCACGCAGGCAAAGCTGGCTGCCGACGCGCTTCGGCGTAAGGGCGTGTATGTGCGCGAGCTATCATTCCCGACCCGCGGGACCGCAGGCTCCGCTTTTGTCGAGCTGTATCTTGGCGGAGGGTTAGGCGAGCACCCAGAGGACACCGGCGCTTATGCGGCGTCTACCTTTTTCGCCTGCGATAGATATATATCCTACCGGCTAGACTGGCATGCCGACTACCGGCGCGACGACTGCGTGATTGTCGCTTGCCGGTACACCTCGGCTAACGCGGTGCATCAGCTCGCCAAGCTGCCGCGCGCTGAATGGGACAACTTTCTCGATTGGCTATGGGACTTCGAGTACAAAAAGCTCGGAATACCGGAGCCAGACAGCGTAATATACCTTGACATGCCGCCCGAGCTTTCGGTGTCGCTCATTGCAAAGCGCGCAAGCCAAACCGGTCAGTCGCGCGATATACATGAGACCGACTTTGAGTATATAAAATCCTGCCGCACTGCGGCGCTTTACGCGGCGACCCGCTTTGAGTGGAAACTTATTCCCGCATACGTCGTCGATATATCCGAGGGCGCACCGCAGCTTATATTGCGTACGCCGGAGGAGATCCACGCGGATATAATGAAAGCAATGGGTTTTGGCGAATAATAAAAAAAAAAAAGAAAGGAGAGTCGATGATGGTATACCTGTTTTTAGCCGACGGCTTTGAAACGGTCGAAGCACTCGCGCCGTACGATATAATGAAGCGCGCTGGCGTCGACGTTAAAAGCGTTTCAATAAAGAAGGACAAACGTGTCGTCAGCGCGCAGGGCGTGGCAGTAGAGGCCGACCTTGCGATAAACGAAATAAAAGGCACGACGCCTGAGATGGTAGTGCTGCCCGGCGGTATGCCCGGCGCAACAAACCTTGAAAAGTCGGAAGAGGTCCGCGACTGCCTCGCGCACACCTACGCGGCGGGGGGATACCTTGCCGCGATATGCGCCGCTCCGTATGTGCTCGGGGTAAACGGCTACCTCCAAGGCAAGGAGGCGACCTGCTATCCCGGGTTTGAGGACAAGCTTGAAGGCGCAAAGCTCTCCGAAAAGCCCGTCATCTGCGACGGCAAAATCATAACCGCCGCCGGCATGGGCGTAGCGCTCGAGTTCGGGTTTGAAATCGTCCGCATGCTAAAAGGCTATGAAGTTGCCGAGCGTATTAAGAAAGCAGTAATATACACACGCTAAACCAAGTACGCGCCGTGGGCAGCCCCGTAGGCGATCTCGCCGGCACGGAGCCGCCCGCGGCAATATAAGGAGCACAGGTGATAAAGATTCAAGTAAAAAACGAAAAAATCCGGCTTCGCTCGCAGCTGCTCGCCCAGCGCGAGCGGTTTGACCCAGCCGAAAAAGCCGAAATTGAGTCGAAAATTTTCGGATACCTGCGCCAGCTCGCAACATACCGCTACAGCGATACCGTCCTGCTCTACTCGCCAATAAAAGGCGAGCTTGACGTAAACAAAGTTGCGCGTGCGGCGCTGTCCGACGGCAAGCGTATCGCTTACCCCGTCACCGATCCGTCGAGCCGCACTATGCGCTTTTATTATGTAAACAGCACCGATGAGCTTTCGACCGGCACTTACGGCATACCGGAGCCTCCAGCCGGCTCAGAGCTTTTCGTCGAAAACGTGAGCGTGCACGCGATGTGCATCGTGCCAGCGCTCGCCTTTGACTATGAAGGCTACCGGCTCGGTTACGGGAAAGGATTCTATGACCGTTTTCTCGCAACTTTTTCAGGCGTGAAGGTCGGGCTAATACCGGCGCAGTTCCTTTTCGTCCGCCTGCCGCGTGGGCGCTACGACGTCGCGGTAGACGTGATTATTACCGAGGACGGTGTCTTGGCTGTTGGAAAAGGGAAAAACTAAAAAAGCAGAAAGCGCTGCCCAGCGGCTGCCCGGCGGGGCTGTACTAGCCGCACCACTGCTCTCGCTTGTGATATACCTGCTTCTCACATTTTCGCGTTTTATTGATATAGAAGCCCTTGAGTTCCGAGACAACATATACCTGTCGATTATAATATTGCAGCTTGTAATTTTCATGCTGCCCGCCCTCTTTTTTTGCAAGCTAAAGGGCACCGGTTATTCGCTGAAGCTAAACCTCCGCCTTTTCCCACCGACGCGGGTTTGGTTTTTAATCCTTTCGGCGATGACGCTGCTCACCGGTACGGCGGTGATAAGGCTCGCTGAGCTAAGCTATACCGGCACGATCGAGAGCTTTTCGCTCTACGACCGTTTTATGCCGCTAGCCTCGCAGTCGGTCTCGAACATAATCTATGTAATAATAACATTCGCAGCGCTGCCCGCCGTTACCGAGGAGTTCGTGTTCCGGTCGATAATAATCACCGAGTATGAGGAAGACGGCTATGGCGGGCTAAGCGCGGCTCTTATGTCGGCGCTGCTGTTTGCGCTGATGCACTCTAGCATAAAGCAATTCCCGGTTTACTTTTTAGGCGGCATTATATTTGCCGCTGTGGCGCTTGTCACCCGCTCGGTTATTGCGGCGATGGCGGTGCATTTTATCAACAACATCTACAAGCTCTTTCTTGAGCCGTACCTGTTTTCTCTTATAAAACACCCTCAAAACATGGTGTTTTTGACTTTTACCTGCGTGGCGCTGTTTTTAGTATGCCTTGCCTTGACGCTGGGGCAGGTTGAGAAAATTTATTATCTTTACGGCGTGACCAACCGTGAGACGCCCGCATGGGTTAAAAAACGAAAAAAACCGCCAATGCGCGCAACTCTTGAGGCGCTTGTGTCGCCAACATTCCTTTTATGCGTTTTGGCTTTTGTTATAGTCACTCTCGGCATTTCGGAGAATATATAAAATGGAGCTTCAAAATCCCCAAAACGGTAAAAAATATAGCGCTGACAACCCGGACGAAGCGCGCCAAAGCTTTCCTCATCGCCGGGCGGCGCGTATGCCCTCGAAGCTGACAAAGCCCCAAAACCGGCAAAACGCCGTGAATAATGGCGGCACGGCTGGTAACCGCACGCAAGCTGATAAAAACATGCACGCAGGCAACACCGGCGCGTCGCAATCCGCAAGCGAGCGGCTGCCGGTGCACATAAACCCGCGCGAGCAGCTGCGTATGCTTGAGCTTGACGGCGCACAGAAGCCGCAACGCGCCGAAGCGGTTCGGCGTCCGCCTGCCCGCACGCAGCCGGCAAAGCCGGTAGAGGCGCCATTGCCTCGCGAAGTGCAGTTCGAGGTGCCGGTTATCGACCCCGAAATTTTGCGCCAGAACGCGGCAAAGCGCCAGACGGAAAGCCTCAGCGGCGCGCGCACCGAAGTTTATGCTACCGGTAAAACCGCGGATAAGAGGGTCACCGCGCCGAAGCCGGCAAAGCCGCTTCCCAAACGCGTCGCCGGCTCCTCCGGCAGCGGCAGGGTTAGGATCGGCTACAAACGCGCCGACGAGTTTTTACCGGAAAAGCTGGTAGTCACGCGCGACAAGCGCGTGGTAAGCGAAGAGGCAGCCGGCGCTCCGGATGAAGAGGACGCTGCCATTGAGGAGAAAGAGCCTGCAAAGCGCGGCTCGGCGCTCACGAGCCTGCTTAAAGCTATTGTCTACATCGTGTTCGTCCTCACAGTTTCGGGGTTTTTATCCTATTTTGTCATCACGATAGGCAACGACGTGTTTGCCTTCGTCAAGCCCGACAATAAAGTTGCGGTCACGGTACCGGAGTTCGCGACAATCGACAACATCGCCGACATACTATATGAGAAGGGCGTTATAAAATACCCGTATATCTTCAAGATCTACGCGTTGTTGCGCAACGACAACGGCGATTTTGTCGCGGGCGAGTATACCGTTACACCCTCGATGAACTACGACCAGCTGCGCGCTACTCTCAAAGGGCCGGTAAAAGAGCGCGAGCAGATACTCATAACAATACCCGAAGGCTATACTGTCGACCAAATCATCGACTTGTTTGTTAACAAGTACCACATGGGCACGCGCGAAGGTTTTATAAACGCCATTGAGAACGGCAACTTTGACAACTACTGGTTTATCGCCGAGCTCGAGCCCAAAGAAGGCCGCAAATACAGGCTCGAAGGCTACCTTTACCCTGACACCTACTATTTCTTCACCGACTGGAGCGAGGAGCAAATCTTAAGGAAGCTGCTTAACAACTTCGCTGCCAAGTTCGATATAGCCTACAAAGAGCGCTGCAAGGAGCTTGGCATGACCGTCGACGAGCTTATAACGCTCGCCTCGATGATAGAAGCGGAAGGCAAATTCACTTATGAGTTCGGCGCAATCTCAGCGGTATTCCACAACCGCCTTAAAAACCCCTCGGTGACAGGCGGCAAGCTCGAGTCGGACGCGACAATCCAGTATGTACTTCCCGAGCGCCATGAGGAACTGACGGCTGACGATCTGGCGCTAGACTCGCCTTACAACACTTATATATACCCCGGACTCCCGCCCGGGCCGATTACAAATCCGACGCTCAACGCCATCCACAGCGCAATGTACCCCGACGACGTCAATTACTACTATTTCGTCGCACGGCCCAACGGCCAGAACCTGTTCGCGGTAACCTACCAAGAGCACCTAACCAACAAGCAGCTGGTCGCACAGGAAAAGGCCGCGATGAAAAACCAGGGATAAGAAATAATAAAACCCTGCCGGGTATCCCCGGCAGGGTTTTATTTTACAAAACGCATTTATGCCACATTTTCGCGCGATGCTACGTCGCTGTAGGCGACAAAGGCCGAGTCGACCGTAGCTTTTGGCAGTTTGGGGGTCACAAAGCTGACTAGAGGCACTATGACCAGCGATGCCACCATCGCAATCGCGCCTACCATCGTGGGTGAGGCAAACTTCAAGAAGGCGTTTGCCACGATAAGCCCAACCGCAAATACCATATTGGCGAAGCACGCGGCTTTAGTCGTGCGCTTCCAGAAGAGGCCGTATATAAACGGCCCGATAAACGAACCCGCTAGCGCGCCCCAGGAAAGCCCCATAAGCGTCGTAATCATGCTGGTAGGATATGCGGCTATAACCACCGATATGGCAATAAACACGGCGCAAAGCGCGCGAACAAGCAAAAGAGAGGTCTTATCCTTGATTTTATCGATAAAGCTGCCGATAAAGTCGCGAACCACCGTCGTCGACGAGACAAGCACAAGCGAGGCAAGCGTTGAAATCGAAGCCGAGATCACCACGAGCAGCACTACGCCTATGAGTATGTCGGGCAGCGTTTTTGTGAGCATCGTCGGCACAATGTCGTCGTATACTACCGTCTCGGCGCTGTAGAAGAGCCTGCCGAACCCGCCCATAAAATACGAGCCGCAAGCGATAAACACCGCAAAAACGGTCGATATAATCGTCCCAAGCTTTACAGAGCGCTCGTCTTTTATTGCGTAGAATTTATGTATCATCTGCGGCATGCCCCACGGGCCAAGGCTCGTCAGCACCACAACTGCGAGCAGGCCAAGCGGGTCGGGACCGAACATCGAGACGAGCGAGCCGTTGAGATTGGGGTTAAGCTCGCTTGTATGTTGCGAGAGCTTTTCAAGCGACTGCATAAACCCGCCGCCACCCGCAAGCACGCTGCCGACGATGAGCACTATGCCGAAGAGCATAATCACGCCCTGCAGAAAGCTGTTGACGGCAGTCGCCATATATCCGCCCACTACGACATA
This sequence comes from Clostridiales bacterium, assembly GCA_012840355.1. Classification (GTDB taxonomy): domain Bacteria; phylum Bacillota; class Clostridia; order Oscillospirales; family CAG-272; genus DTU078. The sequence goes on along the minus strand of DULN01000008.1, from coordinate 146,299 downwards.
AATGCCGGTGAGCACCGCCATGCCGATAATGCACCAGATAAACGGCACGCCGAACGAAATCGAAAAAATGCCTGCAAGCCCTTTGTAAACCGAGGCAGTGTAGGGAACAAGGAATATAATTATAATAAGCGCGGCAAGAAGCTTTAGCGCTTGGCTGTCGTACCGGCGCGCTAAAAACTCCGGCATCGTGCTTGCGCCAAGGTGCTTGGTCATAATCCGCGTGCGCCTGCCCAGCACTACCCACGCGAGCAGGCTGCCGATTATCGCGTTGCCAAGACCTATCCACAACGCCGAGATACCGTACATCCAGCCGAACTGGCCGGCATAACCTACGAAAATCGTCGCCGAAAAATAGGTCGTGCCATAAGCGAAAGCCGAGAGCCACGGCCCAACATTACGGCCCGCCAATATAAAGTCGCCGCTATCCTTTGCAGATTTGCGGTAGTAAAATCCCACTGCCGCAGTCACCGCAAAGAAGAACACGATCAGAAAGATTTTCCAAAACACTTTGCGAATCCTCCGTAATAATTTTGTATTTTGAGTATATAATATTTTAGCGACATAAGGTTTTTGGGGCGGCAAGTCTTATTTGCCTTTTCTGGTACATATAAACCAAAAAGCCGCCCTGTTTCGAGACCTATGTCCCGAAACGAGGGCGGCTGTGTGTCCGCGGTACCACCTCGATTTGATAACTCTGCGGGTACATGATAATACCCCCGCCGGTGTAACGTCCGGCGAAAACGCCGCCTCCTACTCTGCCGCAAAGGCATTTCAGCGCGGAGGCTACCGGAAGGTATCCAACAAAGTCCGGCTTGTGCGCCTCTCACCAACCGGCTACTCTCTGTAAGCCGCATCCTTTGCCGTTAAACGCCGCGCGTTTATTCCCGGTCACTGCCCATAATGGTTATATTCAGTTTTTTGACATTATAACAAACTAAAGCGCGTTTGTCAATACATTTTTTGCATTTACAATGCCGAAAAATTCAGGTCACACAATTGTTAACGTACGTTTACAGTTAAATTTGCGAAGATGTTGATTTACGCAAGCGATATGGTATAATAATCAATGCTCAAAAAACACTACATAATTGAGAGGGTTACTGTTGTCATTCATGGAAGTAGACATTCTCGAAAAAATTAGCCAAATTGTCTCAAACCAACTTCGTGCCGAAACCGATACGGTAGATGAAGACGCCGACATCTTTGAAGACCTCGGAGCGGACTCGCTCGACGTGGTCGAAATACTGATGGCGGTGGAGGAGTATTTCGGCATCACTATCCCGGAAGAAGATGTGGCGGACATTCGCACCGTCCGCGAACTTGCAGAGTACATCGAAAGCCGGACTGAAGAATAGTTCAAACACGCGGCAGTCGCCGTAAAACATATTATAAGCCGGCAGTCGCCGGCAAAGCTTCCCGTACGAGGGTTGTCCTCGCTAACGGGGGCTTATTTTTTTACCCGGCTGCGCGATTTGACATATTTCGCACGGCTTTTTTTGTACAATGAAAGAAACCAAATTTAAATCGGAGAAAGCGAAAATGCAAACGGCGGACATCAAAATCGAGTATGATGAAAAGTCTAAAACGCTGACGCTGGTGCTTTCGGGCGAGCTTGACCACCACTCGGCCGGGCGCCTGCGCAGCGAAGCGGACCGGGAGCTGGCGGTGAAAAGGCCGAAACACCTAATCATCGACGTTTCGTCAGTCTCTTTTATGGACAGCTCCGGGATTGGGTTTATACTCGGGCGATATGGGAAAGCCGAGCTTTTAGGTGCGACGACTTCGGTTAAAGGCCCGTCGCAGCAGATCCAGCGCCTGCTTTTGCTCTCGGGCGCAAATAAATTAGTTAACATCATAAAATAACGGGCGTAAAGCCTTAGAATCCGAAAGGGCAGAAGGATATGAAAAACAAGCCGGTAAACGAAATGAGGCTTGAGTTCAACTCAAAATCGATAAACGAAGGTTTTGCTCGTTATGCGGTGTCGGCGTTCGTGGCGCAGCTTGACCCGACAGTGGAGGAGCTGTCCGATTTGCGCTGTGCGGTGTCCGAAGCCGTGACAAACGCGATAATCCACGGCTACCGTGACACGCCGGGCACGGTTTACATAACCTGCAAGTATTACGAGGACCGCACCGTAAAAATCAAGGTCACCGACAAAGGCGTGGGCATCGAGGACATAAAGCAGGCGATGCAGCCGCTTTACACCACCGATCCCACAGGCGAGCGCGGCGGCATGGGCTTTGCGATTATGCAGAGCTTTACCGACAGGCTCTCGGTGCGCTCGAAGCCGGGCAAAGGCACGTCCGTCACGCTAACAAAGAAGCTCTCGCCGAAAAGATAAAAGGCTGCCGGCAAAATGCAGACCTACGATAAATCGCACAACAGCGAGCTGCTCGCCTGGGTTAAGCAGGGGGACAAAGCGGCGCTTGACGAGCTTGTCCGGCTCAACCTCGGGCTTGTCAAAAGCATCGCGCAGCGTTTCCGCGACCGCAGCCTATGCGGCGGGCGCGCGGTCGAGTTTGAGGATTTGGTACAGATAGGCACAATAGGGATGATAAAAGCGGCGCGCAGCTACGACCCGTCGTACGGCACCGCTTTTTCCACCTATGCCGTGCCTCTGATTATCGGCGAGATACGTCGCTTTTTGCGCGACGACGGGCTGGTGAAAGTCGGGCGTGCGACAAAGAAAATCGGCGCCGACATCGCACGCCGCCGCGAGGAGTTTATCGCGCAAAACGGGCGTGAGCCGCATATATCGGAGCTAGCCGAGCTATGCGGGCTGCCCGAAGCAGAGGTCGTATATGCGATGGAGGCGGTCGGCACAGTGCGATCGCTTTCGGAGGTAGCGGGCGACGACGAGAGCCTGACGCTCGAGAGCACGCTCTCCGAGGACAGCGCCGAAATAGATTGGGCTACCGACAAAATTGCGCTACGCCAAGCGATAGATGAGCTCCCCGAGCTTTGGCGCAAAATAATACACCTGCGCTTCGAGCGCGAGCTTTCCCAGCAGCAAACCGGGCGGATACTCGGACTTTCGCAGGTGAAAATCTCAAGGGAGGAGAAAAAAATCCTCAGCCACCTGCGCTCGGCATTATAAAAAGCCCCTTTGGCCGCTTCCAACCGCTGCCAGGCAACGTGGGCAAATTGTGCCTTATCAACCGGCTATTATAAAATTCGACCGAAAACGCAAATTTGATATTGACAAATGGAGCGCGTTGTGTTATAATATGTGGCGTCGCAGGTTGGAGCGCAACCGCGCTGGTGTGGCTCAACGGTAGAGCAGCTGATTTGTAATCAGCAGGTTGATGGTTCGAATCCGTTCACCAGCTCCACAGCTCCAACGCTGTGACCCGCTGCAAAAGCGGCGGGGACAATGTAGGGGAGCGTTCCCGAGTGGCCAAAGGGGGCAGACTGTAAATCTGTTGTCGCTGACTTCGGTGGTTCGAATCCACCCGCTCCCACCAGGTAGCCTGGCAAGCTGAAAAACAGCATGCCAGGCTATCTTTTTGCTTCTCTAAACAGTATTATGAAAAAAGCCCGTATCAACGGGCTTTTTTTAAAACGCAATAGTCTGTCTTTCAGTTGACGTTCCTGAGTAAGTTTTGCCTGAATCGGTTTTAACAGACCAGCCGTCATGGGTAACGGTTATTTAAAATGTTTCGCCGAATGCGCGAATATTTGATAGGACAAGATGGTCCATTTCGGTAGGAAGTTTGGGAACAAATGAGAAAGAACTATATGAAAGAGGGTCAATTGCAAGAATGCCTTCTGTTACGATTTGGCAAAACAGTGCGGATTCCGCGCTAAGATGGCGCATGCCGCCTTCTGGCCATGCTTCAACGGGATAAGGAACATGCCTTCCTATTAATCGCCGCCTGCAATAATCCCGCAGATAATTCCATGCGATGTCGCTCTTGCCGGCTCGGAACATCCCACGAATTCCGTAAAGTGTGGAACGATCCCATGCAATATTGGTGCCTTCTTCGGAAAGCTGCCCAGCATCGCTCATCAAGTACTCGGACGTAATCGCAGCGACGGTACCGTCTACATGCTTGTTAACATCGACGCACAGCGGCATGCATATCCATGAACGAAGCGTAGTGTTGCCCTCGTAATATCTGTATGTATCAAATCCACGGATATTGGCAGCAAAGTATTTTTCACACGCTATCTCAAGTGCATTTGCTTCTTCCATAAATATTTCGGCATGATAGTTATCGCCCAAAGCGGCAGCAATCCTTGACGCATACCTCAGCCCGCCAAGCGCCAACATATTCGTGCAAAGATTGGCTTCGCCGGACGGCAAACGGCCTTCAAGCTCGTCTGAATCGGATGTGATTACACCGTGTTCATTCTTTCTTGAAAGGCAAAAGCCTGCGCACCACAGAATCGCTTTCCAAAGCTCGTTGTTTTTTCCCATGTTACCGCAAGTGAGGGCATAACGCGATGCTCCGTACAAATACATTGCAGCATCGCCCCTGTCGCCTGCGCCGTTCCAGAAGTTTGTGCCTTCAGCAATTATGGATGACGGTATCGGGTTATCGTACGTGTCATCCATAAAGGGGTAATACCAAGCGTAAGCGTTATAGGCGGCATTAACTTGGAGCTCATCGCCTGTATATGCATGCCACGGGCCGGCGTATTCTACTTGGTCATTGCACCATACGGCCGCATAGTATGCGCCGCCTCCGGGGCAATGGATATCGCCGTTCCTTGTACGGAAAATGCTTTCCCCCGCCCTGACTTTGCAAAAAGCAAACATTGTATCAAGCAGTTCATTTCCCGTATCGAGAGCGACTTTGGACATGAGTTCCGCCACTCTGTCGAGGCGCTTTTTATATTCATTTGCTATATCAATATCTTCTGCAGGGTCGTTTTGCATCGCAAGTTTACCGCTGTATACTATTGATACGGTTGCTTTGCTGTTCGGAGGCAGTATTACCGCATTATTTTCTACGGGCAGCTCGTTTGATGCGATTTTTGCATGAAGCATTGCGGAGATCGCGCCCATCGGGCCAATAACGCCATGAAGCTTTTGGCGCGTATTTCCGGAAAGCGATATCGTTACATTGTCCGAGCCTCTGTTGTAAATAGTGAACATTTCGCATACTGCCTGTTTATCGACAGACGGGAAAAGAACATGCTTTATTTCGAGGTTGCAGCCGTTTTCAGAGTAAATGGAATTACATTCAACGGTACCGTTTAACCTGTAGCTTTTAACATATTCCGTAATAGGCGCGCCGTTTGCGAGGATTTTAGGAATTGCACCATTATCAATCTCGAGCTGATATGAACTATGAGTGTCGTTGGGGAATGTCCTAAGCATAGGGAATACGGGATGGCGCCTAAAGACCGCTTTGCCGCTCTCGATACCGTATCTTACTATGAACGAAGCATAAAGGCCGCTCATTTCAATAAAATCGGTATGGTCCTCACCGATTTTGGTGCAGTCCCAACACAGAGAGAGGCGCCCGTCCGTTTTTTCTATCGACCAATATATTTTGTCTTCCATGATATAATCTCCCTGTTGTAATCATTACTGTTAAATCTTTGCAATAAATTTATCATTAATCATTAAGAATGTCAATGAATTAAAGTATAAAAAAGTATATAATCTGTAAAAAACGCCGCCTTTCACCCCTGCGGCTACGGCGCACTGCCGTTCTACCAAGGCGGCTGCTGACGCGTCAAATAAGATAGCACAAAACCGTTTTTGAACGGAGCTGGCAGAGTAAACTTGGCACTACCGGCGGCATTGCGCTACTTCAATATACCAGGTCGCCAATTAAATAAGCGGCAAGCCAACTCTAGGCATGCCGCTTTTTGATGTACTATTTTTCTTTATAAAATAGCATGCAGTGGCAGTACCCTTCAAAATCGGGGTCTGCGATCTGCTCGCGGAACTCTTTGCATTTGCATTTGGTGTCCTCGTTTTTCTCGCGGCGACAGGGGCAATACCCCCCGTTGCGCCGCAGCCCCTCGAGGATTGCGCGGACGAGCTCCTTGTCCTCGTTAAGGCGCACTTTCACTTTTTAATCCCCCTAGTTACATTTTATTCCGCCCGGCGTGCGCGGGCCAATCAAGCCTACCCCTATACTATAAAATAAAAATATGAATCCCGCCCAAACATCCTGTATTTTTAAAATTAACACCAAAAATAGCCAAAAAGCACGTATAGCCGCCCCTGTCCGCCAGTATTTCGGCTTGTTTGGCAAAGCTGTTTGTGATATCATATAGATGTTATGAATAAGATTATAGATGCTCACGTTCATGTCTACCCCGAATCGGTCGCTGAAAAAGCGGCAAAGAACCTCGGGGAATTTTACGGGTTTACGGTACAATGCAAAGGCACATACGAGGACCTTAAAGCCCAAGCCAAAGAAACAGGCACAGCCGGCTTCTTTTTCCTCGCGGTAGCGACTGCGGAAAGGCAGGTTGAAAAGCTCAACTACAACATGGCAAACCTCGTCGCCAAAGCGCGCGAGGACGGCTTTTTAGCCCTAGGGTTTGGCGGGCTGCACCAGGACTACCCTAACAAGCGGGGCGAGGTCGCGCGCTGCGAGTCTCTAGGGCTATGCGGCATAAAAATCCATCCCGATATTCAGCGCGTCGACATCGACGACCCGCGGCTCCTTTCGGTTTATGAAGAGCTGGAGTCGCGCGGCATGAAGCTTTTCCTACATATGGGCGACGACCGGCCCGAGTACCGCTATTCCGAGCCAAAAAAGCTAGCCCGGGTGCTCGACCTTTTCCCGGGGCTTGTGGTCATCGCTGCGCATTTCGGGGGATACCGGGCATGGGACGAGGCAAAAGCACACCTTTGGGGCAGGGAAAACGTCTGGTACGACGCTTCTAGCACATTTTGGGACGTTACCCCTGAAAAAGCGCTCGAGTTTGCCCAAGGCTGCGGTGTAGAAAACGTCCTTTACGGCTCCGACTACCCTGTCATGCGGCTTGCCGACTATCTCGAGCTGTTTAGCAAGCTCGAATTGTCCGAGCCTGAGCGCCAAGCGATCCTCTATGGAAACGCGACGAGATTTATGTCAATCTGCCGAAAATAAAAGGAATCAAAATCGCCCGCAAGGGTTAAAGTATATTTAAGAAAGATTGACAAAGTTTTTCACGAGTGCTATAATGCAATATGCGATTGTGCCATGTAGGCAAACCCGCGTTTAGGGTATTGCATCAGCCCGCGATTTGCGGGCCGCTGGCGCTTTCGACACAAAACGCGAGCTTGGCAGCACGGCATATATCGCAAATTAATACTACGCGGTGGTAACCGAGAAAGCGGTATAGGTATGATGCTGGACTTATCAGTCGTTTACGCGTTTTCGTTTTTGACTGTGGCTATTTCTATCGCTTTTGCTGCTTACCTTTTTTTGTGGGTAAAAAAGCAAAAAGCCACAAACGAAACAATTATCAAAATCTCGGATTATATCAAATCCGGCGCAAATACCTTCATCCGTAAGGAGTACACGCTGCTCGCAATTTTCGCGGGATGTGCGGCTCTCCTTATTTTCGTGTTCTTGCCAAGCCCCATTTGGACCGGCAACGCGCTCCGCAACCTTGAGATGGCAATCGCATACATCTGCGGCACTGCTATCTCCGCGCTTGCCGGCAAAATCGGCATCGTCGTCGCAACGAACGCCAACTCGCGCACGGCAGAAGCAGCGCAGAAGGGCATCAAGCCCGCTTTTTTGGTCGGGTTCCGCGGCGGCGCCGTCATGGGACTCGCGGTCGTCGGTTGCAGCCTTCTAGGCGTGACCGCAGTGCTGGCGCTAATCGGCGACTCCACGGTGCTACTCGGCTTTTCTTTCGGCGCAAGCTCGCTCGCGCTGTTCGCTAAAGCGGGAGGCGGCATTTTCACGAAGACTGCCGACGTCTCCGCCGACCTTGTGGGCAAGGTCGAGCTGGGAATCCCCGAAGACGACCCGCGTAACCCGGCGGTTATCGCCGACAATGTTGGAGACAATGTCGGCGACGTAGCGGGAATGGGCGCGGACCTGCTCGACTCGAACGTCGCATCGATGGCAGCGGCACTGGTCATCGCCGAAGCCCTCGATAAAGCGGCGGGCGGATCGCAGTCTAACATGATGATGGTATTCACCTATGCGGCAATAGGCCTGCTATCGTCGGTCATAGGCATCGCTTCGGCGCGCATAGGCAAAAAAGGCAGCCCAACGCGAGCGCTTAACGCATCCACCTATATCACGTCGGCGATATACCTGGTTTTGACCGCGCTCGCTACCGCTCTAATCGAGGGGTTCTCATGGCGCATTTGGGGCGCGTCGGTTGTCGGCCTCGCCGTCGGTATGATTATAGGCATTACCACCAACTACTTTACCGACGACACAAAGCCGATAGTAAAGCGCGTAGCACGCGCATCGGCAACCGGCCCAGCGTTTACAATCCTCTCGGGCGTATCGTATGGCTTTATCTCCGCGATGCCCGCGATGGTCGGCATTGCAATCTCGGCGCTCGCGGCGTATAAGCTCTGCGCCCCGATTGGCGAGGGCTACGCGATGTTCGGCATCGCGATGTCAGCGGTTGGTATGCTCTCGATCGTCGGCATGATTATAGCCAACGACGCGTACGGCCCGATTGTCGACAACGCGCGCGGCCTTGCCGAGATGGGCGGGCTTGACGAAGAGACAATCCGCATAGCAGACGAGCTCGACAGCGCCGGCAACACCGTCAAAGCCGTTACAAAAGGCTTTGCCATCGGCGCGGCAGGGCTCACGGTTATATCGCTGCTCGGCGCGTATATGTCGGAGGTCAACGAAGCGCTCGCGGAAGCCGGCAAATCGCTGATTTCAGGGTTTGACGTCATGGACCCGACCGTCTTCTTCGGCATACTTGTCGGCGCGTCGGTGCCAGCGGTATTCTCGGCAATGCTGATATTGGGTGTCGACCGCAACGCACAGAGGATGGTGGCGGAAATCCACCGCCAGTTTAAAGAAATTCTCGGGCTGCGCGAAGGCAAGCCCGGCGTTGTGCCTGAGTATGACAGGTGCATCGAAATAGCGACGACCGGCGCGCTGCGCGAGCTGATTCCTGCCGGCCTGATGGCGATCATAGTCACGATAATAGTCGGGCTTATCGGCGGCGTCAGCGCAATCGGAGGGTTCCTTCTTGGCAACATCATAAGCGGGCTACTCATCGCACAGTTTATGTCTAACTCCGGCGGCCTGTGGGACAACTCGAAGAAATACATCGAGTCGGGCGAAGAAGGCGGCAAAGGCTCAAACGCCCATAAAGCCGCGGTCGTCGGCGATACTGTTGGCGACCCGTTCAAGGATACCGCCGGCCCGTCGATTAACACGCAGATCACCGTCGTTTCGCTGGTTGCGTCCCTTATGTCCGGCATATTTGCCGTATTCTCTATCTTTGGCTGATCGGAGTTTAAAATTTAATGGAAGTTCTATATCAAAACGTATTAAATTTAACCTGGCAGCATGTTTTAATGTGGGCCATCGGTGCCTTCCTAATCTATCTTGCAATTAAAAAGGACATGGAGCCGTCGCTGCTTTTGCCAATAGGTTTTGGCGCAATCATTGTCAACCTCCCGATGTCAGGCGCGGTGGACCAGCTTATTGGCAATTTTCTCGAGCGCGGCCCCCTCAGCACGCTTTATAATGCCGGCATCGCGAACGAACTGTTCCCGCTGATACTGTTTATCGGCATCGGCGCGATGATCGACTTCGGCCCGATCCTCTCGAACCCGAAGCTTATGATTTTCGGCGCGTTCGCTCAGTTCGGCATATTCTTCACGCTGTGCCTAGCTTCGATGTTCTTCGACATCAAAGACGCGGCGTCGATAGCCATAATCGGCGCAGCAGACGGCCCGACCTCGATAGTCGTCGCGCAAAAGCTAGGCTCAAAATACCTCGGCGCGATTATGGTCGCGGCTTACTCGTACATGGCGCTTGTGCCGATTATCCAACCTCCGGTTATTAAGCTTCTCACGACGAAAAAAGAGCGGCTGATTAGGATGCCCTACAAACCCGCCGACGTATCGAAAACCACGCGGATTCTTTTTCCGATAATCATAACGGTGGTTACCGGACTTATCGCGCCGCAGTCGGTATCGCTGGTGGGCTTCCTTATGTTCGGCAATCTGATCCGCGAGTGCGGCGTGCTCGACAACCTCTCTGAGACCGCGCAGAGGGTGCTCGCCAACCTCGTCACGCTGCTGCTCGGCATTACCATAGCCTCGCAGATGCAGGCGGAGCAGTTCCTCAAGCCTGACACCCTCCTCATACTTTTCCTCGGGCTGGTCGCGTTCATATTCGACACAGCCGGTGGCGTACTGTTTGCCAAGATATTGAACCTCTTCCTCAAGGAAAAGATCAACCCGATGATAGGTGCGGCAGGCATTTCTGCATTCCCGATGTCAGGCCGGGTCGTACATAAGCTCGGCCTTAAGGAAGACAACCAAAACTACCTTCTCATGCACTCCATCGGCGTCAACGTGTCCGGTCAGATCGCCTCGGTTATAGCGGGCGGCCTCGTGTTAAACTTCTTTATGGGGGTATAAGGCATGAAGTTTAATCCCATGGCGTTTGTCGACAGCCTCTACTATTTGGGGCTAGGGATGCTCGGCATCTGCGTGGTTATTTTGGTGATAATCGGCGTTACGGTGCTGATTAACAAAATAACAACGAAAAAGAAAGGCGAATAAATCTTCCGCCGGCAAGCCTGCCGGCGGTTTTTTTGCCAAAACATTTTGCGCCGTGCGGAATATAATAAATGTGACGGAATTAGCCAAAAGTGAGGTACATAAAAATGACCAGAGGATTCGACCCGCGCGGCGAAATATACCGTTGCGGTAGGGCATTGTGCATAAACAACGCTAGAATCGAAAACGTGTCAACCAACCCCCGCGACGACAGGGTCGGCTCGATGACGGTATCGCACACATCAAGGGGTAGGGACGGCAGGACAAATATAAACATGCTGGTGCTTAACGTCGACAGGAGCACCTCGATAGTCACCCAATCGGGCAGGCCGGTTTGCCTATGCGACATCAGGCCCGGAATGTGGGCAGACGTACAGTTTTCAAGCTCGATGACGCGCAGCATACCGCCGCGCGCCAACGCGTATAGGATTGAGGTCCGCCAGCAGCCCAGCAGGCCCGACAGGCCGCGCCCCCAACCGCCGCAACCTCCGTTCCGCAGAGTTACAACCGGGAGAGTACTAGCAGTCGACCCGCGCGGCAGGCTAATAACCGGAAGCGCGCTTAACCCACGCCGCCAGCTTGCATTCACAGTATCGCCCGAAACTAGGATAGTCGACCGCAATGGCAGGCCGATAAGGCTTAGCCAGCTGCAAAGAGGCCAGCAGGTACGCGTGACGCACGGGGGATTTGAGCCGAGGACCATGCCCCCGCAGGCGCCCGCATATGAGATTCGGGCGCTATAACCGGCTAGCTTGCCAATACATAGCGCAAATGCTTTACGCCATAAAGGGCAAACATAAAGCGTTCGGAAAAAGCAGTGTTTCCGAACGCTTTTTTGCGTTTTTATATTTTACACGGGGCATGGGATTACTAGCTACCAGACTCGCCCGCAACTATATTATTTTATCACCGTTTTTATCGCACCCGATGAGCAGCTTTATGGCTTCGACGGCGACGCGCACGGCGTTTTCGGTGTCGTGGCTGTCAGGCTCGTCAAATCCCGCGAGCTTACGCTCCTGGTTCCATATGACGTGCAGCACCGTGCCACAGCGCACGCCCAAAGCCGCCGCGACAGTGAACAGCGCCGCCGACTCCATCTCGGAGGCAAGCACGCCAAGCCGCTTCCACGCTTCCCATTTTGACAAAAGCTCGCCCGACACCGGCATTCGGCCCGGCGCATGCTGCCCGTAAAACGAGTCTTTGTTGTGCACCACGCCGGTATGATAGCGCAGCCCTAGTTTTTCCGCCGCGCGGACAAGCGCGCAAGTAACCGTAAAATCCGCGGCGGCGGGAAATTCCAGCGGCGCGTATTCGCGCGAGGTGCCTTCATGCCTTATAGCCGCGGTAGCAATAACGCAGTCGCCCGATATTACATTCATATTAATGCCACCGCAGGTCCCCACACGGATAAATGTGTCGGCGCCGCATGCGCAAAGCTCCTCCATCGCAATCGCCGCCGACGGCCCGCCTATGCCCGTCGATGTGACAGAAACCGGCACCCCGCAAAGCGTGCCTGTATATGTCGTATACTCCCGGTTTTGCGCCACTTTGCGCGGCGAGTCGAAATACGATGCGATAAGCTCGCTCCTACCGGGGTCGCCGGGCAATATGACGTATTTGCCCACTTCGCCCGGCGCGCAGGCGATATGGTATTGGCGTATTGACATCTTTATCTAACTTCCTTTTTATTTCCAGCTTTGCACAATTTCGCAGAACCTTTTACCGCGTGCTTCAAAGTTCGGAAAGGCGTCAAAGCTCGCGCAGGCGGGGGATAAAATTACGACATCGCCGGGACGGGCAGCACGCCGCGCTGCTTCAATTGCATCGTCAAAGACCGGCGCCTCGATTATAACAGGGCAGCCTTCCCTATAGTCCGGGCAAGCGAGCAGCGAGTCGCGGATTTTGGGGCCCGTCGCGCCGGTCAGCACGACCGCCTTCGCGCGCTCGCAAAGGGTTTTAGCGAGTGGCTCAAACGGTATATGCTTGTCATAGCCGCCGCAGATGACGATGACTTTTTTCTCAAACGCCGAAAGCGCGGCTGCGGTGCGCGTAGGGCTTGAGTCAATTGAGCTGTTGTAGTAGCGCACGCCCTCGTACTCGCGCACAAGCTGGCAGCGGTGCTCAACTCCTTTAAATGTCCTTGCAAGCGGCGCAAAATGCGAGGCGTCGACAATGCCCATCACCGCCGCGAAAGCCGCCATGTAGTTGTCTGCGTTGTGAGCGCCGGGAAGAAGAATGTCCGAAAGCGACAAAAGCCGCTCGGGCTCACCGCCGGGCGCGCGGTAATATATCTCGCCGCCTTGCCTGTAAACCTCGGCGCAGCTTTCGGGAAACTCACAAGCCGCCCTGTCTGTTCCGAACATTGTCACCGAAACCCCTGCGGGCGCCTCTCTCGCCAATGAGCAGGTCACCTTGTTCGGCGCGCCGAGGACAAGCCTTGATCCAGGGGGTTGGTATCTGAAAATGTTGCGCTTGGCGTCGATATATTCCTCCATATCGCGGTGATAGTCGAGGTGGTTCGGCGTTATGTTGGTTATAACCGCGATGTTCGGAGAGCTGCGCATTGTCTGTAGCTGAAAGCTTGAAAGCTCGACGACGCAAAAACACTCGGGCGTGATTTTATTAAGCCGTGGCAAAAGCGGCGCGCCGATATTGCCGCCGACAAACACGCGCTCTGACCCAAACTGCGACTCAAGCAGCTTATAGATAATCGTCGTCGTCGTGGTCTTGCCGTCGCTGCCGGTAATGCCCACAATCGGGCAAGGGCATAGCTCGAAAAACAGCTCCATTTCAGAGATAAGCTCGGCGCCGCGTGCGACGGCTTCGGCAAGCTCGGGCTGGTCGAACCGCAGCCCCGGCGTGCGGAAAATAACTTGGTCGGTTATCCCCTCAAGATAGCCATCGCCGCAGATGAGCTTCACCCCGCGCGACTCAAGGTACCCTGCAAACTCGCCGAGCTCATCCCGGCTTTTTTTGTCGCGCGCGGTTACTATCGCGCCTCGCTCAAGCAGCCAGTCGATAAGCGGGCGGTTTGACACGCCCAGCCCTATAACCGATACCGTAACGCCGGCATAATCAGTAGTCAAAAATATCCCTCCGCAAAGATGTGCCGCCCAGCTTAGCCTTCCGCGGCACCTAAATGCACTTTCGCATACGCCACGGCCAAATCGACCACCCGCCCATAGCTGCGCGTGCCTTCGGCCTGGCCTTGAATTTTTAGATAAGTGTCGTTTATCGTTTCGGAAACCTTTGAGACTTTCGATTCCCTGTATTTGTCGAAAAACTCGCTATACGAGGCAAACTCAAACACGACCCTGCGGTCCATCGCCCGCCAAACCTTCATGTACTCAGCCGGGTCGGCGGAGTAAAGCGAGCTGAGCACGTATCCGAGCACGTTGACATAGCCGCTGTAGCGGATATAAGGATCGTCGGACTCAATGCAGACGAGGAACGCCATAAAGTTGGCTTCGTCCTCGCGCGCAATGCCCCGCTGATGTGACAGCTCGTGCGCGGCGGTGTAGGGAAGCATATAATCGGGGAAGTTGACGTTGAGGTTCGCCTCGCCGGTAAAATAGCTGTATACCCCCGAGATATGCGTATATGTCATAAGCTCGGACAAAACGACAGGCTTCACCCTCGTGCGCATCGGCTGCACAAACGGGTATTTTTCGCACACTTTTTCAAACGCGTTGTTGAGCTTTTTTGTCATCTCGTCAAGCGGGTAAGGCATCACCGAAAACGATCCGTAATTAAAGCGCACCTCGTCCAGCACACCCTCAATCTGCTTTGCAAGTGCGTTCGCGGTCGCCGCAAGCTCGGCTGCAGAGACGTATTTGCGCTCAAGCCCTAGTTTCTCCTCAAGCGTCGAACCTCGGTATGCGGCGGCGAATGTTAGCACGAAAAGCGAGAAAAGCAGCGTTAAAATCGATAAAAGCGCCATTATAAACCGGCAATTTTTCGCCGCCGACTGCTTTGATAGCCTCACCGTGTGTGCAATGACAGCGCAGACAAATATAGGCAAAGAGAATATAATCGTCTCAGCCACCGAGAAGGGGAAAGGGTCTGAAAGCTTTGCCAAAACAAAGCGGAAGACGGAACCAATATGCCTGCTGTAAAAATCAGCAAAATCGGCGCTTTGGTAAAACGCAAAAAGCAATACGGCAGAAAATCCCGCTAAAGTGAAAAGCGCGAACGAGACCGGGTGGACAAAGTCCCAAAACTGAGGTTTGCCAGCTACCCCTGCCGCATCCGAGTATTGCGCTGCATCCTGCGGCTGAGCTTCATCTGCGCTGGGCAACGGTGAAACCTCGCCCGATTGCGGGGCTTGTTCGCTTATATGTGGCGAAACGTCGGGTTGAATATCGCTGTTTGGTATGCCGTCTCCCAGCCCTGTTTCCGCCGGAGCACTAATTTCTTTTTCATTCATTTTATATAGCCTAACTTTAATAAATTTTCTATATCTTCGGGCAGCGGCGCCTCTATGCGCAAATCCCCCACGGTCATCGCCATGCAGTGCAAGGCCTGGCGCGCTATAGGCTGGTTTTCGTCACCAGCATATTGCCCGTATAGCGTGTCGCCGGCGACCGGGCAGCAGATATACGCAAAATGGACGCGCAGCTGGTGCGTACGCCCGGTTAGAGGGAAGGCGCGCACCGCTGTCATCGGTCCGAACGCAGTTTCAAATACGCTATCGACAAAAAACTCGGTTATCGCGTCCTGGGCGTCGGGGGTAAACGAGACTTCGCGCAATACTATGCTCGGCTGCGCCCTTCTGATGGGCGCGTCTATTATCACTTTTGAGCGGCGCAAGCCGCCCCATCCGCCGGCGCCGTCGTCACCGGCACGGCATGCGGCCTCGCCGAAATCGCACGGCTCGAAGCTCACGCCGCGGGGCGGCTCCGCCGGATTAATTATACCGCGCAAAACTGCAAAATATTCCTTTTTTATCCTGCCCCCGCGCCCGCAGGCAGCCGAGATGCTACGCGAAAATTTATAAGCCGCATGCTTGTTTTTCGCAAGCAGAACGACGCCGCTGGTGTTCCTGTCAAGCCGGTTAATAGCGCGGAAAACGAAGGGCTGGCCGCGTTTGGCGAAATAAAACGCCGCGGCGTTTGCGAGGGTGTCGTATAAGTGTCCGCGCGACGGATGCGTCGGCATGCCCGGTGGCTTGTTGACCGCGATAATCTCGTCGTCTTCGTAAAGCACCCAAAAGGGCAAATCGACCGGCTCGATCTGCTCGTTTACCTCATCTTCCGCGTCGGCTTCGTCAAGCTCAAGCTGGTCGCCCGCCCGCAAAACCGCGCGCACGGTGACTCGCTCGCCGCAAAGCATTATGCCGCGCTCGCGCTGCTTCAGCCGCGTCATAGCGGTCCGCGAAAGCCCGAGCACGCGGCGCATATACTCGCGCACGGTCATCCCGTCGTGTTCCGGTCCTATTTTATATATCATTATAAGGTCTTCTGGTTGGAATAAAACATCATTTATAAAATATATTTTAATCGTAAGCCATAAAAAGCTAGTCCTGCTAGTGCTAAGCCGGCAATCCCCCGGCACCAAGCCTCGAAGGATTGCCGGCTTGGTGGTTATACCTCCACCTCAACGCTCCAGCCGCGGGTGTCGGGCACTTTGCCCCACTGGATAGCCGTCAGCTCGTCGTAAAGACGCTGTGCGATCGGCCCGATTTTGCCTTCGTTTAAAATTATCTTCGTGTCGCCGTCGCAAAGCTCGCCTATAGGCGAAATGACAGCAGCGGTGCCGGTACCAAACGCTTCGTTGAGCCCACCGCGCTTTGAGGCCTCGACGAGCTCGTCGAACGCAATCCTGCGCTCGTGTACTTTGTAACCCCAGTCGCGGAGCAGCTCGATGCAGGACGCGCGAGTGACGCCGGGCAGGATTGCGCCGTCCTCAAGCGAGGGGGTATGGACCTCGCCGTCGATGACGAAGAACACGTTCATCGAACCCACTTCGTCGATATACTTGCGGTGCACGCCGTCGAGCCAAAGCACCTGCGCATAGCCAAGCTCGGCTGCGCGCTTTTGCCCGATGAGCGACGCCGCGTAGTTGCCGCCCACTTTAGCGCGCCCGGTGCCGCCTTTGACCGCGCGCACATAGTCGCGCTCGACGTATATCTTGACCGGGTTTATGCCGCTTTCATAATAAGCCCCGACAGGGGAGAGAATTATCATAAACTTATATGTCTGGGAAATGCGCACGCCGAGGTATGGGTCGGTTGCGAAGATGAACGGGCGGATGTAGAGCGATGTGCCTGGAAGGCTCGGTATCCAGTCGCGGTCGGTCCGTACGATTGCTTTTATAGCCTCGAGCACGTCGTCAGGGTCGACTTCGGGTATGCAAAGGCGGCGGTTAGTCTCATTCATGCGCTCGATATTTTTTTGTGGGCGGAAAAGCAGAATCCTGCCGTCGGGCGACAAATACGCCTTCAGCCCCTCGAACATCTCCTGCCCATAGTGCAGAACCATTGCCGCGGGGCTGAGCGTAATGTCGCCAAAGGGCACTATGCGGGGGTCGTGCCACCCTTTGCCCTCGGTGTAATCCATGACGAACATATGGTCGGTAAAATACTTACCGAATCCAAGCTTTGACCAGTCGGGTTTCGGCTTCGGGTTTTGTGTGGGAATAAACTTGATATCAAGCATCCTTTTTATCTCCTACAAAAAAATATCTATTGTATTATTATAAACCCCAGCCCGCGTTTTTTCAACGGCTATTGCGCAAAAAACAAGCCCAAAAAGCAAATATCCGAAATAATAATTATATTTGCATCTTATGCATAATTTAGATAACCGCTGAAAAAAATAACATCAGATACCAACAACTACAACAAACAAGCATATAACGGAGGAAGAACAAAAATGGCATTTCATGTAAGCCGGCACAAAAGGCTGTTTGCGGTCTTGCTTTCAGCGGCGCTGATGGTAACCGCCGGGAGCCTCTTTGCGCCTAGCGCCCTCGCCGCACGCGATACAAGCTACTCGCAGGTATCGCCGGCGCTCAACATCCTTGCCAACAAGCTGCAGCTCGTAAAGACTGCTGTGGCTGGCTCGGATATCGAGTTTGCGCCAGAGGATTTTGAGGAAGCGCTTGGCGTAAAGAAGCTCGACGCGATTACTATCGTGAGCCTGCCTTCGCCTGAGTACGGCACGCTGATGCTAGGTTCGACGACGGTAATGAAGAACCAGACCATCTCGCGCAAGAACCTGTCGCTGCTTAGGTTTGTGCCGTCCCAGGCGGCGGTGAACCTCGCAAACGACTCCTATGCAGCTAGCACCGACTTTGTGTTCCGTCCGGCGGGCGACGCTACGCCTTATGAGGTCCAGTGCACGCTTTATGTGCTCTCGGAACTCAACCTTGCCCCGACAATCACGCGGGCAACCAGCGGCAAGCAGAAGCTTACCGCTCTGCGGAACGTAGACCTTTACGGCAGGCTGATGGCGTCCGACCCTGAGGGCGATGCGCTGCGCTATGTGATTACCAAATACCCGTCCAAGGGCACGCTGGAGCTTATAAACGACGCATACGGCAGCTATCGCTACACGCCCAAAGCCAACTGGACCGGAACCGACAGCTTTACCTACACAGTTTACGACGAGTACGGCAACCGCTCTGAAGAAGTCAAGGTCACAATCAAAGTCGAAAAGCCCGGCACCAACGTCGTGTACGACGACATGAATGGGCATTGGGCGCACTACGCGGCTTTGCGCTTAGCTGAGAAAGGCGTCATGGTTGGCGAGACGGTAGGCGGCAAGACGCTGTTCTGCCCTGATAAAGCCGTATCTCGCGTCGAGTTCTTAGCGATGGCGATGAAAGCGATAGGTAAAAAGCCGCTTTCCGGCGTCGTCGATACCGGCTTTGCCGACGACGAGAACATCTTGCCGCAGTATAAGGGCTATGTAGCCGCGGCGGCTGAGCTCGGCTATATAAGCGGAATCGAAACCGAAAACGGTAGGTGCTTCTTCCCGAACTATCAGATCACTCGCGCCGAAGCCGCGGTAATCCTCTCGTCGATGATCGGCACGAAGCAGCCGGTGATTAAACCCGTGTTCGCCGATGAAAGCACCATCCCAGCATGGGCAAGCGACGCGATCGCCGCGCTCGCCGAGCTTGGCATCATGGCTGGCACCGGCGACGGCACGATTTCCGCTACAAGCGGGCTCACGCGCGCACAGACTGCTTGCATGCTCAACGCGCTGATGGAGCAATTTAAATAATAATTGCGCCGGTATACCCAATCAAACCGGCGAAAGCAAAGGCTGCTAAATAATACCGCGCCCGTCAGGCTACATTAGCCGGGCGGGCGCGATTTTTATGGGATACAATAGGTACAACATGGCTAGCAAAAGTCCGGTGCGATTCGCTCAGAAAGGCGCTCGAGCAGAATGCAGTAAATGTCATTATCGCAAGCTAGATTACGCGTTAGAAGGCACTCGCAAACCCATGCGCAGGCATACAAAAAGCGGCTTTCCATTAACGGAAAGCCGCAAGTTTTACACTTTATATAGCTTGTCTAAATAATTTTCTTAAACTTTAGTCGGTGAAAATCTGGAACTCGGACATCTGGAAGGTTGTGCCGCCTTCGGCTTCGATGACCTCGAACTTGTAGTACTGATACTCGCCCTGCTTATCCTCGTCGATGAGGAATGCATAGTAGGTATAGTCTACGCGCTCGATGATCTGGGAAGCCTGCTGGACGTAGTCAAGCTGCACCCAGTTCTCGCCATCGTTGGAAGCCCAGAAGATCCACTCTTCAGGAGCACGGCCGTACTGCGAGTTGTCGTTCGCAGTCGCATGAGCGTAAGCAGTCAGCTTAACCGGCTCAGTGGTCTTGAAGGAGAAAATCGGCGGGAGCGGGCAGCAGTACTTGGTGGCGGTGTCGCCGTCGAAGAGGTTCGGAGCCTGCTCCTGGTCGTTGAAGCCTTCAACATCCCACTCAAGGGATTCGATGTCGACGAGATTGGTTACGTCCTTCTTGGTGTTAACGATCGACTCATAATCGATGAGGTCTTCAGGTGGATTCGGCTCGGTCTCTGGCTCGGTTTCTTTTGGTGTCGTCTCCGGAGCTTTTGTAGTCTCAGGAGCCTTTGTCGTGTCGGCAACAGTGGTCTCTGCCGCGGCGGAGGAAGTATCACCAGCGGTCGTATCTCCGCCACCAGTGTTGTCTTTCGCGCAAGAAGCGACCAGTGTTGCAACAACTAAGAGAGCCAAACTTAATGAGAGTAGTCTTTTCATGGCCATACCTCTTTTATATAAAAATTTTTTTAATGACCGCAATAATAATTTTCCTCGCAGTAGTGTAAATAATTCATGTAATTTTAGATGTATAAAAATAACGAAGCGGCGATTGACTCACGCCGTTTTGCATGTTAAAATTTAAACAATGCAGGGTCTATTTCTCCGCAGGCTTCTTTCGCCCCCCTTGAAACGGAAAATTCGCATAACTTTGCCGTTTCCCGGGAAATATATCTGTATTTGAATTATACTGGCATTATATTAATAATTATATATAATTTTATGAATAAATTGTTTTTGTGAGGTTTTACATATGTCTAAACCATTTCCTAGAACCGATGTAGGCGGGGTGTCACTACCGCGCGCGATTATGGGAACAAATTGGCTGCTCGGATGGAGCCATACCAGCCCCGCGGCTGACAAGCTGATTCGCGAGCGGTACTCAAAACCCGAGGATTTCTTGCCTGTTTTCGAGGCATACCTCGATTACGGCTGCAACGCGGTGATGGGCCCGATCTCGCAGACACCGCTTGCGCTTGCCGCAGTCAAATGCGCCGAGGAAAAGCTGGGGCAGAAGATTATAATCATCGACACGCCTTGGATAAACGTCGACGACACGCCCGAGGCCCGTAAGGAAGCTGAGCAGGTTTTTAAGAACGCCGCGGCTGCAGGCTGCACATTCTCGCTTATGCACCATACCAGCGTTGAGCAGCTCGTCAACAAAAACAAGCGAATCATCGATAGGCTCCCGGACTATCTTTACATGGTGCGCGAGAGCGGGCAAATCCCCGGCCTTTCGGCGCATATGCCCGAAATAGTAGTATATTGCGACGAAAACGGCTACGACGTTGAAACATACATACAAATTTTCAATTGCCTTGGATTTTTAATGCAGGTGGAAGTCGAGGTAGTTGCGGGAATTATAAGGAATGCGAAAAAGCCGGTAATGACCATAAAGCCGTTCGCAGCCGGTCGAGTCACGCCGTTTGTCGGGCTTACGTTCTCGTGGAACGCCATCCGGGATTGCGATATGATTACCATGGGCGCGTCGACCGCCGATGAGGTGCGCGAAAACCTCGAGCTTTCGCTCGCAATCCTTGAGCGGCGCGCGTATACCGGCTACAAGCGCTCAAGCCCTGTTGAAAACCAAGCCGCGTTCGGGAGCTTAAAATAAAAATCCGGCATAATGCCGGACTTTCAAAATGCCGCGTTGCGTTTGCAGCAGCGCGGCTTATTTTTTCGCAAACGGTTGCCTACTTTTTAAAGCTTTCCGTTAGCCTCTCTACCGCTTCGGCTAAAACCGTGCGCGGGCAGGCTATATTTACGCGCTGGAACCCCGCGCCTTCGGGGCCGAACTTGCTGCCGGAGTCAAACCAAAGCCTCGCTTTATGCTTTAAAGTATCGGCAATCTCGCTTTCGTTTAGCCCCAGCCCCGAGAAATCAAGCCACGCAAGATAAGTGCCCTCCGGCTCGACAAGCTTTACCTCAGGCAGCCTTTCGCGCAGCGCCCCGCGCAAGAGGTCGAGATTCCCGCTTAGGTAATCTATCAGAGCGTCGAGCCACGGCGCGCACTGCTCGTATGCGGTGCGGCAGGCATGCAGCGCCATAAAGCCTGGCTCGCCGTATCCCGTGCGTCTTAACACAGCCGAGTATTTGTCGCGCAAAGCCGCGTTCGGTATAAATATGTTCGCCAGCTGCAGCCCCGCGAGGTTGAACGTCTTGCTCGGAGCCGTGCAGATAATTAAGCGTTCAAGCGCTTCCTCGCCCAGCGACGCGTAAGGCACAAACTTTGCCCACGGGTAAATAAAATCGCAATGTATCTCGTCCGCGATGATTATAACTCCGTATCTTATGCATAGCTCAGAAAGTGCCTTTAGCTCCTTTTCGCTCCAGACCCTGCCGACTGGATTGTGCGGGCTGCAGAGGATAAAAAGCTTCACGTTTTCAGTTTTGAGCTTGTGCTCAAAATCGTCAAAATCAATTGAGTATGCTCCGTCCCGATAGATGAGGGGACTATTTACAAGCTTTCTGCCATTTGCAAGTATAAGACGCTCGAATGGGTGGTAAACCGGGCGCTGGATTAAGATGCCGTCGCCCGGCTCGGTATACGCGCGGATGGCGGTTGCGATAGCGAAAACGACGCCGGGCGTCACTTTTATCCACTCGCGGCGCGGAGTGTATCCGACCCTGCGGGAAAACCAACCAATAACCGCGTCCTCGTATGCCTCGTCGGCCATCGAATAGCCGAAAACCCCAAGCCCCGCTAGCTCGGCAAGTCTTTTCCTAACCTCTGGCGGAGAAGGGAAGTCCATATCGGCTACCCACATCGGGATAGTGTCCGGCGGATAGCCGTTTTTATCCATTAGATCATATTTAACGGTAGAAAGACCCTTGCGGCTTACTAAAGTGTCAAATCCGTAATCCATAACTGCTTCCTTTACCTTAAATTTAGGGCGGATATATTATAACCTAAAACATTAAGCTCTGCAAATATAAAAATGGTATTGACACCTATTGTGCAGTGTGCTAATATATCCCATGGTAATTTTTTCATTTGATAATAAAAATAAAAGAGGAGGATTACCGTGAAAAATAAGTTCATCGCTGCCGCCTTGGCGACGCTTTTTATGTTGACGTTTTTAGGCACGGCGGCTTATGCGGGTCCATACGATTCCGTTTTCGCACAGGCGACATTCTCCACTTTAGTAGAATTTGATAAAAACGATATTTTAACATACGAGTTAAGAGGCTTTTGCTCGTCAACTGACGGTAAATACCTTTTCGGCGGGCTGCTTCAAAACTTAAGGCGGGTAATTAAGATAGACGCGGCTACCGGCGAGGTGCTTGGCGAGTACAGCGACGACGAGCCCGGCTACCCGAAGGGGCTTGCGGCGGACGACCGCGGCTACCTCTACGTCGGAATTGCCAACGCTGCAAACGACGGCGCCGTGGGGTTCGCGATTGTCGACATCGAGTCGATGGAAGAGGTCAAGTTCGTTTCGACCGAAATCGCAGGCAAGGTCGGCGTAAACGGCGTTGCCGTGGCGAAGCTCGGCGGCAAGTACTACCTTTATGTAATCACTAACTACGACACCGATAGGCTCTACCGCTGGGACGTCACCGACCCGAAAAACCCAGTTATGGACGCAAGCTTCGGCAAAAGTTCTGGCTACACCGACCTTCAGGAGCTGACAGGCAGCGCAGACTGCGACGCGAACTACCTCGCGGTCGACGGTGACGGCGTCATCTATATGACCGCGAAAGTGTCGAGCGGCAGCAAAGGCGACACGCTGCTTAAACTCAGCGCCGACGGCAAATCCATCATATCCACCGCATCGCTCGTCGAGCCGTACGGGATATACTTCTACGACGGCTACGTGCTGGTGTCTACCTACAATGGCGCGGACAGCGTCGTTTACGTGATAAACGCCTCTGACCTTTCGACCGTATGCGAAATTGCCGACACCGAAGACTCGGCTAGGTACAGCGGCGTAACCATCGCCGGCGATAAAATCTACATATCCGACCAAGGCTATGGGCTTGGCGACCGCATACTTGTCTCAAACAAGCTCGAGTTCCCGGCGTCCGAACCTGCGGCGCAGCCAGAAGCTGCAGCTGAGGAGGCGCAGGCTCCTGTGGAAGAGGCGCAATCTACAGCTCCCGCGGCAGATGTGATTGTAGCCGCTAAGACATACGACAGCTCGGCAGTGCTCATTTCCGCTGCGCTCGCATGCGCTGCGCTGGCGTCGGTTATCATATTTAAGCGCAGAAGGTAATTCTCCTTTATATTCTACTTTATATAAAATAACAGCCGCCCCCCGGACAAGCCGGGTGGCGGCTATTTTGCTATGCGGCGCACTGCTACAATAACGGCGCCGCTTTTTATTCGCTTTTTTGCCCGTAATATGCGCCGCTGCCATGCTTTCGGAGGAAATGCTTGTCAAGCAGCGCCCCATCAATATGATTTTGGCCGCCGAGCTGCTCGGTCAAATAAGCTATACGCGCGACTTCCTCAAGAGTCGCGGCAAGCTCAGCCGAGCGGGTCGGGGTCTTCGCCCAAACGAACGGCCCATGCGAGTGCACCAGAGCCGCAGGCATTGATAGCGGGTCGATACCTTCGAGCGCTTCGGCAATCACCCTGCCGGTAGCGGCTTCGTAGTCGCCACTTATTTCGGCTTCGCTCATCGCGCGGGTGCAGGGTATATCGCCGTAGAAGTAGTCGGCGTGAGTCGTGCCGTACGCTGGAATCGGCCGGCACGCCTGCGCGTATGCGGTCGCGTATGTTGAGTGGGTATGCGTCACGCCGCCGATTGTTGGGAAAGCTTTGTAAAGCTCAATATGCGTCGGCGTGTCAGTAGAGGGGCGCAGATCGCCTTCCACCACCCGGCCTTCCATGTCGACTATCACCATATTATCAGGCGAAAGCTCTTCATATGGGACGCCGGACGGCTTTATGACGACCAGCCCGCGCTCGCGGTCGATCCCGCTGACATTACCCCAGGTGAAAATCACCAGCCCATGTTTTACAAGCAAGAGGTTTGCCCGGTAAACCTCTTCGCGGAGTGCCTCTAGCACCCTTAGTCACCCCTTATGCTTATTTCTTAAAGGGGTTCTCGGTCGGGTAGAGGTCACCCGCAGGGCGGTTGTAGCCTATATCGTTGATGCCGAGCAGCTTCAGCACCTCAAACAGCACGCGCCCGACATGCGCAAAGCCCACGCCGGAATGGTGCGGGAAGTGCTTTTCAAGCAACACATGGCGATAGAAGCGCGCCATCTCAGGTATTGCAATGACGCCTATGCCGCCGAACGAGGAGGTGGGCACATCGAGCACTTCGCCTTCGGCAATGTAAGCCGAGAGTGTCGTGTCGGCATTGCACTGCAGCCTAAACAGCGTTATCGGCGAAGGCTTCATGTCGCCTTCAAGCGTGCCTCTGGAGATGTTGGGCTCGGAGTCGGGCTCGAGGCTGCGCTTCATAATAAGCTGGTATGCCATCTTGCCGTTCTTGAGGTGGCAGATCGGGGTGTTGCCGCAATGGAATCCCATGAACAGGTCGGTGGGCTTGTAGTTGCCGATGACATCCTTGAATTCTTCGTACTTGTCGCGCGGGACGGTGTTGTTGAGATCAAGCAGCGTCGGTGCGACACCGGTCGCCTGATAGAGGATAAACTCCGACAAAGCGCCGTAGATGTCGGTCTCGCAGGCTACGGGGATGCCGCGCGAAGCAAGACGCGAGTTGACATAGCAGGGCACAAACTTGAACATCGTCTGGAAAGCCGGCCAGCACTTGTTCGCGAACACGAAATGTTCGGACGCGCCGATATGCTTCTCAGCCCAGTCGAGCAGCGTCAGCTCGTACTGCGCAAGCCGCGGCAGGACGCCCGGATAGCAGTTGCCGTTTTCAGTCAGCTCAGCCTCCATGTCGGCTACAACCTTCGGAATGCGCGGGTCGCCCTCATGCTTGAGGAACGCCTCATAGAGGTCAAGCTCGCTGTTTTCCTGAACCTCCACGCCGAGGTCATAAAGCCCCTTAATCGGCGCGTTGCAGGCAAGGAAGTCGTAGGGGCGCGGGCCGAACGCGAAAACCTTCAGCCGCTTCAGCGAGAGCAGCACCCTTGCGATCACCACAAACTCGGCGATCATATCGGCTACTTCTTCAGCCGTGCCGACGGGGTACTCGGGTATGTAAGCGCGTACGCCGCGCAGCCCAAGGTTGTATGAGGCGCTCAGCATGCCGCAGTATGCATCGCCGCGGCCGTCGATAAGGTCGGACTGAGACTCCTCGGCCGCCGCTGCAAACATAACCGGCCCGCCGAACTTTTGGGCAAGCATCGTTTCGGGGCCCTCGGGGCCGAAGTTGCCGAGATACACGCACAGCGCGTTTACGCCCGCGGCACGGATCTCTTCAAGCGCCGCCATAGCATCACGCTCGTTTTCAAGTATAACCTGCGACTCGAAAATTTCGAGCCCAGCCTTATTGCAGGCGGCGACCACGGCACGGCGGCGCCGCTCGCTCAATGTTTTGGGGAAGCAGTCGCGGCTTACCGCGACAATGCCGACTTTTACATTCTGGACATTCGCAATCATAGTGACTCCTCTATTTATAATTTTTTTGAGTTTTTGAGGTTGTTATTTTTTAGACTTTGCTTCGGCTGCGATAGCTTTCAGTCGCTTCATGACGTCGTTGCCGCCGCGGCCGAAATAGTCGTGCAAAGTCTTATACTCAGCGTACAGCTTGTCGTATACCGCCTTAGCCTCGGGGTAAGGCTTATAAGTAAGCGGCTTCAGCTTGCCCATCTTCGCCGACGCCTCCGAAACGGACGGATATACCCCAGCCGCTACCGCTGCAAATATCGAGGCGCCGAGCGCGGGTGCTTGCGGCGAGCCGGATATCTTAATCTCCATGCCCAAAACGTCGGAGTACAGCTGCATCGTAAACGGGTCCTTCTCGGCGATGCCGCCCGCAGCATAGAACTCTTCGACGGGTACGCCATTCTCGATGAAGTTTTCGACTATTATGCGCGTGCCGTACGCCGTAGCCTCGACCAGCGCGCGGTATAGCTCCTCGGGCTTTGTCGCCAGCGTCATGCCCAAAAATACTCCGGTCAGGTCGGCGTCGACCAGAATGCTGCGGTTTCCGTTCCACCAGTCGAGTGCGATAACGCCCGACTCGCCGGGGGTGAGCTTATCCGCAAGCTCGGCAAGGTAAGCGTGGATCGACACGCCTTTTTTCTGAGCAGCATCTTTGTACTCAGCCGGCACAAGATTCTCGACGAACCACGCGAAATGGTCGCCCACGCAAGACTGCCCAGCCTCATAGCCAGTAAAGCCCGGGACTATGCCGTCTTCAACCGCGCCGCACATGCCGGGAACGATTTTCGCCGGCTCGCCCGCACGGCCTAGGATCATATGGCAAGTCGAAGTACCCATTATAGCAAGCAGCTTGCCCTCGCTGCCAATGCCGAGCGCTGGAACGGTCACATGCGCGTCGGCTGACGCGACCGCGATAGCGATGCCGGGTACAAGCCCCAGCTTTTTAGCCATCGCCTCAGTCAGCCCACCGGCTTTCGTGGCAATCGGCACCACTCGCCCGCCGAGCTTGGTCTGGGGCAGATCGGCGAGCCTTTCGTCGAGCGCAGCGTAAACCTCGCGCGGCGGATAGCCGACACCGGGTACATACATCGATTTGTAGCCCGCCATGCAGGCATTGCGCACAAACTCGCCCGAAAGCTGCCATACTACCCAGTCGGCAGACTCGACAAAGTAGTCTGCTTCATCGAATACCTCAGGCGCTTCGGCGAGCGTCTGCCATACCTTCGGCACCATCCACTCGGACGAGATTTTCCCGCCGTATTTTGCCAGTATTGAAGGGTAGATCTCAGCGAGAATCTCGTTGAGCTTGTTCGCGTACTTTTGCGCCGCGTGGTGCTTCCAAAGCTTAACATACGCGTGCGGGTGGTTTTTAAATTTCTCGGTAAAGCACAGTGGCATGCCGTCCCGGTAAACCGGAAGCGGCGAGCATGTGGTAAAATCGATGCCAATTCCCACCACACTACTAGGGGAAACGCCCGCGTCTTTAACGACTTTTGGAACCGTATACTCGAGCACCTGCAGGTAGTCGCCGGGATGCTGGAGCGCGAAATCGGGCGGCAGAGGGCTGCCGTCGAGGAAGTGGGTATCCATAACGGCATGGGGGTAATCGAGCGCCGCCGTCGCCAGCTCTTCGCCGGTGAGCGCGTTGACCAGCACCGCGCGCCCGGAAAGCGTGCCAAAGTCGATGCCTATAACATATTTGCCGCTAATAATTGATCACCGCCGTCCTATGTATGGTATTTTCTTAGCCAGTATAACATAAATCTTTTGAAAATTCAATCGGATTATATATAGTTAGCCAAAAAAAGCGCACAAAAATAACTAAATCTTGAAAGCTTATCTAGATTTGCAAATCAAAGCTCGTGTGCCAGAGCCACGGCTAATGTATTGCGGAAAACCCGTTCCCTTTATTATACAAAATAAATAATTAGTATAATAGTATGTTTTGCGTACGGGACTCATTCACGAGGCATCTTCGCCCCATTTTGCGGATTGTCCCGCTTTGCAGAATTGTTGCCCTGCGGTGTGGTTTATGCTATAATAAACGTCGCTGCTAAAAGGATTAGAAGGTACTAAAATGAAAGAAGTCACAAAAAACTGGCTTAAATGCTGGCCTGCGCGCATAATCCAAGGCGCGCTGGTCGGCGGAGGCGCGATTTTGCCGGGCGTCAGCGGCGGCGTGCTTTGCGTGGCGTTCGGCATCTACCGGCCGATGATGGAGCTATTATCGCACCCGCTAAAGTCTTTTAAGAAACATTATAAAATTTTCGTTCCGTTCCTTTTGGGATGGCTTTTCGGCTTTTGGGGGCTTGCGCGCCTGACCGAGCTGCTTTTTTCGGTATCCTCATCCGCCGCGGTTTGCCTTTTCGCCGGGCTTGTCGCAGGCACGCTCCCGCAGCTTTTTTGCGAGGCTTCAGAAGGCAGCGTGAACAAATCCTCATTTGTCGGCATGACCGCCGCGGCGTTTTTAATGTACGCGCTGCTTTCCGTTATTAAAACCGGAGGTTCCGCCGCCATAACGCCAAGCGCCGGCTGGTATGCCTTCTGCGGCATTGTCTGGGGGCTCAGCCTCGTCGTACCCGGGCTAAGCTCATCGTCGATACTCATATTCCTCGGGCTTTATGAGCCGATGGCGTCAGGTATCGCGGCGCTCGACCCAAAAGTCATACTGCCGCTCGCCTGCGGGATCGCTATTACTGTCGCCGCCTCTGCCAGAGTGGTTGACGCCCTTTTTAGGCGATTCGGTCAATTCACAAGCTTTACCTTGCTAGGCATCGTGCTCGCCTCGACGCTCCTCATTGTCCCAACCTCGTTTGGTTCCGCCGCCGAGGCAATAATATCCGCCATGCTGTTTTCCGGCGGCTTTATAGGCGCGTATTTCTTAAACAAGCCTAGCAATAGCGAAAATTAGTATAATTCTATCTTAGTTAACTAACAGCTATAAAATTAGTATAATAATCTCGCCTATATAAAATTATAATACTTATTAATATAATTAAATAGCAAACGCCGGAAAGAGGCATGCCCTTTCCGGCGTGATTTTTTACAGCTCGCGCATTAAGTTAAACGAGTTGTATAGGTCTAGCTTGCCGTATCCCCACTGGTAGTTTGGGTATGACATAAAATCGCTGCGCTCGCAGCCCCGTATGAAGAAACCTTTTATTTGATATGTGCTTATCGCCCGGTTATTCCCTTCCACTATGCCCCATTGTAGCATCAGCGCTGCAGCCCCTGTCGCTATCGCCGCGGCAACGCTGGTGCCGGTCATCGTGCCTGGGCCTGTCGGGAATATCCCGCCTACCCGCACGCCCGGAGCGACAAGGTCGGGAATGTTTGCGGGAAGAAGCGACGGACCCCATGACGAGTTGACGTAGAGGCTGTTGTCGTTTGCGTTGTATGCCCCAACTGACAGCGTTGAAAACGCAGTCGCCGGCACGACGACCGTATAATACGGGTCGGGCGCTAAAAACTCCACGCCCGGCGAACCCAGCCCCGTAAGCGGCAGATAGGCGTCGAACCTGCCGTTAGTTATAATGTCGCCGTGGACGGTAATCGACCAAATACCCGGCGTCGCGTCTTGGATTCTAACTATCGTCACCTGCCCGCTGCTGCCGGTTACCGGGTAGTAATACTCGACTGATATGCGCGAGCGCTCGAAAATGAGGTTTGTTGTCAAGACCGAGCCGCTCCTCGCCGGCGTCCTGCCGACCACCTCGCCCGACGGGGACTTTATCGACACCGATATGCGGTCGGAAACCGGGTTTATAATTTGCGTATAGATATTGCTGCCCAGCTCGCTGCAGTTTATATCGATTATAGCCGTCCCGCCGGTTTCGGTCACAGCCCCGCGCATATGGTGACGCGCTTGGCTCTCGTTACCAACCGCCGTGCAGACGCATACGCCGCTAATGGTGGCTATATGATCTAGGTACTGCTCAAGCACCGAAAAGCCGTCGTGCGTGCCATTGTTGGTGCCGACGCCAATGCAAATCGCGACCGGCCGGTTGAGCCTTCGCGCAACTCTTACTATATACTCGACCGCCACCATCACCGCGCTCGACTCGAACACAAATTCCTGCTCCGGCGGCACCATGTAATACTCAAGGTAATACGGCCGTGCCTTCTTAAGCCTTACGGCTACAATCTCCGCGTCGGGCGCCGCGCCGATATACTCGCCGCGCTCCCGGCTCGCCATAATAGAGGCAAGGAAAGTCCCATGCCCTGAGGTGTCTCGGTGCGGTACAATGCTGTACGGGTCATCCGAGCGCAGCGCCTCGTTTATCTGCTCGCGCGTGTACTCTGTGCCGACGAAAAAGCCTTCCGGCGGAGTTCCGGAGGTATCGTTCATATCGTATATCGAAACGATTTTGGTGGTACCGTCTTCGTATATAAAAGCGGGATTGGTATAGTCAATACCAGTATCCACAAGCCCGATAAGCACGCCGCGCCCGGTCAACGACAGGTACGACTGCTCTTGGACCTGCCTAATCCCAGCCGCGTCGAGCGACTCGCGGTCCAGCAGCCCCAATACCATCGACCTTGATATGTAAAAATTCGTGCCCAAAAGATCCCTTATCTGGTCTATGTCGCGTCGGCTCGCATATACCACGACATACCTGTCTGATAACACCTGCGCGAACCTGAATGGGGAATTTTGCGCGATATCTAAGATATCTAAGATGAAAAACTCATTGGCAGGAATAATAAAATCTACCGTGTCCGGGCTATTTATATAGTCAAAGTCAACCGGTGCAATTGGGAATTGATTCATATTGAAATTCCTCCCGCTGTATATTGCTCGAGAAGCAGCATAGTGTCCTCAAGACATAGCGAACCGTATCCCCATTGGTTGTTCGGATACTGGATATTCCGGCTCCGGCGCGCGCCCTTCCGCAAAAACGCCTTAACGCGCTGGCCATAGAGGAAAACGTCGTTGCCTCTGACAATTCCCCACTCCATCATCAGCGCAGCCGCTCCTGCGACAAAAGGCGACGCCATGCTCGTGCCACTGAACCTGTCATACCCTCCCCCGGGTACGGCGGTAATTATATCCACCGCCGGCGCAACCAAATCGGGCTTTACCATAATATCGCCGCGCGTGTATCCACGACCCGAAAACGCTGCAATCGTATTGTTGCGCGCGTCATAGCCGCCTACCGCTATAACCTGCGAGGCGGTCGACGGGATAGTCAGCGTAGTTTCGGTGCTCGGCACCGCGAATGCCGTGCTAAATGAAATATCGTCGACATTGGGCAGCCATGCGTCAATCCGCCCGTCGACTACTTCTTCGCCGTTTATTTCTATTCGCCAAAGCCCCTGAGGTATAGGCCGGTTTACCCCCTCAAGCATGATGAAAACTTCTTGCGATGTGGTATATACCGTCGGCTGGTTAAAGAATATCGTGATGTTCACGTTATTTATCGTCGCAAGGTAAAGGCGCGCGGTCGGGCGTATCAGCCCGCTTTCGTCGCCCACCGGCGAGACAATCCGCCACGAAAAAGTATCCGCAAAATCTTTCCATAAAGTTATATATAGCTTATAAAGTTCGCCGGAGGTGTAAAACTCGATAAAAGTTTGCCTTCCTTGCTGCACTACCCCTCTATAATGGTGAGCCGCCGCACCTTCGTTGCCGGTTGCGACTGAAATGACTGTCTTCCATTCCTGCGCAACCGCGTCGATATAGTTTTCAAAAAGTGTATTCCCGTCGTGCGGGCCGTTGTTGCTACCGTAGCTGAGATTGATGCTTATGGGCATGTTCAGCGCCTGTGCTTTACTGATCAGGTATTTTAGCGCCCGCATAATTTCGGTCGTGCGCGCAAACGCCTCAAAGCCAGTGCGCCCAAGCTTTACTACTATCAAGTTTGCTTCAGGGGCGGCGCCCACCTGCACGCCGTTCGACGCCCGGCCATTACCTGCCGCTATGCCCGAGACCGCAGTCCCATGACCTACATAGTCGGCGAATGGCACCACATCAAATGGGTTAGGCGACTGCAGCGCTTGGTTTATCTGCTCGCTGTTATACTCGACGCCATGCAAAAACCCTTCGGGAGGGCTGCCAAGCTCTGGGCTTGCGAGCTGATCCCAAAGGTAAAGTATCCGGGTCGTGCCGTCTTCGTTGATAAAATCCGGATGGGTGTAGTCGATGCCGGAGTCGATTATTCCAATTATCGTGCCCCTGCCGGACAAGCCGAACCTTGGTCCGTGGACCCGGGTGATGCATGCACTTGAAATGTTGTTAAACAGCTCGAACGTGAGTGTCTTAGGCAGCTCCAAAAACTCAATTTCGGGAAATGAATAAAGCAGTGGTATTTGTTCGACCATTATCGTCAAAATTGCGTAATCGCTGTTTAAAATTTCGACCGTTGCACCGACCTCTGCGGCGACCCTCTCAATATCGCCGTTGTATTTGACGATAAGCTCGGTGCGCCCCTCGAGCACTAGGCGGGGGTCAAAACGAAGTAGGTTTTGAAGACCAGTAGAAGAAGTCATACCCTAACTAGCCTCGGCTCATCAAGCTTTTTAGTCTAATTATATGCAGTGACATGCCGAGAATTGAGAACTTCCCCGCCGCAGTCGCAAAGCCCATAAGGAGAATATAATTATTAGAGACCACTATTTTGCGACTGCAGCACGAGGTGAGACGCTTGCAAAATATAAATACATACACCGGATACCTGCAAATCCATGTTACCGATTCCAACAGTAGAGTCCCGGTTGACGGTGCAATCGTTCGCATATCGCCGACCGGCGAGGAAGAGCAACAAATAATCGAAGAGCTAACCACCGACTCGTCGGGTCTGAGCGGCCAGGTTCCGCTCCCCGCTCCCCCGATTGACCTTTCACTGATGCCAGAAACTGAGTTTCAGCCTTATTCGGAGTACGACCTTGCAGTCGAAGCGGAAGGTTTTGTCCCCGTCCGAATCAGAGGCGTGCAAATATTGCCTGAGTCGCGGTCGCTTCAAAACGTCCGACTGCCTCTAATCGAGCAAACACCTGAGCTTGATTTGCCCGCGAGCATTGTAATACCCCCTCACACCTTATGGTACGAGTACCCGCCGAAAATCCCTGAGGATCCGATCAAACCGCTTCCTGAAGGCGAAGGCTTCGTAGTTTTGCCCGAACCGGTCGTGCCCGAGTACGTCGTTGTGCATGATGGACCACCAAATGACCCGAACGCTCCGAACTACTACGTCCCCTTCCCCGACTACATCAAAAACGTCGCGTGCAACGAGATATACTCCACCTGGCCGGTAGAGGCTATCGAAGCCAATGTGCTCGCGATAGTGTCGTTTACGATGAACCGCGTTTATACCGAATGGTATCGCAACCAAGGATATAATTTCTCAATTACCAGCTCCACGGCATACGACCAGAAGTTCACGTACGGACGCAACATCTTCGCCGAAATATCAAACATTGTCGACTACCTTTTCACCACCTACATAACCAAGCCTGACATCCGCCAGCCCCTGCTCACTCAATATTGCAACGGCACGACCGTCACTTGCCCCGAATGGCTAAGCCAATGGGGCTCAAAAGCTCTCAGCGACCAAGGATTCGACGCCGTGCAAATCCTGCGCAACTACTACGGCCAAGACATATACCTAGCTGAAGCCGAGCGGGTCGCGGGCATCCCGATTTCCTATCCCGGCACACCGCTAGAGGTCGGCTCGGTCGGCCCAAATGTGCGAGTAATCCAAGAGCAGCTCAACGCGATTTCTAATAACTACCCCGCTATACCGAAAATACGGGTCGACGGAATCTACGGCGAGCAGACCCGTAACGCCGTGCAGACTTTCCAGCGGATTTTCGGCCTCCCTGAGACCGGCGTCGTCGATTTTGCCACATGGTACCGCATATCGCACATCTATGTGGCAGTCGAACGACTTGCCGAGCTATAAATAAAACCCGGAAAGCGCAGCCCGCCTTTCCGGGATATTTTTATATGCAAGCGATTTGTAAAGAAAAAATATTGCCCTTGTTAATTTTAAGGTAAACCATATTGACAAAGCATATAAATTAGATATAATTAAATAAAATATGTTAGTTAGAAAACGAATAAAATACAAAAGACCAACCGGCAGCGCTACATTTAGCGCGCCGCAGTAAGGTTTTCTGCATTAATAACATATTAAGGAAGGTATCTTATCATGGATAAGCAATCAAGCAGCCTTATCGGTTCTGTTGCGGACAAGCCCGAAGAGGCTGAAACAACTGCCGAGAAAACCGGCGAGGCGGAAGCCTTGCAAAGCTTCCCTGCCCCTCCGGTCCCGGAAGCCGGCACCACCGGCACTGGCGAGGGCAGCGCTAGAGAAGCTGAGGAAAGCAAGCCAAGCTACATGGGGTACCAGCAAATCCAGCCGACCCCGCTTATGCTTATAACCGAAATATCCAAGCTGTTCCGCGACCGCATCCGCGACGAGAACATGCAAAATAGCTACCGCATGATCCTATTCCATCTCTCGATGCGCGGCGGCCGCACACAGCTTGAGCTTGCGAACATAACCCACCTAAAGCCGCCGACAATCAGCGTCACCCTCCAAAAAATGGAGGCTGACGGCTATGTCAGGCGCGTTCCCAACGAGCGCGACATGCGGCAAACGCTCGTTTACCTCACTGAAAAGGGCGAGGAATATAACAAGAATATTCGAATGAAAATAGAAAAAATAGATAAAGAGGTCGCGTCGGGCTTTACTGACGAAGAGCTTAAGGCACTCGTTTCGATGCTCACCCGCATCCGCGATAATATAAGGCAATCCGACGACCGCCCAAATAATAATAAAGAATAAATCCGCATTTTAAAAGCACATCAGAAAGTTTTGAAAGGGACACAAAGCGGAATCCGTATGAAACTGGCAAAATATATTAAGCCCTACCTCTTTTTTGCCATACTCTCCCCTCTGATGATGGTTGTGGAGGTGGTCGTCGACCTAATCCAGCCCACCCTTATGAGCGTCATCGTCGACGAAGGCGTCATTGGCGGAGATATCAGCAAACTCGTGCGCACGGGCATACTGATGCTCCTGCTGGTCATTGTCGGGGGCGTAGGAGGACTTTCGGCTTCTTATTTCGCGTCTGTCGCCTCGCAAGGCTTCGGCTGCGATTTGCGCGGCGATATATTTAGGCATGTGATGGCGTTCTCGCTTGAACAAACAGATAAATTCTCAACCGGCTCGCTTGTAACCCGCCTGACAAACGACGTTACGGCACTGCAAAACTTTGTCTCAATGGTTTTGCGCATGTTTATCCGCACGCCGATGCTGTTTGTGGGCGGCATTATTATGGCGCTTTCGCTTGACGTAAACTTTTCAGTAGTGCTCGCCTGCGCAATGCCGATAGAGCTATTAATAGTATTTATCGTCGTGCTCAAGGCGCGCCCGCTTTTTGACACGGTGCAAAAGAAAATCGACAAAGTCAACTCGATTGTTCAGGAAAACATCATCGGCGCGCGCGTGGTTAAAGCATTCGTCCGCGAGGAGCACCAGATTGATAGGTTCGACGACGCAAACCGCGACCTGCGCGACACTACTCTTTACGTTCAAAAGCTGCTCTCTATTCTCCACCCCGCGATGATGATTATAATGAACGTATCGGTCGTGGCGATAATCCTCATCGGCGGGCTTAGGGTACAGGCCGGCGAGCTTGAAGTCGGCAAAATCATGGCTGCCACAACTTATATCACCCAAATTCTCTTCTCGCTTTTGATGGTGGCGATGGGGTTCCAGATGTTCTCTCGAACTCTGGCATCAGCGCGCCGCATCAATGAAGTGCTTGACGAAAAGCCCGTGATAGTCTCGGGCAACGCAGCCCCTGAGCGCGCTCCTCAAGGCGGAAGCGTGAAGTTTGAGAATGTCAGCTTCCGCTACCCCGGCACAGCAGGCAAGCCGGTCCTGCAAAACATAAACCTTGAGGTCAAGCCCGGCGAGTTTTTGGCTATACTTGGCTCGACGGGCTCGGGCAAATCAACGCTCGTGAAGCTTATCCCGCGCTTTTACGACGCGACCGAAGGACGAGTTTTGGTAAACGATGTCGACGTGCGCGATTATGACCTTAAAGACCTCCGCGGGCGCATCTCGTTCGTGTTGCAGACCAGCGAGCTGTTCTCGGGCACTATCGCAGACAATATCCGCTGGGGCTACGACGAGGCGACCGACGAAGAGGTGCGCCATGCCGCCAAAATAGCGCAGGCTGACGAGTTTATAAATTCCTTCGCCGACGGCTACGATACCTTCGTCGCCGAGAAAGGTGCCTCTCTCTCCGGTGGGCAAAAGCAGCGAATAGCAATAGCAAGGGCTATCCTGCGCAAGCCTGAAATAATCATTTTCGACGACAGCACCTCGGCGCTCGACGTGGGAACCGAAAGCAGGCTTCGCGCCGCGCTTAAAGAGGAGCTTAAAGGGACGACTATTATTATGATCGCTCAGCGCATTACAAGCGTTATGGCAGCTGACAGAATAGCCGTTATCGAAGACGGCGTTATAACCGCCTGCGCACCGCACGACGAGCTGATGAAGACCAGCGATACCTACCGCGAGATTTACAACTCCCAGCTCGGCCAGCGCGGTATATCCGAAACAGATATCGAGGAGCTTGAGGCGCTCGCCGAAGGGGGTGCTGTCGGTGCCTAAGGGTAAAAAAGAAAAAGCGCCAAACGGGACTGATATTGCCCCAAACGGTATCCCCCCAATCCAAAACCCGGGGCAGGAGCCTGATAACGGCGCCCCTGCGGGCAATGTCCCCCCTAACTCCGTACCAAACGGCAAAACGACGCATGGGTCTTTTGGCAGCCCGGAAGGCAAAGTTCCAAACGAAAAAACCGCCCCGCCGCGCAGAAAGCGGCGCATTCCTACCGACGATCTTGACGACAACGAGCTTCTTAAGCGCCGGATGGAGGAAGGGCGCGGCGGCCCTGGTCGCGGCGGGCCCCCGATGATGCGGGGGATGATTAAGGAAAAGCCGAAGGACCTATGGAAAACGGCAAAGAGGCTCTTTTCCTACCTCGGATCGGCAAAGCTGCTAGTGCTAGGGCTGCTAGTAATGACGTTACTCACTACCGCCGCGACGCTAGCAGGCCCGGCGCTTCAGCGAATCGCTATCGACTCTATCCTCCACAAAAACCCCGACGGCACGTTTTCGTTTTTGTGGGAGCGGCTTGTGCTTTCGCTTTTAGGGATGGTCGCGATTTATATAGCGTCCTCGGCGTTTACGTATCTGGCAAATATTTGGTCGGCTAAGCTCTCGCAGAATACCGTCTACCGCATGCGAGCCGAACTGTTCGAGCGGATCTCATACCTGCATATTAAGTTTATCGACTCCCACCGCCACGGCGACCTGATGAGCCGCATGACAAACGACGTCGACAACATCTCAATGGCTATCTCTTCTTCGATCGCCTCGCTTTTCTCGGGCGCGATAACGCTCGTCGGCTCGCTTGTGATGATGCTCTACTACAGCCCGATAATGACTCTCGCGGCGATCGTAATAATCCCGTTAACGGTGTTCTCCTCCACAAAGCTATCGTCCATCATGCGTAAGTATTTCGTAAGGCAGCAGCGCGTGCTCGGGAGCCTCAACGGACACATCGAGGAGATTGTTACCGGCTACAAGACGGTTATGGCTTACGGCTACGAGGATAAAGCCATCGAGGAGTTCGATGACTACAGTAACGAGCTGCGCCGCGTCGGTATTACCGCAAGCGTCTTCGGTGGGCTTATGGGCCCGATGATGAACGTCATCGGCAACTTGGGATTTTTAATCGTCGCCGTCACCGGCGGCGTACTCGCGCTCAACGGCGCGATTACAATAGGTGTAATTCAGGCGTTTATCCAGTACTCAAAGCAGTTCACCCGCCCGCTTACCGAGATAGCTAACCAATACAGCTCGATAATCACCGCGGTCGCCGGCGCCGAACGCGTGTTTGAGATAATGGACGCGCCCAGCGAACGCGACGACAGCGGCGAGCCGCTCGACGTCTCGTCGGTCCGCGGCGACCTTTCGTTTGAGGATGTCCAATTCTCGTACAAGCCCGGCGAGCCTGTGCTCAAAGGCTTTGACCTAGAGGTCAAAGCCGGGCAGAAAATCGCGATCGTCGGACGCACCGGCGCGGGCAAGACAACGATTGTAAATCTGCTTTTGCGCTTTTACGACATCGATTCCGGCGCGATTAAGCTCGACGGGCGCGATATAAGGACGATTAAGAAATCCGACCTTCGCTCGGCTATTGCCATCGTCTTGCAGGACACTATTCTCTTTTCCGACACGATTGGTGGCAACATCAAGTTCGGCAAGCTTGACGCGACCGAAGAACAGCTTCGCAAGGCTGCCGCCACCGCGGAAGCCGATACCTTCATCGACAGGCTGCCGCAAGGCTACGAAACGCTGCTTACCGAGTCGGGCAGCAACCTCAGCCAAGGGCAAAGGCAGCTCTTATCCATCGCGCGCGCGGTGCTCGCCGACCCGAAGATACTCATACTCGACGAGGCGACCTCGAGCGTCGACACGCGAACCGAAATGCAAATCCAGCAGGCGATGATTAGGCTGATGCAAGGGCGCACAAGCCTCATAATTGCGCACCGGCTCTCGACGATACGTGACGCCGACAAAATCATAGTCGTCGAAAACGGACGCATAGTCGAGTCCGGCAACCACGAAGAGCTGCTTGCGGCAAAAGGCGTCTACTACAATCTCTACCAAACCCAGTTTAAGGGCATCCAAACCTAATAAAAACGCCGCCGATGCGGAAACCTCCGCTTCGGCGGCTGTTTTTTTTATGGTCCTATCTATTTTGGCGCAGCACTTCATACGCGATAATCGAGGCGGCGGAGGCTGCCGAAAGGGATGCGGAAAACTCCCGACCATACGGGAGCAAAACCCGCAAATCTGCAAGCTCGAGTAGGGCGCGAGATATGCCTCGCCGCTCCCCGCCGACTATGACGAGCAGCGGGCGCGAGAGGTCTGCGTCAAACGCGCATACTGCTTCCCGCAGGTCGGCGCATACGATTTTGTACCCCCGCTCGCGGAATATTCGCACGGCTTCCTCCGGCTCTGCGACCGACAGCGGCATAAGCTCAGATGCGCCTGCCGATGCCCGGCATACCACGCCCGCCGCCGACATCCAGTTGCGCGGCGTCATAACCACGCCGTTGGCGCCCGCAGCATATATGCTGCGCAGCGCATAGCCGAAATTATATGGGTCCTCAATGCCCTCGAGCAACATATAAAAACCGCCCGGGACCGGGTCGGGAGCGCCAAACGTGCGCTCACCGGCGATTGCCAAAAGCCCGCCGTGCGAGCTGCCTGTGGCTAGCTCGTCTATCTCCTCTCGCCTGCACTCAGCTACCTCAAAACCCAAGCGCTCGCCGGTCTTTTTTAGCCACATAAGTTCCGGGCGCTTGCGCGCGTCGGCATACCTTTCAGGGTCGTATAGCACACGCTCGATTTTGCGGTCGGTCGTGCCGAGCCTTGCGCCATCAATCAGCGCCCGTATCGATATAATGCCTTCAAAAACGCAGTTTGAAACAAACCTTGACTCTTCTTTTCGCATAAAAACTCACTCGTCCGCGGTCAGCCCCGCTTTAGCCGAAGTGTCAGAGCCGGAGTCGTCGTCCGTATGGCTGCCGGCGACGGCTAAAGCATCGGCATGGCGCGGGATGTGGTGCCCCGAGGTATGCTTTATAAGCACGCTGCGCCGGTATGCTATCGTCATAAGTATGCTACACACCACCCAACCTACCGGGTATGCGAGCGCGGTGAGAACGAAGTAATGCCCGAGCAGGCGGTTGACGAACAAGTACGCCTGGCGGAAAATCACAAACGAAAACAGCATAATCGCAGTGGGTATCCGCGAGCTGCCAACCCCGCGCAGCGCGCCCGCGTAAATCTGGTTTATGCTGGTGACGATATAAAACGGCGAGATCAACGCAATAAACTTTGCGCCGTAATCGATAACCTCAGGGTCGTCGTTGAATAGCTTTAGCAGCGGCACCCTGAGCAGCACCATAACCACGCAAAGAGCCGCGGTGATTATAACCGAAAAAGTGAGCGACCTTTTGACGCCTTCCCTTGCCCGGTCAAGCTTGCCCGCTCCGTAGTTCTGCCCGACAAATGTAGTCGAAGCCATCGCTATGCTTTGCATCGGTATCAAAAGGAAGACGTCGAGCTTGCTGTAGCTTGACCAGCCAGCCATACACGCGGTGCCGAAATAGTTTATGTATGACTGGACGAAAACATTTGAAAACGATGTTATTGCCTGCTGGACGCCCGAAGGCATGCCAATCCGCACAATCTGCTTTAGCTCCTCAACCGAGACGCGCAGATGGTGCCATTTTATAGTATAAGGCTTGTCCCCACGGGACAAAACGAAAATCTCAAGCCCTGCTGAAATAAACTGCGACAGGATTGTCGCATATGCCACGCCGGCCACGCCCCACCCGAAAGCGATTACAAAAACAAGGTCGAGCACGACATTGAGCATCGCGCATAGGCACAAAAAATAAAGCGGCAGCCGCGAGTTTCCGACCGCCCTGAGCACGCCGGAACCCATGTTATAAATAAGAAGGCCGGAAATGCCCGCAAAATAGATGGTCAGGTAAGTATTCGCCTGTCCAAAAACATCCTTTGGCGTTGACATAAGGCGCAGCATAGGCTTGGTTAAAACTATTCCCGCAACCGTCGCCAAAACCGAGAGCACTGCAGTCACAACGACGGTGGTATGCAACGCCCGTCGCAGCCGTTCATAGTCCTTCGCGCCGTAATGTTGCGAAATAACGACGCCGGCGCCGAGCGATATGCCGGCGCAGAGCGCGACGAGCATGTTTACGATGCTGCCGGTGCTGCCGACCGCCGCGAGCGCCTCTTTGCCGACAAACTTACCGACCACCAAGGTGTCGACAGTATTATAGAGCTGTTGAAATATAAGCCCAATAACGGTCGGTATCGAAAACTCCATTATATGGCGCCATATCGGGCCTTCCGTCATATCCGCTTCGCCGGCATCGCGAAGCAAGCGAGTTAGCTTATTCGTTGCAAATACCCTCCAAGCACGCGCGGGCAAAAGCCATCACGCAAGTGGTAGAACCCTATGGATTATACCACTTTCCTAGCGGAATATCAACACCCGCGCACAATTTCACTACAGATGTAGCCTTAGTATTATGTGAAGGCTTATTTGCGCTTTATATCTGTGACTTCGTAACCGGCTTCGGTTATTGCGCCCTTCAGCTTCTCATCGGGAATATCGGAGCTTGCCTCGATAGTGGCGTTTTTCCAAAACAGCGAAACGTCCACTTTGCTCACTCCCTGGATTGCCGAAAGCGCCTTCTCCACGCGCATTTTGCAATGCTCGCAGCTCATCCCTTTGATTTTTAACGTGATTTTCATACTATTTTCACCACTTTTAGTATACTTTTTAGTTATTATAACACACCCTTGCCGGTTTAGCAAGCCGGCGCGCAACCAACCTTTGCTTGAAAGGCGGCGCCTTTCGTGATACCATATAAAAAACTGAAGTTTTAACCGTGCTTTTTTATAAACTTTAGATTTTGCGGAGGCATGCCGATGTTTGATACGAGGAAGTTCGGCGCATTTTTAGCACGGCTAAGGAAAAATGCCGACATGACCCAGTCAGAGCTTGCCGACAAACTTAATCTAACCAGGCAAGCAATCTCAAAATACGAGTGCGGGGACAGCTTCCCCGATATCTCGATACTAAAATCGATTGCCGAAATCTTCGGCGTGCCCACCTCCCTGCTTATCGCCGCCGGCGAGCCGACCGAGGGGGAAGCCGAAATACTTGAAAGCGTGCTTGCAGGACGAGTGCCGCATTCGGTGAACGCACGCGATGTGGTCGGCCTTGCGCCGTACCTCAAGCCAAGCATCCTTTCAAAGCTCTCCGACAGCATGGCTAAAAACGGCATCGACATATCAAGCGTTGTGGCGCTCGCCGAGTACCTCTGCGACACCGACTCGGAAAAGCTGCTGAGGTCGGTGACTTTCGACAATATCGCAGACATGGACATCGTGCTGCTTGAAAAGCTTGTCCCGCTGCTCGGGCAGTATGGGGTTTACACTATCGTGAGCAAGGTGATTTCCGGCGAGCTTGACTGCCACTATCTCGACATACTCCCGCTTGACGTGTACTCGTATCTCTCGTACATCGAAAGCGCGGTGCTAGCCGGTGCGGTCGACGGCGAAGCGCTATACATACTGCGCAGGAAATCTTTTAATCAAGGCGAGTACGAACGATGCGGCTCTATTCCAACGCTTTTCACCTGCCCAAAGTGCGCGGGCCAGCTTTTAGGCTATTATCCCGAGCGCTGCAAGTGCGGGCATAAGGTGCCGGCATACGGCTACACGCTAAATTTTGCAGAAACCGGCTGCTGGGCGGCAGGCGAAAACGGGCTTCCCGACGGCAATTGGCTTGCGCGGCGGTTCGGGCGGCACTTTACGATGCTGCTTCAAGGCGCGTGCGCCGCCGAGTGGGCATCAAAAGTCTCCTGCAACTGCGACATCAACATTATACTTGCAGACGGCGACTGGCAAGCGCTGCGCAATGCCGATATAGCTACAAAAAACCGCAACTCCGGTCAGCTCATTTTCGCGGCGACCGACCCTGCCTCGCCCCATATCGCATACTGCTCGCTCGACGTCGCGGTAGCGGCCGGCCCTATACCGGAGGAAAAGCTTATATTGCTGCTTAAGCCCGGCGGCTGCCTTGTTTGTGGCAATAAAATCCTTTGGGAGAAAAGCGCATGATACACGGAAAATTCCCTTCTCTGCTCTGGGGCGAGCACGAACCTGCCGGCGAAATAGCCCCGCAGGCTTTTGTTGACACAAAGCTTGACGCGCTTTTGCCGGAAAGCACGCTAAAAATCCTTGCGCTGCCATGCACCGCGCCGCTTATAGCCGCCCGCCAAGAAGTTTTTAAAAAGCTTTGCGGTATGGATAGCAGCAACGATAGCTTCAGTACGCAATTTGAAGCGCTTGGCGGCGCGTCAACTTCTCTCGCGCAGGCGTACGACGCATATGCCACTGCGCAAAACAAGCTTGAAGAGCTTTTGCTTTTCCGCAGATACGCGCAAAAATACGCCGAGTTTTCAAGGCTCGCGGAAAACATTTTAGGCTGCGATTCCGATTTGGTTTTAGGATTTGCCGGCTATTTTTCGGAGTTATCCGGGCAAACCTCAAAGCTTGAGCAAGCGCTTGCCGAAACAAGCGGTGCCGCTGCAAGGCTATCGAAGGCAACGCTTACATTCTCGCCCCATGGCACATCGCTTGACTGCCCCGACGCAACCGAGCCGATAGCGGGCAGAATACGCAGGCTGGCGGAGGAGCTTGGCTACAATATCCCCCCGCGCCGCCCGCAGAAAGAAATCCGCACCGAACCGTTTTATTCCGAAGCGATGCTGCGCAGGCTTCCGGACGAAGCCCGGGAGCTTGAGGATTTTCTCAATAAATTTAAGAGCGCGCTCGACCCGTCTATCACTGCATACCGCGGCGAGATTGCCTTTTACCTTACGATGCGCGACTTTTACCGGCGTGCCGCAAAAGCCGGGCTACCTTTCGCTTTCCCGTCGGTATCCGAGCGACCGGTATTTAGGCTGCGCGATATGTACGACCCGTCGCTGCTACTCAAAAACTGCGAGATTGTGCCGAACGACGCCGAGTTTGACGAGCGCGAGAGCTTCTTTTTCCTCACGGGCGCAAACGGCGGCGGCAAAACGACTTATTTGCGCGGTGTGGCGATAAACTTAATCCTCGCGCTCGCCGGCGCGCCCGTGGTAGCGAAATCGGGCGAAGTGTGGCCGTTTTCTGCCGTCTATACCCATTTCCCCGCCGACGAAAACTTCACCGGAAGCGGCAGGCTTGTAGAGGAAGCTGCGCGCGCCGACGAAATCCTTTCACGCGCAAAAGCGGGCGCGTTTGTATTCATGAACGAAACTTACTCGGGCACAGACGCCGAGCGCGGGCTTGACCTAACGCTGCGCGCGGCTAGGATATTGCGCGACAAAGGCGCGATGGGTCTTTACGTCACGCATTTCCATGAGGTGGCAGACTACGATTTCCCGATGCTCAACACCGTGATGGACCCGACGGACCCATCGCGTCGCACTTACCGCATCATGAAAAGCTCGGCGCTCCGCTCGTCATTCGCGCGCGACATACTGCGCAAATACGGGCT
This sequence comes from Clostridiales bacterium, assembly GCA_012840355.1. Classification (GTDB taxonomy): domain Bacteria; phylum Bacillota; class Clostridia; order Oscillospirales; family CAG-272; genus DTU078. The sequence continues at coordinate 102,105 of DULN01000008.1, read as the reverse complement.
TGATCCGGAATCGCTCATGCGCAGAATGGAGGTGCACCCATGAGCGTGAGCCTGCTTTTCCCCGAAGGCAAAAGCAAAGCTACCGATACCTCTTTTGCCGAGCGGCTGTCGGCAGACTTGATGCTTGACGAGTCGTTTTCATATATTACGGCCGACATTACAAAGCGCCGGTATTTTTTGTCGGTCCTCGCAGACGTGCAGCCTGACCCGGATATCCCACTTTACCGGGCCGAAATCCTTAGCGACTTTTGCTCAAAACCCAACCTGCTTGAGGGGCTGTGCATCGAGCTGCGGCAGCTTTCGGAGCTTCGCGACGACCAGCAAGCCGAGCGCTCGCGCTTTTATTCCGTCATCCGCAGCACAGACTCGGAATCGGCGTTTGTAACCGCCGCCGGCATAGCCGAGGTGTCGTCCGCAGCGGCAAGGAAAACGCTCAAAAAGCTTGCCGGTATAGGCGAACTGCTTCGCATTTACACTTGCCAGTCACGCGGGCTTACCGCTTTGCGCGAGCGAGTGGCAAAACTCACAACCGGGCCAAAATTCGAAGAGCTTTGCGAGCTGCTTGGGCATACCTCAAGCTTCGGCATGGATGCTACATATAAAATGCGCGCCGAACTAAACGGCTACGCGCGCATCGCATCGTATGAGCTTACCGGCGTCACGCGTCCTACGCCGGCTGAGGAAGTTTCGGGCTTAAAGCGGCTTTTTGCTAAAAAGCCAAACGGCGCCGCTCACATTTCGGGCGTGCGGGTCGACGACAAGTGGGGCGTACTTCAAAACGACGTCTTAAGCGGCGCGATGCGTGAGATTGCCGAGCTTGCGCATTCAATTTCGCAAGCGGTGTTCGACGAGTTTTTGCCACTTCTGCGCGAGCTGTGCTTTTACGAAGTCGCAGCGGCATATGTCGAAGCGATGCGCAAAAAAAGGCTGCCGCTTTGCTATCCGGAATTAACATCCGATGGCCCGGCGCGCTATGAAGAGCTTTACGACCTTTTCCTTTGCGCGTCATACATCGACGCCGGCTCGGTGGTACCGAACGACGCCGACCTATCGCACGGCGGGATACTCGTTACCGGCGCAAACAACACAGGCAAAACGGTATTCTTGCGCTCGGTCGGCACCGCGCAGCTGCTAGCGCAAGCCGGGCTGCCTATCATCGCAAAAAGCGCGACCGTGCGCATGCGCTGCGGCGTCTATTCGCTATACGCGGCAGCCGAAAAAGAATTTGCTCCCGGCGTCGACGCCGGCAGGTTTGAGCAGGAGGTGCGGCTGGTGGCGGAAATGCTAAAGAGTATAAAGCCAGGCGCGCTAGTGCTGATAAACGAGCTATTTCAGACTACCTCATACCCCGAGGGCGCGGAAGGGTTGTGCGGCATTTTGCGCTATCTGCGTTCGGACGTGGTCGGCGCGGACTTTATAGCCGTAACGCACCTTACCGACCTTATCGATATGATGGCAGGCGAAACCGTGCATATGCGCACGCTTGAAGGCGAAAATCTCTACAAACTCGAAAAAGTTACAAGAAGCTATTGGCGCGGGATAGGCTGTTGACACCGATATTTGGCATATGCTATAATCCATAAAGGATGGTTACACACCAAAACTTATTAAAAATAAAACACGGGGGGAAATGTTCCGGCTAGCTGAGCGGACGCTGCCCCCCCGTTTTGTTTTTTCGAGGTTTATTATGTTCAGGCATGCGGAATATAAAGAAAAAGACGAGCTTTATTCAATTTGGCGGAAGATTTTCGCCGACTCGCAATCTTTCGCAAGCTGGTTTTTCAGCGAGCGATTTGTGCCATACTACACGGCGGTATGGGAAGAGGGCGGGCGGATCGCCTGTGTTTCACACGCTTTGCCGGTGCACGTCCGCGTGCGTGGCGCTATACTCCCCGCCGCGCTGATCGCAGGCGTTGCGACACTGCCCGAGTACCGCGGACGCGGCATCATGCGTGCCACGCTGGCAGCCCAAATGCGGCACCTTCGCGAGCTAGGCATACCGCTCGTCGTGCATAGGCCGGAAAATTTCGCGATATACCGTTCGCTCTGCCATTATCCGGTCGCCGACAAAGCGTTTCTCACCCTCCCCTCCACCGCTCCGCGCCCCATGATGCCAAGCGGCTATGTGGCAACTACAATTGAGCCTGAAAGCGCGCTCGACGTGCTATATTCGTTATACTCGCGCGCATCGCAGCGATACGGCTCGTGCATGGCGCGCTCGTTCGCCGATTTCGCGCTCAAATACCGCGACTACGCCGCAGATGGCGTAAATTGCGCCGTAGCGTACTACGAGGGCGAAGCTATAGGCTACGCATTTTACTCGCAAACCACCCCAGATATAGAGTGCCCCGAGGTAATGGCAAAAGACAAAATGGCTTACGACGCCCTCGTCGCTTATATAGCAAGTATAGCAGAGGGAGACGTGACATTCGCGCTTCCTCCGGACGCATATGCCCCTGACGGCTTACCGGCGGGCGCAAAGCTCAATGTCGCCCCGCGCACGGCAGGCTGTATAACCGACGTGCGCGCGGTCTTGCGCGCGCTAAATAAAGAAGGCCTTACGCTCGAAGTCATCGACCCAAGCGTTCCCCAAAACTCCGGCGTATTTGACATATCGGGCGAGCCTAGTAGTGCCCCTGCGAAGCTGCGGCTCGACGTGGGCAGGCTTGCGCAGATAGCTTTCGGCTACGCTTCCGCCTCGGGGCTTAGCGAAGAGGGGCTTATAGAGACGGAAAGCGGCGCCGCGGCGGAGCTTGACCAGCTTTTGCCCCCGCAAAGCTGTTATTTTATCGACGAATATTAAAAGCGCGCTGAAAAAAATTATTTTACCGGCGGCACTTTATGCGAGCTTCGCAAATTCATTTTAAGCTTTCTAGGCATGTTTTTACATTTTGTTTATAGTTTTTGCGCGCGGGCGTGTTATAATAAGCAAAAAACACCGGTAAATTATAAATCTTTTTGCCGGAGGCGAGTTTTATGAATAAATACGTCGGGAACCCCAAGCAGCTGTTCGAAGCGAGGCAGTATATAATGTCAGACGGAAAGGCGGCTGGCGTGCGCGCCATCGACGTTTGGAACGGCGCAGGGCTGTTTTTCACGGTGCTTGCCGACCGCTGCCTTGACCTTTACACCGTAAGGTACAAAAACAAGAACATGTCGTTCCTCACGCCGACCGGCGTGGTCGCACCTGCGTATTACAACGACCGAGGGCCGGGCTGGCTACGCTCGTTTTTTGGTGGATTTCTCACCACCTGCGGTCTGCAAAACATAGGCGTCGGAGACGACTCGGATGAAACGACACCTATGCACGGCCGAATCTCGAGCACCCCTGCCGAAAACTTATGTGTCAAGCTCTCACCCGAAGAGGACGCGGTCGAGATTTCCGGCATCATGCGCGAGGCGGTGCTCTTCGGCGCAAGGCTGAAACTTGAGCGCACCATAAGGTGCCGCGCGGGCATAGACGCGATTGAGCTTGAGGACGTCATAACCAACACCGGCTACGAGCGCGCACCTATTTCGATGCTCTACCATTTCAATATCGGCTACCCAATGCTTTCGGAAGCGGCAGAAATCGTCATCCCTGCTGAAAAAACCATCCCACGCGACGAGCACGCGAAAGAAGGGCTTGACGAGTGGGATAAGGTACTCCCGCCCCAGCCCGGCTGGGTCGAGATGTGCTATTACCACACGCTGTCCGAAAACACTTTCGGCATCGACAATCCCGAAATCGGCGCGCGCCTGCGGATTTCGTTCGAGTCGGATGGGTTGCTCGACCGGCTTGTCCAATGGCGCCAGCTCGGCGAGGGCGATTATGTCACAGGCCTTGAGCCCGCATCGTGCACGCTGGACGGGCGCGCGGACGCCGTAGCCAACGGCTCGCAGAAGTATATCGATGCCGGCTCATCATACAAAAACCGCTTTAGGATAACTTTCTCGGAGCTTTGATGGCAGTGGATAAGAAAAAAGTCACCGGTGACGAAAGCCTTGGCCGCAAATTCCTTTATGACATCCTATACCCGTTCGGGCTAATCTCGACGGCGGCAGTATTTTTCATGGCCGTACTTTCGGAGCTGACGAAAATCGACGCCGAATACAAACCTGCGCTGACGCTTGGCAACGTCGTACTCATTTTCATCTTCTGCTTTTTCTTCGCGCTTGCCAACCGCATATTTGCAAGCAAAACCTTAACATTCGGCGCAAAAGTGTTCTATCACTTTCTAGCCGTGATGGCGGACTTCATTTTCACCTTCATTTTCCTGAACGGGTTTTATAGGCGTGGCGCGAGAGTTTTTTATATCATCGTAATTTTCGCGGCGGTTTACCTTATTATTGCGCTTATTGCGGCAATAATAAGGTATATAGTAAACCGCGAAAAATCGCGAAACTCGGATTACAGAAGGCAATTTTAGGCGGCAAAGGCTATGTCCAATAAGAAAAGTGGTAGCGACTACGATAAAATCTTAAAAATAACAATCGCTGCGGCGGCGGTAGCGCTTGCCGTGCTTATAATCCTAGTTATCATGCTGTTTTCGGGCGCACCCAAAGTGGAGCGGCAGGATGGAGGCATAAGCGAGACTATCAGTGGTTCAAATAGCGGGACGGCGCCGGCTACATCCCAGCCGGCGGCTGAAACTACCGAAGCCGATACCATTCCCGTCACGCAGGAAGAAACTTCGAACACTGCCGAGCCCGTGACAGAAACAGAGCCGGCAGAAACGGAGTCTCCGGAAACCGTGCCGGTCGACCTAGTCGAGGACACAATTGCGATACCGCGCTATATGGGCTTATCCGGCATTGAAAAGGAGTTCCCCGGCACGGTGCTTACTAAAACCGATGATATGGGCGAAGATTACCTGCGCCGCATCGTCTTCCTCGGCGATTCGCTCACCTATGGGCTTAAAACCTACGGCATGCTTGAAGGCGGCAAGCAGACAACCCAGGTATGGGTGCCCACGAATGGAACGCTTCTCTTAAACAACGTTGCCGACGCCAAAATTCTTTACCCCGAAACAGGAACCGAAATAACGGTGCGCGAGGCTGTCGCGGCAAAAAAGCCTGATATCCTTATTATCTCTCTTGGTATCAACGGCATCTCGTTCCTCGGCGAAAAGGACTTTATCGCGCAGTTTACGAGCTTAATAAAAGAAGTAAAAAAGCAAAGCCCCGACACGACGATTATACTTCAGTCGATGTTCCCCGTCGCGGCTTCGTACCAGCTGCAAAAGTCGATAAACAACAACAAAATCTGCCGCGGCAATTACTGGATGGCTAACGCGGCGAGCCAAAACGGCGTGTATTACCTCAACACCGCCGAAACGCTGGTCGGACCGGACGGATACTTGCCGGAAAATTATCAAAGCGGCGACGGGCTGCACCTTAACACCACCGCTTACAAAATCGTGCTCGACTATATTAGGACGCACGGAGTGAAATAGTAAACCGGGATACCCGTGCGAGGGGGCGCGGGTATCCCGATTTGGTTTAACGGAGGATACACCGATGCAAAAGGATTTTACCTTCTACGGCAAGCCCAGCCGCGAGGTATTAAACAATTACCTCTCCCGCGCCGTCACGCATATCGGGATTGGTTACGACAACGAGCTTTACTCCGACACATTTGAGGACGATTTGCGCATGCTGAAAAACGAGGGCGCAAAATTCATCGGCAGGGCGGCGTATGTCTGGTCGCGCAGCGTGCCCGACAAAGAGGGGTTCGATTTCGCAAAAAGGCGGTTTGCGCGCGCCCATGAGGTCGACCCCGAATTTGTGCTACAGGCGTGCGTGTTCGAGTGCATCTATAAGCCTTTCGTTAACTCGACGCCTGTCCCCGCGTATGTGTTCCGGGCGTTCGGCGTGACGCCTGAGCCTCGGTGCTTTGAGTTTGACAAGATGGCGATGGAAGGCACTGCTGGCGCGTGGGGCAAAGAGACCGCGATACCCGACATCACAAAACCCGAGGCGAAAATGTGGTTTTATTACCGCGCCTGCGAGTATATAGCCGCGGGCGCCGAGGGAATACACCTTGGGCAGATTTGCCTTATCGGGCGCAACGACCCGGACCTTTCGCATTGGCGCGAGGTCATAGGCATGATCCGCGACTATGCCTCGGAGCACGCGCGGCGCCGCTATGTGCTGCTTGACGCCCACACGCTCGGCGAGCTGCGGCAGGACGAGACGCTGCTTGACTACAACGCTTTCCCGATCCGTTTAAAAGAGCTGCCCGACCAGCCGATGAAATGCATATGCGAGGAAGGCTACCTCGACAGCATGTTCAACCCGCGCGACGGGCTGTGCCGGCCTTTTTTAGTCGAGTTTGACAACTTTGGCATCTCCGACACGCCCGGCAAGCCTACCATAAACTCGCATTACGCATGGGGCTATGACGAAATCACATGGTTTGCTCTTCAGCCGGCTGAGTATAGGGACGAGTTTCTCAACTACATCGTCGACTGGGTAAAAGCCCGCTATCCCGAAGGCTGGGTGCAAATGCCCTCGCGCCGCTGCCTTGTCGGCGCACACCGGTACAATTACAGCGCCAACACTGCGTCGCCAGCCTGTCCGCACGGCTGGTCTGACGAGGAGACGATCAAGGCGATTTTCGCGCGCACTTGAGAGCCGAAGGGCGAGTGGTGCCCTTTACATACCGTCACTTTAGCCGAAATTTCAAAATAAGGGTATCGGTCAAAGGCAGGGAGAAATAATAATGGATAGCAAAGTGCTAGATTTAAATAAAACCGTGTACCAGCTTTGCTCGGCCGACCCCGAGGTAAAGGTGATTTTAGCCGAAGCGGGCTTTGTTGATATCCTTAAGCCCGGCATGCTTGAGACAGCTGGAAGGTTTATGACCATCCCCAAAGGCGCGAAGGCGAAAGGCATCGACCTTGAGGTTGTAAAGAAGTTGTTTGCCGAGCACGGGTACTCGATAAAGGAGGGCAACTCGTGAGCGAAGAAATAAATAACCGGGAATTCCGCAAAAAAGTAATTGCCGACCTTATCCGCCAGCTACACGAGGGCAAATCTGTCGAAGAAGTAAAAGGCCAGTTTGCCGCCGCATTTGAAGGCGTATCCGCCGAGGAAATCGCCGCGGCAGAACAAGCGCTGATTGAAGGCGGGCTGCCGGTCGAAGAGGTCCAGCGACTCTGCGACGTGCATGCCGCGGTGTTCGAAGGCTCGATCGAGGAGATCCACCGTCCCGCCGACCCCTCGGATATACCAGGCCATCCTGTTAATACCTTAAAGCGCGAGAACCGGGCGATTGAAAGGCTTACCCTTCACATCAAAAACCTCTTGTCAAAGCTTCCCGAGTCCGAGCCGGAAGTATTATTAAGCCTCGAGCGGCTTTTTGAGATTGATAAACACTATCTCAAAAAGGAAAACCTCATTTTCCCGTTCATGGAGCAGTACGGCATAACCGCGCCGCCGAAAGTCATGTGGGGCGTCGACGACGAAATAAGAAGCGAGCTGAAAGCGGCGTATGAAGGCGCCAAATCCGACGGAGCTGCGCAGCATGCCGACAAAATCGGCGCGGTACTAAAGAAGATCGAGGATATGATTTTTAAAGAAGAAAACATTATGCTGCCGATGCTGCTTGAAACCTTAACTGTGGACGAATGGAAGAAGATTGCCAACGAGAGCGCCGAGTTCGGCTACTGCCTAATCAGCAGCGTTCCTACTTGGGATCCCGCTTCCGAAAAAGGACTCGAAAAAGCAAAAAGCACCCATGAGCAAGGCTCAATAAAGCTGCCTACCGGCTCGTTTACGCTAGAAGAGCTCGCCGCTGTGCTTGACACTTTGCCCGTCGACGTCACTTTCGTCGACAAAAACGACGAGGTCAAATACTTCTCGCAAAGCAAGGAGCGCATATTCCCGCGCACCACAGCCGTGCTCGGGCGCAAAGTGGTAAACTGCCATCCCCCGGCAAGCGCGCATATCGTGACGAAAATCGTCGAAGATTTAAAGAGCGGCAAAAAGGACCACGAGGACTTCTGGATAAAGCTTGGCGACAAATATATCCTTATCCGCTACTTCGCCGTCCGCGACAAAGAGGGCAACTACCTCGGCGTGCTTGAAGTCACGCAGGATATCGCCCCCATCCAAGGGATAACCGGCGAAAAGCGGCTTTTGTCGGAATAAAAATCCCCCGCGCCGCCGGCGGAATGGCTTTCGTATTCCGATGGTGGTGAAATAGAAATCGTGAAAAAAACCTCCTGCTATAAACATATGGCAGGAGGTTATATTCGGAGGATAAAAATGAAAAAAGTTCTTGCTTCCGACTTTGGCGTTTTACCCGGGCAAAAATGCAGCATACGCAGCATTTCCGAAATGCTTAAAGCCGTGGGGAGCGGCAGCGAGATAATTTTCGAGCAAGGCACCTACCGTTTCGACGTGACAAACACGGCAAAAAGAAGCTACCCCATGTCAAATACATACCCCACACCCGAGCGGTCGGTAGGCATCCTGCTCGATGGCATGCGCGACATAACGCTCGATTTTAGCGGTTCCGAACTGGTTTTTAACGGCTGGCAAACGCCTTTCGCAATCGATGGCTGCAAAAAAATTAGACTAAAAAACTTCTCTATAGATTGGGAGATTCCCACGTCCGCCGAAGGCAGGGTTATCGCAGCCGATGAAAAAAGGATACTGCTAGAGATCGACAACAAGCTTTATCCCCACTATGTAAAAGACCAAAAGCTGATTTTCACCGGCGACGGTTGGGAACACAGCTATTGGGGCGCTATGGAATACGGCGCCGACCTTCATGTCCGTGAGGATTCGGGCGACAAAATTTGGGGCGCAAGTTTTAGCGCAGTCGATGAAAACACCGTAGAAATGCTTGGAAACTTCCCGCTGCCGCCTTTAGCAGGAAACTATCTCGCGCTACGGTTCGGCCCGAGGACCGAAGCCGGCGTATACTGCCAGGATTCGGAGGATATTGAGTTTGAAAATATAAACCTCTATAGCAGCTGCGGTATTTGTTTTTTGGTGCAGTTTACGAAAAATATTACCGTTAGCAACGTTGCCGTCGTACCCAACTCAAAGCGCGGGAGGAAAATCGTGTCGGGGCACGACGACGCCTTGCACTTTTCTAACTGCAGCGGAAAGATAAAGGTAAGCGGCTGCCGGTTTCGCGGCATGTTTGACGACGCCATGAACGTCCACGGGACGAGCGCCGTTATAAAAGAAATTTCGGGTAGAAAAATCAAAGGCGCATTTTGCGAGCACTCGTCGGTTGCGTTTGATTCCTACGCCAAACCCGGCGACATAATTTTATTCTCCGAAAGAACGTCGCTAAATGCCATCGGAGAATGCGCCGTAAAGTCATATCGCCTGATTAATAATACCGAGTTTGAAATTGAGTTTGAAACTGACCTCCCGGAAAATGTAAAGGTAGACGACGCCATCGAGAACCTCACAAACACCCCGGAGCTGATATTTGAAAACAACTACGTTGGCTCGGCACGAGCGCGCGGGATTTTGGTAACTACGCCGAGGAAAGTCGTCATCAAAAACAACGTATTCGATACCTCGGGCACTGCTATCCTCATGAGCGGCGACGCCAACGGCTGGTTTGAATCCGGCGCATGCAAGGACATGATTATCTGCGACAACTACTTCACCAACCATTGCTTGTCGAGCAGATACCAATTTTGCGAAGGCGTCATAAGCTTTTACCCCGTAATCGGCGACCCTGAGGCCTGCAAAGGCTATCATGAAAATATCACTATCACCCGAAACTACTTTGAGATAAAAAGCCAGAGGGTACTCTATGCGACCTGCGTCAAAAATCTTTCCTTTACCGACAACACTATAATTCAGTCGAAAAAGTATTCCGATGAAGAGACGTCTTTCGTCCTCCTTGAGCACTGCTCCGGGATAAACATATCCGGCAACAAGTACTTCGGTTTTAACGAGAAGTATATTAAAGAAGGGGTATATTAATAATAAGCGCCTCCTGCCTAGATTTTGCGGCAGGAGGCGTTAACATTTTAGCCCTTATTTTGTTATCTGCACTTCGACGAGCCTTGCGCCGATATATTTTTCGCGGAGCTTGGGCTTTTCGATTTTGCCTGTCGGGTTGCGAGGCACCTCGTCGAAGAAATACTTTCTCGGGCGCTTGTAGCGCGGCAGCTCCTCGCTGAATGCGGCAAGCTCCTCTTCGGTGCAGGTCTCGCCGTCGCGGACCGAAACAATCGCCGCCGCGATCTCGCCTAGCCTGTCGTCGGGCAAGCCGATTACCGCGACGTCTTTTACCTTCGGGTGCGCGCGAAGGAAATCCTCGATTTGGACTGGGTAGATGTTCTCTCCGCCGGAAATGATAACGTCTTTTTTGCGGTCGACAAGGTAGATAAAGCCCTGTTCGTCGACCCGCGCCATGTCGCCGGTATAAAGCCAGCCGTCGCGAAGAACCTCGGCTGTGGCTTCAGGATTTTTGTAATACTCGACCATCACGCCCGGGCCGCGTACGCAAAGCTCGCCTATCTCGCCGACCCCGACTTCGCTGCCGTCGTCACGCACCACTTTTGTCTCCCACATGTAGCCCGCCTTGCCGATTGAGCCGACGTGGTCTACGTTCTCAACGCCAAGGTGGACGCACCCCGGGCCGGTCGACTCCGAAAGCCCGTAGTTTGTGTCGTACTGGTGGTTGGGAAATACCGAAAGCCAGCGCTTTATAAGGCTCGGCGGCACAGGCTGCGCGCCGATATGCATTAGCCGCCACTGCTCAAGCGAGTAATCGGATAGCTCGACGTCGCCGCGGTCAATCGCGTCGAGTATATCCTGCACCCACGGCACAAGCAGCCATACGATAGTCACGCCCTCGTCGGATACGGTGCGTAATACCCAATCGGGCCGCACGCCGCGTAAAAGTACCGCTTTCGAGCCTGTGACCAGGCTGCCAAACCAGTGCATCTTCGCGCCTGTGTGGTAGAGTGGCGGAATACACAAAAATACGTCATTTTTCGTCTGCCCGTGGTGATTCTGCTCGGTTAACGCCGCATGGGTGAGCGCCCTGTGCCGGTGCAGTATCGCTTTCGGAAAACCCGTCGTGCCAGACGAGAAGTATATTGCGGCGAGGTCGTCGTCGGTTATCTCGATCGCGGGCGGCGAGCTGCTGCAATATGTAACCAGCCTATCGTAGCTGTCGGCGAATGTAGGCAAATCGCAGCCGACATAGAACATGTGCTTGACGTTCTTAAGATGCGGCGCAATCTCCTCAATGCGCCCCACAAACTCCGGCCCGAACACGAGCACCGAAACGTCGGCAAGCTCGAGGCAGTATCTTATCTCTTCAGCCGTGTAGCGATAGTTGAGCGGCACGGCGAGCGCGCCGGTCTTGAGTATCCCAAAATATATCGGCAGCCACTCGAGGCAATTCATAAGCAAAATCGCGACCTTGTCGCCCTTTTTGATACCCCGGGTGAGCAGGAGGTTTGCAAATCTGTTAGCCTTTATGTCGAACTCGCGCCAAGTCATCTCGCGGCGGTATCGGCCGCCGGGCGCGGTAACGATGAGGTTGAACTCCTTCCATGTTATCGGCCCATTTGTCGGCTGACGTTCAGGGTTGATTTCGACCAGCGCGACATCGTCTGGAAAGTTTCGCGCGTTGCGTTCAAGATAATCGGTTATCGGCATCTTACTTTGCTTCCTTTCGGATTCTTTATATTAAAAAAGCCCCCGGAAAAATCCGAGGGCGAACTATGTTCGCGGTACCACCTACGATTTATCACTCAGCGAGCGCAAAAATACGCTCTTCCGCTATAACGCGCGGAGCGCGGCGCCGCCTACTAATGCGGAGGTCGATTCCCTCTTCCATTTTCGGAGCGCGGCTCTCGGAATGTATTCGGCTGCGCCTACCCCCTGCGCCTCTCACCGACCGGCAACTCTCTGTGGGCTCGCGCGCAGCTTACTTCTTTCCGGTCATCGCCTTTAGGTTATCAGTTTGTTTAACTTATATCACATTTTTCGCGATTTGTCAATGCAACATTTGCAAATCGCAGCCTTTTTATTTAAATTGCCCTTTTTACTCTTCCCTGCCGCTGCTCGATTTCTTTTTGCCGAATGAAATCCTATTCTCCCTGCGCTCAAGCAGTCGCTGTATGTTGTCCCGGTGCTTGAATATCACCAATACCGCTATAGCAAACGCAAAAATTATGTTTATGCCCGGCCCAGTAAAGCGGTATAGAAGCAGCGGATATATAAGCATGCACATAATGGAGCCGAGCGAAACGTACTTCGTCGAGGCGACGATAAGGAGGAATACCGCGAGCAGCACCAAAAAGACGCGCCAGTCGAGCATCAGTACCATCACCGCCGAGGTCACGACACCCTTGCCGCCTTTGAACTTATAGTAGAGAGGGTACATATGCCCAAGTATGCAGAAGAAGCCCGCGATATACGCGCCTATCATGCCGCACAGCAACCCGCCGACAGCAATAGCCAGCGCGGCTTTTGCGGCGTCGCCGAGCAGCGTAAACGCAGCGGCGGCTTTCCCATAGGTACGCAGCATGTTCGTCATGCCCGCGTTCCCGCTGCCGTATTTGCGGATGTCGTCGCGGAACTTAAGCTTTGATATTATCAGCGCAAAGTTCAGGCTCCCGAGCAGGTATGCCTGCACCGCGACTAAAATAAAGCACAGGACTAATACTACGACATTTACGCCCCGGGTGCTGCCCAAATAATCAAGCAGCCCTTGGTACTGAAGCTTATGCCAAAGCAAAGCGATATTCCTCCGCTATAAAAATAGGTTGCAAAGCTCACAAGTCAGCATCGTCGCCGCGCTCGCGAATGATAATCTTTATCGGCGTGCCCATAAAGCCGAAGACGTCGCGCAGGCGGTTTTCAATGTACCGACGGTATGAGAAGTGGAACAGCTCCGCGTCGTTGCAGAAAATGACAAATGTCGGAGGCTGCGTGCCTATCTGGGTCATGTAATAAATCTTCAGCTCGCGCCCTTTGTCGGACGGCGGCTCGACGCGCGTTATCGCGTCGCCCAAAAACTCGTTCAGCACGCCGGTAGGTATGCGCTTTCTTGCCTGCTCGACCGCCTCGTTTATCATCGGGAAAAGCCTCGGGACGCGCTGTCCGGTCAGCGCCGAGATAGTTATTACTGGCGCATAGGTCATAAATGAAAGCTCCCGGTATACCATGTCGGTATACTGGATGATGGTTTTGTCATCCTTTTCGACAAGGTCCCATTTGTTCAGCGCGATAATAGACGCGCGCCCGGAGTCGTGCGCAAGCCCGGCGATTTTGCTGTCCTGCTCGGTGACTCCCTGCGCCGCGTCGATTACGATAAGGCAGACGTCCGCGCGCTCGACCGCAAGCTTTGCGCGCAGAACCGAGTAATACTCGAGCTTGTCGTTAATCTTGCTCTGCCGGCGGATGCCCGCGGTGTCGACAAAGACGTATTTGCCGTGCTCGTTTTCGGCGAAAGTGTCGACCGCGTCGCGAGTCGTGCCCGCGATGTCGGAGACTATCAGGCGATCCTCGCCAAGGATTTTGTTTATCACCGAGCTTTTGCCGACGTTTGGCTTGCCTATGACCGCGACACGTATCGCGTCGTGCCAGCCGTCGTCCTCCATAGCCTCGTCTTCCGGCGGGAGGTGCGCTATGACCGCGTCCAGCAGGTCGCCTGTGCCCGTGCCGTGCAGCGACGACACCGGAATCGGGTCGTCTGGGTAGCCGAGCTCGTAAAACTCGTAAAACTCCGCCGGCAGCTCGCCCACCTGGTCGACTTTGTTGACGCAAATCACGACCGGCTTGCCTGACTTAAGCAGCATCGCCGAGATGTCGCGGTCGCTGGCGGTCAGCCCGGCTTTAACGTCCGTCATGAATATTATAACATCCGCATGCGCGATTGCAAGCTCCGCTTGAAGCCGCATATAGCGCAGCATTTCGTCGTCGGTGCGGGGTTCGATACCCCCGGTGTCGACCAACATCATGTCGCGTCCGTTCCAGTTTATCTCATAGTAAATCCGGTCGCGCGTGACGCCGGGTGTATCCTCCACTATCGAAATCCTTTTCCCTATCAGCCTGTTGAAGAGCGTGCTTTTCCCGACGTTCGGGCGTCCCACTATCGCTATAACAGGTTTTGCCATACTCAATCCCTTCCCGCATTTTTCCGTCGGGGCGCTCCGTCACTTCTTAATACCCAAGATGCCCCGCTTCGTTACGTCATAGCTCGCCTAAAATTTTATAGGCGAACTCATAACCATCTATATCTACAAATTCTATTTTTACGCCTAGCAGCTTTGAGAGCTCCTCGTGCGTCATCGAGTCGAGGAACATGTCCCCGTCGCTGCGCAACATCGTTTTCGGCAAAAACAGCGCATCGCCGAGATGCTTGCCACACAGCTGCCTGTAAAGGTCAATCCCGGTAATAAGCCCCGCTACGGTTATATTCTCCCCGAAAAAATCGTTTTTAATTTTATATACCTTGCAAATAAGCCCTGGGAAACGCGCCCGAAGGGCGTCCACCAATCCGCAGATAAAACCGTACGCCGCCTCGCCGGTGGCAATCGAGACGTCGCGCGGCAGTACGAGCCTTTTGCCGTCAAGCCCACGCAACGCCGCGTCGAACTCGTCCTGCATCAAGCGCAGCATCCCTACGCCGTTTTCAAGCTGCGGGTAGCCTTCATAGTCTTCGGCGGGCGGTATGGGAAGCCCTGCTTTGACGTATAGCTCGTCTGCGCAAAAGAATATGCGCGACTTGTGCTTTTTCATGCAGCGCTCGGCGAAAGCCGACACCTGCCCGATAATCCTCGCGCATTCCTCCGGAGAGTAAGGCTCGAGCGGGAAAAGCCCCTCGCGGTATTTGGTAAGCCCCGCCGGCACAACCGACACGCTCTGCACCGCCGGCCACAGCGAGGCAAGGTCGGCCATCGTCCGGTCTAGCTCCTCCTCGTCATTGACGCCTTTGCAGAGCACTATCTGGCAGTTCATCTTAATATTCGCCTTCGCGAACCGGCGCATAAGCGCAAGGACGTTCCCCGCGCGCTTATTCTGCAGCATTTTAACGCGCAACTCGGGGTTTGTCGTGTGGACCGATATGTTCAGCGGCGAGGTGCGCATTAGTATTATGCGCTCGACGTCCTTTTCTGTAAGATTCGTAAGCGTGATGTAGTTGCCAAGCAGAAACGACATGCGCGCGTCATCGTCTTTGAAGTAAAGGCTTTCGCGCATACCGGGCGGGAGTTGGTCGATAAAGCAAAAAATGCACTTGTTGCGGCACCTTCGCATCTCGTCCATGAGGTAGCTTTGAAACTCGAGCCCGATGTCCTCGTACTCGCCCTTTTTTATAGTCACATCAAAAAGCTCTGGCCCGCGGTGAATCTTCAACGTGACCTTAGACTCTGCAAGATAGAACCTGTAGTCGAGCACATCGGCAATCTCGTGCCCGTTTATTGAAATAAGAAAATCGCCGGGGCGCAGCCCGGCAAGCTCCGCCAGCGAACCCGGCTCCACAGCGTATATTTCAACCACGCCTTCCCGCCGCCTTCCTTGTGTCAAAACTTTAGGCAAAACAAAAAATGCAATTGTCCCTTCCGCTAACAAAGGCGTGTACGATACATGATCGATACACGCCTCGTGGCCGATCGCCTCGGCCTTTTATGTAGCCGAACTCGTCCGGTCTGGAGTTGTCCGGCAAAATGCTTTGTACCTTAAGCTTCTTCGACTTTGAGGACTTCTTTGCCGTTATAGGTGCCGCAAGAAGTGCATACCCGGTGCGACAGCTTGTACTCGCCGCACTTGGGGCACTTAACCATGCCGGGCATCTCAAGCTTCCAGGTACTAGCGCGCCTTTTGTCGCGCCTTGCTTTCGACGTCTTTCTCTTGGGAACCGCCATATCCGTGATCCTCCTTCTGTAAACGCGTTGTCAGTCGTTGTTATATTTCTCGCTCCACTTTGAGAGGATCGCGAGCCGCGGATCGGGTTCGCGCTCCGGGCAGGAGCAGGGGCCTTCGTTTAAGTTTTTGCCGCATTTCGGGCACAGGCCGCGGCAATCCTCCGAGCACAGCTCGCGCATCGGCAGACCGAGGTATACCTCTTCGGTGGCCAGCGGCGCAAGGTCGAGCGCTTCGCCTTCCAAAATGAGATAATCGTCGGCGTCTTCAGCGCCTTCGACTTGCGCTTGTGTGGCGATGACCCGCTCTACCGGGACGTGCAATGTGCGCTCAAGCTCCACCGCACAGCGCGCGCAGGCGGTACGGTAATGCATTGTAAGCACTGCCTCGAGCCTAATATACCCTTCATTGTTTATTATGCGGCCGTCTATAATTACGTCGCCGATAGGCTCAATATCCACATACCCTTTGCCCGGGCTGAAATCTTTCAGCCTAAACTCAAAAGGCAAACAGAGTATTTCGCCCGCCAAAAGGGCGCTGAGATCTATTTTCTCGCCGCTATTTATAACCATTTTATCACTCGGTAATGCCATAATAAGTATTATACTTAAGCCCTTTCTATTTGTCAAGCATTAGCGTTAATTTTTTCTCAAGCTCCGTCTTATTAATGTTTTACATTTTGCCGTGGGTCGTATTTTTTTCCATCCAAAACTCAAACGTCGCAAGCGCGAGGTTTCCTGCGTTAAACACAAGCTGATAAAGCGATGTGTATGTTATTCTGTCCTCTTTGGGGATCAAGATATACCGGAAATTAGCGTAACTTTCGTTTTGCCCGATGCCGTTGAAATGCTGCGTGAACCTCGCGCATATCATCAGCGGCAGGTAATTTTGCGGCGAGACAAACGCGAGCGCAAGCTGTGCGCAAGCAATTCTCTTTACACAGCATGCGGACGTATCTTCCCAGCAAATGCCCCGTAAAGCATAACGCGTTACAATAAATCCGTCACGGCAAGCTAAAAGCTTTACATTAGCGCCGACTCCGCCACTGCGAGCGCGGCGTAGTCGCCAATCTCCTCGCCCAGCGCAGCGGGCACGATGCGGCAGGCTTCAAGCGAGCGAGGCAAAGCTTCGCGACGAAGCTCGCGCTCCATAGCCTCGCGCAATAGGTGCCCGCTGCGCGCAAAAATGCTGCCGATGACGATAAGCTCGGGGTTTAATATGTCGACCAGCACCGCCAGCCCGCGGCCTAGCATTTCTCCGCAAATCCTGTATACTTCCGCTGCCGCCTCGTCGCCTGCGTCGGCGGCTTCGGCAATTGTCTTTGCAGTTATTTTCGAAAGCGACTCAATATCGGGGCAAAACTTTGGTGGTTCCCCGCGCTGTATCCGCTCAAGCGCGACAATCCGCCCAAGCTGGGCTATACCCCCGCCGCTGCAAAAGCCTTCAAAGCTGCCCGATTTGCCGTATCCCACCGGGCCGTACGGAGCCATGCGGATATGCCCTACCTCGCCTGCCATATCGTTTGCACCGGTATATATTTTCCCGTTTAGTATAAGCCCTGCGCCCATGCCGGTTCCGAACGTGAGGAAAACCATGTTTTTTGTGCCCTTCCCCACGCCATAGCGGTGCTCCGCCATCGCGCAGGCGTTGGCGTCGTTTTGGATCGCGGCAGGCACTCCGAACCTCTCCGATAGAGCTTTCGTTATCGGTATCCCATCCCAGCCGGGCAGGTTCGGGGGCGAAAGTATTAGCCCTATTTCGCTGTCGAGAGGGCCGCCGCAGGAGACACCTATTGCCTCTACCGAAGGGTCAAATAGCTCAGCCACCATATCGCAAAGCCGCGCTATAATCTCCTCGCGCGGCAGCCCGTGTGGGGTATCAAACCGCTTTTTAGCGACAATTTTGATATCGCCTTCATAAACCTCGCCGACCGAGACTGCGCATTTGGTCCCGCCGATATCAAGTCCTAAAAGCATTTCATTCAAGCTCCGTTATAAGCGTTTCTTTATATTCCCCATCCACCACGCGCAACGTGCGCACCTCGTGCGGCGAAAAGCTCACGTCGGCAAAAAGCCCGGCAAGCGGGCAGCTTATGCGCACGGTCACCGCTTTGCCGTCGCTTTCAAACGCGCGCACTATCATGCCGCGCCCGTCCTCGGCGGCTTTGACCGCGGTGATTATGACGTTTGGCGCATCAATTTCAACGCCGGAGTAATGCGGCTCTTTTATTTTTCCCTCATGGCGGTTTTCCGCAATGTAGGTCAGTTTCTTATTAAGCTGGCGCGCGCGTCGGGTTATCTCGCCAAAGCCCGTTTCGGGATAGACGGGCATTAGCTCATATTCAAACCGGTGCTCGCCCTGGTCGGTAAACTCGGCTTCAGGCGAGCGCACGTTCCCATGGTCGCCGTAGATTGGGCTGCGCACGACGGTCAGGTTCAGCTCGCATCCTTTTATAGAAAAGCTGTATTTACTGTCATTCAAAAGTGCCATGCCAAAATCTTTGCCACGGACGGCAACCCACTGCTGCCCCGGCTCTTCTTCGCCGTCGCAGGGGCGCTCAATCCAGCCGAACGGCACCTCGTAGAAAGCGCGTGGCTCCTTTACCGCAACCGGCCAGCGCAGCTTTAGCATTTTATGCTTTTCATGCCAGTCGACCTTCGCGCTCACGCTGAGCGTGCGCGAGGCGTAGTCAAGCGAGAAATACTGCGTCAGCGTCGATTTGTTATAGCGGCTTTCGACTTTTAAGGTCGCGCGGACCGGGCCGTTTTCGAGAACGGTTATCTCGGCATCGGAAAACCGCGCGATATCCTTGTCAAAGAAGTTTTTACCGTGGCTCCAGGTGTCGTGGTAAAACTCGTCTACAACCACCGGCACCGCTCCCATGCCGGAAAGAAGCTCCCTGCCGGCAATTTTGTCGTACATTGAGCGCATATAGCCGGTGTGTGGCTCAAACTCGAAGCGCAAGTAGGCGTTTTCAAGCACATTGCCGCTTGCGCGCGGCGGCTCAACCTCCGGCTCAGCGTCCGGCGAGCCGTGCACGTCGTAGACCGCAAAGCCATATGCGGGGACGGTAGCGAGGAAAATCAGGTCCGGCTGACCGGTGCAAGGCTCAGTCGACGAGCGGATATACTGCGCCGGGATACGCCTGCCGTCGGGCGCGGTCACGCCGCCGCGGTAACGGTGGTTGACCCGCACCAGCTGCGTGACTTCCCACGGGTGGGGGTTGAAGACAAATATAGGCGTATGAAACTTCATAGTGTCGACCGCCCATGAAATCGACTGAAGCGCGGCGTTTTCTAATTTCGCGGCTATCGCGAGCGGCTCGCCCGCAAAGATACGCGCGTCGTCGTAAACTTCCCTAATGCTGCAGCCGCCGAGCGAGTCGTGGAACTGGTTAAACAAGACGTTGCGCCAAGCTTGCTCGAGCTTATCGTTTGGTATATCCCTTCCGAGAAGCTTTGCAGCAAGCACAGAGTATACTTCCGCCGCAAGCAGCTCCATCTCGCAGCGGCGGTTAAGAGCCTTAATCTCGGATACCGCCGAGTAGCACCCGCTCGCGTGGTGCTGCAGGTCGTCGGTATATGCCGGAATCTCGCTGCCATAACACTTTTGGACATCTTCGAAAAACCTGTCCGGTCCGCAGAATATAACCTCAGCTTTGCCCGACTCGCGTAGCCGGATCAGTGCCTCGATGTTTTTTACCGTCGGCCCGCCGCCATGGTTGCCGACGCCGTAAAAGAACATGCGCTCTGGCCGGTCGGGGCGGTGGTTAGCCTCGCTACGCCTCAGGCTGCGCTCAAGCTCCTCGTCGGTATCGAAGTTCGCGCAATACGGTTCGCCTAGCCGATAAGCTAAAACCGAGCTGCCGTCGGGCGAAGTCCAGCGGAAAAGGTCGGTTTCAAGATGCTTTTCATGCTCGCCGGGACGCATGAAGACATAGTAGTCCATGCCGCTTTTCTTTAGTATCTGCGGCAGCATGTAGTTGTGCCCGAAAGAGTCGACATTGTAGCCGACCCGCGCCGTGACACCGAACCGCGACTTAAAATATCGCTGCGAGTATAGGCTCTGGCGGCAATAAGCCTCGCCGGACGGCAAATTGCAGTCCGGCTGCACCCACCAACCGCCGACAATCACCCACCGCCCTTCGGCGACGCGCCGTTTTATCTCCTCGAACATCTCGGGAGCGCTTTCCTCTATATATGCGTAGACCGACGCCGACGAGCAGGTGAAAACGAAATCGCCAAACTCTTTTATCCTGTCAAGCGCCGAGCGGAAGGTCGCTTTTGCCTCCGCATAGCCCTCGGTCCAGCGCCATTGCCATACCGGGTCAAGATGGGCGTTGCCGATTGCGTAATAAACCTTCTTTTCACCGTCCATATTGAGCCTCCGGAATATTTGGTATGTTAATGCTATCACAGCGCCGGAGGCTAGTCAACACATAACAAAAATAAAAATCACCCCTAATCGGGGTGACTTTACCTAATTTTTGCGATCGAAGCCATCCCATCGCGTAAAGCCGCAGCAAACTCAAGTATCTCGTCTTTCCCGGTCGCATCCGAAAAGCTGACCCGGATAGTGCAGTCGGCTTCATTTTCGGAAAGCCCGAAAGCGAGCAGCGTCCGGCTTATACCGCGGTGCCTTGACGAGCAAGCCGAACCGCTTGAGACGTATATCCCCCGGCCCGAAAGGTAGCGCAGCATAACTTCGCTTTTTATGCCCGGCACCGTTATGCTCGCGATATGCGGCATATGCTCGCCGAGCGGGGTGTTAAGCCTTGCGCCTTCGGGCAAATTTTGCTCAAGCAGCTCGAGCAGCGGCTTTGTCGCCTTGCAGAAGCGCTCGCGCGTGCCAGCGGATAGGTGAAACTCTGCTGCCGCGCCAAAACCCGCTATCGCGGCTACGTTTTCTGTGCCGGACCTGTACCCGTTCTCCTGTCCGCCGCCGTATACAAGCGGCACGATTTTTTTAGCCACAATCACGGGCTTTGAGATATAAAGCGCGCCGGCGCCTTTCGGCCCGCCAAGCTTATGCGCGCTGACCGTGACAAGGTCGGCACCAAGCACCGAAGGCGTAAAGCTAAGCTTGCCGAAGCCCTGCACAGCGTCACAGTGTGTCACCGCGTCCGGCTGCACGCGCTTTATCATCGAAAACGCCTTTGCCACGTCATATACCGCGCCTGTCTCGTTGTTGACGAGCATAAAGCTCGCGAGCACTATATTTTTATGTCTAAAAATCGCCTCATCGAGCGCTTCGAAATCGAGCACACCGCCCTTTGTTGGTATGCGCTCAACAATGTAGCCTTCGCGCTCGAGCGCGCGCAGCGGCTCCTCTACCGACGGGTGCTCGCTGTCGGTGGTGAGTATGGCAGGCCTGCTCTTCCAGCGCTTTGAGCGCGCGACGCCAAATATCGCGAGATTGCTAGCCTCCGTGCCGCTGCCGGTGAACACCAACATGCCCGCGTCGCCCCGCCCCGCCCCAAGCAGCGCGAGCACAAGCTCACGCGCGCGCTCGACTGCAGCCCGCGCGGCAAGCCCCGCCGAATGGACCGACGAGGGGTTGCCCCAAACATTTGCGCAAATATCCGCCATCACCTCCGCGGCAGCCGGCAGCATCGGGGTGGTGGCGGCATAGTCAAGGTATATCGCCATTTTGCCCTCGGGTTACGACTTAAAGCTGAAGTTTTCTAAGATTTTCTCCACGCTTGGGAGATGTAGCTCGTACTTTTCAGCCATCGCCGTATATGTGAAAACATAAACCGTGCCTTCCTTTATGCATATGACCTGCATAAACTTATACGGCACGCCAGACGCGCTTGCAGTATATACATATTTCCTCGCCGCTACACCGCCGAGCACAGTAGCCTCGCCTTCAGCCTCAAACTGCATGTCGGTGAAAAACGAGGTGAACGCACCTTTGTTATTCTCCCAATACTCGTCGACCGTTTGGTTGGGGTCTTCAAGGTCGAAAGCGATCATGCTGATAGACGAGCGGTCCGCAGAACTGACATATGCCGTTACCACGCCGGTCGATATGTCCTCTTCCCAATCTTTTGGGATATAAAGGTCATACTCGACCATGTCCGTCGATATTTTCTTCATGCCGGCGGGCACCCATTCGCCTAAATCTTCAGCCTTGCAGCCGAAAAGAACCGCCAAAGCCAAAAATATAGCCACGGCAACTGTCACCCTGCGGGTTTTGTTCATCCTGTTACTACACCTGTCCTATAAATATTAGTTAAATTGCGCTTTAATTATAATGCTCCCCAGCCTTTTTGTCAACAACATTATTGATTTTTAACATCCCGCGTGTTATAATAAAATTTGATAAAGCCGCCTGATAAGGCATGACGTATTTTATCACTTCTGCTGGGGGTATAAAAATCTTATGTCCGACGCATATCTGTCGCTCGGCGCCTCGTCCGAAAAGACTGACGTAAAGCGCGCAATTGAGAAAATAGACCGCGGGCTTTTCGCCGGCGCGTTTTGCAAGATAATCGACGACCCTGCCGGCGACCCAAACTGGTGCGCCGCGCTGCACGCCGACGGAGCGGGCACAAAATCGGCGCTCGCCTATATAAAGCACCGCGAGACCGGCGATTTTTCCGCCTATTATGACCTTGCGCAAGACTCGGTGGTAATGAACCTCGACGACCTCATCTGCGTCGGCGCAACCGGGGGATTTGTCATGTCCAACACTATCGGCCGCAACGCCCACCGCGTCGACGGCAACGCCATTAAGGCTATAATAGAAGGCTATGTCGGGTTCATCAAGAAGATGGGCGAGCTGGAGATAGACATAACTATGTCGGGCGGCGAAACTGCGGATGTGGGCGACCTTGTGAGCACCCTTATCGTCGACTCGACTGTTTTTGTCAGAATGAGGCGCAGCGACGTCATCGACTGCGGCAACATAAGACCCGGCGACGTCATTGTCGGATTTTCGTCATCCGGCCAAGCGTCATACGAGGACAAGCCCAACTCCGGGATCGGCTCTAACGGCCTCACCGCCGCAAGGCATCTTTTGCTCTCTAAATACTATGCCGAAAAATACCCGGAAACATACTCGAACACTATCGACCCGTCCAAAGTTTACGGCGGCAAATACCGCATTATGGATAAGTTGCCTGCGGGCGCCGGCGTTCCGGAAATGACGGTCGGCGACGCGCTGCTTTCGCCCACCCGGACCTACGCGCCGATAGTCCGCGACATCCTGGCCGAGGGCCGCTCGCGGATCCACGGCATAATCCACTGCACCGGCGGAGGGCAGCTCAAATGCCGCGCATTTGGGCGCGGGCTGCATTATGTTAAGGATAACCTTTTTGATACACCGCCGCTGTTTTTGGCGATAGCCGAAAGCGGCGCTATCTCCCCGCGCGAGATGTTTTCTGTCTTCAACATGGGTCACAGGCTCGAGATATACTGCGAGGAGAAGGACGCCCCGTCACTCATCGCGGCGGCTGCAAGATACGGCGTCGCGGCAAAAATCGTCGGCTACGTGGAGCGTACCGAAGGCGAAAACAGGGTTACGATTAAAAAAGACGGCAAGACCTACGAGTACTAATAAATTCTTTATATCGGAGGCCGCGCATGAAACCTCGGATACTTGTTGTCGGCAGCGTTTATACCGATTTTTTCATAAGAGCCGACCGCCTGCCGCCTAGCGGGCAGTCGACTGTCGGCGAAAGGTATGAATACCAGCCCGGCGGCAGGGGGATTTACGCAGCCGTAACCTTAGAAGAGCTCGGCGCCGAGTGCATTCTGTGCGCGCGAATCGGCGGCGATTCGCACGGCGTGCGCCTGAAAGCATATCTTGAAAACCGAGGTACGGATGCGCGCTTTACAGACGTAGACAGGCAATCCCAAACCGGGCTTGTCGCCGTCATTATCGAGAGCGATTCCCCGCCGCGCCGCGTGGTATACCCCGGCGCCAACCGCCGGCTGACCGCTGAACATGTGGAGGACGCGTTCACCTCGTACCCGGACGCGCTGCTGCTCCAGCATGACATACCTGTAGCCGCGGCGGTTTCGGCTGTTTCATTTGCGAACCGGCAAGGCTTGCCCTCGGTGTTCGACGCCACATACACGCCGAGCGCGGCTGAGCGGGATTTTCCGCTAGAGCGGTTTGAGGAGCTCGACGTATTTTTAGCCGACGAAGGCTCGATGGCGCAGTTTACCGATATCGCGCCGGCTGACCAAGATAAATGCATGCGGGCGTGCCTTGCACTCGCGCAGCGCATAACTGCGAAATACATCGTCGTAAAAATGGGCTCTCGCGGGATTTTTGTATACGACGGCACATATTTTAAAATCATCGCGCCGCACGAGGCGCAAACGGTCGACCCGGCAGCCTCGTCGGAAGCGTTTGCGGCGGCGCTGACGCTCGAGTATACGCGCAGCCGAGACATCCAGCGCGCGTGCGTGTTTGCCGATATCGTCTCGGCGATTGTCCGCTCGAGGCCCGGAACGATTGCGTCTATACCGAAGCTAGAAGAAGTCGCGGAATACATAGAAAAGTACGATTTGGGGTACAAGCTCTGATGGAATATGAAAAAATAGCCGGCACATTCCCATCAGCCGACGGCTCGTGCGACGTCGCGTATTATATTTATAGGCCCAAGGAACAAAACCCTAAAGCGGTAATTCAGGTCTGCCACGGCATGTGCGAGTATATCGAGCGCTATGAGCGCGAGGGATTCATGTCGGACATGACCGCCCGTGGATATGTCGTCTGCGGCTGCGACCACCTCGGACATGGCAGAACCGCGCCAAGCGAAGAGGAGCTCGGCTATTTCGCCGAGTATGAGCCGCTTGCCGACAACCAAAAGCTGCTTTACGACATCGTGCGCAAGACATACCGCAGGCTGCCGTATATTCTTTTCGGGCACAGCATGGGCTCGTTTGTCGCGCGAGACTTTATGGTGCGTTACGGCACTTCAATCGACGGCGTGGTGCTCTGCGGCACAAGCGGCACGAGCAAGCAGCCGCTTGGCTTTGGCATATTCCTCACCTCGCTGATTGAGCGGCTGCGCGGCGACCATTACAGAAGCAAGCTTGTCGCCAACCTTGCGGACACAGGCCGCAACAAGAGCTGGAAAAATGAGCGCGACAGCCTCTCGTGGCTTACCGATGTCAAAGAGTGCCGCGACCGTTACCGAAACGACCCGCTTTGCACGTTTAAGTTCACCGTCCGCGCGTATAACCGGTTGATGCGTCTTATGCAGTACATTTCGTCCGACGCGTGGTACGAAGGCGTGCCGAAAAGCCTGCCGGTGCTGATTATCAGCGGCATGCTCGACCCAATCGGCGCCGACGGCGAAGGCGTGCGCGAGGTATACGATAAGCTAAACGAAATGGAGCTGTCCGACCTTCGCATTAAGCTTTACGAAGGCGCCCGCCACGAGTTATTAAACAGCTCGATAAGGGACAAAGTTATAGAAGACCTCGACGAGTGGGCAACCGACATAATCGAAGGTGTGCGCGAGAAAAATACTCTCGGCGCGGAGTTTTTCGCACGGTTCATAAGAAGGGATTAGCCCGCGCGGGGTAACGGGTTACCACATTTGCGCCCCTATAACGGGCTTTTACATAAAACTCTAGCTGAAAGGATAAAGATTTGGAAGATAAAACACCCCTTCCGTCATTCAGCGGCCGAGTGCTCGCCGTCGATTACGGCGACGTGCGCACCGGGCTTGCGATTTCCGACGAGTCGCTGTTTTTAGCCAGCGGCATTGGGACAATAGAAGCCACCGGCGACCGCGCGCTTGCCCGCAAAATAAATGAGGTAGCGAAGAGCCGGGGCGTCGGGCTGATTATCGTCGGCGACCCAATAAACATGAACGGCACTCGCGGACCTCGCTCCGAGAAGGCGCGCGCGTTTGCCGAAAAGCTGCGCGCCGAAACGGGCTTGCCGGTCGTGCTCGAAGACGAGCGCTGCACCACCTTGAGCGCGCAGGTGTTTTTGAATGAAACCGAAACGCGCAAAAAAAAGCGCAAAGCCATAATAGACGCTCTCTCGGCGGAGATTATGCTGCAAAATTTCCTCGACCGTATAAGAAACCTAAAAAATTAAGGGCGGAGTTTTCCGCCCTTTTATTTTTGCCTTGTCATGGCTTTACCCGTATCCGGTCAGCCTCAATTATAGAGATGCAGTCCTGTATCACTTTTTGCGCCGTGGTATACTGCTCTGCGTATCTTTCGGCAAACGCCGCGGTGCCGTCGTCTATGCGCTTGTGGGCCTTTAGGTCAAAGCACTTGGCGTCGGATATTATGCCGCTTGTGGGATAAACGAACAGAATGTCCTTTGTGACAAACGAGCCGCGCTTGACATGCATCTGCAGGTAAACCGGCGTCTCGTCGTCTGACAGCATGTTGTGACCGAACATCACTCCGCCCTCGTTGCGTATGCCGAGCAGGTGAAGCACGGTCGGCATAACGTCGACATGCGACGACGGACGGTCGACCGTCATCGACACGCCCGAGCCGGGGATATGTATTATCATCGGTACGCGGAAAAGGTCGCCTTCGTAGTATAGGTGCCCAAAATACTGCGAGGCGAGAGAGTAGTTTTCCTCGTCGTTCGGCATGCCGTAGTGGTCGCCGTATATGACGATCATGCTGTTGTCGTAAAGCCCCGCGGCCTTTAGCTCCTCAATAAGGCAACCTATCGCGTAATCGACATAATTTATCGCGACGAAATAATTAGCAAAAAGCGTGTTGTCCAGCTCATCGGGCACCGGGAGCCTTCTGTCCTCGCGCGGCAGCCAATATGGGTGGTGCGAAGAGAGAGTTATCATAAACGCGTAAAACGGCTGCTCCTTGGCCCTTAGGACCTCGACCGACTCGCGGAAAAACCGCTCGTCCGATACCCCAAGCCCAATTATATGGTCGGACGAGAAGCTCTCTTGGCTGTAGTATTCGTCAAACCCCTGGTACGGGTATGCCTTGTCGCGGTTCCAATACTCGCGCAGGTAGCCGTGGAACACCATCGCGGATTTATAGCCGTTGTCTTTTAGCACGAAAGGCAGCCCGTAGTATTTTTTATCGGTGTATTTTATATACGCCGCCAGGTCGGTTGGCGGATAAAGCGAGTTGTTGACAGCAAACTCGGCGTCGGAGGTGTTCCCCGCCCCGACGACATAGTAGTAGTTCGGAAAATAAAACGAATCGTGCTTTATAAGCGCGTTGAGGTTCGGGGTGATTTCGCTACCGTAAAAATCGTTGCCGATGACAAACCCCTGCAGCGACTCAACCTGTACTATAATCAGGTTGCGCCCCTTCGCCAGCCCATAGTATGGGTCGGACTCGGCTTCTGCCGACGCCTGCACATACTCGTTTGTATCGGCGCCGCCGGAGAACCTGTCGCCAACCATAACCGAAAGCACGTCGGTGAAATGGTACACGAACAGCTCGCCGGAGATGTTCTCAAGCTTCAGGTCGGTGAGCTTAATGGTAACTGCCACAACCGCCACGAGCAAGAAAAACACAGAAGCCGACGCAATGCGGTTTATCCTCGATGCTTTGCGGGCAGCCGCCACCGATTTTGTGTGGCGCAAAATATACCTTCTCGCCGCGATGAAGTATACCGCCAAAACCGGCAGGTCGGCAAGGTACAAAACATGCGAAAAATCAAGCAGCTCGTATACGGAGCTTTTTACCCCGCCGAGCATACCCATCATTCCGAGCACCGCCACGCCGGGCAGCTTGTGGTAATACGAAAAATACATGCGGTCGGCGAACATTATAACCGAAAACAAAAAATAAATGGCAAGCAGCGTCCAGGTCGCGGCGCCCTTGTCAGAGATAATGCTAATCAAGGCATTCAGCCCGAAAAGCGCGCCCGCCGTCATCGCCGCAAAAACTATCGAGTATTTGCCGTACCCTATGTACTCGTATAGAAAATACGCTTTTATAACAAAAAGCGCAATTATTAACGCCGATTCGATATAATGCAAATAAGCCTTATTTGATTTTGGAGACCTGAAATTTTGCATCTTTATTACCATCAAAGTCCTGCGACATAAATCGTCATCATTCTATCATATGGAGATTTACAATACAATACGGAATTGTTACCGATTATGTAAATAAGCATAAAAACATTGCTAGGTTCAGTAGGGTTGACATGGGCGCAAAGATAGGATATAATAAAACGGCAAAGGGACCGGGCCGTGCGGTCGCGTGGCGTTGTGCCGGAAGGCATTGCCATGAGGAAAGTCCGGGCTTCGCAGGGCAGGATAGCGGATAACATCCGCCGAAGGCGACTTCAGGGAAAGTGCAACAGAAATATACCGCCTGCGTTACCCCCGCAGGTAAGGGTGGAAAGGTGAGGTAAGAGCTCACCGGGCGCACTGGCGACTTTGCGCCCCTGTAAACCCTATCCGAAGCAACACCTGTATGGGAGGCGCATCAGCGCCGCGCTTGCCCGGCGCATACGAGAGTATTCCCGCTGGTGGCTAGAGCCGTGCGGCAACGTACGGTCGAGATAGATGACCGCAGGGCCTGCGTGAAGAGCGCAGGCTGCACAGAACCCGGCTTATAGGCCCGATCCCTACATATACAAAAAAGAATGCGACTGCACCCCAGCAGTCGCATAAATAATATTTTTACATATTTTTCTCATTTTAGTGATAACTGTTTGATATATTCTCTTCTATCCATTTTATAGCTTTTTCGTTGTCCGGCGTGGCAAGCAGGAAAATATACCTACCCTTTACATAGACGAGCGAGTTTGCGGCGACAAATGGCGTGTTGCCATACATCGGATGCTCGCCATACGAGTAGCCGCCGAACAGCCGGTTTCCGCCGACAAGGTTGGGGCGGGTGTCTTCGTCTTCGACCGCGCTGTAAAAATCATACGAGCGGAAGAGCCTTACACGGCGCGACAAGAGCTTTGCCACAATGTCGGCGTCGGCTCGGTTACGCACTCTAAAAACGTGCAGCTCGAATAGCTCGGTCCCGCCCGAAAGCAGGATAGCCCAGCCGTCGACGGCATTTAGTGCTTCGGCTGCGCTTTCGGGCAGATTTTCCGAGCAGTATAGGTATGTTAGGTCCTGACGCGAAAGATACCCTTCGTCAATCTCGCTGGCGCTGTCTATATAGACGGAGCAGCCCTCAGCGTCCTCGGGGTAAAGCAAAGCAAGGCGCGCCGCAATATCAGACGGATGGTCGGTTGTCTCGGCGCAAGACAAAAGCAGCAGTGCGGCTGCAGCGATAAAAGCGAACAGTTTCAGCTTGCCCATAGCTTCTCACGCCGCCGACGCATTGCGCCGGCGGCTAATTTGCATCCATACGTTTTATAATATTTATATTCATATGATGGGCAATTTAAGATATACGGAGTAGCGTATGATTGTAAAGATTTATACAAACCATGGAACCCGCGAGGTAGCGGCTGAGCTGGGCGAAACGCTATACTCGGTACTAAAGCGCGTGCAAGGGATAGGGCTAGACGCGCCCTGCGGCGGAAGGCATACCTGCGGCAAATGCAAAGTCAAGGCAGCCGGGGCACTATCCGAAATCACAAGCGCAGAAGCCGAAATGCTCACCGAGCGCGAGCTTTCTGGGGGCGCGCGTCTTGCCTGCCTCGCCGCCATTACCGGCGACTGCGAGGTATGGCTTGAGGGAGCCGGCGAGATGGCTATAAAGACCGACGCCGCACCGGCAGGTGATTTTGAGCTATCGCCTGCGCCGGGGCCGGACGGCGAGCCCTCGCGCTGGGGAGTTGCGATTGATATCGGCACCACCACCGTCGCAGTTTACCTTTGCGACCTTGCGAGCGGTATTGTCGCGGCGACAGACGCGTTCGTCAACCCCCAGAGGGCATACGGCGCCGACGTTATAACCCGGCTTGAGTACATAATTAATAACCACCCGCACGGCGCCGATGAGCTGCGTTCGCTGCTTTTGCGAGAGCTTTCCGCATCGGTAGAGCGGCTTTGCGCGCGCGCGGGCATCTCGCCGCGCGATATCGGCTGTGCCGCGATAGCCGGGAATACCGTAATGCAGCATATTGCAGCCGGGCGTGACGCGCGCGGCATCGCAAACGCGCCGTTTACTGTCGACACGCTGTTTGGCTACTCGATACCCGCAGAGGAAGCCGGCATATCGATTCGCCCCGGCGCGCCGGTCTACTATATGCCTTGCTTTGCCGCATATGTAGGCGGTGACATAGCAGCGGGGCTTGTCGCTGCGGGCGTCGACCAAACCGGCGATGTAACGCTTTTTATCGACGTCGGCACAAACGGCGAGATGGGGCTTGGCAGCCGGGAAGGCATTTGCCTTTGCGCGACTGCGGCAGGCCCGGCGTTTGAAGGCGCGCAAATCGATTGCGGCATGGCTGGCGTGGCCGGCGCTATCAACGAAGTATGGCTCGAGGACGGGGAGCTTCGCTTTTCGGTCATCGGCGGCGGGGAGCCGCGCGGCATCTGCGGCTCGGGGCTAATCGACGCGGTAGCGGCGATGCTCGACCTCGGTATCGTTGACGAGACTGGACGGCTTGAAGAGAACTTCTACCTCGACCGCGAGCGCGACATCTATATTTCCCCGCACGACATCCGCGAGCTTCAGCTTGCGAAAGCGGCAATTTGCGGCGGAATCATGACGCTGCTCGACGACGCTGGGCTAGGCACACGCGACATCGGACGCGTCGCACTAGCCGGCGGCTTCGGCGCGCATATTAACCGTCGCAGCGCTTGCCGGATTGGGCTTATCCCGCCCGAGCTTGAGGATAAAATCGAGGTGGTCGGCAACACAGCCGGCATGGGCGCGGTTGCGTACATAATGAGCGCGTCCGTGCGCGAGCGGATAGCCAAAATTAACGGGCCGATTTCGCGCTACCTTGAGCTTTCCGGCAACGAATTTTTCATGGAAGCTTACGTTGAACAGATGATGTTCCCCGAAACAATATAAACTGGATAAGGTAGAAAGCCCACCCACCCATCTTAATATACCGGAGGATAAAATATGCCAAAACGACCGATGACACCTGCCGAGCGCGCGCTGACGGCGCTTAACCTCGGCATGCCAGACGAGGTGCCAACATTTGAGCTGGAGTTTCAGCTTGCGCCGGAATTTTTCGGGCGTGAAATAATCCCGCCGGATTTTGCGCCTGAAAACTACTCAAAGCTCTCACTCCTCGAAAAAGAAAGGCTTATAGACGAAACCGCCGACTTTTTCGTTAAAGTCTACACCGAGCTCGACTACGCCATTATGCCAGCGTATTTCCCCGGCTGGGGCCATCCCGAGTCGTTTGAATGGAAGACGTTCGTAAAGCGCATCCGCGAGCGCGTGGGCAACACGAGGCTGCTCGGCGGGCATGGCGACGGCACTTTCTCGATACCGGACGGCAACCAGATGTATGACTTCGCCTACAGGATTGCCGACGACCCCGAGGGGCTCAAAGCAGAAGCACAACGCATGGCGGAACGCGCGATTGAGATGAACAAGCGTAACCATGAGGCGGGGCTTGACGTTTTGTTCCTCTGCTCCGACTACTGTTACAACTCCGGTCCGTTCCTCTCGCCAGAGATGTTCCGCGAGTTCATAACGCCGTACCTTTACCAAATCTGCGAGGCCGCGCGCCGCGACGGCATCCCGACGATTAAGCATACCGACGGCAATATCATGCCGATACTCGACCAGCTTGTCGAGTGCAAGCCGAACGCGATTCACTCGCTCGACCCGATGGCGGGCGTCGACATTCGTGAGGTGAAAAAGCTCGTCGGCAACAAGGTCTGCCTCTGCGGCAACGTCAACTGCGCGCTGATGCAGACAGGCACCGACGAAGAAGTCATCGCCAGTGCCGAGTACTGCCTAAAATACGGCAAAGAGGGCGGCGGCTATATCTTCTGCACCAGCAACGTGCCTTTTCGCGGAATGCCGCCGGAACGCTACAAGCTCATCCTCGACATTTGGAAAAAGCACAGAAAATACGAAGAATACGACGGTTAATTGCCCTAAACAAAAACCCTGCCGCCACGGCAGGGTTAATTTTGTTTTCTTTGCTTTGCGCTTTTACGCGTCGTTGCGGATGGCTTCAAGCGCGCTCACTTTAGTCGCGCGGCGAGCGGGGAGGTAGCCTGATACCAGCCCTACCATTGTCGAAAACACGATTGCCAAGAGCACCAGCCACGGCGGGATAATCGAGAGAGCCGTCTGTGTGCCATACATGCCGCCGCCGAGCGCAAGCTTGAAGGCCTCGACATTGTTAAACATATACGAAACGCCAAAGCTCAAGCCTATGCCTATTATGCCGCCGATAAATCCAATCATCGAGGCTTCGTATAGGAACATGCCGCGGATTGCCGAAAGAGGGCAGCCGAGCACTTTCATCACGCCGATCTCGCGCGTGCGCTCGTATATGCTCATTATCATCGTGTTTGCTATGCCTATGGCGGCGACGAACAGCGACATCGCGCCTATGCCTGCGAGGATGTACTGCGTCGCGGCTTGCTGTTTTTGCATCTGCTTGCGGTAGTCGGACAGGCCATAGGTCATAACGCCCATCTTTTTGATCTCTTCCTGCACCCTCTCGGCGTCTTTGATCGAGGCGGTCTTGACCTTTATAGTGTTATACTTATACGCCTCCGACTCAGTAGCCTTGACCTTCGCGATTTTCTCCTGCTCGAGGATCATATCGCGCACAAGGTCGATGTGCATGTAGATGTTGTAGCTCGTCTCCCAGTTCTGTTCGTCGAGCTTGAGGACGCCGACCGTATTGAGCCTATGCTTTTTTAAGATTTTCTGCTCGCCGGTTTTCGGGTCCCAGTATATGCCGAACACTTCAAGCTTTGCGGAATGCACGTCGACCTTTGGAGGCTTGCGAGTGCCGTCTTCGTTGTAATATTCCTTATACCAGTCGCGGATTACCTTGTTAGGGTTATAGAAATTGTAAAGCGTTTCGGCGCCGAACAGCACGAAATTTTTATCTCCGGGCTCGGGCATCTCTCCCGAATCAAGCTCATACCCGAAATACGGCAAAACGGCAGGGTCGACACCCACTATTGTCGCGTAATTCTCAAACCGCTTATTTGCGGTTACTTTAAACGAGTACCTATAATTTTGCAGCTGAGGCATGACCGCCACAACGCCGTCAAGCGCTTTTATCTTCTCTACAAGCTCGTCGTTGAGGGTGTTTTGCCCGTCGTAGTAGTTGCCGTTGTCGTCGACTATATAGGCATACTCGTTTAAGGTGATAACCGTGAGGTCGCCAAGCTGCGAGATCATCGCGTCGAGGCTGACGTTCATGCCGATGCCGAGGCTTATCATCGTCACGATAGCGGTTGTACCGACCATCACGCCAACGATTGTAAGAAGGGTGCGCAGCTTCCGACGCCATAGGTTGCGGCTGCCCAATGCAAAAAGGTCGGTAATTCTCATCATCTCATCACCGCCGGTTTACTCGTCGCCTTCGTCAAACTCGTCCTCTTCCCGCTTCTTGCGGTTTTTGACGATTACGGCTACGACGATGGCTATAGTTATAACGACAACCACTCCGGCGCCGCCAATTATCGGCCACATGAATTTCGCGAATAACCCCTGCTCTTCCCCCATGCCCGGCTCATAGATGCCCGGCTCTTCAGGGGACGGCAGATCGCCCGGGAACTCGGGGTTTATGACGGCGCTGGTGTCTATAACCTCGAAGCTGAAATCTTGGGCTTCGGTATAAACTTGCCCTTGGGTGTCCTCGTATGTATATGTTACCGTGCCGGTCAAAAAGCCGCCCATGTACGGGATAAGCTCAAACTCGTGCGACACCTGCTGGCCCGGCTCAATTGTGCCGGCGAAATACTCCGGCTCGGTAGCAGTGAAGCCCTCGCCCGAGATGGCGAACCGAACGTTGCGGATCGTGCTCATGCCAAGGTTGCTCGCCGAAACAAGCAGGTAAGCCGAGTCGGGAATTGTAACCGTGCCTATTTCGCTGAGCGTGCCTTTGTTAAACCTGATTTCCTGCTGCACGGGGATGGAGATTTCCTCGGTGCTCGTGCCGGCGTCGCCCACGTTGTTTTTGTATGTTATAACTATTTCTATCGGGTACGACAGCGGCTTTGAGTCGCTTTTAGCGACAAGCTCGATTTCCCTCGTCACCGTCTGGCCGGGGCCGAGCGACTCCACAAAGAAAGTATTAGAGGAGCTTGTGGGCGTGAAGGTACCATCCTTCGACTGGATAACCATTTTCATGTCGCGGATGGGCGTGGTTCGCGAGGTGTTCTTTATAGTCAACGTCAGCGTGAAGGGCTTGCCGGCATACACGCTTTCTCCGCCGTAGTCGTAGCTGTCGATTATAATCACGGGCATGTCGGCTTTCGGCTCTTCCTCGCCCTTCTTCGGGTTTATTACATTCGTGCCGGTGAACTGGGTTATTTTTATTTTATCGCCGCAGACGACGTCGACGCCGACGAGGTTATATCCGTCTTGCGCCGAGTCGGTGGCGAGAAGCTGGAAGGTGCACTTATACTCGCTGCCGCCCGGAAGATTCTCTATAACCAGCATGTTTTGCGATTTCGGCACGATCCCGGAAGCGGGGTTTACCGTGACGGTGACATTCGAGGCGTCGCCGCCGCGGTTTTTGACTATTGCAGTCACAGTAAAGGTGTTGCCCGCTTTGACCGACTCATCGGCTGAAAGGGATATCGACAGCGACGGCGAAGCAAGCGCGTTTATGTTCATGCCGCCGGTTATCTCCGCTTGGCGGGCGAGCGTGCCACCCTCGGTTTTATATTTCAGCGAAACCGTGAAATTGGCGTAGTCGGTTTGGGTTTGCTCTGGGACGAAATACCTAATCTCAAACGAGCGAACTTCGCCCGCCGTGAGGGTTATTCCTGTAAAAACCGCGTTGGTGCGGTTAAGTATGCCGAGCGTGTTCGTCACTTTCAGCTCGTCGATAACCGCATTCTTTTCGGAGGTATTGGCGAGCGTAACCACCGCGACGAACTCGTCGCCGGCAGAAGCCGACTCGGGTAGCGTGATGCCGGTAATCTCGACGGTCGCCGGGTTTTTGTCTGCTTCCTCCTCTGGGCTGCCGACGGCGTTGACTATCATGTAATACTGCATCGTAAACTCTTTGCCGCCTGGGTTGGCATAGGACAAATCGAGCGTGAACTGCTGCGGGCCTCCTTTTATGTCCTCTCCCGCCGTGACCCTAAAGGTCACCCTCGCGGAGCCGGACGCCGGCACGTTTACGATTTTAGTGTTCGCGTCGTTTAATAGCAGAAAACCTGCAGGGTAGCTTATTTTTACGGACACGCCCGAGACGTCGGCGGGGATGTCGTTTTGGAGCATTATGCCCACTTCAAACACGTCGCCGGCGCGTACGCTATCAGGCAAAATGCTGCCCGTTATGCGGAGTGGGTTGCCGCCGACTATGGCTTCGTAGTTGTCGTTGATAATGGTGTAGTAATATGTAAGCTTGGCGTTGCCTTCAAG
Organism: Clostridiales bacterium; assembly: GCA_012840355.1. Lineage (GTDB taxonomy): Bacteria > Bacillota > Clostridia > Oscillospirales > CAG-272 > DTU078. Next base: position 66,841 of record DULN01000008.1, on the reverse strand, counting down.
CAACTGCGGCACCTGCTCCAGCGTTTGGGCTTTGTAAGCAATATTTAATGTGAGCGAGTGGATGCCCGGCTTTGCGGTTATAGGCACTTCGATTTCATAATCGAAATAAGCGACGGTATTAAGCCAAATAAAGTTTTGTGTTTTATAAAGCGACGAAGTCGTAAACTGCATTGGGTCGTCAGCCGGGCTTGACAGCGTCGCGGTAACGTTTAAAAGCAAGCCCGGGTAATTGCTCAGCGTCATAAACGGCAGTTTTATTAAAGCCTTCGTGCCTGCGGTAAGCATAGGAACGCCGCCGGACTTGTCTTCAAAGAATGTTACGGTAAACGGCGGGTCGGTCTCAGGCGTGTTATTATTACCTCCACCACTGTTTTGGCCACCGTTATTTCCGCCATTGCCGCTATCAGGCGTGCCGCTTTTAATCGCACAAACGGGCAGCGCAAAAGCCGAAAAAACCGTCGACGCCAAAACAAGGGCGGCGATGGCAAGCCAAAAATACCTATATCTATGTTGTAACCGGGACCGTTTCATTTGGAAAATCCTTTCCGCCTACGTTATTTTCTTTTTCGGTTTCGCTAGCGTCCGCCGCGGCTGAAGTATCGCCGCCGGCGACTCTTTTCGGGTTGGGGTTCAGCTCATCCGATATAATTCTGCCGTCGAGTAGCCTAATAATCCTGTCCGCATAAGCGGCAATCTCGCTGTCGTGAGTAACAATGACGAGCGTAAGGCCATATTTGCGCGCGATTGAGGTCATTAGCTCCATTATTTCGATTGTCGTCTTCGAGTCGAGGTTGCCGGTCGGCTCGTCGGCAAACACCACCTTGGGATGCGCGACGAAGGCGCGCGCGATGCCCACACGCTGCTGCTGGCCGCCCGACATCTGCGAGGGCTTGTGCCGCATGTGCTTTTTCAGCCCGACGTCTGCCAGCATTTTTTTCGCGAGCTTCTCGCGCTTTTTGCGCGGCACGCCTTTGAACGTGAGCGGCAGAGCCACATTCTCCAGCGCGGTGAGCGTGTTTAAAAGATTATATGATTGAAAAACGAAGCCCAATACCTCTTGGCGGAATTTCGCGAGCTTCCGCTCTGGCGTCTTTGTGATTTCCACGCCGTCGATGACTACCGAGCCGCGCGACGGCGGCTCAAGCCCTGCCATCATATTGAGCAGCGTGGACTTGCCTGAGCCCGATGTGCCTAAGATGCAGCATATCTCCCCGCGTTTTATGTCAAGGTCGATATTGTCGAGCGCGACGACTCGCTCACGCCCGAGCTTATACACCTTGCGCAAGCCGCGTATCGTTATAATGTTATCCCCCTGCGCGGCGCCAGATGCCGCCGTGCGAGGCGAATCTTGCGACTTATTTGCTTTAAATATTGCTATCACCGCTTTCAAAGACCGGCAAGTAAAGCCAAATCGATTATTACTATAGACGTAAACACAGCCAATTTGTTCCGCCCTTGCCGCATATATTAGGCAAAAACATTATATCACCCCCAAGAGGGTGAAGTCAACGGAACCAAAGAATATTACGGTTTGTTCACAATCCGCACGCTGGCAGGCGCTTGCCGAGGTGTACAGGAAATATGAAATCCTCTAACACCCGAAAGCCGCCGAGGCTGCGGGCGTACCTTTCGATTTTCCGAATCCGCTTTTTAGGCAGCCTGCAATACCGCATCGCGGCATATGCGGGCATCGTGACGCAGTTTGCCTGGGGCGGGATGACCGTGCTGCTGTTCGGCGCGTTTTATCGCGGCGGCGGCAGGTTCCCGATGGAGTACCCGCAGCTTTCGTCGTACATCTGGCTTCAGCAGGCGTTTTTAGCGCTTTTTATGTCGTGGTTTTTCGACCCCGAAATCTTCGAGCTTATCACCAGCGGGAACATCGCTTACGAGCTTGCAAGGCCGGCTGACATCTACTTTATTTGGTTTACAAAAAACGCCGCTATCCGCTGCTCGAAAGCGGCGCTGCGCTGCCTTCCGATACTCGCAGCCTCGCTGCTACTTCCAAAGCCATATGGCCTTTCGCTGCCTGCGAGCCCGCTCGCGTTTATTATGTTTTGCGTCACTATGGCGCTGGCGCTCGGCGTCATTGTCGCGTTCTCGATGTTTGTTTACATCGCTGCTTTCTACACTATAAGCTCGCTCGGGCTGCGCATGCTTGCGCTCGCCTTGCTAGACTTTTTCACCGGCGCGCTTATACCGCTGCCGTTTTTCCCAGAATGGCTACGCACGGCGGTCGAGCTTTCGCCGTTCGGCGCGATGCAGAATCTGCCACTCTGCATCTGGTGCGGGCATATCGCTGGCGCCGAGATGTGGAAATCGTTTGGGCTTGGGGTTTTCTGGCTTGTCGCGCTGGTCACAGCCGGCAAGCTCTGGATGGCTAGGGCGCTCCGCCGCGTGACAATACAGGGAGGGTGAGCCCATGAAGCTGTACCTTCGCTACCTTTCAATCCATCTCCGCAGCCTGATGCAGTACAAAACCTCATTTTTCATGACGCTGCTGGGGCAGATTATCTTATCCTTCGGCGGGTATTTAACGATAGTTTTCATGATGGTGCGCTACCACGAGGTGGAAGGCTTCAATTTTAGCGAGGTTTCGCTCTGTTATGCAGCCGTGCTGATAGCGTTTTCGCTCGCCGAGTGCTTTTTTCGCGGTTTTGACACCTTCCCCACGATGCTCGCGAACGGCGAGTTCGACCGCATCATGGTGCGCCCGCGTGGGCTGATATTCCAGGTGCTCGCGCAAAAAATCGAGTTTTCCCGCCTTGGAAGGCTTATTCAGGCGTCCTGCGTATTTGCGTGGGCGATCCCCGCCTCGGGCATCGCATGGAGCTGGGATAAAATTTTAACGCTTGCATTGATGATTGCCGGCGGCGTCGCGGTATTCGCCGGGCTTTTCATTATTTACGCAGCGCTCTGCTTTTTCACCGTAGACGGGCTTGAGTTTATAAACGTCTTCACCGACGGCGGGCGAGAGTTCGGCCGATACCCGTTTTCAATATACGGCGACGGTATTTTGAGGCTCCTAACTTTCGTGGTCCCTCTCGCGATGTTTCAGTATTACCCGCTCCTATACCTAACCGGCCGCACGGACAGCACGCTTTATATGTTGACTCCCCTGCTAGGCAGCTTATTTCTCGTTCCCTGTCTGCTTTTTTGGCGGTTTGGGCTAAGGCATTACAAATCTGTCGGCTCGTGACCGCTAAAATGCGCGAAGCTTTTTGCTCCGCGCTTTTTTATTATGGCGCACCGGCACCGCGCGCTTACCCATCGTATCTTGTTTTGTCGAGGTATTTGCCGCTATCAAGCAGCTTCAGCGCCGCGCCGCGCGAGGCGTTGTAGCCGAGCAGGTAATTTATACGGTCAGTTATAAATCTTTTGCTGTTTTCCCTAAAACGCCCGGCATAGTAAATCCGGTCGCTAAGGTACTGCCTTGCCCACCGGCGCGGCTCATCTTCAAGGAGCGCGCCACCCGACGCCTCGTCGCGCTCGAGCAGCTCTGCTAGCTCGGGCAGCGCAGCGTCTGAAAGCTGCCGGAAAATGTATACGTCTACGCTGGGAAGGCTGCCGTCGTAATACCGCGCGATGTTGTATTTTGCAATGAGAACGTCGGTATTAAAGAACGCGAGCGCCGCGAAAAGCGCGACAAACGCCACCGTCGTAGCGCGCCAGAAGTTAAACTTCGGTACTAGCTGCCTGATTATGAGCAACACTGCGGCTATGGCGAGCAGAAGCATAAACCACGCCGCATTGACCCGCGCGGGGGTAAGCCCGTAGTTTTTGATATAAAGGTATAGCTTTGCGCCCGCGACGGCTATAAGCAGCAGAGTCGACAGCCCCATAAGTATATTTAGGGCGCGCAAGCCTAGAAGTTTTGAGGGTGCCTCGCCGGCAGCCTCGCGCTTTATAAGCAGCTCCGAAAGTATCACCAGGATTGCGTTTATCGTAGTTACAGTGCAAAGCTCGAAAAACCCGCGGCGCGCGTAGTCTGAAAAACTGTACCCTTCGGGCAAAAGCGATGAGAACGCTGAGAAAAAGTACGACGACTGGGCGGCAAAAAACAAAGCATATATCGCAAGTATCACCGTAAGCGCGGTATAAATCGCGGCGGCAGGAATAAAACCTAAGACTCCAAGCACCTTTTTGCACTGCTCGGGCGAAAAAAAGCCCTTGCATTTGCGCGTCGACGCCGAGGTCATCATGCCGAAAATGTACATTGCGACAGGAATCCCGAACGCGAAATATACCGCATTCAGCCACGCGCTCGTTAAAAACGAGTCGAACAGCACTCGCATCAGGTTTTCAAAGGCGTAATCGGACGCCATCAGCATTACGGTTATCATAGCGGCGGGCACGGTCGCAAGCGCGAGTCCGAGCACGATATAAAATACCCGGCGCCCAGCCTTGGTTCTCTTGAGCGCGCCGTCGACAGCCTTCGGCTGCGCAAAGAACGAGGCAAAAGGCTGCAGCAAAAACGCCTTAATCATGTCAAACGGAAAAAAGTCGCCGAGCCTTTCCTCCGCGCGGCAGCCGAACGCCGCGAGAAACCAGTAAACCGCGACAAGCACCTCAAACAAAACGACAAGGTACCTTACCCAACGGATGCCCGAGACGATAAAAGCGGCTGAGAATACTATCATAATAACAGGAGGCACGACCGAAGCCGCAGACTCACGCACGCCGTGCAACCTCATGTAAAGAGCTGCCAGCGCGACAAATATCACGGCATATATTGTGACGCCGACGCCCGGTTCGCAGAATAACACCGCCCTGACGAGCGCATAGCCTAAAAATAGGGTAATAAACGCAAAAGCTGTGTCGGCGCGCGGGCTATTTTTTACCACCGTCGGCTCCGCTTCCCTCATCACTGCCGCCCCCCTCCTTTTTGAGCTTTTCGTCATCGACATATTCCAACAAATCCTGCGGCTGGCACTCGAGCACCCTGCACAGCTCCGAGAGCGTCGAAAACCTAATCGCTTTCGCCTTGTTGTTTTTAAGAATCGAGAGGTTCGCCGGCGTTATGCCGACGCGCTCCGATAGCTCGGTAAGCGTTATCTTTCTCTTTGCCATCATCACGTCGAGGTTAACGATAATAGCCATCTTCGCACCTCAAATCGTGAAGTCGTTCTCGCGCTTGATTTCGACGGCTTCCTCAAAGCTGTTTTTCACAACCCTGACGACCGTGCCCATAAACGCGCAGGCAAACGACAGAGCAAACGACACCAGAAAATAAAACCCGAACACGAAGAAGACGGCGCTCTCGACATAGCAGCACCACGAGATAATCCGCAGCGAGCGCACGTTCTCGTCGCAAAACACCTCTCCAGCCCTAATCCGCCGCAAGAGGAAAAACAGGCTGACGTCGGCGACAAACGCCGGCACCAGCGCGGTGTAGAGGTTTACCATCGTCGGCACGAACAGCCAATCCGGGCGCTTGTAGTAGTCAAGGTAAAACCTGAACATCATCGGCAGAAGGAACACCGCGGTTACCAGAGCAATGAAAATGATAACCACCATCGCCTGCGACACCGCGGCGGACAGCATCTTCCGCTTCCCCGCCCTTTCCGCGGCGTTGCCAATCTTCTGGCTTTCGGCTTCGCGCATCTCGCTGTTATCCATACGCATGCCTTCCCCTTTTCGTTTTTTGCGTATTATAGCACGCATGTTATCGATTGTCAAGATAATTTTATCGTTTATCGATAATTTTATTACCCAATTCGATAATATGACGCTGCGTTTTGTGATTGGTTTCGCTTATCCATTTATTACATCAGGGTTTTGCTCAATTTGAGTTAATATTTTAAATTTTTGTTGATATTTCTTAATGACTTTTGTGATATAATTTGTACTGATTGTTGTGCCAATACATTTTTCTGCGATGGTTTTTGGCAATCCATTAGCAACGGAATCATCTTAAAGGAAAGGCGATGGTTGCAAAAAGTAACGATTGTTTTTTTTACCATTTTTGAGAATTATGACCGCATAAGGAGGTAATACTTTTTGAATGAGCTAACCGAAAAGTTAAAAGAAGTGCTGGCGTCCGTTTTGCCGATTACTTTTATAGTATTGGTGCTGAATTTTACGATTGCCCCGCTCGAGACCGACATGCTTGTCGCGTTTTTAGTCGGCTCACTTTTAGTAATTATAGGGCTTACCGCTTTTTTATTTGGAATCGACCAAGGCCTTGAGCCGATAGGCCACGGCGTCGGTACGGCAATAACCCATTCCAACAGTTTCGCGCTTCTTATAACGGTCAGCCTTGTTTTGGGTTTTTTCATTTCCTATGCCGAGCCCGACCTGCATATTCTGGCAAAACAGGTGTCAAGTGTCACCTCCGGGCAGTTTAACAATATTTTAATGGTTGTTGTAGTCTCCGTTGGGCTTGCCGTAATGATGACTTTGGGCATGTTGCGCATCCTCAGGGACGTGCGGCTCAAGTACGTGTTCACGGCTGCGTATGGGCTTATTTTTATATTGTCGCTTTTTTCATCGCCCGATTTCCTTGCAATAGCGTTCGACGCGTCCGGCGCTGCGACCGGAGTGATTACCGTCCCGTTCATACTGGCGCTTGCCGCCGGCGTCTCGTCGATGAAAAAGGACAGCAAAATGAGCGAGGCCGACAGCTTCGGGCTGGTCGGTATCTCGGCCACCGGCGCGATATTGGGCGTGCTTATTGCCGGGCTTTTTATCGGGAACGGCAAACTCACTGGCAAGCTGCCCGAGACTGAAATCGTGGCGACAAACCTGCTTCAGTCATACCTATTAAAGCTCGGCACGATTGCGAAAGACGCGATTATTACCCTTTTGCCGATTATTATTACATACTTTTTGTTCCAGATATTTTCTTTCAAGCAAAAGCTTAGCAAAGTCCTTGACATAACCCGAGGTATGGTTATAACATATCTAGGGCTTGTTATATTCCTTTTGGGCATAAACGGCGGGTTTATGGATGTCGGCGCCCAGCTTGGGATTCGGCTCGCCGCGATGGAGTCGAAAATACCCGTGCTAGTCGTGGCGCTGCTGCTCGGGCTGACGACGGTCCTCGCCGAGCCAGCTGTGCACGTCCTCACCTACCAGGTCGAAGACGTGACCGGCGGGTCAGTCAAACGCGGGCTGGTGTTCCTGTTTTTGTCGGTAGCGGTCGGAACGTCGATTTTCATGTCGGCACTCCGGATACTGGTGCCCGGGATTAAGCTTTGGATGTACCTTTTGCCCGGGTTTGGGCTTTCGGTGCTGCTTGCATTTTTCGTGCCCGACCTATTTGTCGGCATGGGGTTTGACGCGGGCTGCGTCGCATCCGGCCCGATGACCGCAACATTCTCGCTCGCATTCGTGCAGGGCATCGCTGAGCAGATCCCAACCGCCGACGTGGTGGCGGACGGCTTTGGCATGATCGCCATTGTCGCGATGACACCGATAATTGCGCTCGAGCTGCTAGGCGCGATCTATCAGGCGAAACTCCGCAAAGCGTCCAAAACCGCCGCCCAAAAAGAGCTCTCTACGGGAGGCAGTCATGAACACGAGTAACACAAGACAGGCGAATGCGCCGTCTTTTAGGATAATAACACTTGTATTAAACGAACACCAGTGCAACAAATTCGTCCGCATCACCAAAAGCGACGACTTTTACGGCGGTATCATAATGCTTGGTAGAGGGACCGTCAAAAGCGAGATATTAAACCTCCTTGGGATAAAAAGCGAAAAAAAGGAGATTGTATCCATCCTGGCGGACGAAAAGAAAGCGGCAGAGCTGCTTGACTTTTACACAAAAGAGCTCGAGCTTGACAAGCCAGGGCACGGCATCGCGTTTACGACGGAGGCGCTGGTCGCAAACCGTACTATAAAAGAGGGTCTAAGCGGCTGGGGCGAAGCTCCGGCTATAGGGGGAGAAAGCATGTATAGGAAACTTACTGTTGTCGTCAACCGCGGCATGGCGGAAGACGTTATGGATATAGCGCGCAAATCAGGCGTCACCGGCGGCACGATCCTTCACGGCCGCGGCGCCGGCTCGGATTACGCCGCTAAATTCCTCGGCATGGAAATAGAGCCTGAAAAAGAGCTTGTAATCATTCTTCTGCCGAGCGAGATCGTTGAGAAAGTTGCAAACGACATATACATCGAGCTTAAGCTGGACAATCCCGGTACCGGCATCCTCTTCGTCGAGCCGGTGCTTGACGTGCGGGGGCTGAAAAAGCCGGGCAAATAAGAAAAAATGGATATGCCTGACAGGCGAAAGCCAGGCATCAAAATAGCCTCACCGCTCGAAACTTGCCGGTGAGGCTTTTAGTTTATATAAAAAAGCCGCAGAGGCGGCTTTTTTATTTTTTCATCTTTCCGAGCGTCCCGCTCCGTCTGCCAGCGCGCGGATTTCTGCCACGGGCATCGCACCAAAGTCGCCGAGGATCGAGTGCTTTATCGCGCATGCCGCCGCCGCAAACTGCACGGCGTAATCATTTGGCATGCAAGACTCTAGCGCGTAAATAAGCCCCGCGCAGAAAGCGTCGCCGCCGCCGATGCGCTCGATTATTTCTAGGTCGTAAATTTTAGAGCAGCTTGCGCTGCCGGAGGCTTTGTCATACAGCACCGCTGCAAAGCGGCTTTTGTCGGCGGAGAGTGTCCGTCGTATGGTCACCGCTACCTTGCCGCAGCCGAACTGTTGCGAGAGCGCCTGTGCAACGCGAGCCGAAGCGTCAAGGTATATCCCGTCGTCCGGCCGTTCTTCTTTTATGCCGAACAGCAGCCCCGCGTGTTCCTCGTTTATGACGCAAACGTCGGCGTATGGCAATATCCCAGCCATAACTTCGCCGGCTTTATCTGCCCCCCATAGCGCGCGGCGGTAGTTGACGTCGCAGCTTACGGTAATCCCCCGATCTTTCGCGGCGGATATTGCCGACTTGCAAACCTTTATCAGGTTTTCTCCAAGCGCGGGCGTGATACCCGAAAAATGAAGCCACCCGGCGCCGTCGAGGATTTTGTCCCAGTCGTAATCTTCCGGCTGCGACATTGCAAACGCCGAGCCGGCTCGGTCATATATCACCTTCGGCTGCCGGCTGCCGGCGCCGCGCTCGTAAAAATAGACGCCGATCCGCTCGCCGCCGCGTACGATATGGCGGGTGTCGACGCCCCAGCGGCGCAGCTCGCCGGCTGCGGCGTTGCCAAGCTCATTTTCGGGCAACCGCGTGACATATACGCTCTTTATTCCCATTTGCGCGAGCACAACGGCGACGTTCGCCTCCGCCCCGCCGTAGTATGCATCAAAGGACTTAGCCTCGGCTATTCGCCCATACCCCGGCGGGGAGAGCCGAAGCATTATCTCACCAAAGCAGACGGTTTTCATAGGTCCCTCTTTATTATGTGTTTTTATCGACGGTTTTGCTTTGTTTTAGGTTATGCATCTTTTTCGAGCGCTCAGCAAGCTCGGCGAAAATGTCGTCGGGGGTAACTCCCCGCTCCGCCATCATTACGAGGAGGTGGTAAATAAGGTCGGATACCTCGAAGATTATCTCCTCCCGGCTGCCGTTTTTCGCCGCGATTATCGTCTCGGCGCACTCCTCGCCGATTTTCTTAAGGATTTTGTCAAGCCCCGACTCGAAAAGGTAAGATGTATATGAGCCTTCCTCAGGCGCCGCTTTTCGCGCCGTTATCACCGAGTAAAGCTCCCGGATAATATCGGGGCTGCCATTATCACTCATTTCGCCGCCCTCTTTTCAAAACTCAAGTTTTCTATAAAAACAGCTTTTGTTCCCGGTATGGCACGCCGGTCCTGCCGGCTCGACAAGTAGCAGTATCGCGTCGCAGTCACAGTCGTACCGCACCTCGCAGACTCGCTGGACGTTGCCGGACGTCTCGCCCTTATGCCAAAGCTCGCCGCGCGAGCGCGACCAAAACCATGCCTCGCCGCTCTCGAGCGTCAGCCTTAGCGCCTCCTCGTTCATATACGCGAGCATCAGCACCTCGAGCGTGCGCGCGTCCTGAACCACCGCGGGGACCAGCGCGCTTTTCTCAAACAGCCATTTTAAATCCATGCCTTATGCCTCCGCAGCCATGCGCACGGGTATGCCGCGCTCGGCAAGCGCATTTTTAACCTCGGCGATCGTCAGCTCGCGGTAATGGAAAAGCGAAGCCGCGAGCGCAGCGTCTGCGCCCGCTTTCTCGAACACATCAATAAAATGCTCAACGCTTCCCGCGCCGCCGGAGGCGATTACCGGAATTTTCACCGCGTCGCAGACCGCCTTCGTCAGCTCAATGTCGTACCCCGCCTTTGTGCCGTCGGCATCCATAGAGGTGAGCAGTATCTCGCCCGCACCGAGCGACTCGGCGCGCGCCGCCCACTCGATCGCGTCAATGCCCGTGTCTATCCGCCCGCCGTTGCGAAAGACCGACCAGCCGCCGCCAGGCCGGCGCTTTGCGTCTATCGCGACGACGACACATTGCGAGCCGAACTTGTCGGCTGCACGCGCGACAAGTTCGGGGTCAAGCAGCGCCGCCGAGTTGACCGAAACTTTGTCCGCGCCTGCGCGAAGCAGCGTCCTAAAATCCTCGACGCTTCGCACACCGCCGCCGACCGTCAGCGGCATGAAGACCTCGCGCGCGGTGCGCTCTACCACCTCGACTATAGTCCCGCGGTTTTCGTGCGAGGCGGTGATATCGAGAAACACAATCTCGTCGGCGCCCTGTTCGTTATATGAGCGCGCGATCTCGACCGGGTCGCCCGCGTCGCGCAGGTTTTCAAAATTCACGCCCTTGACTACCCGCCCATCTTTTACGTCAAGGCAAGGGATGATGCGCTTTGCAAGCATTATACCTCACCTCCGGCAGATTTGCAATAAAATATCGCTTCTTTTAAGTCGAGCGTACCCTCGTATACCGCTTTGCCGACCACCGCGCCCCATACCCCAAGCCCAGCCAGCGCACGGATGTCGCCCATATCCCGAACGCCGCCGCTCGCTATGAGGTTTAGCTTTGTCGCCTCTTTGAGCGCGGCAAGCATTGACGTGTTTGCGCCCGAGAGCATGCCGTCGCGCTCAATGTCAGTAACGACCGCAAATTTCACGCCCGCCTCCTCGACCTCGCGCGCAAAGTCGATATAGTTTTTGCCCGCCGTCGCGGTCCAGCCGTCGGTCGCGACCAACCCCCTGCGCGCGTCGATGCCAACCGCCACCTTATCTCCAAACCGCGCGACAGCCTCTTTTACAAGCGCGTGGTCGCGGTACGCCGCCGAGCCAAGTATCACGCGGGCTGCGCCGCATCTTATGTACCACTCGATGTCGCCGAGCGTCCTTATCCCGCCGCCCACTTCGGCCAAAGCGCCCGATTCTGAAATAATTCGCGATATAAGCTCGTGATTTACCCTGCGCCCGGACTTTGCGCCGTCTAGGTCAACGACGTGCAGCCACTCAGCGCCGGACTTTACAAACGCGCGCGCGGCTTCTATCGCATCCGCCGCGACCTCGCCCGCTGTGCCAAAGTCGCCCTTTCTCAGCCGCACGCAGCGGCCGCCAAGTATATCAATAGCCGGGATTACCTTCATGTCCGCCTGCTCCTTGCCGCATTTAAAGTTTTAAAAAATTCTCCAGCATCATAAGCCCCACGCATGCGCTTTTTTCAGGATGAAACTGCGTGCCGAACACATTTCCCGAGCACACCACCGCCGCGACCTCGTCGCCGTACTCGGAGTAAGCCGCGAGCGTATCCGGCTCCCCGCACACCGCGCGATAGGAGTGCACGAAATACACATGCTCGCCCTCGGGTATGCCGTAAAGCAGCGCGCAGTCCTTTGCCCATTTGGTATAACACAGGCTGTTCCAGCCCATGTGCGGGATTTTGTATTCTTTGCTCGGGCGCTCGGTGAGCCTTACCACCTCGCCGGCGAGCAGCCCAAGCCCTTCAGTCATACCAAACTCATGGCTTTTTTCAAACAAAAGCTGCATGCCAAGGCAGATGCCGAGCAGCGGCTTTAGTTTCGTCTGCTCTTTTATAAACTCCACAAGCCCCGCATCCCGCAGCGCGCGCATCGCGTCAGGGAACGCCCCTACGCCGGGGAGCACCAGCTTATCCGCGCGTGCCAGCTCTTCCGGCGAAGATGAGACAAAGCAGCGCGCGCCTAAAGCCGAAAGCGCGCCTGCCACGCTGTGCAAATTTCCCATTCCGTAATCGATTATTCCTACATATGCCATCTTGCCAGCCGCCCTTTGCCCAGCTACTCAAGCGTGCCTTTCGCCGACAGCGCGCCGCCGCCTGTCTCCCTCACTGCTTCGGCAATCGCGCGCGCTGCGGCTTTAAACAGAGCCTCTGTCTCATGGTGCGCGTTGTCGCCGTAATGCAGCAAAAGGTGCAGCGTCGCGCCCATGTTCGTGGCGAGCGCGCGGAAAAACTCGCGAGTCAGCTGCGTATCGTAGCAGCCAACCTTCTCTGCGCTAAACTTGGCATCGAAAACCAAATAAGGCCTGCCGGAAATGTCAGCCGCGGCAAACGCGAGGCTTTCGTCCATCGGCACGAACGCGCTGCCGAAACGCGCGATGCCGCTTCTGTCGCCAAGCACTTCGGCGAACAGTTTCCCAAGCACAATGCCGGTGTCCTCGACCGTGTGGTGCCCGTCGACATATAGGTCGCCCTCAACGCTCGCCTCTATTATAAACCCGCCGTGCACTGCAAAGGAGCTTATCATGTGGTCGAAAAAGCCGATTCCTGTCGAGCCTGAAAACTTGCCCGCGCCGGACTCAAGTATCGCAAGCCGCATCGTTATGTCAGTCTCGCGCGTCGCCCTCGCCAGCTTTGCCTCTCTCATTAGTGATACCGCCTTTTATAGTTCTTTCAAATTCCGCATAAAACTTTTCATTTTCCGCGTCGGTGCCGCAAGTTATTCGCAGCGCGCCGCCTAGCAGCCGCACGCTTATCCCCCGCCGCAAAAGCTCGGCATGCACGCGCTCGGCATCCGCAGCGTCGAAAAATTTCAAAAGCACAAAGTTCGCGCCCGGCTCGACGGCTTCATAACCGCCTTGCAGTGATAGCGCATGTAGCTTTTTGTATAGCTCCTTTGCCGCTTTACCTATCTTTTCGGCGAGAGCGAAGATTTCGCCGGCATACTCAAGGGCGGCGGCGCCCGCCGCCTGCGAAAAAGCGTTTAGGTTATACGGGCTTTTTACCTTTTTCACCGCGCGAACTATATCCTCATGCGCAACGGCAAAGCCCACCCTCAGCCCCGCTAGCCCAAACGCTTTCGAGAGCGTTTTAAGCACGATTAGGTTCGGCAGCTCGCCCGCCATGTCGAGCACCGAATACTCACGCCCGGAAAACTCGCCGTACGCCTCGTCCACCACGACCGGGCAGCCGGCGTTCCGCACAAAATCAAGCATCTCATCCCGCGTGGCTACCGCGCCGGTGGGGTTGCAGGGATTTGAAAACATCACACAGCGGCAGCCGTCGCTTTTCGCTAACCGGGCAAGCTCGCAAAAATCAATCCGCCCGTCCGCGCCGCGGCTCGAGGTAATCACCCGCCCGCCTTCGAGGTATGCATAAAACGCGTACATTGAAAAATCCGGCGGAGCCGTCGCGACGGCTGCGCCGTCATAAATCAGCGCCTGGCACAAAAGGTGCAACACCTCGTCTGAGCCGCAGCCGGCGACGACTCGCTCGGGCTTGACACCGTAAACTTTGGCGAACTTTCCCACCAGCTCCCGCGCGTACGGGTCGGGGTATCGGTTATATTCAAGCGTCCCCGCAATCTCGCAAAGCCGTGCCCGCAGCGGCTCGGGCATTGGGTACGGGTTTTCGTTTGAGTCGAGCTTTACCGGTACGTCCGCCTCGACCGGCACATATTCTTTGAGTTTCGCTATCTTTTCAGGTATAAACGCCGCCGAGGATACCGTCATTTTTCCCCCTCCAGCCTTACTTTGACCGCCCTAGCGTGAGCCTCTAGCCCCTCGGCTTCGGCAAGGCGGATTATGTCGCCCGCTGCCGACACAAGCGAGTCTTTGTCGTAGCAGACGAAAGTCATGCGCTTGACAAAGCTCGCCCAAGAAAGCCCCGACGAAAACCGCGCGGTGCCCGCGGTCGGCAGCACATGGTTCGGGCCGGCGTAATAGTCGCCGAGCGGTTCGGGCGAGTACGCACCTAAAAAAACCGAGCCGGCGTTACGAATTAAGCCCAGTATCGCCTCAGGCGACTTTACCATAAGCTCAAGGTGCTCGGGCGCGACTTCATTCGCAAATTCCGCGGCTTCCTCAAGCGTATCCACCACCAGCGCTGCGCCGCAGCGCTCAATAGCGCTCGCGGCTATCTCCCGCCTGGGCAAAAGCTTAAGCTGGGACATGAGCTCTCCATTCACCGCCCCGGCAAGCTCCGCCGACGTGGTGACCAGTACCGCTGCGGCGAGCGGGTCATGCTCTGCCTGCGACAAAAGGTCGGCTGCGGCAAATCTCGGATTTGCGCTCTCGTCGGCTATCACCAGCACCTCGCTTGGGCCGGCAATCATGTCGATGTCGACCGCGCCCCAGACCTGCCTTTTTGCCTCCGCAACATATATGTTGCCCGGCCCGACGATTTTGTCGACGCGCGGTATACTCTCGGTGCCATACGCTAGCGCGGCGACCGCCTGCGCGCCGCCGGCGAGCAGCACCCGGTCGACGCCGGCTATCCACGCGGCGCAAAGCACTGCGTCAGCCGGCATGATTTTGCCGTCCTCCGATACCTTCGGCGGCGTCGCAAGTATTATTTCCTCAACGCCCGCTACTTTAGCAGGGATAGCTGTCATCAGCACCGTCGAAGGGTATGCCGCCGTGCCGCCCGGCGCGTAAACACCGACCCTTTTTAATGGCACAATGCGTTGGCCCATGTATTTGCCGGCAGAAAACTCCGCCCAGCCGCGCTCGCGCTGACGCTCATGAAACGTACGTATATTTTCCGCCGCGCGCCGCATGGCGCATAGCAGACCTTCGTCCACCCGCCGCGCCGCCGCTTCGATTTCGCATTTATCGAGCCAAAACGGCGCGCCTTTCACGCCGTCAAATTTCTCAGTGTAGTACCTTACGGCATCGTCGCCGCTCGCCCGCACGTCGGCGATTATTTTTTTCACCGACTCAGACGCCTCGGCTGCCGCCTCGCCCGCGCGCGACCGCAACAGCCCAAGCAGCTCCCCAGAGCGCGATTTTTCGTATATCTCAAACATTCTTTTGCCCCCTACTTTATTATGAGCCGATTGCCACTTGCACCCGGCGCACCAGCTCGTCGGTTTCGGCTTTTTTTAGCTTTATCGACGCCATGTTGAAAATAAGCCTTGCGGAAACATCCGATATTACCTCGTAAACCTCAAGCCCGTTTTCCCTGAGCGTCGTGCCGGTCTCGACTATGTCTACAATCGCGTCGGCAAGCCCGAGTAAAGGCGCAAGCTCGACCGAGCCTTCGATTTTTACTACTTCGACGTCCGCGCCGCGGCGGGCAAACCACCGGCGCGTGACGTTCGGGTATTTTGAAGCGACGGTAAGCCGCCGGTGGCCAATGCCGCGCCACTGCCCCGCTTTCCCGGCTAGCGCAAACCGGCAGCGCCCAATCCCAAGGTCGAGCAGCACGCAGGCGTCGCTGCCCTGCTCTGCTATCGTGTCGCTGCCCACGATGCCCGCGTCGCAAACGCCATGCCCGACATAAGTAAGCACGTCACCCGCTTTCGCGAGCACTATCTCAAGCTCTTCGCCGCCTGTGCGAAAGATAAGCCGCCTGCCGCGCCGCTCCTCCGCAAGGTCCGAGCAGTCGTATCCCGCGCGCTCAAGCAGCGCTATCGCCTCAGACTCTATCCGACCCTTTGTGAGCGCCAGCCTTATCACAGCACGACCACCTCCAGAATGCCGCGCGCTGCCGCATAGAGCCGCGCCTCTTCTTCGCTCCCAAAGCACGACAGCTCGCAGCGCTTTCCTTCGCTCGCGAGCCGCTCGGCAAGCTCCGCTGCTTTTGCAAACTCATGCCCTGGGTAATGTATAAGCACATCCGGCGCGCCGCCATTTTCGCCAACCCCTGCATTGGCAAGGCGCTCGGCGACAAGCCCCACGTTTATCGCAAACCCGGTTGCTGGCACGCTGTGACCGAAGCTCTCAAGCAGTCCGTCGTACCTGCCGCCGCTCAGTATCGGCTCACCCGCGCCCGCGGTATAGCCCCGCAGCACCGCGCCGGTATAATAGTCAATCTCATGTACAATGCCAAGGTCTATAATTATATCGTCCGCAAGCCCCGCCTCCTCAAGCAGCCGGTGCAGCTTTTTTACATACTCCAGCGCTATAAGCGCGCCTTCGTTTCCCGCCGCCACCTCTTCGGCTTCGTCGAAAATCTCCTCGCCGCCGTAAAGCAGAGGTATGCGGCGCAGCCTCGCAAGCTGCGATTTTTCAAGCCCCTCAAAACTGCCGAGAAGCACGGCGTTTTTCGCGTTGACGAGCCGCCGCAGGTCGGTCTTCGCCTCGTCAGTTAGCTCAAGCTCGCAAAGCAGGCTGTTGAAGAACCCCACATGCCCAAGCTCGAGCTTGAACGGCAACCCAAGCACTCTCAGGGCTTTTATCGCGGTATAAATGCACAAAAGGTCGCCGCGGGGCGCCGGCGCGCCGATTATCTCGACGCCGCTTTGCATTATCTCGCCCGCGCGCCCGGAATTCTCGCTTTGTACAGCGAACACGCTTTGGTTATAATATAAGAGTGCGGGCAGCTCGCCGAGTAGCTTTGTCGCTGCCACTCGCGCCATCGGCATCGTGTTGTCGGCGCGCAGCGCAAGCAGCCTGCCCGAGTTGTCCGTCAGTTTATACATCCGCTCTCGCGGGAGCGCGCTACCGCCGTCGAACACCTCAAGGTACTCGAGCGCCGGCGTCCGCACTTCCCTGTAGCCTAAGCTCTCATAGACTTCCGCGAGCCTACGCTCGATAGCACTGTACCGCCGGCAGTCGCCAAACACAAGGTCGCGCATCCCGTCGGGTACGTTGATTTTAAGGTTTTTGCTCTCCATTTTTATTCCCTAGGCAATATATTTTAACTTGCTAATATGATAGCATGTTAAATTATTAAAGTCAAGGATGCGATTAGCCGAAGTTTATACAATACGGCGAAACTTTTTGTGCACCTTGCCGGCGCGGCCTATGAATGCGACGAGTTCTGCCCTTTGCCGCTTTTGACGGGCGCAAAGCGGCGCGCCGAAATTTGTAAGCCCACGGCGAAAATTTTTATATTTTTACGAAATATTCAGATTATGAATCGTTTTTTACACGCATTATTCATATTTTCAAGCTATAATAGCAGTAATAAGCAAAATAATCTAAACTCCAAGAAGGAACATAGATATGCAGGCTGATCTTACACCGAAAAAACTTCCTGGGTTTTCTGGCATAGAGGGGCCGCTGCTCGTGGTCGTAATGGACGGCATCGGCTTTGCACCCAAAAACAAAGGCAACGCGGTAGAAGCAGCGAACACGCCGACGCTGGACATGCTTATGTCGCGCTACCCGACGCTGAAGCTCAAAGCTCACGGCACGGCGGTCGGGCTCCCCACAGACGACGATATGGGCAACTCCGAGGTTGGGCACAACGCGCTCGGCGCAGGGCAAATCTTCGCGCAGGGCGCAAAGCTCGTCACCCTCTCGATTGAGTCGGGCAAAATGTTCGCGTCAGACACATGGAGGGGGCTGGTTAAAAACTGCCTTGAGAATTCCTCAACGCTGCACTTTATCGGGCTTTTCTCGGACGGCAACGTGCACTCGCACATCGACCACCTCAAGGCGATGATCATCCGCGCAAAGCAAGAAGGCATAAAGCGTGTGCGCGTGCATATACTACTCGACGGCCGGGACGTCGGCGAAACCTCGGCGCTCGAGTATGTCATACCGTTCGAGCAGTTCCTTACCGAGCTGCGCGGCCCAGACTTCGACATCTGCATCGCCTCCGGCGGCGGCCGCATGGTCATAACGATGGACCGTTATGAAGCCGACTGGAAGATGGTCGAGCGCGGCTGGCATACTCATGTGCTCGGCGACGGCAGGCAGTTTGCCTCGGCTGAAGAGGCGATAAACACGCTGCGCGCCGAAACCCACGCGATTGACCAGGACCTGCCGCCGTTCGTCATCGCCAAAGACGGCAAGCCCGTCGGCACCATCAACGATGGCGACAGCGTCATCTTCTTTAACTTCCGCGGCGACCGCGCGATTGAAATCTCGCGCGCGTTCGAAGAGGAAAACTTCGACAAGTTCGACCGCGTGCGCTACCCGAAAGTTTACTACGCCGGCATGCTCGAGTACGACGGCGACCTCCATGTCCCGAGCAAATACCTTGTAAGCCCGCCTGAGATTACAAACTCGCTCACCGAGTTTTTGACATACGCACGCGTGAGAGAGCTTGCGCTCTCCGAAACGCAGAAATACGGCCACGTCACCTACTTCTGGAACGGCAACCGCTCGGGCAAGCTTGACGAAAGCCTTGAGACCTATATAGAAATCCCAAGCGACATCGTGCCGTTCGAGCAGCGGCCGTGGATGAAGTCGGCGGAGATCACCGACAGGATTATAGAGGAGCTCAAAAAAGGCGAGCATAAATTTTACCGCATCAACTTCCCCAACGGCGATATGGTCGGCCATACAGGCAACTTCCTTGCGACGGTCATCGGCGTCGAGTCTGTAGACCTTGCGCTCTCGCGCATTTTGCCGGTTATCGACGAGCTGCGCGGCGTCGCGATTATCACCGCCGACCACGGCAACGCCGACGAGATGTTTGAGATCGACAAGAAAACCGGCGAGCCGAAATGCGACAAAAACGGTAACTGCAAGGCTAAGACAAGCCATACGCTCAATCCCGTGCCGTTTATTATCTACGATAACTTCTACAAAGACGCATATAAGGTCAAAACAGCCGGGGCTTTCGGGCTTTCAAATGTCGCTGCGACGGTAGTTAACCTGCTCGGCTACCAGGCGCCCGAGATTTGGGACGAAAGCATGATTGAGATTTAGCCCGCCGGCTAAAGCCTAAAGTTTGCCATGAACCTGTCCGCTTTTATTAAGCCGAAAAAAGAGGCGTACCCCCCGCCCGGGGGATACGGAAGCCCGGATAGCGATCCGCATGAGCTTGGGGTTTTCGTAAGCGAGCCTGAATACAATACCGACGCGAGCCCATTTCTATACTCGCTTGAGACACTCACTCCCGACGACATCGCGCCGCCGCAGCCCAATAAGCGCAAAATAAGCCCGTTTGAGGCGGTAAGGCTCCTCACGCTCGGAGTATGCGTCGCGGTTTTCGTCGGCAGCGTGTTTTATATCCTGCGCACGCTATATTACTACCGCCGCGCGCAGGAGATATACGCCGGCGTCAAGCTCGAGCTTGACATAGAGGAAATATTCAGCAATCCCGACGCGCCGGTAAAGCTCGCCATGCCGCTTGCCCCAAGCCCCCCTGCCGCCGATTTTGTAAAATCCATGTCTCTTACAGAGGCGGACTATGCCAAAACCAGCGGGCAATCGAGTGTCAACAGGCGGGTGGCGCTCGCAAAGGCAAGCCTTAACGCGTGGAGGCTGCAGAACAAGGATGTCTACGGGTACATCAAAATCCCCGGAACCAAGGTCGACGACATAATTGTCCAGGCGGAGGACAACGACTTTTACCTCAACCATTCGTGGAAGGGCGACTACCTCCCCAACGGCGCGATTTTCGCCGATTACCGGTGCAACAGGAACGTGTTGAAAAACTATAACACAATCCTCTACGGGCACCACATGGGCGACGGGACGATGTTTAATACCCTAGACTATTTCTTCGACGAGGATTTTTTCAACAACAACAAGTACATCGAGGTATACACCTTCGACGGCATATTCACCTATGAAGTCTTCGCGGTGTATATCACAGACATGTACTACCATTATATCAGGACAGCGTTCCCGTCGGGCGAGGAATTCGTCAAGTTCGCCTACGAGATGAAGGCAAACTCCATATATCAGCGTGAAGGCATCGAGTTCTCCGAAAAGGACCGGATACTCACGCTTTCGACCTGTACCAACCGCTCGCAGTCCGAGCGCATCGCAGTCCAGGCAAAACTGGTTAAAATTGAAACTTAGCTTTGGGCATGCGAAAAACACTACGATTGGCGGCGATGATTATTGGAAGATAATAGCGGGCTGGAGCTTTCAGTCGTCATCCCTGTTTATAACGAAGCGGCAATTGTTGAGGCTACCGCCCAAGCGCTAACCGGGTACCTTGACCGCCTGTTCCCAGCCGGCGAGTACGAGGTAATCTTCTCCGACGACGGCAGCACCGACGGGTCGGATGAAATAATAAAATCCTTCTCCCACCCGTGCGTGAGGCTGGTCGGTCATAAGCCGAACAAAGGGAAAGGCGCGGCGGTGCGCGACGGGGTCCTCGCCGCGCGCGGCAGATTCGTGCTTTTCACCGACTGCGACCTGGCGTACGGCACCGAGGTCATCGGTCGGTTTTACGGTGCGCTAAGGGAGTCGGGCGCAGACGCGGCAATCGGCTCGCGCAGGCTGCACGAGGCGGGGTACGCGGGCTATACCTTTACGCGCAAGCTCGCATCGAAGGTGTTTTACAAAACCGTCTCGCTGCTCGCGGGTTTCAGTTACAGCGACTCGCAGTGTGGCATAAAGTGCTTTAAGGCGCCGCTTGTACAAGAGATATTCTCGCAGTGCAAAATCGACGGCTTCGCGTTTGATTTTGAGGTGCTGTTGCTTTATAAGAAAGCGGGCGCGAAGGTGCTCGAGCTGCCGGTCACGATTGTAAACCACCGCGCCTCGAAAGTGCGCCTATTTAGAGACGCCTTCCGCATGTTGCGCGACGTGGCAAAAATAAAAAAACTGCACAAATAAAAAGGTTCCGCGCTTTTAAGCGGAACCTTGTTTTTATGTAAAGAAGGGCTGCCCGCCCCTCCCCTTAGTCAATCCCGATAATCGCGCCGACGTGCGGGAAGATATAGGTCGGGCGATACGGGAACATATTGATGTTTTCCATCGTCGTGACGCCCGAGAGCACGAGTATCGTGTCAAGCTCGGACTCTATGCCGGCGATTATGTCTGTGTCCATGCGGTCGCCAATAATCGCCGCCTCGGAGCTTGCGACTCCAAGCTTTTTTATCGCGTGGCGCATCATCAACGGGTTCGGCTTGCCGACAAAATACGCCTTTTTACCCGTCGCCATCTCGATAGGCGAGATAAGCGCGCGGCAGGCGGGGATAATCCCGTTTTCGGAGGGCGCGGTAAGGTCGGTATTTGTGCCAATCAGCTTTGCGCCGCGCTGGACCAGCCGCACGGCGTGCTCGATTTTCTCATACGAAAGCGAGCGCGTCTCGCCAAAAACCACATAGTCGGGGTTATAGTCGTTCATAGTCAGCCCGACGTCGTAGAGCGCTTTTACCAGCCCCGGCTCGCCGATAACGTATACGCTCGCGCCCGGCGACTGAGAGGCTAAAAATGATGCGGTAGCAAGCGCGCTGGTATAAAAATGGTCTTCGCTGACCGAAAGCCCCATGCGCGCGAGTTTCTGGCTCAGCTCGCGGGGCGAGCGTTCGCTGCTGTTGGTCAAAAATAAAAACTTTTTATTGTTTTTTACCAGCCAATCGACAAACTCCGGCACATGCGGCAAAAGCTTGTTGCCGTGGTATATCACGCCGTCCATGTCGCAGATGAACGCTTTTTTCTCAAGTATCGCCGGTATAATCTCGGCCATTGCATCTACTCCTTAAGAACGTTCGTTTTATTATTTTTTTACATTAT
This sequence comes from Clostridiales bacterium, assembly GCA_012840355.1. Classification (GTDB taxonomy): domain Bacteria; phylum Bacillota; class Clostridia; order Oscillospirales; family CAG-272; genus DTU078. Next base: position 45,110 of record DULN01000008.1, on the reverse strand, counting down.
ATCTCAAATCAGACATTTTGTCTATAGACAAATCAGAAAAAGCATGTATAATATATTTGAAATATTTTTACCCACCGGAGGTTAATTGGGAAATGAAAATCGGCGTAATGGTCGAAAGCTTCCGCCGCGACTTCAAGGAAGCGGTCAAAATCGCCGCCGAGATTGGGGCGCAGGGCATCCAGAAATACTGCACGCACGATTATGATATGACCGACGCGCAGGCGCGCGAGCTGCTCGATATTGTCACCTCGCACGGGCTGGTATTTTCGGCGCTCTGCGGCGACTTCGGCCATGGGTTCACCGACCCCGCAAAAAACCCAGAGCTCATCGACAAGTCCAAGCGCGTGCTTGAGCTGTCGAAGAAGCTCGGCTGCAACATCGTCACCACCCATATCGGCGTCGTGCCCGAAGAGGAGAACGAGACCAAAGAGATTCTCCGCAAGGCTTGCCGCGAGCTTGCCGAGTTCGGCGACTCGATCGGCGCGTATTTTGCGGTCGAAACCGGACCCGAGAAAGCGGTTGTGCTGAAAGAGTTCCTTGACAGCCTTGGCGCAAAAGGCGTCCGCGTTAACTTCGACCCGGCAAACCTCGTTATGTGCGTCGGCGACAACGCCGCCGAAGCCGCGAAAGTCCTCGGCCCGTACATCGTTCACACCCACGCCAAAGACGGCAGGATGATAGGCAACATGGAGGGCTGGGAGGAGCTGCCGCTCGGTCAGGGCGACGTCAACTTCGACGAGTATCTGCCCGCGCTCGCCTCGACCGGATTTAACGGCTTTTTGACCATCGAGCGCGAAGTCGGCGACAACCCCGAGACCGACATCCGCATGGCTGCCGATTTCCTGCGCGAAAAGCTGGCTAAGTTCGGGCTTGACAAATAACCCGCGCAACAAACACCGCAAAACGGCTCATTTATCATCCCCCGCCGCAGACGCCGCAGTGGCTCTGCGGTTTTAATTTCAGTATAAGAAACAAACTATGGAAATTATAGCCGACCTTTCATACCCGATTTTACCGGGCATGCCGACATTCCCCGGCGACGGCGAGGCGCGGCTTGTACGCGACCGCGAGTACGAACGCGACGGCTACCGGCTGACCCGTCTCGATTTGCCCGCTCACGCCGGCACTCATATCGACCTCCCCTCGCACCTGCTCGCCGAAGGGCGCACAATAATAGATTTTAGCCCCTCATGCTTCATCGCGCCCGCCGTAGCGCTCGACTGCAGGGGAAAGCGCACGATCGAACTTTTGCCGGAATACGAAAAGCTCATCAACTCCGGTGACGCGGTTATCATCTGCACCGACTTTGCGGATCTCTTTGGCGACCCTATGCGGTACTACTCGGATTACCCGGTGCTCTCGCCGGATTTCGCGGAGTTTCTCGCTAGGCGCGGGGTAAAAATCCTCGGGCTTGATACCCCTTCTCCGGACAAGGAGCCGTATGATCTTCACAAAATGCTGCTCGCCGCTGGCGTATTCATCGCCGAAAACCTCGTCGGAACATCGGCGCTGCTGGAGCTTGCGCCACGCTCGTATCAGTTTATGGCGCTGCCGCTTAAGCTTTACGCCGAAGCCTCGCCGGTGCGCGCTGTCGCGGTTCGGTGAAAGCGTGCGCCGCCCATACTATTACACTGCGTAAACTGCAATCACATCCCCGCCGCTGCGGCGGGGAAATTTTGGCGCAATTTTTCCCTTTTTAAATTAGCTCGATTTACGCAAAAAATATAATGGGTGAATAATTTATAAAAAAACAATCCAGTATTAAAAAAATCGTAAAGTTTAGCCGCTTTTATTTTAATTAAAAACTGTTATACTGGTAAACACAAAGACGGCCGGCCGTGAAAAAAACACATAACCGCATTTATTCGATATGGAAGTATTAAAAATTATAAATAACACGATACTTGCGCTTTTTATAATCATTTACTCGTACCAGCTGCTTTTTGTACCTGTGTCGCTTTTAGGTCGGGCTGTGGAGCGCGCAAAACGAAAAAAGGGCTCGCAAAGCAAGCCCCCTGCGCTTCTTCGCTACGCAGTATTGATCTGCGCGCGCAACGAAGAGGCAGTCATTGGCGAGCTGATTGACAGTATTAAAAGCCAAACATATCCAATAGAGCTTGTGACCACATTCGTTTTAGCCGACAACTGCACAGACGCGACGGCTGAAGTCGCGCGCGGGCACGGCGCGATTGTCTATGAGCGGCAAGACACAAAGCACGTGGGCAAAGGCTATGCGCTCGGATACTTGCTTGCCCGTATCGGCGAAGATTACGGCGACATTTTCGACGGCTATTTGGTATTCGATGCCGACAACATCCTCATGCCCGATTACATCGAGCGCATGAACGAAATGTTTGCGGGCGGGAAGTACGAGATTATCACCAGCTACCGCAACTCGAAAAACTATGCCGACAACTGGATTTCAGCCGGCTACGGGCTGAATTTCCTCCGCGACGCGTGCTGCCACAACCACGCGCGCAGCCTGCTTGGCACAAGCTGTTTCGTATCAGGCACGGGGTTCCTCTTCAGCCGCAGGATAAAAAACAAAATCGGCGGCTGGACTTACCATATGCTCAGCGAGGACATTGAGTTTACCGCCGACCAAATAACAAGCGGCGTGCAGATTGGTTTTTGCCGCGCGGCAGAGTTTTTCGACGAGCAGCCGACGGACTTCATCCAGTCGTGGCACCAGCGGATGCGCTGGTCGAAAGGCTACCTTCAGATGTACCGCAAATACGGCAAAAAGCTGATTCTCGGCTTTTTGTGCGGCAACTTTGCCTGCTTTGACCTCACGATGTCGACCTTGCCGGCGATGCTGCTTTCGTTCGTCGGTATCGTGGCGAACGTCACGCTAGCGGTAGCGGGCGCGCTGCTCGGAGACAATATCATGATAGCTGTCGAGTCGCTTGCAGAAAGCTCTGTGCGCGCTTACCTGACGCTTTATGCGCTCGGGCTGCTAATAACGCTAGTCGAGTGGAAGCGCATACGCACGACAGCAGCAAAAAAGCTGCTTTACACATTCACTTTCCCGCTTTTGATGTTTACCTATATCCCAATCGCGTTCACCGCTCTGTTCGCAAGAGTGACATGGAAGCCCATAAAGCACAGCGTAACTGGCCGCACAGAATCGCTTATATCCACGCGAGACGACGCGCTTTAAAAACAAAACCGGGCCGACAAAATCGGCTCGGCTTTATTTTTGCCCTAAAAAATCGGCTCGCCAGTCTGGGAGCCTTAATCGGCTTTTATATTATAATTTCGCCGTATACTTCCCCGCCTGCATTCGCGGCGTTCGACTCGTCGGTGTCGATGTGCATGGCGAGCGAGAATTTCGGACTCACGCGCACGACCACGTCGCCAAATATAAGCGAGCGCTCGGGCGTATTAACCTTTACCGAAACGATCTGGCCGTTCTCAACGCCGATGCGCTCGGCGTCCTCTGGCGTCATATGTATATGGCGTTTTGCGACGATAACGCCTTCCTCAAGCTCGATTTCGCCGCATGGGCCGACCAGCTTGCAGCCGGGCGAGCCGGCGATGTCGCCGCTTTCGCGGATGGGGGCAGCGATTCCAAGCATTCGAGCGTCTGTCATCGAGACCTCAACCTGGGCGGCGGGACGCTCCGGCCCAAGTATTACGACGTTCGGTATCGAGTTTCTGGGTCCGACCACCGTGACGCGCTGTTCCGATGCAAACTGTCCGGGCTGGCTGAGGTCCTTTTTCTTTGTAAGCTTTGCGCCTTTACCGAAAAGTATCTCAACCTGCTCGGCGGTCACATGCACATGGCGCGCCGATGTCTCGACCAGCACTTTATTGTCCATTTTTTAAGCTCCTTGTCGATTGCATATTTAAAAAAATATTATCCACACTACAAGTATAAACGTCTTATTTTAATATTTATTGGGCTAATGGTGAATATTCGATAAACAAGGAGCAAGCGCATGAAATATAAAGAATACATGGCGCAATTTGGCAAAGACGAAGCAATGGTTGAAGACGAGCGCATAGCCGCGGCTGATGAGGAGGAAGCTGAAAGCGAGCCGGACCGCGGCGCGCCGCCCCCTCCCGGCTGCGACGGCTCGGTGACAGTACGCAGCCGAGGTGTGGCTATCCACTGCATCACGATTATCGGGCAAATCGAAGGCCACTATATGCTCGGCAGCGGAACGAAAACCACCAAATACGAGCACCTTATCCCCCAGCTATTCGCCGTCGACGAAGACGACCGCATCGGCGGCGTGCTGATTATCCTCAACACGCAGGGCGGCGACGTCGAAGCGGGGCTTGCGCTCTCGGAGCTTATCGCGAGCATGCGCAAACCCACCGCCTCGCTGGTGATAGGCGGCGGACACTCGATAGGCGTGCCGCTCGCGGTATCGGCAAACCGCTCGTTCATCGTGCCGTCGGCGACGATGACGCTGCACCCTGTGCGGATAAACGGCCTTGTGCTCGGCGCGCAGCAGGCATACGACTACCTCAACAAGATGCAGGAGCGCATAATAAGGTTTATCTCCGATCACTCTCGCGTATCGCCCGAGAAGCTACGCGAGCTAATGTTTGAGACCGACGAGATTGCCACCGACCTCGGCACGGTCCTAAACGGCTACGAAGCCGTCGAAATAGGGCTGATCGACGAGATAGGCGGTATCTCCCGCGCTTGCGACTGGCTTACCGAAGAGGCGCGCAAACGCGCGGTTGACAAAAACGGGGGCAGATGATAGAATAACCTAAAAGCAGAGAATTTGAGGAGACTCGCGAATGCGCAAATAACCGTTCCGACATACGGCAAAACGAATCCAGCGCGGGCATTTGCCCGGGCTTTGTTTTGGCGCCGTCGGGACGCCCCTTTTCGCCGGGGGAGTTTTGCGCATTCGCTCTTTTTATCTTAAAAGCTTATCTTAAAAGCGGGATAGCCAAAAGCGCAAAACCTGCACCGGCTGATTCGGCGCCGTGGGTATGACCCCTGACATTTGCGATTTGCAACAGGAGGGTTTTTATGTCTCTTATAAAAATCACAAACCTCACATTCGGTTACGAAAGCTCGCCGGTAAACGTATTTGAGAACCTAAATCTTGAGCTTGACTCCGACTGGCGGCTCGGGCTTGTCGGCCGCAACGGCAGGGGCAAGACCACGCTGATGAGGCTGCTTGCCGGCGAACTGCCCGACTACAGCGGCAAAATTACGGCGAGCGTGGAGTTTGAGTACTTCCCGCCGAGAATACCGGACGAAACCAAGCCCACGATAGAGGCGTTGCGCGACGTGGGCGGCGCGAAAGGCTGGGAGCTGGTGCGCGAGCTAATGCTGCTCGGCGTGCGCGAGGAGGCGATGGGGCGGCCGTTTTGCACTCTTTCGCCGGGCGAGCAGACGAAAGCCTTGCTTGCCGCGCTATTCTCACGCGAGGGCGCGTTCCCGCTTATCGACGAGCCGACAAACCATCTCGACGAACCGGCGCGGGACGCCGTCGCCGCGTACCTCCGCACCAAGCGCGGGTTTATACTCGTCTCGCACGACCGCGCGTTTCTTGACGCATGTGTCGACCATATACTCGCGATAAATAAAAACAGCGTCGAGGTGCAGGCGGGCAACTTCTCGCAGTGGTACCATAACAAAAAGCTGCGCGACGAGTTCGAGCTTATGCAAAATGAAAAGCTCGAGCGCGAGATAAGCCGGCTTAAAGACGCTGCGAGCCGCACCAAAAAGTGGGCCGACAAAGCAGAAGCCTCGAAAAAAGGCCACGACCCTAAGCTGCGCGAGAAAAAATCCGGCGGCTGGCGCGCGTACGCGGGCGAAAAGTCGCGCAAGCTGCAGCAGCGCCGCAAAAACCTCGAACGCAGGCAGGCGGAGGCCATAGAGCAAAAGTCCTCGCTGCTACGCGACCTTGAGGAGCCGGAAAAGCTCGAGCTTTCTCCGCTGCGCTACCACTCCGCGCGCCTTGTCGAGCTGCGGAACGTCAAAATCGATTACGGCGCCGGCGCGGTCTGCCCGCCGGTGAGCTTCGTTTTGTCGCGCGGCGACCGGGTCGCGCTGCGTGGCTCGAACGGCACCGGCAAATCAAGTATTATAAAACTTATTTTAGGCGAGCGCATACCCCATACCGGCGAGTTTTTCGTAGCCTCAGGGCTTAAAATCTCATATGTGCAGCAGGACACGTCGAACCTCTCGGGCAGCCTCGACGATTACGCCGACATCTACGGCGTGAGCCGCACGATGCTGCGCACAATCTTGCGCAAGCTCGACTTCCCGCGCGAGGCGTTCACGCGCGATATTTCAACCTACAGCTCCGGGCAAAAGAAAAAGGTGGCGCTCGCAAGGTCACTTTGCGAGTCCGCGCACCTTTATGTCTGGGACGAGCCGCTAAATTTTATCGACCTCATGTCCCGCATCATGATTGAGGAGCTAATCCTAGAGTACCAGCCTACGCTGCTTTTCGTCGAGCACGACCGCGCGTTCCGCGAAAACGTCGCGACGAAAACGATAGAGCTTGGCTGGATTGAGCTCCCTGACCGTGAGACGCTTATGCAACAAGCCGCCGGGCTCGGGCAGCAGGTATTATAGGGCAGGCGCTTACTCTGCGTCGCCCGTATATGCGCGCGGCAGCCGGGCGATGCGGTTTACCTCAAGCCCGCCCGTGCCTTCGGTTTCTGGCGACACTTCAAAGAACACACCCGAGTTGAGGTTGCGCCTGTATACATTGCCATACTCAACCTTCGGCAGCCTTACGCTGTCGAGGGTTTTTATTTCGCGCGTGTACGGGTCTTTTTTGGAGAGTACCAGCGTCTCTCCGTCCTTAAGCCCGAAATCTGCCGTCAGGCTGTGCAGAATCTTCGACCCGGTGCGGCTCTTGAAATAAACCTTTACCGTTTCGCCGGGCTCGATGTACATCACCGGCATCATGTATTTGTCGGGCTTGGAGGGGTCGTCGGTCAAATGATACCCAAGCGTCGAGACGGTCTTGCCGGTGTTGTTGTAAAGCAGCACATAATCGCCGTCGCCACGGTATGATACCTCGTATATCGAAAGCTCGGGCACCTCGGGGTCAGCCAGCCGCAGCTCTACGTTTACCCTCGCGCGGATGACGTCCGTGCCGCGAACCCTCAGCTCCGGAGTATAAACCTCTTCGCCGTTTACCACCCAGCATGAAAAAGCTTTTCCGGGCGGCACGACCGGGCGCAGCACCGTGTCGTAGTTTTCGTAATATGTACCGTTAAAATCTTTATTCACATAAAGCGAGTTAACATACGCCGCGCCGCCGTCCGGCAGGCTCAGGCTCAAAGTGTAGCGGTAGCCGAGGTTGTACTTATCCTGCAGGTAATTTACCATCACCTTGCCGCGCTGCTTGAGGTAGTTTATAATCCTCGGCGCGCGGCGCTCGAACGATGCGTTGTCGCTGTTATTCGGCAGGTACTTGCTTTCGCTGTGCATCATGTAAATCGAGTTGCGTATGCCGTTGATTACGCCCTGCACCACGCGCTCGGAATTCGCCGGCGAAAAAGCGCCGTTCATCATGTCGAGCATATAGGTGACATACATCCAGCGCACGTCTTCGCGCTTCATCAGCGCCGAAAACAGCGGGCTGTACTGGATTTCGCCTACCTTGAGGTTGCGCTCGAGGGTGTTGGCGTTGACGTCGCTGTTGAACGCAAAGTCGGTGTCGTGCGGGAGGAAATACCATTTCCCGTCCATGCCGTAGACGTCCGAGAAGTCCTCGCCTTCCGCCGCGAAATACCTAAACGCGCGGTTGTTGTTGTGAGGCCAGTCGCCGTTGTCGACGTAGGCAAACGCAGCGTAAAGCTGTATATAGCTTTCGACGTCGAGCAGCTCGCACAACTCGGCGTATACCGCGTCGTCGGTGAGGTCTTTCCTGGAGTAATTGTACATTTTGCGGTATTCCGTCAAGGGCTTTAAGGCGCGGTACTCTTGGTCAAAGCCGGTCATCGAGCTTTCGCCGCCTTGGAGCACCACAAACGTGCCCTTGTAGTCATACTCGCCGTACCGCTGCTCGAAATACGACGCCTTATACGGCTCGTGTATCCACATAAAGCCGTAGAGCTTCCCGTTTATGTATACCACGCACGGGCGCACCGACTCTGTAAACGGGTACCCCTGCTGCGCAAACAGCATCTGCACCAACGGGTCGCGCATGAACGCAACGCCGAAATCGTTGCCCGAGTTGCGCAGGACAAGCTGCTTGAACTCGCCTATCTGCGTGCCGAAATAGGAGTATATGCCGTCAAAGAACTTATACTCGAACCTGTTATGGGCCTCGTCGTAATCGTATCTCGCTATGATTCTCAGGGATTTTTGGTTAAAGTTCCGCGAGTAAGCGCCGAAAAGCCTGATGCCGGCTTTTTGCGAGAGCAAAAGCTCGCCGGTCGGCAAAAAGCATTCAACGTTTATCGGGCGCTCCCAGTCCCTGCCGGACTGCCAGATGTTGCGTGGGTTTAAAATCCCGCGTTCGCGCGAGGTTAGGTTGTCTGGGTCGGTGAGAATCGAAAAGACCAGCGTGTCGTATTTTGATTGCGCTTTTTTGCCCACAAAATACGAGCGGTAGTAAACATCCGACACCGTTCCGTCGTCAAAATACGCGATGGCGGCGATGCTGTAGACTTTGACATTATCGCCGGACGGGAGGGGTATGGGGTCGGTGTAAAGCGTGCCCGACTGCTGGTCGGGCGCTTTGCCGGTAAAAGAATAGTAGACCTTCCCCGGCTTTGAGGTTTTTATCTCAAGCAACTGGTCGGTATCAAAAAAGTACGTCCCTTCGCTGTCAAGCGAAAAGAAAACCTCCTCTTCCTTTGGCACGGGCGGATCTGCGCTCGGCAAGATTTCGCCGGCTTCTTTCGCCTCAAGCTCGGCGATAATCGAGTCATAGCCCTCCATGAACGCCATGACGCTGACCGCTTCGCCTTCGCCAGCGTCTTCGGGCAAAAGCTCGTCAGCCGCGAACGAAAGCGGTATAAACACTGCCAAAAGCAACGGCAGAACCGCGGCGAATATTAGCTGCGGCTTGCTTTTTGCCGGCTCCGGCAAAACCAAAGAAACGCCGCGCCCCGCTAAAGCGTATAGGGTGCGCGATTTACGAAGCAGCTGCATTATATATCACCCGTATACTCGACAAGTATCGCCGAGGCTACGCCGTCTATCGCCGCAAGGCGGTCTGCAATGTCCCCATGTTTTTTGCCAAGCTTCACCTGAAGAGTCAGCTCGGTTGTATCCGCAGTCCTCGTGCTCCCCTTCTTGCGGTATTTTATGCCCGAAAGCGCCGCGTCGACAGCCTCTTTAGCACTGTCGGCAAATCGGACGACGAGGAGGTAAGAGGTAACCCTGCCGCGGACAAACATAAGAAGAATGTAGATGACTGCGATAAAAATCGTGCCGGTCAGCGCGAACAGATACAGCCCCGCGCCGCAGGTTATGCCCGCCGAGATGCTCCAGAACAAAAACCCTACGTCGAGCGGGTCTTTTATCGCCGAGCGGAACCTGACGATTGACAGCGCGCCAACCATGCCTAGCGAGAGCACTATATTCGCCGAGATTGTGACTATTATCATCGTAGTCACAAGCGTGACCATAACGAGCAGCAGCGCGAAATTGTCGCTGTAGCAAGCACCACGGTAGAACAAAAAGTAGACAAGGTAGATTACCGCAGCGCAGGCGAGCGCGACAGACATGCAGACTACTATGTACTCGGTCGTCAGCTCCATTAGTAGGTTCGACTGCGCTATTGTGTCTTTGAACGTTCTGATTAGGCTCTGCAATGTCATAAAAAACGTCTCCCTTAACTAAATTGCTTTATATCTTTGGGCAAGCCGCCTTGCGGCAGGCAATTACCTAACCGTAGATTTTCCCAAGGCTGTATAGCTTGTCGCGGCAAAGGACATATTTCGACGCCGCAAGCTGCGGGCCGCTGTGCGACAGTGCCGCCGCGACAAACGAGGGGATATATTTATCGTATTTAATCTCCATTATAACCGACTCGGCTTCGCCCACGCCCGCCATTGGGAAGGCGTACACATAATCGTTGCTGCCTGTCATGCGCGCCGGGCTCCAGCCGGCGTCGAGGAATTTGTCAAACGTAATCCGGGTGTTCGACACGGGGTGGACATACGCCTCGCGCAAGTAAGTTACCACGACCTTCGGCGCAAGTCCGCGCGCCCCGGCGCACGCCAAAACCTCTCGCGCAAGCTGCGAAGTATTTCCCTCAAGCACGCTGAAATCGCCGCGCGCAAGGCCCTCAAACGCATCGAGGCTGATTTTTGTCGACTGCTTTTCAATCATCCCTCTTAATTTCACTTTGCGCTCGAGCATCACAAGGCTGGTATCGAAATTATAAATCCGCATGCGGTACTTTTTCCGGTGCTCAGCCCCCGCGAGCTTTTCATAATACGACGAGTCGGCGTTGTCGTCAAAGTACAGGCTCGAAACGACATACCCTTCGGGCGACGGCATATACGGGTCGGGCTCAAGCAGCCCTCGAATCCGCGAGGCAAAAAGCTCCGCCTGCCCCCGGGTCAACACGTATTTTATCTCGTATCGAAGCATCAGGTAAATAATTCCTCCGGCTTTTTTGCCGCATAATTATTAATGTAATTATACCTGATATATGCGCTTTTGTAAAGTAGAGGTTAAAATTTGACGCCCATAATATGCGTTTTGCACAGCCGAGCTTGCCCCGCATAAAAAACGCCCAACCCCGATGGGCCGGGCGAGTGAGGCCTAAGTCGATTTTTTACGTTTTTCCCATGGCATCCTTATGCGCGTCGGCGGCAGCTGCGCGAGCAGCACCGCGACGAAAATCAGCGCGCAGCCAAGGTACTCCTGCACCGAAAGCCGTTCGTGAAGGATTAGCCAGCCGGTCAGCACCGAGAACACCGACTCAAGGCTCATCAGCACTGAGGCGACGGACTCGTTGACGTCCCTCTGCGCGATAATCTGCAGCGTGTACGCAACCCCGCAGGATAAAACGCCGGTATAAAGCAGCGGTGCCCAACCGGAGAAAATTTCGCCTATCGCCGGTCTTTCAAGTACTATCGCCGGTATTATACCGAGAATTCCTACGACGAAAAACTGGATGCACGACATTGCGACGCCGCTGCAGCGCGGCGAAAAATATGAAACCAGCATTATGTGCGCCGAAAAGCAGAGCGCGCAAAGGAGGATTAAAAGGTCCCCTGCTCCGATTGTGAAGTCCTCGCGCACGCTGAGGAGGTACAACCCCCCGAGCGCCAAAAATGCGCTCACCCATACCGTAAACGGCGCGCGCTTGCCGAATAGCAGCCCCAGCACCGGCACGATGACGATGTACAGCGTCGTGATAAAGCCCGCCTTGCCTGCCGAGGTGTACATCAGGCCTATCTGCTGAACGTTCGTAGCCAAAAACAGCGCTATGCCGCAAAGGACGCCGCCGAGCCAAAGGTCACGCCGGCTGCGCTTTTTCTCGGTTTCAGGCTGGCTCGCAGCAGGCGCATCTTCCTCAAACTCGCAGACGTCGGCGACCGCCGCGCCTATCGAGGGGTCGGAGCCGCGCGGCAGCTCGCCCTTCTTTTTGCCGTTTTTCTTTTTTTCAAATACCGCGACAACCGGGAGCAGCACAATCCCGCCGATTATGCAGCGCACGGTGTTAAATGTCAGCGGTTTCATATAGTCAAGCCCGATGCTCTGGGCGACGAAAGCCGAACCCCAGATCATCGCGGCGAATACAAGCATTATGCTTCCGCGAATAGATTTACCCTTTACCATGAAACTCCAAGCCGTCTTTCCCCATATTTGCGTAAAACCCACGCGAATTTTCCGCTTACGCTTATTTTATGCCATTTTTCGCAATAAAACATAAAAAAGGCGCAGAAAAGGCGCGACAGCCGCGCCCTTTCCGGACAGTATTCGTTTTTCAGCTTTCAGCCTCGGGCGAAATTCCTAAAAGAGAGAGCACCTCGGCTTTGCTTTTGTAGCCGACCGATTTTTTCACGGGCTCGCCCGCCCGGAACACTATCAGCGTGGGTATATTCATGATGCCGAACTTGTCGGCAAGCTCTTCTTCTTCGTCGACGTTGATCTTGCCTACTATATAGCGCCCCTCAGCCTCTTTCGCTATTTCCTCGATAATCGGGGCGAGCATGCGGCAGGGTCCGCACCACGGCGCCCAAAAGTCGACCAAAACCGGTACTTCGGCGCCGGCGACTACTTCGTCAAAATTATCTTTCGTTATTGTTATTTCCGCCATATGCTACCTCCTATGGCCCGCCGCGGCATAAGGCTATTTTTTGAGCGCGACCGCGGCTTTCACTTTTTCAGCTACCACTGCTGGTGTAAGCCCATAGTGCTCAAGCAGCGGCGGAACTTTGCCGCTGCGCCCGAACTGGTCGCGCACTCCGACCCTGAACACCGGCACCGGGCAGCACTCGCACACCACTTCCGACACCGCGTCGCCCAGCCCGCCAATTATGTTGTGTTCTTCGCATGTCACGATAGCGCCGGTGGTATTTGCCATTGCTATTACAAGCTCGCGGTCGATGGGCTTTACTGTGTGGATATTTATAACCGCAGCGTCGATGCCATCGTTTTTAAGCAGCGCCCTTGCTTCAAGCGCGGCATGAGTCATAAAGCCGGTCGCGAAAATCGCCGCGTCGCGCCCTTCGGCAAGTATTATGCCGCGCCCTACCTCCATTTTATACGTATCCTGTTCGAATATCACCGGCACCGCGTAGCGCCCGAAACGGATATAGACAGGGCCTTTTATATTTATCGCAGCCTCGACCGCGGCGCGCGCTTCGACCGCGTCGGCAGGCGAGAGCACCGTCATGCCGGGGATAAGCCTCATTGTGCCGAGGTCCTCAAGGCACTGGTGGGTCGCGCCGTCCTCGCCGACCGTAATGCCCGCGTGCGTCGCGCCGATTTTAACGTTGAGATGCGGGTAACCGATCGAGTTGCGGATAGGTTCGAATGCCCTGCCCGCCGTAAACATCGCGAACGACGAGGCGAATGGGATAAGCCCCATGGACGCAAGCCCCGCGGCTACCGACGCCATGTTAGATTCCGCGATGCCGCAGTCGAAGAAGCGTTCGGGGTATGCCTTTTTGAATTTTATCGTTTTGGTAGCTTCGGCGAGGTCCGCGTCAAGCACCACGACATTCGGGTATTTTGCGCCAAACTCGACAAGCGCGTCGCCGTACGCCTCGCGAGTGGCAATCTTATCGCCAACTTTGTATGCCATACGCCTAATCCTTTTCCCTAGGTTTTTGTTTTACTCAAGCGCCGAAAGCTCGGCTATCGCCTGCTCGTACTGCTCCTTATTCGGCGCGGAGCCGTGCCATTTGGCTTCGTTTTCCATAAACGATACGCCTTTGCCCTTCGTGGTGTGGCAAATAATCGCCGTGGGCTTGCCTTTGCACTCTTTAGCGGCACCCACAGCGCGCTCGATCGCCACAAAATCGTGACCGTCGATTTCGATGACGTTCCAGCCGAACGCCGCAAACTTCTCGGGGATCGGCGTGGGGTCGACAACGTCGGTTATCTTGCCGTCTATCTGCAAGCCGTTGAAATCGACAAACGCGGTCAGGTTGTCGAGCTTATAATGGCGGGCGAACATCGCCGCCTCCCAAATCTGCCCTTCCTCAAGCTCGCCGTCGCCGAGAATGGCGTACACGCGGTTGTTGTAACCTAAAAGTTTTGAGCCGAGCGCCATTCCGCAAGCCGCCGAAAAGCCCAGACCCAGCGAGCCGGTCGTCATATCTACGCCCGGCGTGCTTTTCATATCGGGATGGCCTTGCAGGTAGCTGTCGATCTGCCGGAAATTCTTAAGCTCCTCTTTCGGGAAGAATCCGCGCTCCGCAAGCGCCGCGTAAAGGCCGGGGGTAACGTGCCCTTTTGAAAGCACCAGCCTGTCGCGGTCGGGCTTTTGCGGGTTATTAGGGTCTATGTTCATCTCTTCCATATAAAGGTAAGCAAGCACATCCGCTATCGAAAGCGAACCACCCGGGTGGCCCGACGATGCGCTATATACGGCCTCGATCGCGCCAAGCCTGATGTTTTTGGCCGCGCGTTTCAGCCGCTCGAGTTTTGCTTTATCCATAATCCGAAAAAACCTCCGGAAAACATTTTATCTATCGGCGCGGCCGCGGCTGCGGTTCGCGCAGAATTTTCGCTCAACGGATATTGTACCCTCTTTTTTTGATTATGTCAAATACAATTTGTTAATATTTTGCTCCCGCAGCGCGCACCAGCACGCCAGGAAAATTTACGGCTATATCACTTGCCGGCGACCATGAAAAAACCCGCCCGGAAGCCGGGCGGGCTTTTCCTTTTTTTCATGCTTCGTCGGGATTTGCTCTGTTGGACTCGTCGACGGTAACGAGCTGCTCTTTAACCTTCGAACGCTTGCCGACGCGCCCGCGCAAATAATAGAGCTTCGCACGGCGGACTTTGCCGGAACGGATGATTTCGACCTTTTCAACGTTCGGGCTGTGTACCGGGAAGGTTTTCTCGACGCCGACGCCGTAGGATACGCGGCGTACCGTAAAGGTCTCGGAAATGCCGCCGCCCTTTTTGGCGATTATCGTACCTTCGAAAACTTGGATGCGCTCGCGGTTGCCTTCCTTAATTCTGTTGTAGACGCGAACGCTGTCGCCGATGTTGAGCTTAGGTACGATCGGCTTAAGCTGCTCTTTCGTCAAAGCCTGGATAAGATCCACTTATGACTTCCTCCTTGTACTTATTTCCGGCATGCGGCATAGACACCACGCGCCGGGTGTACAATAACACCGGACGTTCGTGCAGAGCGGGCAGAGGACCGTCCGTTTTTGCAACATTTCGATTATACCATTATTTTTTTAATTATGCAAGTATCGAACGAGAATTTACATATTGTTAAAAAATATTCCCATAGCCACGAAAAAAGCCTGAAAATACGGGCTTTTTACGACAACTGTTAACAAAAAGTTAATCATTTAGGCGCAGCATTTAGCTATAATCAGAGAGTATGAAGATTGGGAATGTAACCGTCGGGCAGGACGGGCGCCCGATTCTAATGCTCGCACCTATGGCGGGATTTTCTGACCTCACCTTCCGCGGCATCTGCCGGCAGTATGGCGCGGAGCTTACGGTCACCGAGATGGTGTCCGCGAAAGCGCTATATTTTGGCGACCATAAAACCGCGCTGCTTTCCCGGCTTGGCGAAGGCGAGCACCCCGCCGCGGTCCAGCTTTTCGGGCGCGAGCCGAAGATTATGGCATATGCGGCACAAAAGCTGCTGTCTGCCGAAAACCCGCCCGATATTATAGATATAAACATGGGCTGCCCGATGCCCAAAATCACGAAAAACGGCGAAGGCTCCGCGCTGATGCGCGAGCCGGGGCTTGCCGCTGAAATAGTAAAGGAAGTCGCCCGCGCGATTGCACCTTTGCCCGTAACCGTCAAAATCCGCAGCGGCTGGGACGAGCGCTCGAAAAATGCGGTTGAGCTTGCCAAAATGCTCGAGGCGGCTGGCGCCGCCGCGATAACCGTTCACGGGCGCACGCGCGAGCAGCTTTACGCTCCGCCGGTCGACCTTGATATTATAGCAGAGGTAGTAAGGGCTGTGTCAATACCCGTCATTGGAAACGGCGGGATAAACTCATCTGCCGACGCGATAAATATGCTAATTGAGACCGGCTGTGCCGGCTTAGCCATAGCGCGCGGCGCTATGGGCAGGCCTTGGATTTTCGCGGAGGTCCGCGCGGCGCTCGAGGGCAAGGAGTTTGGCGAGCCCAACCTGCGGGAGCGGATACAGACGGCAATCGCTCACCTTCGCGCAATGTGCGAGGATAAGGGCGAACGCGGCGTGTTCGAAGCACGCGGCGCCATAACGCATTATATAAAAGGCATGCGCGGTGCGGCGCAAGCTCGCGACGCAATCTGCCGCGCGGGCTCAGCCGCGGAAATGGAAGCGATCCTTTTGCGGTTGCTGGATGAATCCGAGCGCGGCGACGGCTATACAGATTAGTATTGGCTTTGATTCCATATATTATTAAAGGAGGTTGTAAATATGCTTGACGAAAGCCCGGGCTACCGCGAGCTTGATGAAGCGGAGCTGGTCCGCCGCGCGGCAAGCGGCGAGCAGCCCGCTTTTGCCGAGCTTGTCGAACGTTACCGGGGCATGGTTTACAACCTCGCCTATCACAGCTTGCGCAATGCCGACGACGCGTTTGACGCCGCGCAGGACGTCTTTGTCAAAGCCTACCGCTCGCTTAGCAAATTCCGCGGGGACTCGAAGTTTTCGACCTGGATATACCGGATAGCGCAAAACACTGTGCGTGACTACATACGCGCGCGCTCGCGGCGGATTCTGCCGGTTTCGCTATCTGACTACAGCGGAGAAGACGAGGACCCAAGGCAGCTCGATATACCCGACAGCGACCCGTCCGCCGACCCGTCCGAGTCGCTCGAGCGCAAGATGCGGGAGCGCGCGGTGCACGAGGCGATTTTGTCGCTTTCGGAGACTCACCGGCAGATTATAATACTGCGCGAAATCGAGGGCAAATCCTACGAGGAGATTGCCGAGCTTTTGGGACTTGAGCTGGGGACGGTCAAAAGCAGGCTAAACCGTGCCAGGCTTGCCATAAAAGAGTACCTTGTCAAGCGGAACATTTTATAAAGAGCCGCGTCATAGTAGGTGAAAAAGCTATTGCGGACACTCGCCGCAGCGCAAAAACCTCAAAGTAGGATTGGTTTGTTATATGTCAAATACGGGATGCCGGTATGTCAGAGATAAGCTCTTTGACTACCTCGAAGGAAATCTCGACAATGAAATAGCCTCGTGCGTCAAGGCGCACCTTGACACGTGCCAGGCATGCCGCAAAGAGCTTGAGCGCTGCCGGGCTTCCCTTGCTATGCTCGCTTCGGCGAAAGTCGAGCCGCCTGCCGACTTCACCGCGCGCGTGATGGAGCGAATCGCCGAAAGCGGGGACTCCAGCAAAGCAAAGGACAAGAAGGCAAAGGTTCTCTTCCCGCGCAAAGCATTGCCGCAGTATTTCGGCACGCTTGTCGCGGCAGCCGCGCTCGTTTTGGCGGTAGCCGCCGGATGGCGCATTTTGCCCGCGTTTATGAAGCGGACCGATTCCGCCGGCTCGGGCGAAGCCACCGCAGCAGAGCACTATTCTGCCGCCGCCGATAAAGCGGCGCCAAGCACCGCGGAGGAAACCCTCGCGGGCGAAAGAGCGGCTGAGACGGGCGGCGATATTCTGATGTTCTCTCTGCCCGAGCCTGAAGATGAGCCAGACGACAGCGTGGCGAAAGGCTTTACCGCGCCGCCCGATACAAGCGGTACAACCGATGAGCAAGGAGGCTACTCGCCCGGATACAGGGGCGAAGCCGAGATACCAGGCAAAATGATGCTTGTCGCGCCGAGCGCGGATGAGCTTATAAAAGAGTACGCGCCGAAATTCTTAGGCAAAGCGAGCCAAGTCGCCATAATCCGCACCGAGGGGCCAATTGATAGCCGCCCGGCGGCATCCGAATCGGTATATGGTGAAGGCTACGCGGCATATCTCATCGAGGGCGACGCGGCATTTATTGCCGAAGCCGAACAGCGGGCGGATGAGTTTGGCGGCATAAGGTACGGCGAGCCGGGCACGCCTATGGTGTGGATCGAGATATACGGTTAATATAAAGCGCCGAGGGCTATACCCCGGCGCTTTTTGTTTGGCAAACAAGGTTTTCAACTAGCCCCAAGGCTTATCATGCTTTGGGGCTTTGCTATTTGGCGCGTGCCCTTACACCGCGTCGGCGTGGTACATAAACAGCGGCAAAGGCAACCAGCTGCGGGGTGCCGCGGGCAGCTTTTCGCGAAGCGGCGACACCGCTGAAAACAGCAAGTTTATCGCGTCGAAATGAGAAAGCTCAACGTCGGGCTCTTTTGAGGTTTCCTCGACATACGGCACGCCGCCGCTGACGGCAATCTCGAGTTTTTCGTCGCGCGCAAAGCCGTGGATTAGCATCGTGATGCGACCGTCCGCAAGCTCGGCCTCGGTGGCGGCGAGCTTCATGAAAGCGGCGATTACGTTTTTATAGTTTATTATCGCGTAACGCTCAGTGTTTCCAAGCGACGCGTCAGCGGCAAACTCGGTTATCCGTGCGGCGCGGTTCTTTTTGTAGTATGGGACCCCGACGCCTAGGCTGCCAAGCCCTTGACTCTTCATGTAGCCGTGTATGTACTCGTCAAGGTCGGCGTCATTTGCCAGCACAAGCTCAGAGATATTGTCATGCCCGACGGAGTAGCCGACAAACCTGCCGGTACCCTTCTCGCGCGCCGCAAATACGCGCTGACGCCAGGTCTTAAGGGTGTCGTAAAACTTTGCAATATCCCCGCGGTCGGACGAAAGCAGCTCGGCCTCGTAAAGCTTTTTCATCTCGGCAAGCTCGGGCGCGCCGGGCGAGGTTATCTCACAAAACTCGAAACTGCCGCCGTGCTCGTCGCCGAAATAGTGGCGCAGGTCGTGGCCTTCGACCCTGAACTTGTATATGGGCGCAGCCGAGTCGAACGCGAAGTAGCGGTACCTCATCCTGCGGCCGCCGAGCGCCGAGAAATCAACGCCGTCAGCTATCATTTCCTTCATCGCCATGTCCATCAGCAGCTTCATATAGCCTTCGCCGCGCGCCTCATGTATGACGGCGACGTTGCCGATGCCGCGGCTATGCAGCTTCACCCCCGCCACATATACGTCTTGGTCGTATGCGCCTACCGCCGCTTTCAGCTTTCCGTCCGGGGTGCGCACGACATAGTTATAGTAGCCGGGGTTGTACTCTGGTTTGTAAAGCTTGGGGAGCAAGCCTAAAAAGCCCTTTTCCCCATCCTCAAACTCAAACGACCTGTTAAGCAGCGTCATAAGTTCGTCGTACATCGACTCGTCGCCGCGTCCTGCGTAAAACTCCATAGGCACCCTCGAAAAATAAATATAAATTGTAAATTTTTTGGATAGTATAACATTAAATATACCTGCTGTCAACAGAATTTGCATTGACACCCGCCCTCGCGAAAGCTATAATAATCGCAAAAGCGCCCCGCCGCAAAATCCCAACATAACGCAAAAAATAGGGACGCAAAGTTTAAGTTTATGGCAAAAGGCAAGTACACAAAAGAGCTATGCCTAAAGCTGCTGCGGCAAAAAGCAGCGGAGCTTTCCGCCGCAGGCGAGGATAGGCTTCCCAAACGCGCGGATTTTGCCGAGGAAGAGGTCGTAGCAATCAAGGCTTTTCTCGGCCCCTGGCCGCGCGCGCTCGAGGCAGCGGGGCTAAAGGAGCCGCCGCCGGTCGACCGGCGCGAGAAAAACCGCGAAAAGCGCATCCGGGCTAAACGCCGCCGGATCGAAGAGCTTAAAGCCGCGCAGCAAAAAAAGCAAAGCCCCGCCTGCGAGGGCACAGGCGAAAATGAAAAATAATTTGCACAATTTCTAAAAGCAGGGTTGCGCACGAGTGGCAGATGTTGTATAATGTCTGCACAAGGTAGAATTAGGGGTGAAACTATGGCCAAACGCAGATCGGAATCCTTTTTCGGCATGCATTTCGATTTCCACGCGGGGCCGGGGCAGAAGAATATCGGCGAAAACGCAAATCCCGAGCTCATCGCGCGCATGCTAGACGCCGTGAAGCCCGACTATGTCCAGTGCGACACCAAAGGCCATCCGGGCATCTCGAGCTATCCGACAAAAGTCGGCAACCCCGCGCCTGAAATAAATGCCGACATCCTGCGAATGTGGCGCAAGCTGACCGCCGAGCGCGGGATCGCGCTGTATGCCCACCATTCCGGCGTTTGGGATAACGCCGCAATAGAGAAAAACCCCGACTGGGCTGCGGTCGACGCCGAAGGCAAGCCGAGCAAAGAGAAAAACTCGGTGTTCGGCCCCTATGCCGAAAAGCTCCTCATCCCGCAGCTAATCGAGCTTGCGGTCGACTACGGGCTCGACGGCGCATGGGTCGACGGCGAGTGCTGGGCCGTGATGCTCGATTACTCAAAATACGCAGCCGACGAGTATTTCAAGCTCTACAGCGAGTCGCCCCCGCGGCCGGGCGATCCTGATTTTCAAAAATACCTAAAGTTCAACCGGGACGGCTTCCGCGAGTATGTCACGCGATATGTCAACGCCGTGCACGAGGCAGCCCCTAACTTCCAGATTGCGTCAAACTGGCTATACACCTCGTATGTGCCCGAAGAGCCGACAATACCGGTTGACTTCCTCTCAGGCGACTACTCGCCGAACGACAGCCTCAACACCGCGCGGTTTGAAGGCAGGTGCCTGCAGAACCAAAGGCTGCCTGCGTTCGCCGACCCGTCGGTGCCCAACCACGGCTGGGACCTGATGGCGTGGGGCTTCTCGATGGCAGACGGCGTGCCGACCGTGAAAGAGCTCGCCCAGCTTTGCCAAGAAGCCGCAGCAATAATTATGCTCGGTGGCGGATTCCAGTTTTACAACCGCCAGTGCGTCGGCTCAATCCAAGACTGGCCGATCGAGATGTGGGCAAAGCTCGCCGAGTTCTGCCGCGCGCGGGAGTCGCTGTGCCATAATGCGATCCCCGTCCCGCAGGTCGCGCTTCTCTTCTCCGAGCGCGCGTTTTATAAAGGTAAAACTGACCTTTTCACGCCGCATGGCTCAAGGCACGTCGAGGACTTAAGGGGGCTGCTGTTCGCCACGCTCGACGCTGGGTACTCGGTAGAGATTTTAATGTCGCACTACATGCTCGACTGCGACCTGGCGCGCTACGGAGCAGTAATCGTGCCGAACCTGGAGGCGATTGAGCCTTCGCTCAAAGACAAGCTCATCGAGTACGTAGCCCAAGGCGGCAACCTCATCGTGACCGGGCATAACAGCTGCGAGATTTTCCGCGCATACCTTGACGTCGAGATAGACGGCGCAAGCGACAAGCCCACCTATATAAGGGTTTGGGACGGTGCGCGCTTTGCCCCGCTAAAGACCCGCTACTGTAACGCCCGCCCCTGCGAGTCGTCGGAGGTCATTAGCCGGTTTGCGTTTGGCGACAGCAGCAGCGCAGAGGCAGCGTCCGGGCCTGTCGCCGCGACCCGCACAAAATACGGCGAAGGCACGATTACCGGCGTATACTTCGACATCGGGCCGTACGCTAGCATGAAGTCGCCGGTAGTGCGCAACTTTGTAGACAAAATCATCGGCTCGGTATTCACGCCGACAGTGCGCGTCCACGGCTCGCGCCTCGTCGAGCTGATGCTGATGCGCGGGGCCGACGGACATTTACGCATAAACCTGCTCAACACAAGCGGCGTGCACTCCGACTCGCACTACCGCGCGTTCGACGAAATACCGCCGCTTTATGACCTCACGCTTGAGCTGCGCACCGAATACGAGCCGAAAGCTATATACTGCGAGCCCGAACATATCCCGCTCGAATATGCCTACGACAAAGAGAAGGGCGTCGCGCTCGTAAAGCTCCCAAGGCTCGATATCCATTGTGTCGTGACTGTCGACTAAATTTAAGCATATAGATAAGATTTAAGCCGCCGCAAACCCGGCGGCTTTTTTATTTGCCATAAGACCTCCCCCGATAAGGGCGGAAAAAAATTATTATTTATTTCCCTCTTGACATTGACGCGGCGTTAAGGTTTATAATAACCCCGCGCGTGCAAAATAAACCCCGAGGGGGAGCGTATGGCGAAAGAATACACCGTAAAGCAGCTTGCCGAGCTTGCGGGGATAAGCAGCCGCGCGCTGCGTTACTACGACGCTATCGGGCTGCTAGTGCCCGAGCGTAAAGAAAACGGCTACCGCGTTTATAGCAACGAGCAGGTCAACCGACTGCAGAAAATACTTTTCTTCCGCGAGTTGGGCATACCTGCCGGCGAGATTAAGGCAATTGTCGACGCCGGCGGCTACGACAGGCTCTCTGCGCTAAAGCAGCACCGCGCTGCGCTGATGGCTGAGCGCGAGAGGCTGGATAAGCTAATTGGGAACGCCGAAAAAGCTATCGCCGAAATGGAGGGCAAACTTACTATGAACGACAAGGAAAAATTCGAAGGCTTTAAAACCAAATTGATAGAAGAAAACGAGAAAAAGTATGGCAAGGAAGCGCGCAAAAAATACGGCGACAAAACGGTCGACGCTTCGGCCTCAAAGCTTCGGAATATGTCGCCTGAAGACTATAAGAGGCTTGAGGAGCTGACGGAGGAGATAAAAACCACGCTCCCGCGCGCCACAGCCGCCGGCGACTCCGAGGGCGAGCTTGGGCGCCGGGTAGCCGAGCTTCATCGCGAGTGGCTTTTATTCTTCTGGACTGACTACTCTAAAAAAAAGGCTGCGGGATATGGCATCCCGCAGCCTTTTTATCATCCGTGTCTTATTTCAGCGTTATCGTGCCTTTCGCGCTCGCCGCGTAGCAGCCGCTGGCGGCATTCTGCATGAATGCCGGCTCCGCCACATACTCTCCGGGCACCGCGGCGCGGAAGATGTAGCTGAGCTTGCCGGTAACCGTGCGCGTCCGCTTTCCGGGGAGCGATTTATCTATTTTGCCGACCGTGTCGACGTATATGCCGCCGCGCATCGTTTGGCCGTCATTGTAGATATACGCCTCATGGTATTCGTTCGGCTCGGAGTAGAAGAAACGCCCGCCTGAGGGGATAAGGTCGGTCAGCACGAAGAACGAGCGGTCGCGGTCGGTTGTGATTTTATATTCTATCGTGACTTTGTAAAGACCTCTCGCCTCGTCGTAGACCGATATAGTCTTTTTCAGCGATGCCTCCTCGGTCGGCTTCGCGCCTTCCACCGCCTCCTCGGGCGAGTCCATATAGGAAGCGCGCACCATTATGCCATCGTCAGCCGAGATTAGCTTAAACCCTTGGAACGACTGCTTGTCAAGCGTCAGGCATACCCAGCCGTAGGGGCTGACCTTTTCAGAGTGCCGCTCGCCGTCTGCAGTCATATACTCGAGCGCAAGCTCGCCGCCGTCGGCTGGTATGAACGCGCAGACATATTCCGCAAGCTGCAAAACGTAAAGCTCAATCTCCGAGGTGCGCGACATGATGAATTTCGCCAAGGCGTCGGCGTCGTCGCGCGCGATATGCGAGGCTGAAAGCAGTGCCGCCGCCGCGCCCGCTATCCTGTCCTCGGCATTGGCATCAGGTTCTGCAAACCAGAGCGTGCCGTCCTCGCCGGCGGAAGCATATTTTTTTCGGATTTGCGCGTAGAGCTCCGCCGCCGAACCGTAGTCGCCTATCTCGGCCAGCGCCGCGCAAATGTAAAGCTGCGGGATAAGCGGCATTTCACCGCAGTGCTCTGCGAGGTAGCGAAGCTCCGTTAGCACCGGCCTGCCCGCCGCGGCAAGCCCGAGGTATAGCGCCGAAAGCTCGGTTTCGTCCTCAATGCCTCTCTCAAGCAGCTCCTCAAGGTAGCCCGCAATCGACTCGCGCCGGCTTTCGCCAAGCGCTTCGGGCGCTGCAGCCAATATAAGCGCCGAAAGCTCGATGCTCTCGCTGCTGTACGGCAAAAGCGGGATAAGCGGGTTGCCGTAGAGGTTTCCGTACGACGAGAGCTTCTCTTTTGCCTCATCAAGCAGCTTCTCGAAATACTCCCCGCCGCCGTAAAACTCCGAAAGGGCTTTGCCTACGGCGTAGTATGCCGCAAGCGTGTCGGCGCGGAGGCCGCGGCGCTGTATCACGTAATTGGCTACAAGAAGCCAATCTTCTGTAGCAGCGTTGTAGAATGTGAGCGTAATAGGATAGGCGGAAGGGTTAAGCGAGTCTATCTCGCTTGGCTTTATTGTACGGTATACCGGCACGAGCACGCCGGTTTCGATTACTTCAAACGGTATCTTTACGCCGTCAGAGTATCCGCCGGACGCGGCTGCGACGGTTACCGTGTAGCCGCCAAGCCCGAGCTTGCCGAACGAGAAGAACACCTGCATGCCCGCTGCTGCGGATTTCTCAATCGACTTAATAGTGTTCCCTGCCGCGTCGGCAAGCGTCGCGATATATTCTACCAGCGCGCCGGGCTCTAGACCCGTGCCGTAAACGCGCGCCGAAACCACGATCTCGTCGCCGAAAATGTACCGGCTGTTCGCGTATGCGCTGACGAAGAACGGCAGCGTTGCAATCGCCTCAGATTTCGCCGCGCCAAGCTTGACACCGCCCGCCTTTGCCAACACCTCGCTCTCGGCGACCGCGGTCAGTCGCCATGTGGTGATGTTGCCGGGCACGTCGAACGTAAACGTCGCGGTGCCGTCGGCTGAAGCGATTTTTGTCTCAAACACCGGGGTGTTGAGGAATATCTCGCGAATTTGGGCGTTTTTCGCCGATGCCGTGCCGTCCATAGCAGCCTCGTCAGCGGCGAGCATGTTGTCGCCGCCCATCGCCCGCGGCCCTCCCACCGCCTTCTCTTCCGCGGCAGGCCCGCCGATTCCTCCCAAAGCCGTATCATAAGCGATACCGCCTACCGGGAACAGCGAAACTGCTGCGTTGCGGCTGATATACGGGATCGCCCTAAGGTAGCCGTAATACTCCGCCGCGGGGTCATAGCTCTGCTCGCCGAGCGCAAAGCAGGCTTCGTCGACAACGGCAAGCGTAACTGTGCCACCGGTTACCGGTTTGCCGGTGAGCTTATCGATCACGCGGACTGTTACCGTCGCTTTCTCGCCGGGCTTATAGGTGTCCTTGTCGGTTATAATCTCAAGCTCGAGCGACGAGTTTTTCTCGTAGTCATATTGCAGAAATGCCGAGCCGATATAGGCGAAGTCTGTGCCGTCGAAGTATGTGGCGTATATCTGGTTGCCGGCGATAAAGCTTTCCTCAAACTCAAGCGAGAAGCCGCCGGCTGTTACCGCGTGCCGCTCAAGCTTATCGGTATAGACGGTAAAAAGCGCGCGACCGCCTTTGACCGGCTCGCCGCCGTAGGTCAAAACCAGCTCAACCTTGTCACCAACGCTCTTTGGCGAGCTGTCGTAGGAAAGTTCGTAATACTTTCCACCTTGCCCGCGGTAAATGTACCATTCGTCGTTACCCGCCTGCGCGTTTATCGTCAAGTTATAGGTATTACCGCGCGAGTCGCGGTAGCTGACAGTGTAGTAGGTATAATGCCCCGACTGCGCGTCGACATAATCGAGCCTTATCTGCCCGGCCTTAAAGCTTTCATCCCAAGTCCGGAGCACCTTGTCGCGCTTTTCGTAGCGGTAGGTCTTCGTCGTCTTTTTGTTTATAGGGTCATATACTGTGCCGGTCTCAATCTCATCAAACCAAGTCTCGGCGAGCGTTACAGTAACGCTGCCTTCCGCAGGCCCGGCGAAAAGCTTCTCCGGGAAGCCCTCGCCGTAAAGCTCGTCGACCGATTTTATAGCTGCGATTTTCTTTTGGTCGAACCTATTGAGCGTGACAATAATATAACGCTCACCCTCGTCGGTTTCCACAGTTTTGTACGAGAAATAGACGTCGCTGTGGAAGTACAGCGCGCTCGCGTATACATGCAGCGTCGTGCCCTCATACCCCATAAGCTGCGCACTGCATGAGATATAGTGGGGATATGTCGAGAAAACGTTGACTTTGCCGGTCTTTAGCCTGTACTCCGCCTTGCCTTCGGAGTCGGTGACGAGCATTACCGGACCAGAGAAATCGCTAAACGAAAGCTCGAACTTCAGACCCGGCGCGGGCGTGCCGTCGAAGAACGCGGCGTCGATTGTGACAGTCGCCTCCTCGCCGAAGTTATACGCCGGACGGTCAAACGTAATATGAGCCGTGTAGACCGGCTTTTCCTCCTGCGTGACGCGAACGGTTTTGTAGGTTATGGTATTGCCCGCCTCGTCGGCAAAGCTGAAGGAAACGCCCCAACCGTAGAAATCCTCTAGGATATATCTGCCCGCAAAGCTCCCGTCGGGCGCGACCGGTAAGCTGAATTTTGTGTTTGTGCCCGTCGTCACATAAATGCGCTTCGGCATCTCGCCGCCGCGCGCCGGGCGCATAAAGCCGCGGAAATTTATAACGTCGTCGGCAAAATACACCTCGCGGTCGGTGAAAACCGTCGCGAAATATTCTTTTGCATATTTGATATCGTATAACGAGGCATAGCGGAACAGCGCGTCTTCGCCTTTTTCGGCTATGATATAGGCGAAGTTCGCGCCCCCCACGTCAATCGTGGCGATGCCGTAGCCATCGGCTTTTGCTGTTACGGTTTTATACTCCGCCGCCGCGGGGTCAATGTTCCAGTAGTTTTGTCCTTTGTCTTTGAAAAGCTCCGCGGTGATATTCGCGTACGATGCGTCAAGCCCGCCAGCGCCTTCGAGCCACAAAAGCAGCTTGTTTTCATGCGACTCGGTGTAAAGCCGCAGGTCGGTCACCTGCACGATAGCCTGGAAAGTCCTAGTCACCGGCTCTCCGGAGGATGACGCTGTAAGCGTCACCTCGCAGAGGTAAACTCCCCTGCCGGGCGTGCGCAGCTCGACGTACCTTCTGCGCGAGTAAAGGCTATCCTCAAGCACCGCCGGCGCGGCTGAATACTCGGCAACTTTCTCAAGCCCATCGGTGGGGTACCTGTAGCCCTCGCCCGAAAAATACACGTCGCCTCGCGATTCGTTCATCTTCTTGACCGCTTCTGCAAGCGCGCGCACCGACGGGTAACGCCAGATTTTAACCTCCGCGTCGCCTTCTTTAATTTCCTGCCCATCGTATGCGAAGACCCACCACTTAAAGACAGGGGTCTGGGAGGTGGCAAACACAAGGTCATATGACTCGGGTGAAATCTGCACGCGCCCGTCGGCGGTTACCGACGGCTTGGCTTCGGTCCGGAACTGGAATTTCACGTCCTCGCCCAGCGTCTTGCCTGTCGCCGACTCAAGCCCGCCGCTTATCGTAACGGTGTATACCGTGTTTTTCTCAAGGTAGCTTTTCGGCACTAGCGCGACCGTCTTGCCGTTCGGGTAAGGCAAAACGTCAAACTCCACCGCCGGCTCGATTTTAACGAAATCCTTGAAATTATTGCCGCTCACCGGCTCGGTAAAATGCAGCTCAATGCCGGTGTTCACCGGCACATCAAACGAGCGGTCTGTCGGCAGCGTCCACTTTATCTTAAACTCGCGCTCGGTCTGAAACGCATAGCGCAGCGCGGCGGGTTTGCCCTCGGCGCCAATATCGACGCTGTAGACCGCGCCCGAGTCAAGCCCGCCCAACGGCGTGATTTTGAACTCGGTATCGGACAGCGCCTCAAGCTCGTAATCGACGGCGGGCGAAATCGACACATAGCGCCGCACCGTCGCCTCGTCTACCGCTCCCGCCGCGGTAAGCACCAACGCCGCGTCGGTCGGCAGCGCGTCAGCCGGCGCGTCGCCCAGCGGCTTTATCTTTGCCGCGGCAAGCTCGGCGGGAACGCCCCCAAGCCGCGCGGCTACATAAGCGCCGCCGGACAGCGTGTAGCCGCCGGTCACGTCCGACGTAAACGGGACGCTGTCGCCATTTGGCGCTTCTTTGCCAGTGCATGCCGAAAAAATTGGCATGCAGAGAACTATTGCTAAAGCGAGGCAAAGTAGCCGTCGGTATTTCATAGCATTTTTCTCCCAGGCTTAATATTTTCACCATATATGACGCGCAGCCGTTGCGTTTGTTCCTATAATAAATATTAGCCCGCCAAAAGCGGGATAGCTTTTGGCGGGCGAGATGATTTATAGGCTAAACTGGCGCACCAACTATCCGAGCATCTGCTCGAGCTTGTCGTAAGACTCGATTAGCTGCTTAATTTTTGCGTTGAGGGATTTTTCGCTTTTCGCATAAAGCGAGGCAAAGTCCTTCGACGGGTTGTTATAGAGCAGCGTGTTGAGCAACCCGAAGATATCGGGGATATAGACGTACGAGAAGTCGAGCACGCGCACGTCGTTTATGATGTCGAGCACCTGTACCGACTCGTCGTCGTACGTGAACTTCTGCTTAAGCGCTATCTCGTAGTACGCCGGGAACACCAGCTTGTAGCCTTCGGCGCTCATCGCCTCAAAGATTATGCCTGCAAACTCGGTGTCCTGCAGCGTGATTGGGAACAGTATAAACCGGTCTGTGTACTCGGCGCGGTAGTCTTTCTGGGCGTCGTCGAGCTTAGGCTGCATGACGATGCCGTAGTTTATGTCCGTGTAGCGGTATTTGTCGACCGCGTAATAAATTTCGCCGAACGCGAACAGCGCGCGGTTGGTCGAGAACCAGTCGTAAGACATGCCGTAGTCGGTGATGATCGCGCCCTGCGACTCGTGGAGCAGCGAGTACATCTTCTCTACAAGCGTCAGTGTGCGCGAATTGTTTATGCCGAGCTCTAGCCCGCCGTCGGGAGTCTTGATAAGCGGCGAAAGGTCGTACTGCTCAAGGTAGCAGTACACGGGCCCCTCGGCTACATAGCCGTAAAGGTCGTCCTTGTCGCGCTGGCTGTTGCCGTTGAGGTCGGAGTAAGTGTCCTTAACGAGCGACGCGAGCTTGTCGAGCGTCCATGTGCCGTCGAAGACGTACTTATACGGCTCCTCCATATTGTAGTCTACGAGCAAGTCCTTGTTGAAGAATATGACGCGCGTCCAGTGGAAGCCGCGATAGCTGAAGTTCGAGCTTGCAAGGAACATCTTGTTCCTGAACGTCAGCGTCTCCACGGCGTTTGACGGCCACCAGGGCTTCTCAAAGTTGAGGTACGGTACGTCGTAAAGGTTCATAAGAAGCCCCTGCATCGCAAGCCCGCCCGAAAGCGAGTCGTGGTTTTCGGCTATCTCGAACGCGTCCTCGCCGGCGGTGATTATCGAGCGGATTTTTTCGTTGTGCCCGCCGTCGTCGCCGGTCGAGTCGATGTTGACCACGTCTACGTTAAAGCGCTCCTCGGTCTTGGCGATGGCGGTAAAAATCGCGTCGTTTATAACCTCACCGTTCTGCTCATCGGTATAGAACGTATCCTCGCGCCCGGTCGACGAGTAGATGCGGAACTCCCTGCCGCCGAAATCTTTGCTTGGCAAATCGTCCGGAATCGCCTGCCTTGCCTCAAGCTCTGTCGTCTCGGCTTCCGTCACCTGTGAGGCGGTAGTGTCGGACGCAGTGTCCCCACCGCCCTTAGCGCAGGAGACAAAAAGCATAGACATTGCCAAACAAAGCGCGATAAGCTGCGATAGCCTTTTCATATTTTACCTCCTACAAGCTAGGATTACGGCTAGTAGCCAAAGCATAGGGCTATTACCCAAGGCTTTCGTAAGACTTTACAATATTTTGCAGCTTGGCGTTAAGCGCCTTTTCGTTCTTTTTGTAAAGCGATGCGAAATCCCTAGATGGGCTGCTGTAGAACAGCTGGTTTAAAATGCCGTTGATTTCGGGGATATAGATATACGAGAAGTCGAGCACGCGCACGTCGTTTATGATGTCGAGCACCTGCACCGACTCCGCGTCATATGTAAACTTCTGCTTGAGCGCTATCTCGTAATAGGCTGGGAACACCTGCTTGTAACCTTCGGCGCTCATCGCTTCGAATATCATGCCTGAGAACTCGAGATCCTCGGAGGTAATCGGGAACAGCATAAACCGGTCGGTGTACTCGGCGCGGTATTGCTTTTGGGTATCGTCGAGCTTAGGCTGCATCACAATGCCGTAGTTGACCTCGGTATAACGATAGATGTCGACCGCGTTTGAGATATAGCCGAACGCGAACAGAGCGCGGTTGGAGCTGAACATTTTTTCCGCGGTCGTAAAGTCGCGGATTAAGCCGCCGGCAGACTCAAAAAGCAGCGAGTACATCTTTTCGACCAGCGTCAGCGTGCGCGGGTTGTTGACGCCAAGCTCAAGCCCACCGTCCTCGGTCTTTATGACCGGAGTCAGATCATACTGCTCGAGGTAGCAGTATATCGGCCCTTTGGCGACATAGCCGTAAAGGTCCTCGTCGTCGCGCTGGCTGTTGCCGTTGAGGTCTTCGTAAGTGTCCTTGACCAGCGAGATGAACCTGTCAAGCGTCCAAGTGCCGTCGAACACGTATTTGTAGGGCTCTTCCATGTTGTAGTCAAGAAGCAGGTCCTTGTTAAAGTATATAACCCTTGTCCAGTGGAATCCGCGGAAGCTGAAGTTCGAGCTGCCGAGGAACATCTTGCCCTGGAAAGTCAGCGAATCCACGGCGTTGGAAGGCCACCAGGGCTTTTCAAAATTAAGGTACGGAATATCGTACAGGTTCAAGAACAAGCCCTGCACCGCAAGGCCGCCCGAAAGCGAGTCGTGGTTTTCGGCTATCTCGAACGCATACTCGCTGGCGGTGATAGAGGTGCGGATTTTATCGTTGTGCCCGACGTCGTCACCGCCGGACGGGATGTTAACGACTTCGACATTGAACCTCTCCTCAGTCGTTGCACGAGCGTTATAAAGGGCGTCATTTATGACCTCGCCGTCCTGCTCTTCGGCATAGAACGTCGTCTCGCGCCCGGGAGAGGAGAAGATGCGAAACTGTCTGCCGCCCCAGTCTTTGCTCGGAAGGTCGTCCGAAATCGCGGCTCTTGCGTCAAGCTCGGTTGTCTCGCTCTCAACCGATTGGGAAGCCGTGGTATCGGAGGCGGCTTTTTCGCCTTCTTTTGCGCATGATGTAGCAATAGCAGTAAAAGTTAGGGCTAATGCAAGGAAAAAGGAAAGCTTTTTCATTATCATAATCCTCTTGTCGTCGAAATTTTGCCTTGTCGCCTAGCATATGTTGTCGCAAGCTTTAGCTTTGCAGTTTCAGCCTTGCAGGAGCTAAGACGTTTGGCAAGCATCCGCAATTACTGTCGCTCGGCTTCAAGGAATATGCCGGGCAGCTCGCTTATTATGTCCGACGGCAGCATCGCGCGCTTTGAAAGCCTTTTCGCCGCGCGGGCGCCCGCCTCGCTGTGTATCGCGCAGCCCGCGGCTGCCGCGAGCATCGGCGGCAACCCTTGGGCGAGCAGCGAGGCTATTATGCCGGCGAGCACGTCGCCGCTGCCGCCTTTAGCCAGACCGGAGTTCGGCGACCCGCAGCGCAATGCCTCCCCGCCGGGCGAGGCGACATGCGTGATAAAATCCTTGAGCACCACCACGCAGCCGGCAGACTTTGCAAACTCAGCCGCAATCTTCGCGGGCTTTTCCTTAATATCGGATATCGGTATACCGGTAAGCCTTGAGAACTCGCCGACGTGCGGGGTTATCACCGCGCGCTCGCCTAGCCGCACAAGCGGTGATATGTCGCCCTCAAGCGAGTTTAGCGCGTCGGCGTCTAGCAGCACGGGCAGGCGAGTCTCCGCGCCTGCGACCGCCTCGATTATCGAGCGAGTGCGGGCGCAATTCCCAAGCCCGCATCCGGCAAGCACGGCGCTTGAACGCCCGGCTGCAGCAAGGATCGCGTCAATAGCGTCGGCGGGCAAATGCGAAAAGCCCGCGGCTTCGGGCAGCGGCAGAAAGGTGCACTCGCATACCTGCGCGGCGCAGGCAGAGATCACGCGCTCCGGCGCGGCGAGCCTCACAATACCGGTGCCGCAACGCAAAGCTGCCATAACCGCGAGCACCGCCGCGCCGCGGAACTCTGCGCTGCCGCATACCGCAAGCAATGTGCCGAATGCGCCTTTATTGCCGCACTCGTCGCGCACGGGCAGCGCTCGGGTAGCGTCAGCGAAAGTAAAATCCTTTATTTTCATTTGCGCTTTTGCGCGACCAGCCACTCGATTAGGTCAGTCTGTTCGTATGTATAAGTCCAGCTGTCGTGCCCAACTCCCGGGTAAATCGTGAGCTCGGGGTTGCCGCCTTCGGCGCGGAGCCGCTCTACCGCGTCGATCGAGTTTTTGACCGGAACGACCGGGTCGGCGTCGCCGTGGTAGACGCGCATAGGCATGTTTTTAAGCGCGCCTTCGCGCCAGCTCATCGCGCCGCCGCAGATAGGCGCAAGCGCCGAGAAGAAGTCGGGGTTCTGCATGCCTATCTCCCAGGTGCCGAACCCGCCCATTGAAAGCCCGGTCAGACTGACCCTGTCGCGGTCGACGTTATACTCGTCGCATACTTTCTTGATAAGCTCCATTACCTCAGCCGCGAGCATGTTCCAGGTCATGTGCGTGGGGCATTGCGGCGAAAGTGTTATGACGCGCAGGCCCTTGTAGTCGGGGTCAGCCGCGAATATCTTTGGTATCCCGTGCACCTTCAAAGCCGAGACGTCAAAGCCGCGCTCGCCGGCTCCGTGCAGGAAAACTATCATCGGAAGGCTCTCTTTTTGGGGGTCAAAGCCGGTCGGCGTCGTTATAATGCAGCCGAAATCGACGCTGCCGACACGCGGGACCGTGTACTTCTTTTCCTTTACCATACAGCTCAACCTCGAATTTATATTTTTTGGCTATTTGGCTATTTGAATGATAGCACAGCTTAGCCCAAATGGCAAGACGCCGCTGCCAAAAAAAAATAAAAATCCGGAAAAAGCTGGCGGGGCAACTTAGGCTTGGGATATAGACAAAAAAAAGAAATTGTGTTATAATCCTTTTTAATAATTCCTTTCCGGGGGGCAGCCGAGATGGAAAACGCTCGCACTGTTACCTACAGGCGGGAGATTCCCGTCGAGATTGAAACCGACGTGTTTGTCGCGGGCGGCGGCCCTGCAGGCGTCGCCGCGGCGATAGCAGCCGCGCGCTTCGGCGCGCGGGTATTTATAGCGGAGCAAACGGCAAATTTTGGCGGCGCGGCAACAAATATGCTCATTCCCTGCCATATGCAGTTTGGCGACGGAGAGAATTTCCTCGCCGCCGGTATCGGCAAAGAGATATACGATTACATGAAGGAGCACGCCGAGGGCGGGTACAAGAAATACACGCCCCCCGCAATCCCTGTCGAGCTGTACAAGCGCTGCTGCGACGAGCTTGTCGCAGCGTCCGGTGCCGATTTTATGTTTTATACCACAGTAATCGACGCGGTGCGCGACGGCAGCCGGATAGACCATGTGGTCTGCGTAGCCAAAGGGCAAATGTTCGCGGCTCGCGCGAAAATTTATATCGACTGCACCGGCGACGGTGAGCTTTCGGCTCTTGCCGGCGCAGAATGCGAGTACGGCGACGAGCACGGCAGGGTGATGGCGGCGACGCTTTGCAGCATCTGGGCCGGCATCGACTGGCCGCGCGTCGTACCGCCGGACTCCCGCGAGCTTGAGCGCGCGTTCGCCGACGGTGTTTTTACGAACATCGACCGGCACCTGCCCGGCATGTTCCGGCTCTCGGAGGGAGAGGCGCCGGGGCTGGGCGTCGGCGGGCTTAACGGCGGGCATATTTACGACGTCGACGCGCGTTCGGCGCGCTCGCTGACGCGCGGAATAATCGCGGCGCGGCGCCAACTCGACGAGTACAAAAAATACTACCGAGAGTACCTCACCGGGTTTGAGAATTCGCACCCTGTCATCTCCGCGCCGTATCTCGGCATCCGCGAGAGCCGGCGCGTGATGGGCGAGTATGTCATGACGCTCGACGACTTTTTGTCCCGCGCGTCGTTTGAGGACGAGATTGGCCGCTATGCCTATCCGGTCGATATCCACTCTCCCACCAACGACGACGCTGGCTACCGGAAATTTGCCGACGAGCACCAGCGCTACAGGTACAAAAAGGGCGAAAGCTACGGCATACCTTACCGCGCGCTGGTCGTGCGCGGTATTGACAACCTGCTCGTCGCCGGTCGCTGCATCTCAGCCGACAGGTATATACAGTCTTCTATAAGGGTTATACCCGGCTGCTACATAACAGGGCAGGCGGCGGGCGTTGGCGCGTCGGTTGCCGCCGAGTCTGGTAAACCTGCGCGCGAAGCAGACTACGGCGAGATACGCAAAAGGCTAGAGAAGCTCGGTGCGTATCTATAGGCCAAAAAGCGCGCCGGCAGGCGCGCTAATCCTTTATTATGTGGGGACAACGCGTTATGGATACAATTCTAAAGCTGCTTGAGGAAAACGCACAGCTTACTGCCGAGCAGCTTGCAGTGATGCTCGGCAAAAGCGAAGAAGAAGTCAAAGCCGCGATAAAGCGCTATGAGGACGAAGGCGTAATCCGCGGCTACACGGCTCTTGTCGATTGGGACAAAACCGACAGGGAGTATGTGTCGGCGATTATAGAAATAAAGGTCACCCCCCAGCGCGACCGCGGGTATGACCGGATAGCCGAAAAGATTATAAACTATCCCGAAGTAAAAAGCGTCATGCTCGTGTCGGGCGGGTTCGACCTGCTCGTCACGATAGAAGGCAAAACACTAAAGGAGGTCGCCTATTTCGTCGCCAACAAGCTGGCGCCAATGGAGGGCGTACTTTCAACGGCGACCCACTTCGTGCTTAAAAAATACAAAGACAAGGGTATAGTCTACGGCGCCCCCGAGGTCGACGAGAGGGGCAATATAATGTGATTGACTACGGAAGGTTGTTATCACCAAAGGTACAGGCGCTAAAGCCCTCGGGCATACGCAAGTTTTTCGATATGCTCGACGAGATGAAAGACGCCGTCTCGCTCACGGTCGGGCAGCCGGACTTCGTGACGCCGTGGCATATCCGCGAGGCGGCAATTGAGAGCCTTGAGCGCGGCAGAACTTACTACACCTCGAACAGCGGGCTTGCCGAGCTGCGCGAGGAGATTGCAAGATACCAAAAGCGCAGGTTCGGGCTTGAGTACGACCCCCGGTCTGAGATAATCGTGACCATCGGCGGCAGCGAGGCTATCGACCTTGCAATCCGCACGATTGTCTGCCCCGGCGACGAGGTTATCTTGCCGGTGCCCGCGTTCGTCTGCTACGAGCCGCTGATCCGGCTTGCAGGCGGGGAGCCGGTGCTGATTAAGACAAAGGAGGAAAACCGGTTCAGGCTCACGCCAGATGAGCTGCGCGCGGCAATAACACCGAAAACGAAACTTCTTATACTTCCCTACCCCAACAACCCCACCGGCGCGGTTATGGGCAAAGAGGACGTCGCCGCAATAGCCGAGATTCTCTGCGGCACCGACATTTTGGTGCTCTCTGACGAGATTTACGCCGAGCTTACCTACAACGGCAAGCATGTCTCGATAGCCTTGATGCCCGGCATGCGCGAGCGCACTGTAATCGCCGCGGGGTTCTCAAAAGCGTACGCGATGACCGGCTGGCGGCTGGGATACACCCTCGCGCCGGCGGAAATCACACGGCAGATGGCGAAGGTCCACCAGTTCGCGATAATGTGCGCGCCGACGCAAAGCCAGTATGCCGCTATTGAAGCCCTGCGCGCCGGCGACGAGGACATCGAGGAGATGAAAGCCGAGTACGACCGCCGCCGCCGCTACATAGTGGACCGGCTTCGCAAGCTTGGGCTTCCGTGCTTTGAGCCGGAAGGCGCGTTTTACGTATTTCCCAACATCGGCGGGTTCGGGATGACCAGCGAGCAGTTCTGCGAGCGGCTCTTATTTGAGGAAAAAGTCGCAATCGTGCCCGGCACCGCGTTCGGCGAATGCGGCGAGGGATTCGCGCGTATTTCCTACGCCTACTCGATAAAGCATATCGATACCGCGCTCGAGCGGATTGGGAAATTTATAGAAAGGCTGAAAAAATAAAGGCGGGAACCAAAGCCGTTCCCGCCCTTTTTTATGCGCCTGGGCAGCAAATTACGCGGCATGGGCGTTGCCCTTTTTTTCGCTTTTTTTCCGCGGCATCTGCCCGCCACCCCGCTCAGGCTTTGCGAGCCGCAGCGGCTCTGGCCCGCCGAGATACGGCACCTCGCCTCTGAGCTTCAGCACACAGACGGTGTTTATGATTATCATCAATCCGAGCGCAAGGTCGGCGGCGTCCCACGCGGCGCCCTCCGTCGCTAACGAGCCGGCTGCGCAAAACGCCGCGCAAAGGCAAAGGTACGCCGCGCGCAGCTTGCCCGAGTGTTTGCCAAGAAGGAACCGGAGCGCCTCGGCGCCGTAATGCGACCAAGT
This sequence comes from Clostridiales bacterium, assembly GCA_012840355.1. Lineage (GTDB taxonomy): Bacteria > Bacillota > Clostridia > Oscillospirales > CAG-272 > DTU078. The sequence goes on along the minus strand of DULN01000008.1, from coordinate 9,250 downwards.
GATGACCGTCGCGAGCGCGTACATGCAGACCGAGCTGCTTATAAACGCTACCGCAAGCCTCGCCGCCATGTCGCAAAACTCGGGCGACGCGCCGAGGAAATCCTCCACTACCGAGTAGAGGCTTTTGCCGTAAGCCGCCGTAACCGCTTCCATGCCTCCGCCATATAGCGCCGCGCTGCCCGGAAAGAGCCTTTGCGCAATTAGGATTACAAACGCAGTGAGGCCGCAAAGCACTATGGTGTCAGCGAACACCTCGAATACTCCCCACGCACCCTGCTCGGCTGCGGACGGCGTGTCGGCTGCCGCGTGCGCGATGCCGGAGCTGCCGCAGCCCGCCTCGTTTGAGAATATCCCGCGCGCGACACCGTACCGCAGCGCCGCAAAGTTGAAGATGCCTAAAAGCCCCGCGATACCAGCTCCCGGCGCCGTCTCGGGCAAAAACGCGGAGCTTACAATTTCGGCGAGTATCTCGGGCAAATAAACCGAGTATGGCAAAATTATACATAATGACAACGCCGCGTACCCGAGCGTCAGAAATGGGATTAGCCGCACTGTTACCTCGGATATCCCGCTTATGCCGAACAGCGTCACCGCGAGCATTAAAAGCCCCACCGCCGCGCCGGTCGCCAATTTCGGTATGCTAAACGCCCCAGCCATCCCGTCCGCCGCGGCTTTAGTCTGTATCACGCAGCCCAGCGCGAAGGAGTCTAGCGCCAATACCGCGGCGTAGAGCTTCGCAAGCCGGCTAAAGCCTAACCCGTCGCGTATGTAGTAAAACGGCCCGCCATAGTACGCCGGTGCAGCGCCGCCCGCCTTTGCGCCGCCCTCCTCGGCGCGCCTGTATTTGACGGCGAGCGCCACCTCGGCGTATTTTAGCGCCATCACTAGGCACCCGCTCACCCACATCCAAAACACCGCGCCCGGCCCGCCGAGTGATATAGCCGAGGCGACGCCGACGATGTTGCCCACGCCGAGCGTCCCCGCGAGCGCCACCGTCAATGCGCGAAAGGGGCTTATCCCCTCCGCCGCGGATTTCGAGGTCAAAGCCTTAAAAATCCGCGCCGGCGAAAGGCGCAGCCTGAATGTGAAATACACACCCGCGAGTAACAGAAGTGTTGTTACAACAGGCGATAAAATGTGAGAATTAACAAACGATAGCACAGCACCGCTCCCGTCATGCTTAATCCTATGGTTTTTATATGCAAAATTGTTAAATTTAAAGCCAGTTTTTAACAGATAATGTTAGAGAGGCAAATGAAAAATTTTAAAAAATGATAAATTTTTTATAAGGGCTATAGATTTTTGTTATAACATGTAGTATAATAAGTCGGTATGAGTAAATTATCGGCCCATTTATATTTTAACGGACGATTAACGGAGGTTTGTTTGTCATGAAAAAGAAGCTGACCGCTGTCGATTTTCGTGGCACGCCGGAGCAGGAAGCAAAGCTCCTCGCTGTCATCGAAAAATATCGCGGGGTCAAAGGCGCAATGATGCCAATCCTTCAGGAGGCGCAAGAGATCTACGGATACCTGCCGCCCGAGGTGCAAAAGATCATTGCGGAAAAGACTGGCACGCCGCTTGAAGAGATATATGGCATCGCTACGTTCTACTCACAGTTCAAGCTCAATCCCAGCGGCGAGGTTGCGATTTCCATCTGCCTTGGGACCGCTTGCTATGTCAAAGGCGCAGCCGCCGTCCTCGAAGAGGTGTCAAAGCAGCTTGGCGTCGAGGTGGGCGGTATCTCGCCCGACGGCAGGTACTCGCTCGAGGCAACGCGCTGCGTCGGCGCATGCGGGCTTGCACCAGTTATGGTTATTAACAACGAAGTATACGGCAAGATGACCGCCGACCAAGTGGCGAGCGTGCTTGCAAAGTATAAGGCTTAAGGGGGATTAAAAAGCTTTATGAACTATACCGATCTTCTCGCCCTGCGCGACAGGACCGCCCCCGTCATCACCGCAGCCGACGGCGGCTTCAGGGTCGTTGTAGGGCTTGCTACCTGCGGCATGGCGGCCGGCGCCGGCCCGGTTATGGACGCTTTCAAGGAATATACCGCCGGCATGGACAACGTCCGCGTAGAGCTGACCGGATGCATTGGCATCTGCCAGTACGAGCCTATAGTTGAAATTTACGAAGAAGGCAAACCGAAAGTTACTTACGTAAAAATGACTCCTGACCGCGCACGCCGCGTGGTTGAGGAGCATATCCGCGGCGGCAAGCCGGTCGAAGAGTTCATGCTCACCGAGAACGGCAAGCCCGCCTACTCCATAGACGACACCACATTCATGAAAAAGCAGGTGCGCATCGCCCTGCGCAACTGCGGCGTTATCAACCCTGAGGACATCGACGAGTACATAGCTCGCGATGGCTATCAAGCCCTCCGCAAGGCGCTCACCGAGATGACGCCTGACGAGGTAATCGACGTCGTATATAAATCCGGCCTGCGTGGCCGCGGAGGCGCCGGCTTCCCGACAGGGCTTAAATGGAAGCTCGCCTCCGACAACCGCGGCAAGGTTAAAAAATACGTCTGCTGCAACGCCGACGAGGGTGACCCCGGCGCGTTCATGGACCGCTCGCTGCTTGAGGGCGACCCGCACGCCATAATCGAAGCCATGGCGATCGCGGCGTACGCTATCGGCGCCGACGAGGGATACATCTACGTACGCGCCGAGTACCCGACCGCTATAAAGAGGCTGCAGATCGCGATAGACCAGGCGAAAGAATACGGCCTGCTCGGACAGAATATATTCGGCACCGGCTTTAACTTTGAGCTGTCGCTGCGCTTTGGCGCCGGCGCGTTCGTCTGCGGCGAGGAGACCTCGCTTATGACTTCGATCGAAGGCAAGCGCGGCGAGCCGCGTCCGCGCCCGCCGTTCCCGGCGACAAAGGGCCTGTTCGATCAGCCGACGGTCCTCAACAACGTCGAAACCTACGCAAACATACCGCAGATCATCCTGCGCGGCGCCGATTGGTTCGCCAGCTACGGCACCGAGAAATCCAAAGGCACCAAAGTCTTCGCGCTCGGCGGCAAGATTAACAACACCGGCCTCATCGAGATTCCGATGGGCATGCCGCTGCGCGAGATCATATACGAAATAGGTGGCGGCATCCCGAACGGCAAGGAGCTCAAAGCCGTTCAAACCGGCGGCCCGTCGGGCGGCTGCATTCCGGCAAGGCTGATTGACACGCCGGTCGACTACGACTCGCTCGCGGCGATCGGCTGCATCATCGGCTCGGGCGGCATGATCGTCATCGACGAGGACAACTGCATGGTCGACATCGCGCGCTTCTTCCTCGAGTTCACCGTCGACGAAAGCTGCGGCAAATGCACGCCCTGCCGCATCGGCATGAAGCGCACGCTTGAGATACTCGACAAGATCATCGACGGCAAGGCGACCGAAAAGGACCTTGCAAGGCTTGAGGAGCTGTCCGACTACGTCAAGACCGCGTCGCTCTGCGGGCTTGGCCAGACCGCGCCGAACCCGGTAATATCGACGCTCAGGTTCTTCCACGACGAGTACGAAGCGCACATCAAAGACCGCCGCTGCCCGGCTCACGTCTGCAAGAGGCTGGTACAATTTATAATCGATCCCGCAAAATGCACAGGTTGCACGAAATGCGCACGCAAATGCCCAACCTCTGCGATTTCGGGCAAAGTCAGAGAGCCTCACGTCATCGACCAGTCGAAGTGCATAAAGTGCGGCGTCTGCATGGATAACTGCGCATTCGGCGCCATATCCAAGAACTGAGAAAGGAGAGCCGCATAAGCGAACATGGATAAGGTAAAAGTCACAATTAACGACAGGGAATACGAAGTGCCGGCGGGCACCACGGTGCTTGACGCCGCGCGCCTTGCGAACATAGATATACCCACGCTTTGCTATCTGCGCGAGATAAACGAGATTGGCGCATGCCGCATCTGCCTTGTCGAGGTGTCCGAAGGCGGCAAGCCTTTCAGGATGGTTACCTCGTGCGTTTACCCCGTCTCCGACGGAATGGTCATAAAGACCGACAGCCCCAAAATCCAGAAGGCTCGCAAGCTAAACCTCGAGCTTCTGCTCTCGAACCACAACATGGACTGCCTCTCGTGCATCCGCTCGACCAACTGCGAGCTGCAGAAGCTCTGCCGCGACTACGGCGTTACCTCGTCCTACTTCGTAGGCGAGCGTACCAAAGCCGCGAAAGACGAGTCGTCGCCTTCCATCGTGCGCGACAACACCAAGTGCATACTCTGCCGCCGCTGCGTCGCCGCTTGCCATAAGGTCCAGGCGGTCGGCGTCATCGGCGCCATCAACCGCGGGTTTGACACAGAAATCGGCTGCGCGTTCGAGTCAAAACTTGCCGATACCCCGTGCATAAACTGCGGCCAGTGCACGGTTGTCTGCCCGACCGGCGCGCTGCACGAGCGCGACGACACTGATAAAGTTTTCGAGGCTCTCGCCGACCCGAGCAAGTTCGTCGCAATCATCACCGCCCCGTCGGTCCGCGCGACGCTCGGCGAGTGCTTTGGCTACGAGCCCGGCACCGACGTCGAGGGCAAGATGGTCGCGGCGCTCAAGCGCATGGGCTTCAACGGCGTATACAACATGAACCTCACCGCAGACCTCACGATAATCGAAGAGGCTCACGAGCTCATCGAGCGCATCAAAAACGGCGGCAAGCTGCCGATGATCACCTCCTGCTCGCCCGGCTGGATCAAGTTCTGCGAGCACTTCTTCCCCGAGTTTACAGAGAATCTTTCAACCTGCAAGTCGCCGCAGCAGATGTTCGGCGCGATCCTTAAGACATACTTCGCGCAGAAGAACGGACTTGACCCGAAGGACATCTTCGTCGTCTCGGCTATCCCCTGCACCGCGAAGAAGTTCGAGGTCGGGCGCGAAGGCGAGGCCGCTTCGGGCTATCCCGACGTTGACGTCGCTATCACAACGCGCGAGCTCGGCCGCATGATCGAGCGTTGCGGCATCGACTTTAAGAGCCTGCCCGACGAGCCGTTCGACCAGCCGTTTGGCGTCGCCACCGGCGCGGGCGAAATCTTCGGCGCGACAGGCGGCGTTATGGAAGCAGCGCTACGCACCGCTGCCGAGTCGATTCTCGGCCACCCGCTTGAAAAGGTCGAGTTCCCGGACGTCCGCGGCACAGCGGGCATCAAGCGCGCAACTTACAGGCTCGGCGACCTTGAGATCAAAGTCGCTGTCGTATCCGGCACCGCAAACGCCAAAAAGCTGCTCGAGCGCGTTAAGAACGGCGAGGAGGACCTCACCTTCATCGAGGTCATGGCCTGCCCCGGCGGCTGCGTCAACGGCGGCGGCCAGCCCTATCAGCCGCCCGTAGTGCGCAACAATGTCGACCTGCGCGCAAAACGCGCTGCGGTGCTCTATGAAGTCGACTCGAAGAACAAGCTGCGCCGTTCGCATGAGAACCCCGTCTGCAAGATGCTTTACGACGAGTTCTTCGGCGAGCCCGGCAGCCATAAGGCGCACGAGATACTGCATACCTTCTACGTCAAGCGCGGGCTTTACAAATAAACCGCAAAACAAAGGTGTCGGCAACAGCCGGCGCCTTTTTTTATTGGTATTTTACTGCCGCCGGCATTGAAATATGACAGCCGCAGTATTATAATACGCATAAGCGTTCCCTCCCCGCAAAAAAAGAAAATCCTGCAAACCGGAGGGCTACTATGAGCTTACACCTGGCGTTCGACGGCGGTGGCAGCAAGCTCGCCGCTGTAGTCTACGACGATGATTTTAACCTTATATCAAAACGCGTTTCCGGCGGCACTAACGCGCGGTTTTTAGGCGATGAGCGCGTAGCCCGGCACTGCGAGGAAGCCATCGGCGGCGCGCTCGGCGAAGCTTATGAAAAATGCGGCAAATACCCCGCCGACGCGGCGGGCGTGGTTGTCGGGCCGGCGGAGCCGGTGCTTTTAGCAATAAAAAAGTGCGCCCCGGGCTGCGCGGTAAAATTCCTCGGCGAGGCATATGCCTGCCGGCTCGCCGGCGCGTTTGACGACGACGGCTGCATCGTCATAGCCGGCACCGGCTCGGGAGTAGCGTGGGTGCGCGGCGACGAGGTAATCCACCGCGGCGGCTACGGCCCCGAGCTTGGCGACGAGGGTGGCGGGTATTTTATCGGCTCGCACGGCATCCGCGCTGCGGTAGCAGCGCTCTGCGGCTGGGGTGAGCCGACCATGCTCGCGCCGGCGTTTTTGCGCTACATAGCCGCCGACTGCGGCGAGGGCGCGCCATGCGGCACGCCCCAAACCATAGACTCGATGACCCGCGCGCTTTACCGCATGTTTTATAACGACACCGACTCCGTCCCGCGGCATATGAAAATCGCGGGCTTTGCGCCTTATGTCGGCGAGGCAGCCGACAGCGGGGACGATTTGGCGCGCGCTATTATAATCGAAGCCGGCAAGCTCCTTGCAAGGCAAACCGCGGCGCTGTACCGGATATACGGCGTGCCGCGCGAAAAATCGGTCGCGCTTTGCGGCGGCGCGTGGAGGGCGTCAAAAGCGGGCGCGCTCGTGCAGGCGTTCCGTGAGGAGTTCGTCATGCTCGACGGCGGCGCGTACAAAAACACGCCAGTTATGCCCGCTCTTTTGCCGCCGGTAGCCGCCGGCGCGGTGCTGCTCGCGATGGAGCGCGGCACTCTCGAGTCCGACCGGCAGCGGATAATTGAGTGCTTTTTGTGAACGCAAGCCCCCAAAAGCGCAAATATCGCGGTTTAAGCCAGCCTTTACTTTCGGCATGCTGGATAAAGAAAAAACACGCCCCACCGCAAATAACGGGTCGTTGGCGAACTTATCCTCTAAAAAATAAAACAAAAAGCGGGGGAGCTTATGCTCCCCCGCCGCGGGTTTTAGCGAAATCCGTTATGTATTTATCGTAAACTCCTCGGGATAAAACGCGCTTGCGCGGATATAAGCCTTCGGCGCGTCGTCGACAAGATAGTTTACAACATAGACCTCGCCGTCGTCGAACTGCACCCAGCCTGTATAGCCAATATCGGACACCGGGCTGCGGTCATAGTCAATCGGGAATATCCTTGCCGACTGCTCGTGCCGCTCGGTGGCAAGCAGGCACTCGGCAGGCAAAAACGCGCCGAACATATTTTGCGTCCACCAGCCGAGCCAGCCGCCCCCGCCCTGCATGAATCGGTATGTAATAAGCAGCCGCCCGTCTCGCAAAAATCCCGCTGTCGGCCGGTGGCAGCCTGGGAGCGGCACATTAAATGGCCCTTCCCAGCTTTCGCCGCCGTCGCGCGAGATCGCCTTAAAGCAGTCGTAGCCCATGCCCGAGTTCTCGCGCATGAATGCGACAATAACGTTCGGCTCGACCTCCACCATCGACGCTTCGCAAAGGTTATATCGCGGGTCGGAGGCTATCACAATCGGCTTCGACCATGTTTTGCCGCGGTCGTCGGAGATGATGCAGTACTGCGCGAGCTTGCCGTGCTCGGGGCTGTAGTTATGCGATGCGAACACCCAGCGCCCGCTTTTTAGCTCAACCAGCCTGTCGGGCACAATGCCTCCGAGCGGCAGCTCCACCGGCACGCCCCAATTTACCCCGTCGTCGCTAAACCAAAGGTAGTTGGCATATCGGGTTTTGCCCCCGCCTCGCTCAACGAAGTTGCAGACCATGGCAAGCCTGCCGTCCGAGAGTAATGAGAGCCTCGCGCAGTCGAAAAACGCGCTGTTTGTGCCCCGCTCGGTAACCGGGTATTTTTCCGACCAGCTTCTTCCGCGGTCGGCGCTGATTTTGACGACGAGCCGGGAACTATTCCTGTTTCCATGGTGCTCGCACTCGGTGAAAACGCAGACCAGCCGACCGTCTTTCGCAAACGCGACGTCCGGGAACGCCTCGTATATCGAGTCGTCGCGGCTGACTATGAATTTTTGCATACTCTCCCCTCCTTTACCGCGCCTAAACCGCCTGCTCCGCCTTCCAGCTTCCATCCTCGCCGCGGCAAAGCTTTACTCCCGCCGCGAACTGGAAAAACCTGTCCCCTCGCTCGAGCGTGGTATGATAAAGCAGCTTCATCGAAGGCTGGTCGTAGACCTCAAGCTTCTCCCCATCTATCTCGATTTTCACCGGCGCGAAAATGTCGAGCATGTCCTCATTCAGCAGCACCGTCAAGCCGCCGCGCAAATCTTTTGTTTCAACCATTACGGAGTTGTTTGCCCTATCAAGCTGCGCCTTCACCTCGCCGGCTGGCTCTGGGCTGTCCGCCCGCAGCCAGTAAAACGAGCGCACACGCCGCATCGGCGCGCGGGTGCCCAGATCCCATATTATTTTTTCGGGGTAGGGCTTGCGCTCGAATGCCGTGACCCAGTCGACGGCGTTGGTGTTGGCAAAAATCGTGCTCCTGTCGCCATTTTCCTTCCACGCGCGCACGTCGGCGATGACCTTTTGCGGCTCCCTTTCGGGATGGTTGTCGTAAAAGTTGTGGGGCTTTTCATAATGGATAAACGTTCGGTGAACATACCCGCCCTCTGCGGCGGCGAGGCTTCCAAGCAAGCCGTCATACACCGCCGCCTCGGTGTTTCTCCCGTAAGCCGTGTCGCGCTCGCCAACTTGTATCGCGAGCGGCAAGCTGTAAAGGTTTTTCAGCGACACGCCGTTGGGGTGCCCCGCCGACATGTTCGCGGCTGCGAACCTGTCGGCCATGCGCGGGGTTATCGCGTAGACGCCGTCGCCGCCCGCCGAAAAGCCGAGCAGGTATACCCGGTTCGGGTCTACGCCCGCGAAAAGTATCATGTTCTCAATCAGCCGGTCGTACAGCGGGTACGACTCGTCGTTGAAATGGGTGTTCCACGTATCGCGCACCCCTCTCGGCGCGACGTAGACGCCGCAGCCGACGCTCCTCCGGTAGTATACCTTCATGTGTTCCCACTGCGAGTCGTTGAGAGCTTTCGGCGCGCCCCCGCCTCCGTGCAGCGCGATATAAAGCGGGTACCCGCCCTCCGGCTTCTCGCCTATGACGTACATTTCATAGCGCATCACCGCGTCGCCGAATACCATCGTTTTTGTCTCAAATTCCTCTTTCCGCTGAGGGTCGGATTTTGCCCTCTCGGCGTACTCCTCCCAAACCCTCTCTCGCGCTTCGGCAAGCTCCGCCGCGCTTTTAAATTTCATCCCTGCTTCTTTATCCCCCATAAATAGCTCCCGTCAGGCGTTATTGTAAAGGTAGTCGTACATTTTTTTGATATACTCGAGTTTGTATCCCCGGATCTCGACAGGGCAGT
>DULN01000007.1 GCA_012840355.1 Clostridiales bacterium | reverse complement strand
GCGAGCTGCCCGCCGACCTTGACCTTGCCGCACAACTCGTAATGGACGTTTGCTACAACAATATAAAGCGCATACTTGGTGTGTAAATTTATGTGGGGGGACTTATTGTAAAAAGTCCCCCCACGCCCCTTAGCTAAATTTTGCCGCCCTCGGAAATGTCCCGAGAAGCGGCATTGTTTTTATGTGCAAATCTATTTTATACAATTGGCGTTTCGAGCGAGAACGACTCAGCCCAGCGGCGGTTTCTGCGCTCTCTTATTATCTTCTCCGCTACTGCAAGCGCAACGAAAAGAAGTAAGCCAACTAAGCTTATAATCCTTCCTTGCACCACGCAGTTGGGCAGATAATCGAACACCAACTCATGCTCGCCTGCCGGCAGTTTGACCGCAAGCAGCGCGTCCGCAGTTTTGACCAGCTCAAGCTTTACGCCGTCGGCTGTGACATGCCAGCCTTCGTCGTAAGGTATCGAGGTGAAAAGCAGGTTTCTGCCTTCAGGCACGTTTACCTTGCCTTCAAGGTGCGTATCGCTGTGGCTTGTAAAATTGACGTTGCCTTCAGCAAGCTTTGTGAAAGCATCGCGGAACGTCTCAATGTCAAGATACCAGAAGCAGGTCGCGTTGGTTTTTACGAAAAACAGGTCGCTTTTAAGCTTGAGCGTTACGTTTACCGGCTCGCCGGGCGACATGGTGCCGAGCGAAATTATCCGGTCGGTGTCGCTGCCGTAAACCGTGCCTTTGTCGGTGCCGTCGACAATTAGCTGAACTTCGCGCTTGATCTCTGTGGGGAAATAGCAAAAGATTTCGTATTTGTTTTCGGGTAGAAGCGTGTAGGTTATCCTGCTGTCGACGGCGTTATCTTTTTTCGCATAGCGCCTGTGCCCGGTAATATAGGAAGTGTCGACTTCGTATGTCTGCTCGCCCACGACCGGCACCGGCTTAAAAAGTTCTACAGTCTTTGTCTCGCCGAGCATCATCGTCACCATCGCGTTCATGCGCTCCATCGGCGAGTCGTAGGCTTCGGCGTCGTAGTCGAGGAAATTGCCCGAAACAGCGTATGCTATCGAAAGGGCATACGGGTTATGGTAGGTGCGGTAATCGTTGTCGTCGTCGTAGGCGATCATCCGGTACAAGTACTGGTTTGTCGGCTCGTCGAGGATGAGGTATTTTATGCCGAGCAGCGAGTCGGATACCGGCGTACCGCCGAGGTATTTCGCCCAGTGTGACTGCGAGGTATAGCCCATCTGTGCGAGAAAATCGATAACCGCCTCGTTAAGCGTCGAGGTGGAGCAGGACAGCCCGTAAAATCCGAGCGCCATCGGGTCGTTGGTCTTGCGGTGGAAGTTTTTCTCCATCCTGTAAAGCCCGTCGTCCGAGCTTTTTACCGCATCAACAATCGGCTGAAGGTTGTCCATGAACGTGCGGTACCCGACGCGGTTGCTGATAACGACGTCGTCGTCGAGCGCGATGGTGTTCTGCAGCCCCGCCGCGAACGCCTCGACGCATACTGCGCAGCCTAGCACGATCAGCCCAGCGCTTTTTAGCGCGCCGCGCGACTCAAGGTAAACGAGCACGATATAAAGGCCGATAAGCCCAAGGCTGACCCATATCATCACGAGGTCGTCGACGAATTTGTAATCCTGCTTTTGGATGAAAAGCAGGATAATGCCCAGCATTGCGCCGACGGTGAGCACCGCTTTCATACTGATACTGTGCCGGTCGCAAAACGCCTTGAAAGCGAGTACCAGCATGATAAAGCAGAACATGAAGCTGTAGCGGTAATTGAGCCAGTTGGGGCGCTGAAACCCGTGCCAGGCGATGTCTACAACCGCGCAGTTAAAGCTGAAAATAAAGAAGGCAAGTAGCAGGCCGCTCATCGCCTTCTCGCGCGCAGTGGAGCTTTTTGAGATAAAATAAAGCGGGAGGAATATAAGCGCGAGCGTGCCGCAGTAGACAAACGGCAATCCTTCGGGCCGCACGGTGTCGTACGAGCCGAAGAAGAACTTCGCGGCAAGGTCAAGGAAATCGAACTTCTGCTTGAACTCGTATATTGGCTTTGAAAATGTCGTCTTACCGAAATTGAGCGAGTACCACGTCGGAAGAAGAATCACCGACGCGATCATAAGCACAATAGCCGAGGCGAGCGCTATCCTGGCGAGCGATTTTATAAAATGATATTTCTCTCGGTAGAAATTGTTTTCATGATGTGCTCCATGTGCGAAGTACCAGTAAAAGAAGTAGAAAAACACATATATGCACATCATGTAGCCGATATAGAAGTTTGACAAAACCGCAAGCGAAAGGGAAATTATAAAAAGCTTATACCGCCCGCGGGAGATCAGCCGCTCAATCCCGAGCGTTATAATAGGCAGAAGTATGAGGTTGTCTATCCACATGGTATTGTGCGCCTGCACGACGGCATAAGCCGTTAGGGCGTACATCGTCGAAAACAGCACAATACCGGTTTTCGGCGCGTTTAGCCGCGTGCGGTATAGATAATACGCCATAGTCAGCCCCGACGAGCCGACCTTGAGAAGTATCATCGCAAGCAGCGCTTCGGTTATCATCGTTTTTGGGAAAAGCAGCACCAAAAACGAAAACGGGCTGGCGAGGTAATATGCGTATATGCCCATAAACTCGCCGCCTAGCGCGCGGCCCCAAGAATAAAGCAAGCTGCCGCCGGAAAGCAGCTTCCTTCGCAGCTCCTCAAAAAAATAGACGTATTGGCCGTTGAGGTCAAGCACAAGCACCGAGTTGTTCCCAAACGGCCAAACCTCCATCGCGATGTAAATCATCCACATCAGCCCAAGCGGGATGAAAAACGCCGCGATGAGGAATCGGTAGTCGTTTTCGGTAAAATGCTCGCGGATTTTTGATATCGTGTTTTTCATTTTTCTTTCCAAAAACAGCATATTTGAGGCTTTGCTTTCACGCGGCAAGTATAGCACAAAACCCCAGCAATGTCAACAAAACCTCAGCTTTGGCAGCTATATAGCTTATTTTGCGTATTTTAGCCTCGCGTTTATGCCCGGCAAAAAAAATGCCCGGTCATAAAACCGGGCATGTGAAGGCTTACGCCGCCGCTTCTTTTTGCTTTTCGATCGTCTTAATCAGCCTGTCTATTTCGGTCTGCATCTTTTTGCTGTTTTGGGTAAACAGAGAGACGAGGTCGCGCTTGTTGTTCGGATATGCGCGCAGGTAAAGTTCGTTAAACCTGCCGAACTGGTAGAACTCGCCGAGGTCATATACGCGGTTTTGGAGTATTATATCGAGCATGTCGACCGACTCGGCGTCGCGCGTATACTTGTCTTTGAGAACTATGTCATAATACGAGGGAATAACCACATATTTTGACTCTGCGGCAAGCGCTTCGAGCAATATCCCCGTAATTTCCGTCTCGACCGCGTTGAGCGGGACGGTCAAAATGCCGGATGTGTGGATGGACACCGAATGCCCGTAGTTTTTCTGGTTTGCATCGAATTTCGGGGCCGGAAGGATGCCGAAGTCGCTTTCTACCGCGCGCAGCCGCTCGGTGACGACTATGCGCTCGACGTAGAACAGCATCTGGTCGGCTGCCATCATGGTTATAGGCGTCTGCCCGTCTTTGAGCTTGTTGGTGTGCAAGAAGAACGTCTCGTCCCACATGCAGTCGAGGATTTTCTGCGCGACGGTGAGCGTGCGCTCGTTGTCGAACGCTATAATTGGGTAGTCGTCCTCGTCCTTAGAGGCGTAGCGTCCACCGCTGCCGTGCAGCATAATGTATGTCCAGTCGTCGTACGCCACGACGCCCCAGCGGTCATTGCCGTCAAGCACGCTGTCGCCGTTGAGGTCGGCGGTCACCGACCTGCCGAGGCTTATCATCTTGTCAAGCGTCCACTCGTTATTGTAAACGAGCTGGTAAAGGTCGCCGACGGCGTTGTCGGTTTGCACTTTCTTGTTATAGAAAATGCAGGCGGTGGCGCTCTTGTCCATCAGCGTTATGTCGCCCTCGACCATCGGGAGCATCCCGCCAAGCGAGAGCTCCGCCACCGACTGCGAGTCCCACCAAGGCTTATCCCAGTCTATATACGGCAGGGTGTGCAGGTCGAGCAGGACGCTTTGCTGCACAAGCTGTGTGCTCTCATATGTGCGAGGGAAGTAAACGTCGTATGGGAGGTCGCCTGCCCTGACCGTCTTAACACAGGTGTTTATAAGCTCTGCGTGGTTTATATAGTCGGCGGTTATTTCGACGTTATACTTTTCTTCAATCGCGAGGTTCCTTTTGTAAACCGAGTCGTTTATTATATCGCCGGTTTCTTCGTCTGCGTCAAGGTCGTAAATTATCGTCCACCCGTCAATCTCCCAATGCGCCATCCTGAAGTTATAGCCGTCGAACTTTTTGTCCGGCAAATCGGGGTATATACGGGTCTCTTCGTCGCCACCTGTCTGCGTGCTTCCGGACGGCTCGGTTACCGAGCCGGATTTCGGTCTTCCACTGTCGGAGCAGGCAAAAAGCCCGGCTAACGCCACTGCCGCAAGCAGTGCGGACAAAATTCTCAAAGGCCTATCGTACATACCAAACCTCCCGGCTTCGTGAGTGTATCTTATTATATACTAAGCCAACATGATTTGTCAATCTGGTGATAAAAATGTTAAACTAAACTAAAAATTTCGGCAAAATCGCCACTTTAGCATGCCAGCTTGCTACAGTTGTATTACAAATATAGGATAAAACGATTCTATTAGTTGACTTTTTTTATACAAAATACTATAATACCTATTGTGTGCTCTCGTGCATGGCCTGCGATGCGCAGGACGCGTTTTGTAACCGGTCCGTTTATTCTTTGCAACGACTGGTTGCTTGCTAAAATAAGCAAAATCAAAGAGCCTGTGTTGCCCGGCAGGGCGGGTTTAAGGCTCACTTTTTTACCGCTCCAGCAAGGAGGGAAGCGATTGATTGAGCTAAGCAAATTGCCGCGCGAGCTTATAGCCAAGCTTGCGGAAAAGGGCATTGCCGAAAGCGATATCAAAATGTGCGTCCGTTCGGATATGAACTCCGACGGCGTTTATTGCGATAACTGGCTTTTGGTAACCGAAGACGACCTTATTGTCATAGGCGGCATTAAGACCGTAACCCCCAAAAAGCGGCTTTTAGGGCGCATGCCCGATCAAAGCTTTGTCGCCGCGGCTGCCGAATCGGAGCGCGCAGGAAAAGGCCCCGCCGGCGCGGTAAAGCGGATGCTTCGCAAATACAGGGAAGCCAAAAGCCGTGTGATATACGATTTTGAGCAGATTTCGTACCAATATTACCCCCTTGCGAACCTAAAGAATTTCTTTATTGAAGAGCTTATCTCCACCTGCCGGCTTTGCGCGACGATGCTCGACGATGAAAACGCAAAGCTCGAAGCCGAGCGGGTTGAGCGCGCACGCGCCGAGCGCAAAGAGCGCGAGGAGCGCGAGAAAAGACTGGCGGAGGCGATAAGGCGCGCTATAGAAGAAGGGCGCCCGATGCCCGAGGTGGAGAAAGAAGAAAATAAGCAAGGATTCCAGCAGCCGGAAATAAAAGGCGAAGTCGTGCTTATCACGCGCTTTACAAACGCCTGCCGCACCGATATGCGGCTGTTTGTCAAATACATAAACAGGTATCATGAGACCGGAGAGTTGGAGTTTGACGAGGAGGACAAAAAGCAAGAGCTGTTTTGTCCAAAGTGCGGGCAGCGCTACGCCGACCCGGAGCGCAAAATCTGCCCGCGCTGCGTTGATAAGGGCAAGATAATCGCGCGGTTTGCTACCTTTTTCGCCAAGTACAAGGCATATGTCGGTATCTCGCTGATGATGCTTTTGCTGTCGAGCGCGCTTGGCGTAATAGCGCCGTACGTCAGCTCTGGATTCTACTACGACCAGGTGCTCGACAAAAACGGCAAATTCTACGGTGAGCTTTTATTGGTGCTTGGGATTGTAGTGGGGACCAGGCTGCTGTCCATGTTCATATCGATGGTCATGGGATGGGTCTCCGCATATATCTCGGCGCATGTGGTTTACGACCTTAAAAAAGTCATATTCGGCGCTATCGAGCGTCTTTCGATTTCGTTTTTCACCGGGCGCCAGACCGGCGGCCTTATGAACCAGGTCAACCGCGACGCGAATAACATATATTGGTTCTTCGTCGACGGATTGCCTTATTTTTTGGTGAACATCATACAGGCTATCGTGGTCATCGTCTTGATGTTCATGATGGAATTTTGGCTGACGCTCTTGGCGGTCGTGGTGTTCCCGTTTGTGGTAATGCTCATTGTCTGGCTGTTCGATCATGCCGAAAAGCTCTGGGCGCACCAGTACTCGCGCTCAAGAGAGCTTAACTCGATGCTTTCGGACGTTTTGACCGGCGTGCGCGTCGTTAAGGCGTTCTCGAAAGAAAAGCGCGAGATGGCGCGCTTTAAAGCCCACTCGGATGAGCTTGCAAACGCCGACCGCACGCTGCGTCGCTTTGAAAATACCGCGTACCCGGCGACGAGTTTCCTGCTTTATGTCGGCAACATTATCGTTTGGCTTGTCGGCGGCTGGAAGGTCATTAAGGGCGAGATGACATACGGCACGCTGCTTGTGTTCGTGTCGTACATGAACATGATATGGAGCCCGATGTACTTCTTCGTCGATATGACAAACTGGGCGTCAAACTGCCTCAACTCAATGCACAGGCTGATGGAAATAATGGATGCCGTGCCCGAGGTTGCCGAGCGCGAAAACCCCGTCCGCATGCCGAACATGCAGGGCAGGGTCACTTTCCGCAACGTTTCGTTCTCGTATGATAAAAACCGCAAAGTCATCGACGGCATATCCTTTACGATTGAGCCCGGGCAGATTATCGGCATCGTCGGGCATACCGGCGCGGGCAAAAGCACGCTTGCCAACCTGCTAATAAGGCTCTACGACGTTGCCGAGGGCGAAATCCTCATCGACGGCGTCAACATAAAGGACATCGCCTTTGAGGATTTGCGCAAAAATATCGCAATTGTATCTCAGGAAACTTATCTTTTCTCAGGCACAATACTGGACAATATCCGCTACGCAAAGCCCGACGCTACATATGAGGAAGTGATCGAAGCCGCGAAAATCGCCGGCGCGCACAGCTTCATAATGAAGATGCCGGACGCGTATCTGACGCGCATCGGCTTTGGCTACAAGGACCTCTCGGGCGGCGAGCGTCAGCGCATATCCATAGCGCGCGCGATTTTGCGTAACCCGAATATACTTATTCTCGACGAAGCTACCGCGTCGATGGATACCGAAACCGAAAGGCAGATCCAGGCGGCGCTGTCGAAGCTGGTGGTGGGCCGCACGACGATAATGATCGCCCACCGGCTTTCGACGCTGCGCGACGCCGACTACCTGATAGTCATCGAAAACGGCAAGATGCCGGAGTTCGGCACGCACGCGGAGCTTATTTCGAAGAAAGGAATATATTACAACCTTTACAGGCTGCAGCTGGAAGCGCTGAGGAGCATTGGGGTCGCAGAATAAACGGCATTACTGAAAAATAACGCAAGAAGCGTTTTGTTGGGAGTGGTAACAGAGTGTCAGACTCGCGAAAATCCGAAGCAAACAACCGGCCGGCATCCGCGCTGCGCGACGTCGTCAAGATAGTAAAGCTCGACGACGAAGTGGCTGCGGGCAATGCCGTGTTTTACAAGAACAAAGACTTCCTCGCGCTGCGCGCAAAGCTTGAAAATGAAAACGGCGAGCGTGAGGAAAAGAACTGGGACAGGGTGTTCCTTCACCGTGCTTTCCCGTTCGACGACCCCTATGAGTATATTTCGGTACTTGATAAAGACCAAAACGAAATAGGGATAATCGGTGACCTGCGCAACATAGAGCCGAACATGCGCAAGCTTATCGAGGAAGAGCTTGAGCGCAAATACTATACGCCCACGATAAAGGCGATAAAACAGATAAAGGAGCGCTACGGCTTCTCTCATTGGAAAGTGGAGACCGACATCGGCCCGCTGCAGTTCACGGTTCAGGATACATACCGCAGCATAATAAGGGTCACCTCGACACGGTTGTTCGTAGTCGACATGAACGGCAACCGGTATGAAATACCAGACATCCACGAGCTCGACCGCAAAAGCTACCGGATGATTGAGCTTTACCTATAAAGCTTGCCTCTTCTTGAGCGGAGGTGAAACTGAAATGGAATCGCAAAAGGCGCTGAAAGAGCGCTTTTTAGAGCTTGACAAGACGGTCGGGCCGGGTGACGTTATTGTCGTTTTACCATTTAACTTGACCCCAACCGCGCGCAAGGAGCGCGTAGACGGGCTTGTCGGCTTTACAAAAGACAAAATAAAAGTGTACCGCGACGGGGCGCTCGACGTTGAGTACGATATCGCCAACGTAAAAGAAGTTAAATGCGTCCCGGGCATCGGCTGCACGAATGTTGAAATAGACCTCGGGGAGCGGGAAGTGCTGCTTTGCAGGGCGGATATGTCGATGAACCTGCTTTATGCGACGGTCGCAAAACGCCTTAACCGCTACCTTGAGTCTGGCGTGTTCGACGCATCGTTTGAAGAGGAAGTCGACATATACTGCCCCAAGTGTATGCGCCCGTACCCGCCGGGTTCGAACGTTTGCCCGCATTGCGCGGACAAAAAGAAGTACCTCTCAAGGCTTTGGGATATTGCGAAACCCTATAAGGGCTACATAATCGCCTCGGTGATAATGTACTTTATCATCTCGGCGCTGAATATGCTCGGCCCGTATTTTAACCGTATACTGGTCGACGACTACATAAAAGCCGAAGAGATACCGGAATTCGCGGGCTTCCTAACGGTTATCGCCTGCATCTTCGGAGTGAGCCTTTTGTCGCGGGTGCTTACGATACTGCGCTCTCTGACGATGGTCGAAGCCAGCAACAAAGTTATAACGAAGCTGCGCTCGATGGTGTTCAACAAAATCGAGCTGCTCTCGCTCAAGCGGGTGTCAAAGCGCACCGCAGGCGAGCTTATCAACAGGGTGACCGGCGACACCGCCACCGTGCACGACTTCATCACATATCAGCTCGGCGAGATTGTCCAACAGATACTGGTGTTTTTCGCAGTCAGCCTAATGCTTTTTATATACGACTGGCGGCTCGCGCTGATGATACTCTTGCCGGCGCCCATCATAATGGTAGCACATAGGATGTTCTGGAGATTTATCCATGTGCGCTACGACAAGCAGTGGACGCTGAGCGCGAAGGCGAACTCAGTGCTGCACGACATATTCAGCGGTATACGTGTCGTCAAGGCGTTCGGCATGGAAAAAGCTGAGATGGAGCGCTATGACAAGGTTACCGCCGCAGAGCGCGACATAGCAATCTCAAACGAGCGGACTTTCGCGCTAATATTCCCGGTACTCGGATTCTTTATGGGCATCGGGGAGTTTTTCCTGCTTTACTATGTCGGCAACAAAATCCTCGGCGGCACGATGACGCTCGGCGAGATGCAGCAGTTCTCGGCGTACGTTTCGATAATCTACGGCCCGCTAAACTGGATGGCGAACATCCCGCGCCGGCTTATAAGGGTCATGACCAGCATTATAAAGATCTTCGATATAATCGACGAGAAAATTGACGTCGCAGACAAGGAAAACGCCATCGACCTAGAGATAAAAGGTCACATAAGCATAGAAAACGTCTCCTTCGGCTACGACGACTCTAAAGACGTCCTGCGACATGTCAGCCTTGAAATAAAGCCCGGCGAGTTTATCGGCATAGTCGGCAAATCGGGCGTTGGCAAAACGACGCTTACGAACCTCGTCATGCGCCTTTATGACGTCGACGAGGGCAGTATCAAAATCGACGGCTACGACATCCGCGACATCTCGCAGGAGTCGCTGCGCTCGCAGATCGGAGTCGTGCTTCAGGAAACCTTCCTGTTCTCCGGCACGATTTACGAGAACATCGCATACGCCAAGCCGGACGCTACCCGCGAGGAGGTTATCACCGCTGCGAAGCTTGCGGGCGCGCATAAGTTTATAATGAGGCTGCCCGACGCGTATAACACAAAAGTCGGCGAGCGGGGTTACACCCTTTCGGGCGGCGAGCGGCAGAGGATCGCGATCGCGCGCGCGCTTTTGCACGACCCGAAGATACTGATACTCGACGAGGCGACCTCGTCGCTTGACACCGAAACTGAAAAGCAAATCCAAGACGCGCTGCAGCAGCTTGCGAAAAACCGCACGACGCTTGCGATTGCGCACAGGCTTTCGACGCTGCGCAATGCCACGCGGCTCGTGGTGCTTGACAAAGGCACGGTGGCCGAGGTCGGCACGCATGACGAGCTCATGCGCAAGCGCGGCATCTACTACAACCTCGTTATGGCCCAGCGCCAGATGAACCGCATGAGCCCGGAAGCAGCGAAAATTAGCGAAAGCGCGTAATTTTGTGCATAATATAATAAAGTTTGCCGCGGCTTAAGTTCGCCGCGGCAAACTTTTGCCGCTGTTGCCATTTGCGCCGCAAGGTAGTATAATAGCATAGGCAAAACTATACCGCAGAGGTACTGTCGAAATGAAAGCAATTATTATGGCGGCGGGCAAGGGCACAAGGCTCGCCTCGCTTGGCGGCGACCTGCCGAAGGTGCTGCGCGAAGCGAATGGCGTGCCGCTGCTCGCCTATGTGCTCGAAACCGCCTCCTGCTGTAAAAAAGAAGACATTATAATCGTCACCGGCCACCTTGCCGAAAAAGTCGAAGAGGCTTTCCCCGGCTACACATTCGTCAGGCAGGGCGAAGATGCATATGGAACCGGCTATGCCGTCATGTGCGCGCTCGCGCACCCAAGTTTTAGCGGCTACAAAGGCGAGGTGCTCGTGCTAAACGGCGATATGCCGCTCGTGCGCCGCGAAACGGTGGAAATGATGAGGGAGCGGCACCGAACATCGGGCTGCGCCTGCACGCTGCTGTCTTGCGTCACGGAGCGCGAACTGCCGTTCGGCAGGGTAATACGCGACCCCGCAAAACCCGAGCCGGGCAATGTGGTGGCTATAGTCGAGGACGCGGTTTGCACGCCCGAGCAAAAGCTCATACGCGAGCTCAACGTCGGGACATACATATATGACACAGACAAGCTCAGGTACGCGCTCGCGAACATAAAAAACGACAACCCCAAGCGCGAGTATTACCTCACAGACACTATTGCGGTGCTCATCTCGGCGGGAGAGCGCGTCGACGCCTACATAACGCCGGACGAAACCGAGATGTGGGGCGTCAACACCCCTGAAGACCTTGCGGAAATTTCGGCAATTTTGGCATCTCGGCGGAGATAAGCGACAATAACAAATGTCGAAATTTATGCAAAATTAACAATTGAAAATTAGAGCGCGTTGTGGTATAATAGAGCAGTCCTCGGGGGCGTAGCTCAGCTGGTTAGAGCGCTTGCTTGACATGCAAGAGGTCATTGGTTCGATCCCAACCGTCCCCACCATGACGCAAGCCAGTAGGATAGGCTGAGAGCCTGTCCTGCTGGTTTTCTTTCTTTTTTAGCGTAATGGGAAATTCCGGCGCATTTACGGCGGGGGTTTGGGGAAAAGTTTACAATAAGACAATTGAGTTTTATGTTTCCGCGCGGTATAATCAAATAATGCTGCGCTTTGGCATCGGCGAGCATTGCATGCCGTCTTTATGCGCAAACAACTCCGGCATAGCGCGGCGCAATCCGGATTGGCGCGGCGGGAAAACCTTAACAGAGGTCGGCAAATGAGCGAAATAGCGGCGGAAAAGACAAAGAAGAACTTTCTCTATAGGCTACTTTGCGGGGTTTTGCTCGGCATAAGCGTCATCGCCCCGGGCATCAGCGGCAGCATTATGGCTGTCGTGATGGGGGTATACGACGACCTTATCGAGATAATCTCAAACCCTTTTAAAAACTTCATAAAAAACGCCATATACCTTTTCCCCATGTGCCTTGGCGCGGGGGCGTCGATGATAGCGCTGCTTAAGATTTTACGTCTCCTTTTCGAGCATTACCCGGTGCCGGCGTACCTGCTTTTTATAAGCTTAATCGCGGGCAGCATACCTACTGTCGCGGCGCAAGCCAAAGCGGGCAGTATAAAGCCCATATACGCATTGGGGACCGCGGCGGCGTTTGCGATTGCGCTAAGCGTAGGGCTGCTGTCTAGGCATGGCATAGCTCTTGAGGCTGCCGCCACAGGGCAAGGGATTGCGGAAGAGCTATATTACCCAATTTCAGGCGCCATCGCCGGCATTACGAGCATGATTCCCGGCATGAGCGTGTCGATGGTGCTGATGATGCTGGGCGTTTACGAGCCGCTACTAAATGCCGCCGCCGACCTCGACGTGCTGACGGTCGCGCCTGTCGCCGCTTGCTTTGCTTGCGGAATGGTGCTGTTCTCGCGCGTGACAAAGTATGTCTTCCGCAAATGGCGCGGGCTTGGGTACCTCCTCGTGCTCGGGTTTATGTGCGGCTCGCTTATCAGCATATTCCCGGGGCTTCCAAAAACGCCTATTGAAACCGTTATTTCGATTTTAGCAATACTTTTAGGATGCGCAATATCCTATGTGCTGCGCAAGCTGGCACAAAAATATAATGCTTGCGAAAATGATCCAGCGGCATCGCCGCAAATGAAAGAGTGAACCCAATAGATTGTTGAGCAAACACGTAATTGACGACGCAAAACGCTGCCTACAATGCCCAAAACCCAAATGCAGCGAAGGCTGCCCGGTTAACACGCCTATCAGGGACGCCATAAAACTACTGCTTGAAAGCAAAATCGCCGAAGCCGGCAAGCTGCTTTTTGACAACAACCCGCTTTCGCTTGTCTGCTGCCACGTATGCCCGCAGGAAAACCAATGCGAAGGGCACTGCGTCATGGGGCGCAAGGGCATGCCGGTGCAGATAAGCGCGATTGAGCAGTATATATCGGATTACTACCTTAACATATATAAACCGCAGGCTATCCCGCCGAGCGAAAGGAAAGCTAAAATAGCAATCATAGGCTCCGGGCCGGCAGGGTTTACGATAGCGTTTATTCTGTCCCGGCGCGGGTATGACATAACTATCTACGAAGGCAACGACAAAACCGGCGGGGTAATGCGGTACGGTATACCGGAGTTCAGGCTGCCAAAACATATAATCGACCGCCTGACAAGTGCGCTGGTCGACAGCGGGGTGAAAATCAGGCCGAATACCACGATAGGCGCAAACCTCTCGCTTGATGAGCTTTTCAGGGACGGCTTTAGAGCAGTCTTTATGGGCACCGGCGTATGGCGCCCGAGAAAGCTTAATATCCGCGGCGAAAGCCTCGGGCATGTGCACTACGCTATTGAGTATTTGCGCAACCCTGACGTATATAACCTCGGCAGCCGGCTCGCGATAATAGGCGCTGGCAATGTCGCGATGGACGTCGCGCGAACCGCGTTCCGCCACGGCTGCGAAGAGGTAACAATAATCTGCAACCTAGACGAGTCGGGTATCACCGCCCGCCAAGTTGAGCTCGAGTACGCCAAAATAGACGGCGCGAGCATCATGTTAAAGAAAACCGCAGTCGAAATAACCGATGAAGGCGTGATTTTAGCCGACTCGGAAATCGATACAGATGAAAACGGCTACAAAACCGCAAGGCCAATCCCCGGCACCGAAACGCTTTTCCCGGCAGACTCGGTAATCATCGCGGTAAGCCAAGGCCCGCGCTCGGTAATCGTTTCGTCGACAAAGGGAATAAAGATTAAGGATACCGGCCTTGTCGCAGTCGACGAGCTTGGCCGTACGACGCGCGAAGGCGTGTTCGCCTCGGGCGACGTAGTGACCGGCGCAAAAACGGTGGTTGAAGCCGTCAAAATATCTAAGCGCGTCGCAGACGCCATCGACGAGTATGTGACGCGCAGGCACATGCTCGGCGACGAAAGTTATGTTTGGGATGTAATGGCATAAAAGCGTAATAAAAAACCGCGCACGGCATGCGCCGTGCGCGGTAGGTTTTTTATGATATTACGGCATATTTATTCAATCGCCGATTTACCCGTGCCGACTGCCTGCTTCAGCGGGCGCCATATCACATAGGCTAGGTAGAAATCTACCATGCTGTGCACGATGGTACCCACGCCGACAAGCAATATGACCGAGTAAAAGAGGCCCTTTTCGTAATTCTGCGGCGCCAGCATGTTGAGGAAGTAGAAGGGAAGCACCACAATTGTCTCGCATATGCCATGGATAATCGCTAAAAACAGCGAAAATGCAGTTGCTTTCGGGATCGTTCCAATCAGTTCCGGCTGCTTTTTCAGCATTAGCGAACCGACTGTCGCGAATACGATATGTGAAGCCGCCCGGGCGACTATGACCGGCGGGAATACGCCGGCAAGGAAGAAGCCGAGCGTCGTGCCGATTGTGACGAACACCGCGGTCAGCGGCGAGATAAACATAGCGATAAAAATCGCTACATGGCTGGCGAGCGTGAACGACGCTGGCTCGATGATTATTTTTATCGGCATAAACATTGGTATAAGTATGCCGACGGCGCAGAGCAGAGCCGCGACGGTAATGCCGTATATGCGTTTTCTCAGGTTAAACATGGCCTTCTCCCTGCATGTTATTATGCTAATTATAGCATACCGGCAGAAAAATTCAACCACCGAGCCGATTTTCGGCGGCTTTAAACATTCCCTATACTTGCCGCGGCAGGGCAATTGTTAGCTTGCGACAAATACGTGGCAAAATGCGCGGAAAAATACCCGGCATATAATTTATATGCCGGGCGGCCAGCGTACTTGTTTATTCTTCTTGACTTACGGAATCTTTCTTTTCGCCGTTGCTCAAAAGCAAGTTGAGGACAATGCCGAAAATTGCGGCGCCGGCAATGCAGGGGATGCCTCCGGGGAAGCCAGGGAAGGGGATATTGCCGCCGAAAGCATAGTTACCGCCAAGGCCTATGACCATTATAGTCGATATAACCGCGATGTTCTTGGCGGAGAACATATCGCAGTTGTTGTCGATCATAATGGCGATACCCTGCGCCGCGATTGCGCCGAAGAGGTAAATCTCAAGCCCGCCGATAACAGCGGTCGGTATGGCGTATATCGCCTGAATAAGCGGGGTGAAGCACGAGATGAGCATCGCTATAATCGACGCCGCTATGAGAACGTGGATTGAGAACACCTTTGTGATTGCCATCGTCGAGATGTTCTCGCCATAGTTTGTCCCCGCAGGGCCGCCGATAAAGCCGGTGATCATATCGCCGATGCCGTCGCCGATGAGGTTGCGGTCGAGCAGGCCTGCAAGGTTATATTTCTCCTTGCCTTTGCGACGAGCGATTTCGTTTACATAAATGTCGAGCTGGTAAATATGCGCGGTCGACTCCGGTATTGTGGCTATGGCTATCGGCATAATCGCGACCACCGACTCAAGCGTGGGCTTGGGAAGCGAGAAAGCGGGGAGCGCGAAAATGGAGCCGTTGCCGAGCTTAAACGCTGAGGCGGCGGTTATCGTATCGGCTGATATTGCGTTGAAAAGGTTGTAGCTTTCGCCGCCGATGAGATAAACCAGTCCCGCGACCAGGCAACCAACGCCGGCGCCGAGCAGAAGCGGGAGTTGCCCCAAGAACCCTTTCAGGTAACGCGAGAAGAAGATTGTCGAAAGCAGGGTGGCTAGCGATACAAGCCAAATCAAGCCGGATGGACCGGCGAAAGACGCCGAAGGCGTGTAGGCGTCTTTGAGTGCGTTACCCGCAAGCGTCAGACCGATTATCATCGCTATCGGGCCGGTGATGGTAGCCGGAAGCACCTTTTCCACGGCCTTCGGCCCGCTGAACTTAACGATAAGCCCGGCTACAATCGAAACTAAGCCGGACATCACGATACCGAACTGCGCATACTGGATAGCTTCGGTCGGGAGCGTTGCCGACGTGCCGGCTTTCCATGCCTCAAGCTGAGCAAGCGCGCCGGGCGAAAGCTTTGCCATTATGGCTTCGCTGGACACTAGTCCCGCAATAGCGGTGAGGTATGCGAAACTTGAGCCATAGTACATCGGTATTTTGCGGCCGGTTATCAGTATAAAGCAGATGGTGGCAAGGCCGCTGGCAAACACCGTAGTTGAAACTTGGAATCCGGTAATCAGCGCCACCGTGACGGTAGCCGGAAACATAACAATGACCTGCTGAAGGGCATATAGCAAAAGCTTGCCGATCGCAGGTCGTTCGTCTGGAAGATATCCGATTGTTTGAGTCTTCATATTGTCTCCTCTCGCGTATTGATTTAAGTCCGCGCATTTCGAGCTATTATACAACAAACAAAAATCCTTGTCAAGAAAAATTCCAAACCTGCGTAAAATTTTCGCGGTCGAGAAAATAAACCGTCGAAAAACATTTGAATATTGGGGAGAATAAACAAAATATTTGTCGTCATTCGCTCAGGAAGGCAATTAGGCCCGCTTTAGAAAATCCCTTGACAACCGGCTTTTGCCGTGGTATAATATATGGGTACTATGAGCGGGTGTAATTCAATGGCAGAATACCAGCCTTCCAAGCTGGCTGTGCGGGTTCGATTCCCGTCACCCGCTCCATAT
Organism: Clostridiales bacterium; assembly: GCA_012840355.1. GTDB lineage: Bacteria > Bacillota > Clostridia > Oscillospirales > CAG-272 > DTU078. Next base: position 82,202 of record DULN01000007.1, on the reverse strand, counting down.
CACAGGACATTCGGGTGCGAGTGTCCTGTATTTTTATGCGAAAAAATGGCAAGCGGCTTCGCCGGTCGGAGCCGCTTTTTTTCTTTCCCGGGTATATGCTCCGGTCAGCGAGTTTGCATGAAAAAGTTTAGCCCGATCTTCAAAAATTTATTAAAACAATGCAAAAAATGATTGACAAATCGGGGCGCTGATGGTAGAATTTGAGCAACCAGTTAATAATATGAATCGGCATAAAGGAGGCCGGTGCCCGGCGCGGTAGGCCGGCCGCGCAAAACTAACTTGGGCACTATTTCAAAATTATGCTAAAGCGCGTGATAAGTCTTCTGCTCGCATCAGTTATTTCATTTTCATGCATCGCGTGTGCCGAACAGGCAAAAAAAGCGGCCGATACGGTTGCCGAGCCCGAAACCACGCTTGACGCCGACACTACATATCCGCGCCCCAACATTGAAAAAACGGATTTCAGCGGCGAGACATTTATGATTTTGTACCCCAACTGGGGGCTTTATGTCGACTACTTTTTCGCTGACGAGCAGACCGGCGACCAGATGAGCGATGCTATTTACAAGCGCACCACAAATGTGGAGGAATATCTCGGCATTGATATCGACCAGTACATGCTCGGCAGCATACTGGACATCTTCCCGACTATGCAGCAAGTCGTGATGAGCGGCGGGGACGACTATCAGCTTGTTTTGACCCACTGCATTCAGGATCTCGGCAATATGATGGTGTCGGGACTGCTTTTGAACTGGAACACAATCCCACACATCAGCTGGAACCCTGTTTACTGGAACGATAAGATGAACGAAACTTTGTCGATTTACGACAAGCTTTATTATGCCGCGTCGTCATATATGATTGCCGACCCCAACGCGTTCCTTTTCAACAAGCAGATGGTCGACGAGTACCGGCTATCCGATCCATATCAGCTTGTCAGGGACGGCAAATGGACGATTGATACGCTCTATGAAATGGCGCGCACGGTATCGGCTGACCTTGACGGTGACGGTAAATTTACCGTAAACGACCTGTACGGTCTGGCGGCCGAGTCCGACTGGATGCTCATAAGCTTTATGTACGGCTGTGACCAGTACATGGTAAAGCGCGACGAGACCGGCAAAGTAGCGCTTGATATATACAACGACAAAATGCTGACCATAACTCAAAAGCTTTATGACCTGTTTCACGGCGGCAACCATACATATCTGTGGCTTTACGGTGCAAGCGCGGAATCAAAAATTCTTATGGATACCGGGCGCTGTCTGTTCAGTGTAATTCCGCTAAACAGCAGTAAGATATATCGCCAGAGCGACGTCGATTTCGGTATCCTGCCGTTCCCGAAATACGATGAGCATCAGAAGGAGTACATTTCAAACGACTGGAGCGGTCTCATGTGCATCCCGGCAGTTGCACAAAACACTGAGCTTATCGGCATGACATGCGAGCTTTTGGCTTACGAGAGCCTGATGACCACAATGCCTGCATACTATGATGTGCTGCTTACCGGCAAGCTCGCGCGCGACGATGAGTCGGTCGAGATGCTCAATATAATCTTTTCGAACATAGTTTACGACATGGGTATGAACTACTTTGGGTTTGACACCGGATTTATGGCACTGTTTTATATGATTCCGTTTATGATAGGGCGTGATAAGAGCACCGACCTCGCCTCCTATTACAGCAAAAACGAAAAAGCAGCAAATACAATGATAAACCGTCTTTTTGAAAGAATGGAAGACGCGCAGTAAAAAATTAGATAAAATGCCGCAGGCGCCGATGCCTGCGGCAAGCTATTTATGGCAGCTTTTCAGTCTTCTATCACACGTGCGGTAAACCCCGCGAAAGCAAAGGGCTGTACAGTTTCAAGCACAATTTTGCTTTCGTTTATTTCGCCGAGACAGTTTATAAAATTCGCATTGATTATTTTTCCGTTCATTTCAATTGTCGGAGTCTCGATGTAATCTTCCGACAAATTCCAAAGCCCGACTGCATACTCGCCGCTGCCGTTTTTCTTGCACATGATATATAGGTCAGGGTTACCGGTGCAAATGCAGGGCAGTTTTTTGCGCTGGAGCCATTCGATGCAGCGCACAAGCTGCTTTTGACGCATATAGTTTCTGTATATAGTCTCGCCGGTGAACAGCATGTCGAACGCAAACACAAGGAACCGGTGTCCTTCCGAGTTTTCGTATGTAAATGCCGCCGGGTACTCTTTGCCGTCCGAGCAAACAAAGCGGCTTTGTACGGTTGCGCCTTCGGCAAGCTCAAGCCTGTGTGCCGTGACATCCGAGCAGTGGATGTGCTCGCTTTCGGCAAGATAATGCTCCTCCGAGGGGTAAATTCTCTCGCCGATGTGCAAAATTCCGACATCATGCCCCGCGCCCATAAGTATCTTTGCCGAGGCCATATCCAAAATCAGCCCGCTTTCAAAGGCTTGCTTGGGGAGATATTTTGCATTTTCGCCGAATGCTATGCCCGCGACGCCGGATGCATGGTAGGCGGTCGGAATGCTGCAACCGGCAAGCATCCTTGTGCCGTGGCGTATTTCAGGGTTGACCGAGTCGACAGCCTCGCGCATACGGCGCGCGAAATTGCGTATGCTGTCGCCCATGCTGTCAAGATAAGCACTGCGGTATTTATTCGGCTCGCCGCAGAAGAAAAGCTCGGTCAGCTTACCTTTGGGCAGCTCCTCGCCGCCGAGGCGGCTTTCAATGTCGCACAGATGCAGCTCGCAGCAACAGCCGAGCCCGATGTCGTGGTGACCGAATCTTAGGTCGTCGTCGAAAAGTATCATCGTGGGGTTCAGCTGCGCTATTTCTCTGATACAGCTTGCGGCGAAGTCGAGAAAATTTTCGTCGAGCGGGCAGCACTGGTTTTGTGATTGTTTGAGATTAAAGCCGGTTAACCGGGTAAAATCGCCGGGATTGTGACATGCCAGCGCCCAAAGCCAGACGCTCAAAAAGCAGGCAGCGTGTGCCTGCTTTTGCATGTTTGTCAGCTCGCAATTATCACGACCGGGTCGAGCGTGTAGCAAGCTGTATCGAGAATATATTTTTCGCCTTCCTGCACAAAGGCGATTTCTTTCCTCGTGCCGTCGGGCATGAGTTTTTCTATGCGCGTGACAGCTCTGTCGAACACAATCTCAAGTTTTTCGATAGGGTCAAAGCCGATGTTAAACGCGGCGCAGAAAAGCTCGCCGCCGGGCATGTCGGCTGCGCGGAAATACATCTCCGCATCGCCGGGGTAGAATGCCGGCAGCTCACCCGCCTGCTTGAGCATCGCGATAAGCTGCTGTTTTCTTGAATAATTCAAAAACGAAAACGCCTCAGTAATGTTATAGTTGGCTCTCGGCGTGCCGCAGAACGTGAAAACAGTGCCGCCAAGGCTGTTTTTGTATATCACCGTGCCGGGGAACAGGTCTTCATAGTGCTCGTGGTCGACCGTATGGCAGACCATCGAGTCGATTTTAGCGCCTTCACCGGTAACAGCAAGCTCTTTTGTCTTAACCTGCGTTTTGGTGAGGTTGCCATTGACATACAGCCTTTCGGCCATGGGCTGCTTGCCGTTCCATTCGCGGACGTCCACACCAATATACTCGCCAAATCCCCGGCGGATAAGGTATTCGGCACTGTCGGAGGCAAGAAACACATTGCCTTTTAAGAGTTCGAGCAGTATTTCATCGCCGAGCTTAACTTCGCCGTCGAGGCACAGCACGCCGCCGGGCTCTGCCGAAAAATACATGGGCAAACCAAGCCTTTCGAGCACACATTCGCCCCAGCCGCTGTAAGAATCTTCGCCCATATTCCAAGGCTTACCAACTCTGAATATCGGTTTACCTAAAACGGGAATCCTGCACCCTCTCCACGCAAGCGACGGCACAATCTCACAAAGCGCGTCGTAAAACCCCCTGTATTTGCCGAGGATTTTCCTGTACTCCTTTCCGCTCTCCGGCTCAAAGGAAATCAGCCTGGTAATCCAGTGTTTTGCGCCGGCCGCGCCTTCCAAAACAGTGCCTGTAAACTGGGCGTGCAGCGACATTGCGCCCTTGCTGTAGCGGTTTTGCGGGCAGGTGTCGGTTTCGGCTAAAATTACATCGACTTTGTCTTTCAGTTTCGCTATCTGCGCTGCCGCTCTGAAAAACGACATGCTCAAAAGCCTTGCTCCGGCACTCGTATAGTCGCCGTTGTTGATGCGCACAATCACCGGATTGCCTGCGCCGGCTAAAATAGTCGCGATTTCGGCTGCAAACTCCGCATTGTTGCCGACACAGCAGTATGAGCCGGGAAGCGACGGGTCGACGCTGTCTATTGCCGCACGCATCACCTTGGCGGTTTCGAGGAGCGACTCTTTTTGTGTCTGGAAAAAAATGTCGGCATATTTTTTGCCTTGTTCCGAGCCGCTTGTGATAATGGCGTGCAGCTCATCGCGGCTGAGATTAGTCTGTGCAAGCTCGTTGAAGCGCTTCATGTGGAGCGGGCACGCACAGCCCCCGCCGCTTCTGCCGAGCAGTCTGAAATCGTCGTCAATCATTATATGGTCGGGCCTGTGTAGGGCAATCGTTTTAAGGGCGCTGTATATGTAATCTATGAACCCCTCGTCATAGGGGCAGACGGTGTTTTCCTCGTATCCGCCGACCAGCCCGACGTATTTTTGATATGGGAACATCTGTCCGAGCACCCAGCCGTGTCCGATGGTCGCCTGTACCAGTACACCGTTTGGGATGCCCATGGAAGATAGTTTTTCTTTGAATTTTGCATATTTACTGCATAATATTTCTGCTTTGTCTGCGGGAGGGTTGCCTTCCGGCACGAGCGTCATCATGAACAGCGCGCATGTCGCAACGCCGCTATCGCACTGCGCCTTGATGTCGGCACAGATTTCGTCGAGATGGGAAATGTCGAGAGGAATGATCGAGTACAGATGATCCACGTTATTTCCACCTTTCCGCAATTTAATTTTATACAAAAACGGGCGGCGGCTTTCCAGCCGCCAGTTTATTTCAGCCGCCTAACTGTGATTTTAATGTTTCGAAGTTTTCTTCTAAAGTCTGTTTTTGATGATTCAATGTTTGAGCATTGTTAAAAACATTTTCCTTGCTTCTTGCTATTTCCCAGCATCTTATATAAAGGCTATTAGTAAAATTATACTGATCCATGGGGTCATAGTAAATGCTTCGGTTAATAACCTTGAGCATTTTGATATTTTCATCGTCATAAGACTTGCCTTTTCTGCATGTGTAATCATAGTAAGCCTTAAGCGAGGTTTCTGTGGCTTCTGCCGACAAAGCTTCGAGCATAAATCCGGAAAACTACTGTCAGGGCTTATATCCGTCAGGCTGGGCTTATCGACCATATCAGTCTGATTGGGCATATCGTTTGGCGCGGTGTCGGTTTTTGAAGGTAAATCGCCTGCATACCACATTAGCCATAGACCACCGCCGGCTCGAAAACGGTATACGGTAAGACAAGGTCAAGCCATTCCATCGGTGTCATAGGTGTAATTGGTATTGCAGGCGATTTCGTAGCAGGCTATGGGTGGCAGTTAATATTAACTGTCAAAATCCCGAGCGAGGTTTTCGAGGTCGGTTGTCGCCATTTTTTCGCGCTCTTTATAGAGCGATGCAAAGTTATTGGCTTTGGACTCGGCGAGTATAAAGTAAATCGACGTCAGGTCGCCAATATTATACACCACTGCCGGCTCGAAAACGATATTCGAGAAGATGAGGTCGAGCATTTCGGCGCTTTCTTCATCGTATGTATACTTCGTTTTGCAAGATATTTCATAATATGCCTGAAGCGAAGTTGATGTGGATGCCGACGAAAGCGCCTCCAGCATAAATCCCGCAAAATCGGGCTCGGCGTTTGTGACGGGAATGGCAAACAGCATGCTCAAAAAGTCTGCCGAGGTGTAATAGTTGTCTTGTGCATCGTCATATTTGGGGAATGGAATTATGCGATACTCGAACTCGCAATCTGCAGAGAACACTTTAAGGTCGTGTGGGAAAGAGGTGTAAAACAGGGCGCGCTCCGACGAAAACAGGCGGATTCCTACATACCAGACATCGTAGTCGACTTTGTTTGCCCAGAACTCGCAAAATGTGGCGATGCTCTCGTTTCCGGTCAGTGCAAGGACTTTATCGACCGAGTTGACGGTATGCTCGTTATTCATCGTAAGCTCAAATGTGTCGTCGCCGGTTTTGGTAAGAATAGTATTGTTGCATCCGGTGATAAAGTTTGCAAATGCGTTGTAGGAATCCAGTGCAAGCCCGAATCTGTCCTGTTCGTCAATCTCGCCGTTTCCGTTCAGGTCGCTCGAAACCAGCTTTGAAAACTCCGTCATTTTATCAACTGTCCACGTGCCGGCGCGAACCAAATCCGCCAAGTTTCCGAGCCCGAAGTTTTCAGCCATGGCGCGGTTGTAAAGCAGGATATAAGCCCGGTTTTTGTCACGCAGCGCAAAGTCGCTTGAGGTAAAATAAAGCCGGTTTCTGTATGACAGCGCTTTGTTTACTTCTTCGTACCAATAGCTTTGAGAAAAGTCAATATAGTCTATGTCGTTCAGGTTGAAAAAGAGTTTCTCCCGGGCGGCCAATCCTATCGAGTAAACATTGAAAAAACCAAGGTCGTACAAGTCTTCATACGCCGCCGCGACCTTGCGGTGTCTTTGTGACGTCTCCTCTTCCGCGAGATATTGAGCGATTTTTACGTTATACCTGTCTTCTATAACTCTGTTGCGGCGATATATTCGTCGTTTACAACTTCGCCGGTTTCGCCGTCGGAGTATATTTCAAAAGATGAAAACTGCGGGTATGCACCGTTTGCATATCCGAGCACCCGGAACTCCCGTCCCTGCCAGTCCATGTCCGGCAAATTGGTGGGAAGGACGCTCCGCGTGGTTTCTTCCTCTGCGGTCTCGGTTTCCGGTGCCGTCATTTCGGTATCGGTGTCGCCTGCGCAGGCAAGGGTTTGAGTGACCAAAATCAGGCACAAAATTAATGCTGCGAGTCTTGCGGTTTCCTTCATATCGTTGACACCTTTCTTCAAACGAATTTCTCCACGGGTCAAAGAATGCAGAGCTCACAGGGGAAAAAAGCATACCAGCGCTTATTTCAAGGTTTGCAGGAAAATAGCGCCGGTTTGACTGCATTAATCGGATATAAAAGCGCTGCTGCCGAATGTGCCGGGCAGAGCAGAGCTTGCATGCGGCAAGTGCTCTGGCCCCGGACACCACGAGCAGCAGCGCAAGCGTCACATGTGCAGATAAAATTTGATGTATCGCTACATAGGTTTATGGGAAGGTGCCGTTTACCTTAATATAATTGCCGTATTGGGCTGCATTGTGAGCGTGAATTTGCCATCGTCGGCATAAATCAGCGCCACATCGTCGAAGTTGTGCTCCTCGTCGAGCAGACTAAGCCTGTATTCGTCGCTGCTTGAGCCTGCAACTTCGACAGTGAAGGTTTTGGAAAGCGCATTGTCGTCATCGGTGTAGTAGCAGAGATAGATCATCCTCTTGCCGTCGTCGCCTGTCGCCGCGGCCGCGTAAATGTTGGGTATGTCGCAGCTGATTTTGCAGGCTGTGCCGAGGTCTTTCATATCACTCCATGCAGCTATGGGGTAATAGGTTTTCATTTTCTCGTATGTATACATCGAGAACATGCCGTTCATGCCGGTCGGGCGTGCGTCATAGTACATCAGCATGTCGACCGGCTCATACTGGCACGCCGCCATGACCGCCGCCGCGAATACCGCGCCTTTAAGGCTTGTCATCGTCTTGATGGAATAATGCCAATCCTCGCCGCGGAAGCTTTTGACGTAATTCCACTCGTTAAGTATGCTTTCCACATGCCCAAGCCCGTACTCCTCTAGCAGAGCGCGGTGGCGCCTGGTGTCCGCTACTATTTCTTCTACCTGTGTCGCATAGCGGTGCCACGAGTAAAAATCGAGCGGCACGTTTTTTTCTTTTACATAGGCGAAAAACTTGCGCAGCCACGGCTCGTCGTAATATCCGATCGCCGGCCCGCCGACTTTTATGTAGGGGAACCGCTGTTTGAGTCGTTTCGCCGTTACCTCGTAAAGCTCAAAGTACTGTTCCGGCGTGCCGATCCAGCATTCATAGACAATGTTGGGCTCGTTCCAGATTTCCCAGTACTCGACACCCATTCGGTGACCATCAGCCCAGCCCTCGTTCATATGCGCTATGATGTGCTCGCATATCGTTGCCCATTTCTGCGGGTCGCTCGGCGCGTAGATGCCGTATTTTTTCTCCCAGTGCTCAATTTTTTGCCCAAGCCGGTAGAATACCTTTGTGCCCGCGAGCATTATAGTGTCGAGGTACTCGTCGGTCAACGCAAAATCGTACGAGGCGGGGTCGTATGGGTCGGCGTCCATGTTGGGGAATATCGCGGTTATGTCTACCGTATGCTCGCCGCCGTAGTTGTAGCAAATCGAGGCGTCATGAGTTCGCGCATATGGGATACGCGCGGCTTTGTAATCGGGAAGATTCGTAAGGTCCTGCCCGACGCTGCGCTTGTAGACGGGCCCGTTGTTTACCGCGTTCATCGGCTTTATTTTGCCGATAGGGGCATCGAGGCTTATTTTGAGCTTCATAAGCTTTATCCTCCCGCTGCTTAACGCTATGTTATTCGGGCTGTTTGCCAAATATGCCCACTGCAAGTTTAGCCGGTTTTGCCTGCCAAGTCAAGCGTTTTTACCCCGTAATCGCGACGCCCACCAGCAATGCTCACTCCACCTTTGGCTCGGCGCTTGTGCTATACTCAGATTTTGAGTTGCATGACGGGCGAAATAAAATAGGTCAAATAGCTCCTGCGGTATAATCCGCAAGATAAAGAGGAATCTCTTGTTATGATCAACAAGAGGACAACTTGTAAAAATAAACATAAAAAACAAACGTGGCAGGCTACATATAGCCTACCACGCTTTATCTTGTATGGTGGAGGCGGAGGGGCTCGAACCCCCGACCTCACGGATGTGAACCGTACGCTCTGACCAGCTGAGCTACGCCTCCGAGAAACTGCCGCGCGGGCATCTTTTCCGACGCAAGGTATTATATCACATCGCACGCCAAATTGCAAGAGTATTTTTGCATTTTTTCTTGGCAACCGCGACGGATACCTATCCGCGCGGCATTCCTTCGTCGACCAATCATCGGAACATCTTCCCCTTAATCATAATGAGCGTTACTATCGCGGTTATGCAAACCGTTATAATGTTAATAATGAAAAACCCATTTTGCTGGGTAGCAAATGGCATGCTTTCTGGCAAAAGGTTCATGCCGTAGGCGCTATATATGAGCGTGGGTATGTTCAGCACTATCGTGATTATCGCGAGAACCTTCATCACTATGTTCAGGTTGTTCGAGATAACCGAGCTGAAAGCATCCATCATGCCGGTTAAAACGTTGTTGTAGATGTTTGCCATCTCAATCGCCTGCTTGTTTTCAACTATAACCTCTTCAAGCAGGTCTTCGTCTTCCGGGTATTTTTTAATAATCTCATTTTTAAAGAGCTTCTCGAAAACCGTCTCATTCGAGCGCAGCGCCGTGGTAAAATAAACAAGGCAACGCTGAAGCTCGAAAAGGTCGAAAAGCTCGCTGTTGCGCGTCGACCTGCGCAGCTTGTTTTCGGCAATCGTCGTCTTGCGGTCGATAAGGCGGAGATACTCAAGGAACGTCGTCGAGATGCGGTAGAGAATCTGCAGTATAAACCGCGATTTCATGTTGCTGCGGAAGTCGCGCACCCGGCCTTGCGCGAACTGCTTGAGTATCGGCGTATCCTCCATGCAGACGGTAATGATGACTTCCCGCGTAACAATAATCGAAAGCGGGATTGTGGTGTAAAGTTCGTTTTCTTTCTCGTCTTCCACAGTCGGGATGTTGACGAGTATCATAGCGTAGTTTTCGTCCGCCTCGATGCGCGAGCGCTCGTCAAGGTCGAGCGCGGCGTGCAAGGCGTCCGGATCAATGCCGTATTTATCAGCGATAAACGATATCTCCCTCTCGTCCGGGCTGATCATATTGATCCAGCAGCCTTCCTCCGGCTCGGTGAGGACCGTGAAAGTGTTGTTTTTGGTTGTGTAGAAATTGACCACGGCAAACCTCGCTTTCTTTTTGGTATTATCCATGATTTTCAGGAATGCAGACAAGCTGAAGCATTGACCCTCGCTCCGAAAACCCAGCCGCGCGCGCGACCGAGATCGAAGCGGGGTTGTCCTCCTGAGCAATATAAATGACGCGCATGCCGCGGCAGGAAAGCCGCAGGGCAAGCGCTCTAACGCATCCCTTCGCGTATCCGCGCCCCTCAAAACCCGGCGCTGTTTCGACGCCTATTTCCGCCACCTCATCGCCTGCGTATCCGGGCGACATGGTTGCCACAGATACAATTTTCCCCTCGGTAACGCCAACAAAACAGGGCAGACCCAACCTATAGTATGCGTCAAGGTCATACCCTGTAAGGTTATCATAACCTGCTTCCGGGTCAAATTCCTGCGCAGCCGAAATATCGGCAGACGAAGGAAGGCTTGGGTCAAACTCAAAGATGCGCATCCGCCCGCATTCGCCAGCAGGCTCAAGCCCGGCGTTGCGCAATATGGGAAGGGAAACCTCCGCCAGCCATTTTTCGGCTGCCTCGGAGGTTTCAACATCAATAAAGCGGCACACAAAAACGCGCGCCACATCATCTAGCTCTTCGCAAACGCGTATTGTCGTCTGCCCGCCAAATTTCGTCACTTCAAACGGAATAACAACGCCCGAAAAATCTCCGGGCGGCGGGGGCTCCAGTTTGCCCTCGACAATTATTTTTTCGCTCACAGCTTTTTCTCTATCAACTTTGGCTCGGGGTAGGACCTATAGAGCTTCATCGTATCGTCAAAGCTGCGCACGCCGTCGGACGCGCCCGGCTCAAGGATGCAGCAGGACGCGACTGCGGTGCCGAGCTTCATCGCCTCAAGCAGGCTCATGCCTTTGTAAGCGCCGTAAAGAACGCCGGTGCAAAACGCGTCGCCTGCGCCGGTTGTGCCTTTGATAAGCTCGCGCGGGATATCGAGTGCGCCGAGCTGATAATATGTCCCGTCGTGGTCAAGCCCGTAGCTCGCGTCGCGTGCATGGATGACAACCCATTCGGAAACGCCGAGCTCGCGCAACTTTTGGCAGGCGAGCGGCATCGCGTCGTCGTCGACCGTGCCGTCCGGGCGGGTTACCTGTACACCGGTTATTTTCCCCGCCTCGATTTCGTTTATGATGCAGAAGTCAAGATAACGAAGGCTAGGCCGCACGATTGTCTGGTAGCGGTCGCTTTCTTCGCTGACCACGTCGATAGATGTTTTGATGCCACGCGATTTTGCAGTCGCCAGCAGCCTTGCCATGCGCGTGCCGTACTCGGGGTCGGACTCGTCAAGCTTGTCGAGGAGCAGGATATAGCCGACATGTAAAAGCGAGCCTGAAAGCCTGTCGAAATCGAAGTCGGCTATGTCAAGGTCGGCATTGGCACCGCGGAACTGGAAGAAAGTTCTCGTACGCCGCACGCTGTCGTACATAACGTCTGTAAATGAGGTTTGCCCGCTAACCTTTATCGAGCTGGTGTCGATGTTCTCGTATTGGCGCAGGGTATTAAGGATATACTCGCCGTATTCGTCTGCGCCAACCCGCCCGACCGCGTAAAGATCAAGCGTGGGGTCGAGTTTGGCGAAGTCGACAATGCAGTTGCTGACAAGCCCGCCCGTCGAGCGCGAGACCTCGCGGATGCTTGTAAGCTTATTTGCTTCCGGATAGATGTCTATCTTTTTTAGCAGGTCAACGATAAGGTTGCCCGCGACGATGATTCCTTTGCCCATCTGGGAAAAATCCTCCGGGATGCGATTTATTTATATTGCTCATTGATTTATAAAATTATATCATATATAATAAATCAAGTAAACTACCCGACAAAATTTTATATTTTTCTTTAAAATGTTGAAATAAAATCGGCGGGGATGCTACAAGAATGAAAAAAGCGGTTATGTATGGCGCCGGTAACATCGGACGCGGATTTATAGGCCAGCTGTTTTATATGTCCGGATACGAAACCACATTTATCGATATAAACATGGACATAATTAATTGGCTAAACACCGACGGCTGGTATCCGATATATATCACACGCGGCGATAGGTACGAAGAGTACCTCGTCAAAAACGTTCGTGGGATAAACGGGCGCGACATCTCCGCCGTAGCGGAAGCCATTGCACAAGCGGATATCGCGGCGACGGCAGTGGGCGTTAACGTATTGCGCTTTATCGCGGAGCCGTTTGCCGAGGGTATAAAGCTCCGCTGCGCCCGCGGCGTCGCCGAACCGTTGAATATTATTATCTGCGAAAATATGATAGGCGCTGACGAATATTTCAAAGGGCTAATAAAGGCTTATCTTGACGATGCTGAAAAAAAATATTTTGATAAATACATCGGCCTCGTCGAGCCGTCGATAGGGCGGATGGTACCGGCAACGCCGAAAGAGCTTCTGGAGCGTCACCCGCTCGCAGTTTGCGCCGAGGAATACTGCGAGCTGCCGGTCGACAAAAGGGGCTTCAAAGGCGAAATACCCGAGATTGCCGGAATGGTGCCGTTTGAGCCGTTCGATTTTTATATCCGGCGTAAGCTGTTTTTACACAATATGAGCCACGCGATGACGGCTTACCTCGGCGCGCTGAAAGGGTATACTTATATATGGGAAGCGACGCTTGACCCCGAGATACAGCTGCTTGTCTTGCGCGCGCTGATGGAGGCGGCGCGAGCGCTGCATGCCGAGCACGGCGTGCCGCTTGACGAGATTTACCTGCACGCCGAAAACTTGCTCTACAGGTTTGAAAATAAGCTGCTGGGCGACACGATTGAGCGCGTCGGACGCGACACCAAGCGAAAGCTGAGCGAAAACGACCGGCTAGCCGGCGCGGCGAGCTTATGCTATAAGCACGGGATTATGCCGTCGCATATCTGCCTTGGCATCGCGGCGGGGTATATGTTCGCGCCCGAGGGCGACGAGCCCTCTCGAGAGGTTGCGGCATTCGTCAAAAACAACGGGCTTGACGCGGCGATGGCGCAGTACAGCTCTATAGTCGATGCAGGGTCCGACATCGCGCTCGCGGTCAAGCATGCATATAGTTTGCTGCAAAATCACAAAGACTCGTTTGCGCAGATAATCGCGGAGCTTCAAAAAATTTAACTATAGAAATTTAGTTATGAACGAAGAAAAAAGCACTAACTGCCTGCGCGGGCTGCCCGACACCGTGGCGTTTTCGCCCGACGGGCGCGCGCTGAGAATACTAGACCAGACAAGGCTGCCCGGCGATACGGTGTACCTTGACCTTACAGAGCCGGAAGAAATTTACGAAGCTATAAAATCGCTGCGGGTGCGTGGAGCACCGGCAATCGGCGTCGCTGCGGCAATCGGCCTTTACTGCGCCGCGCTGCGTTTCGGAGAGACGGATACCACGCGATTTATCGAAAAGCTGAAAATGACGGCGGACTATATAAACTCCTCCCGCCCGACAGCGGTAAACCTTTCATGGGCGCTGGGTTCGATGGTATCGTGCGCCGACCCGGCGCTCGGAGTCGAAGAGAACATTGCAAGGCTGCGCGCAAAAGCCGAAGAGCTGCGAGACGCCGACATTGCCGCCTGCCGCGCGATAGGGGAGTATGGGCTCACGCTGCTACACGACGGCGCGGGCATACTCACGCACTGCAACGCGGGGCATCTCGCCACGACCCGTTATGGCACGGCGCTTGCTCCGATTCATGTCGGGCGCGAACGCGGAATGAGGTTCCGGGTATTTTGTGACGAAACCCGCCCGTTGCTGCAAGGCGCGAGGCTGTCGGCATACGAGCTTTGCATGGACGGGGTCGACACCACCGTCATCTGCGACAACATGGCCTCGCAGGTAATGAAAAACGGCTGGGTCGACGCGGTGATAGTCGGCGCCGACCGCATCGCCGCAAACGGCGATACCGCGAACAAAATTGGCACCTCCGGGCTTGCGATACTTGCGAAGCATTACGGCATACCTTTTTATGTCGCAGTGCCTTACTCGACAATCGACCTTGCAACCGCCACCGGTGACGACATCGTTATTGAGCAGCGCGACCCTGCAGAGGTGTCGGAGCTTTGGTATAAGCATCGGATGACGCCGGAAGGCGTGAAAATCTACAATCCCGCTTTCGACGTCACGCCCGCAGAGCTTATAACCGCGTTTATCACCGACCGCGGGATCGTGCGCCCGCCGTATAAAGAAAAGCTTTCGGAGTTGTTCGGCTAATTTATTTAGCATAAAGCGGCTCGGGCAAACTTTTTCGCTTACCTGAATATCTTTTCGCCCGTTGTCATATAAATGTACCAAACCAAACTCAGGCTGAGGTACATTATGGCGACGAGCGACAGATATCCCGGCAGAGAAAAAGAGCGCTGCGAGCTGCTCGCCGAGTACATAATCGAATATGGCGCGACTGTCAGGCTCGCGGCTGCGCGTTTTGGGATAGGGAAATCAACTGTACATAAAGACGTGACAACCACTTTGCGCGAGATTAACCCTAGGCTATATGAAAAAGCGCGCGAAGTGCTGGACCGCAATAAAGCCGAGCGTCATATAAGGGGCGGCGAAGCGACCCGCCGGAGATTTTTAATGCGCAAAAAAAACGCCGAAAGCAAAAAATAACGCAGGCATTGGAAATTCCCTGCGCTTGTCGTCGTTTAAATCGAGATTTACCCACCGCGGAAAATCTATATTGCCGCGCTGGCGAAAAAACAGCAGCGGAACTCGGCTTTTGCGGGTTCCGCTGTTTTTAGGGCTAAAAAAATGCGCACGCGCCTAAAAAAATAACATCAGGCGGACCTTTCGCAATTAGGACAAGTGTTGCGGCGGGCAAAAAAGCTAGTTTACCCGACGCTGCAAATGCTATTAAACCGATAGACCAAGCTCGGCGATAAGTTCGTCAAGCTCAGACTCACCGTAGACTTTTACGCCGTGCTGCATTAGCAGCGCAGCGCTAACCCCGTTGCCCGGGACAAGCTTGCCGGTAAAGCTGCCGTCGTAGATTTCGCCTTTCCCGCATGAGGGGCTGCGCTCTTTTAGGATTGCATATCGGCAGTCGTGGCGAGTAGCAATCTCAAGCGCCTTTTGCGCGCCGAGAATGAATTTTTCGGTGACGTCGCGCCCGTCGCGCGAGATGACGCGCCCTTCTTTTTGTTCCGACGGCTCGTGCGGGATAGTCAGCCCCCCTAGCACCTCGGGGCATATCGGGATGAGCTTTACGTTGGGGTTGCGCCTGAGTGCGGAAACTTTCTCATGGAGCTTGTGGCTCCCATCATAGCGGCATCGAGTGCCGAGAAGGCACGCACTTACAAGAATGCTTACAGCCATGATATAAAGTCCTGCTTTTTAATTTTTTGCCGGTATTGACGCCGGCGGGTTTTGGAATAATTTTAACATAACAATTTTAAATAAGTATTACGGAGAAAACATGCAGTTCATTTTCACATGCCGCGGGGCGCACCGCGATCTTACGCTATACGAGTTTAAGCGGTATGATGCTAGCTTCAATTTTATCAAATGGCTCGATGAAGAGGTCGGGCTTGCCGAAACAGGTCTTAGCAGGACGGATTTGCCCTGGCTGATCCGAAGCGCGCCG
Source organism: Clostridiales bacterium (assembly GCA_012840355.1). Classification (GTDB taxonomy): domain Bacteria; phylum Bacillota; class Clostridia; order Oscillospirales; family CAG-272; genus DTU078. The sequence goes on along the minus strand of DULN01000007.1, from coordinate 66,527 downwards.
ATTATATTTGTGCGACACATCTTCTTTGTCGACCTCATGTGCGCGCCCTCAGAGCTGCTTGATGCCGCAGCCTCGCTATGCGCAGCCGCAGAGCAGCCGGTAAGCGTCCAGGTACGCGCATGCCCAGAGCCGTGCGAGGAGCCTGAAGGTCTTTCGACACGCATCGCCGAGCGCCTTTTGTCAAACGGCATCGAGTGCGACTTAAAATACGGCGACGCGATACTATCGATATACGTAAGCAATAACATAATTTATTTGGGGCTCGGCGACTTTACCGAAAACCTCAGCCGCTACAGGGGCGGTATGCCGTTTTACTCGAAGTCGCCCGAGCTTGGCTTTATTTCACGCGCGGAGTTCAAGCTGCTTGAGGCTTTCGAGTGCTTTGCGATACCCGCCGACGGGATAAATTTAGCGCTCGACCTCGGCGCGGCGCCCGGCGGCTGGACAAAGGCGCTGCTCGAGCGCGGCGCGAGGGTGATAGCAGTGGACCCGCTGAAGCTGCACCCTATGCTGCAAAAACACAACCGGGTGCGCCACTATGCGATGACCGCGGAGCGCTATCTCGCACTCGGGACAGACGAGCGGTTTGACATGATAGTTTGCGATATGAAGGCTAACCCTGAAAAAAGCATCGCCGCAGTAAAGCGTTGCTACGAAAAGCTTACGCCCGGAGGGTATGCGATTGTTACTCTCAAGCTTGAGCGCGGGTTCAGCTACAAGCACGTGCTGGGTTACCTTGGCTCGGTGCAACCGTATAGGATTGTCGGGGCAAGGCAGCTGTTCCACAACCGCTCAGAGATAACCGTCGCGTTGAAAAAGCCTGAAGAAAATGTAAACTAAAAAGCTTTTGCCACGCTTTGCACAAATGGGGCATGGCTTTGGCAAAAGCTTTTTTATATTCAAAAAATATCAAAAAAATTGAGAAGAACATGGTATTTTAGAAGAAAATTTCACGACATTGCCCTTAAGTTTGTTTGACTTATTGTGATAATTGTGATATTATTATAATGGCTTTTTGATTATATTATGGAAATCGGAGAGAAACGATGAACGACACAAAAAAACGCATCATTGCGGCTCTTTTGCTCGCGTCGTTTACAGTGTTCGGTCTTATCGCGTGCGCAGACAGCGGTAAGACTCAATCCGGCGGAGCTCAAGAAACGACAGTCGCGAGCAATGGATCGGGAGATGAGACTGAAATCAGGCCCGACCTCCCCGATGTCAAGTTCGACGGTGAGGAGTTCGGCATTCTGATTTCGTCAAACGATGAGCTGGGCATAGTCAAAAACGATTTTGAAGCATTCGAAATGAACGGCGATGTCATAAACGACGCGCGGTTTACCAGGAATGCGGCTATTGAGGAAAAATACAATGTTGACATCGTTGACTATCCGCAGCCTGTCGGTCACAACGGCGCCGGCCTCAACGCGATTAGGAACTCGGTTACCGCAGCCGACTTCGCTTATGACATCGCCATGATGGCCGGTTATGACACATGCACGCTGGCGAGCACAGGTTATCTGCAAGACCTTTACTCGCTCAACTACCTCGACCTTACGAAGCCGTATTGGGACCAGAAGTGCAACGCCGACCTGACGATTATGGGCAAGATGTACTTCACGACCGGCGACATAAGCACGGCGGACAACGATGCCACATACGCTATAATGTTCAACAAGCTGCTTGTCCTGGACTACGGCTTGCCCGACTACTACGAGATGGTCAAAAACGGCACATGGACGATTGACAATTTCCTCGCGTCCGTCGTTCAGGTTCATGCCGACCTTGACGCCAACGGTCAGTATGATACCAACGACCTTTACGGCGCGCTGATTTGGGACGACACCGTCATGGGCATAATCAACGCCGCCGGCCAGAAATGCTGCACGATCAACGCTGCCGGCGAGCTTGAGCTAACGCTCAATACTGAGCGCACCGTCAACGTCCTCGATAAATACTTTGAGGTCGCGTTCGACAACTCGATAGCGCACACTTATCAGCGCAAGAACTGGGACGGAGTTGCGGCTGTCAGGATGTTCAGCAACAACCAGGCCCTGTTCTTCATGCGCCTCCTGGTGGACGTTCCGTCGCTCCGTGGCATGGAAGCCGACTTCGGTATATTGCCTTATCCGAAGTACGACGAGGCTCAGAAAGAGTACTATAACACCGTTGGCTCGTGGCACTCGGTATTTATGTGCGTGCCCAAGGTCCAAGAGAATCCCGACCGCACCGGAATTCTGGTCGAAGCTATAGCGTACGAGTCGATGAAGACCGTAACGCCCGCGTACTATGAGATCGCGCTGAAGGGCAAATACACTCGCGACAACGAAAGCTCCGACATGCTTGACATCATCCTTGCCACCAGGTGCTACGACCTCGGCTGGTACTACCAGATCGGCGGCTACAACGAACAGGTAATGAACCTGCTGCGCAATTTCAAGAACGACTTCACGTCGATGTACAAGAAGCTCGAGAAGACCGCTCTCAAGCAGGTTGAAAAGCTCAACGAAAAGTTCGCAGAGGTTACCGCTTAAAAAAGCTTAAAGAGCCCCCGCTGTTGTGGGGGCTTTTTTATTTGCCGCCCGACAGCGGCTTCGGCGAATATTGCCGAGGAAACATGTTGTTAACTTAATGTTCATAATTTACTTATTGCAAATCCGTTAAATATGTGTTATAATTTAGCGTGCCGTACGAAAGTTAATAAATCTTTTCACCGACGCGGAGAAGTACTCAAGTGGTGAAGAGGCGCCTCTGCTAAGGGTGTAGGACGGGCAACCGTCGCGAGAGTTCGAATCTCTCCTTCTCCGCCAGAGCCTACCAAATGTAACATTTGGTAGGCTCTATTTATTAAATGGTGTTGACATTAAATAAGTGCCATGGATTTAAAGTTTTCTAAAATAATATAAAAAGAGTGCAATAAGTAGCAAGATTTTTGCAAAAAATGAAATTAGTAATCAAAATAATAATGATACAGAGTTTCTAGACAGACTAATTAAGGTACTTATTGCTATAATACTTGCTGCTGTTGCATATTATTTAATATTCGGCTTTGAAATAGTATTTACTTTTTCGTTTGCTTGAAAAAAGGTATAAACACAAGCATTATTAATGCATGTGTTTATACCCATTTTTTATTTATACTTTTCCAATATCCGTTGACTAAGCCTAATATTTCCCGTCGCAGGCCCGTCAATCAGCCTGCCGTCGGCATCGAAGCGCGAGCCATGGCATGGGCAGTCCCAAGTACGTTCGGTGGGGTTCCATTTCAGCGCGCAACCCATATGCGGGCAGCGCGGCGATGTGGGAGTTAAAATATTCACCACAGCGCTCCCCGCGTTTAAAAGAAGCTTCGGCCGCAAAATCGAGCGCGAGGGGTCAAACACCGCCTCGTAGGGGCTGCTTTTCCCTTTAAGAAGTTCGCAAAGCAGCGACGCCGCTACCATCGATGAGGTCATCCCCCATTTGTTAAAGCCTGTCGCGACATAGAGGTTTTCGGTATTTTTCGAGTACCGACCGATATACGGCACCTCGTCGAGCGTGATGCAGTCCTGCGTCGCCCAGTGGTGCTTTTCGACGGCGCGCGGCATATTCTTTCGCGCAAAATCGCGAAGCACTTGCCAGCCGCCTCCCTGCTTGCCGGTCCGGTGGTCGCCGCCGCCGACAAATAGGAGGTTTTCGTACATCCTGAATGACATGCCATCCGGCGCCTCGTCGACAAACATGCCGTCTATTGGCGGCGCGCCCTCAAGCGCTATCACATACGAGCGGTGCTGGTACATCTTTATAAAGTACAGCCCGTGCTTGTTTATTATCGGGTAATGCGTAGCTATGACGATCCTTTTCGCAAATATTTTGCCGCGGTCGGTGACCGCCGTTGTGTCAATAAACTCGCGGACGCGCGTGTGCTCGTATATCCGCAGCCCGCGCGATATTGCTGACGCAAACTCGAGCGGGTTAAACTGAGCTTGGCGGGGGAACTTAACCGCGCCAGCGATTTGGATGGGGAAGGGAAGGCTTAGGCTGTCAAGGCTTTCGGCAGGGTAGCCGAGCGCCTTTAATGCCGCTATTTCTTTGTCTATTTTGCTTTTGCTTTTTGTAGAGTAAACGATATTTTCTTTTTCCTCAAAGTGGCAGCCGATTTTTTTGCAAAGCTCCCTGTACCGCTGCAGCGCCTCCTCGTTTGCGCGCAGGTATAGCTTTGCTTTTTCTATGCCAAACCGACGGATGAGCTTGTCGTAAATAAGCCCATGCTGCGAGGTGATTTTCGCCGTCGTGTTCTTCGTGACGCCACTGCAGATTTTGCCTGCCTCGGTTAAAACATAGTCGATGCCGGCTTCTTTCAGCATATAGGCGCAAAGAAGGCCCGCCAACCCACCACCGACGATTAGGACGTCGCAGGCAATGTCGCCCTCAAGCTGCCCAAAGCTTGGTGGCTGTGCTGTCGTCTCCCAAAGCGATTGCATTTTTGCCCTCCGATGCTTTTTTCTTATTATCGCACCGCAGCCTGCCTGCTATTCTATAGTGCCAGAGTAGCATATCACGGCTTTAAGGCGGGGAAGATATAGCCAGCGTAGCTAAATCATTTTGCCTTGACAAGGATTAGCCTATACTGTATAATTATTGAATAAACCTTTATAAAACTTAAAACAAACGGACGTAGCGAAATGGAAAGACGCAGAGCGCGCGAGCTTGCGCTCGAGCTTATCTTCGAGTATGAGTTTCACACTGGCGACGACTCTGGCGCCATATACGAAAACGCGCTTGAGTGCCGGGAATTTGAGGACGACGGATTTATACGCGAGCTGTTTTACGGCGTAACGGACCATAAAACCGAAATTGATGAAAAAATCGCCTCGTGCGCGATTGGCTGGTCGCTTTCGCGCATGTCGAAAGTGACGCTTGCGATTTTGCGGCTCGCGGTGTGCGAGATGCTTTATCTCCCTGACATTCCGTTTACGGTATCGATAAACGAAGCCGTTGAGCTTGCCAAAAAATACGACCACGACAAAGCCCCGGCGTTTATAAACGGCGTTTTGAATAAAGTCGCCGAGGTAGAAGGCATAAAAGAACGCAAAAAATGAGCGAGTTTATTGGCTTTGATACAAGTAATTACACGAGTTCTGCGGCTGTGGTGCGCGGCGGGGAGGTGCTCGCTTCGGTACGCATCCCGTTATCCGTAGCTGAAGGCGAACGCGGGTTGCGGCAGAGCGACGCGCTTTTTGCGCATACCGTAAACCTGCCGGAGCTAACGGCAAGGCTAGGTAAGCGCAGCCCCTCGGCGGTCGGGTGCTCATATGCGCCGCGCGACGTGCCGGGCTCGTATATGCCGTGCTTTCTTGCAGGAGTCGCGGCGGCTTCGGCGTTGGCAAACGTGCTCGGCGTGCCTCTTTATAAATTCTCGCACCAGGCGGGGCATGTCGTCGCCGCGCTTTACGGCTGCGGCAAAACCGAGCTTTGGAAAGATTGCGGCGAGTTTTTAGCCTTTCACGCCTCGGGCGGCACAACCGAGATTCTTCATGTTAAAAACCGCACGATAGAAAAGCTCGGCGGCACGCTCGACATCAGCGCCGGCATGGCTATTGACCGCATCGGCGTGCGGATGGGGCTAAAATTCCCCTGCGGGCCGGAGCTTGAAAAGCTGGCGCAGGGCGCAGAGCCGCCCCAAGAGCCTATAAAAGTGAGCGTTCATGGCTGCGATTGCAACCTCTCGGGGCTTGAGAACAAAGCCGCAGCACTGCTTGAGCGCGGCGAGCCGGCGCCCTCGGTCGCGCTTTACACGCTTTTGTTTGTAGTGAAAACCCTTATTGCGATGGCGGAGGGCGCGGCGCGGCGGTATCCATGCCTGCCGCTGATTTGCGCCGGGGGAGTGATGAGCAACAAGCTCATCGCTTCGGCGATAAAAGAAAAATTTGACGCATATTTCGCGCCGCCGGAGCTGTCGTGCGACAATGCTGTGGGAATTGCGCTACTAACCGAAATGGAATATACCGATGATAGTAAACGCATTTGAGCCGAAGGTGTTGACCGTCGCCCAGGTCAACGAGTATGTAAAAATGCTGCTCGACAGCGAGCCGATGCTTGCCGACATTTACGTGAGGGGCGAGATTTCAAACTTCACAAACCACCGCAGCGGACACCTTTATTTTACGCTTAAGGACGAAGCCGCGGCTATAAAAGCCGTCATGTTCCGCTCGGCTGCGGTAAAGTTGAAATTTATGCCGCAAAACGGCATGAAAGTAATCGCGCGCGGTAGGATATCGGTGTTCGTGCGCGATGGACAGTATCAGCTTTACTGCGAATCGCTAGAGCCGGACGGGATCGGCGCGCTGTATCTTGCGTTCGAGCAACTAAAAAACAAGCTTTTGGCTGAAGGGCTGTGCGACGAGTCGCGCAAAAAGCCGCTGCCCAAAATACCGCTGCGCATCGGCATTATAACCTCGCCGACCGGAGCGGCGCTGCGCGATATGATAAACATAACGCGCCGGCGGTTCCCGCTTGCCGAACTTGTGCTTTTCCCGTCGCTAGTCCAAGGCGCCGAGGCGCCGCCGCAGCTTATCGAGGGGATAAACTACTTCGCCAAAACGCGCAGCGTCGACGTAATTATCATCGGGCGTGGAGGCGGCTCGATCGAGGACCTATGGGCGTTCAACGACGAAGGGCTGGCGCGCGCGGTAGCCGCATGCCCGGTGCCTGTCATCTCGGCTGTTGGGCATGAGATAGACTTTACGATAGTCGATTTCGTCGCCGACAAGCGCGCGCCCACACCGTCCGCCGCCGCCGAGCTCGCAGTGCCCGACACAGAGGAGCTAAAGCGCAAAATCGGTAATATCATAGGGCGTATGGAGCTGCTCGTTACGAAAAAGATTGAGCATTATCGCACGCACTTAAAGCGACTGGCGGAGCGGCGGGTGCTCACCTCGCCCGAGCGTGTGCTTGACGAAAAGCGCATGATACTGCTGTCGGACGAGCGGCGGCTCGAGAGCGCCGCAAAGCTGCTTATATCAAAAAAACGCGCAGTGTACGACGGCTATGCAGGCAGGCTTGAGAACTCGATGATGCGGCTGATTGCGGCAAAGCGCAACGCTTTCGTCCGCGCAACCGCATCGCTTGAGGCGATGAGCCCGATGAAGACAATCGCTCGGGGCTACTCGGCGGTTTTTAACGAAAGCGGCGAGCTGATAAAAAGCGTCCGCCAAGTTAAAGTCGGAGACAAAATTAGCTTTCGTACTTACGACGGCACTGTCGACGGCGAAGTCACGGCTGTAAAGCCGGACCCGGATGAGCCGGCAGGGGAAGCAGGCATAAGCACATAAAAATTTTAGCCGCGCAAAGGCGCGGTAAGCGGAGTTGCATATTATGGATGATAAGGCGAACATAAGTTTTGAAGCCGCGCTGGCGCGGCTTGAGGAGATAGTGCGCGCGCTCGAGAGCGGCACCGCGCCGCTCGACGAGTCGCTTGCGATGTTTGAAGAAGGCGTAAAGCTCGTTAAAATCTGCACCGAGCGTCTGGACGCCGCCGAGCAGAAGATAAAAATCCTCGTAAAAAACAAGGATGGCAGCTATGAAGAGCAGCCTTTCGAGCCGGCTGAGTGAAGTGGCAGAACTCACGGGGAAAGCGCTGAAGGAATTCCTCTCCCGCTACCGCGACGAGGATTTCCCTGTGCTATGGGAAGCGATGGACTACGCCACAGCCGAAGGTGGCAAAAGAATAAGGCCGTTTTTAGTGCTCGAGTTCTGCAGGATGTTCGGCGGGAACGACGCGGCGGCGCTGCCTTTCGCCTGCGCGGTTGAGGCTGTGCACAGCTACTCGCTCGTTCACGACGATTTGCCGTGCATGGACAACGACCTCATCCGCCGCGGCAAGCCGTCATGCCATGCAAAGTTCGGCGAGGCGGCGGCACTGCTATGCGGCGACGCGCTGCTTACGGCTGCGTTTGAAATCGTGGCGTCGGCTCCGGGATTACACGCCGAGGCGCGGCTTGAAGGCGTCCGCATCCTTGCAGAGTGCTCAGGCGCGGCGGGCATGGTGGGCGGCCAACAGCTCGACCTAATCGGCGAGAAAGAAAAGCTTAGCTACGAGCGGCTTTTAAAGATGAACATGCTCAAGACCGGCGCGCTCATTCGGGCTTCGTGCCTTCTCGGCTGCGTCGCCGCGGGCGCAGGCGAAAAGGAGCGGGCTGCCGCGGGGCTTTTCGCCGACCGGCTGGGGCTTGCTTTTCAGCTTACCGACGACCTGCTCGACTACGGTACAGAAGACGATAAAACAACATATCTTACCTATCTTTCGCTGGACGAAGCGCGCAAGATGGCAAAAAGCCTACTAGACGAGGCTGCGGCCGCCGTCGCGGATTTTGATAAAGATGGTATATTGCGCGAGTTTTGCGGCTATATTGCAAATCGGGACAAATAATACTGTGAAAGCGCGACAGAGATGGACATATTAAAAAACACCCCACTACTTTGCGCGGCGCTGGCTTGGATAACAGCTCAGCTTTTAAAATTTATAATTGTAAATATCCGCGAACGCAGGATAAACCTCCTAGTGCTGATTCAAGCGGGGGGCATGCCAAGCTCCCATTCGGCGACGGTCTCTGCGCTTGCGACGGCGATAGGGTTCCAGCGCGGCTTTGCCAGCCCCGAGTTCGCGATTGCGGCGATACTCGCATTTATAGTGATGTACGACGCAGCGGGGGTCCGAAGGGCTGCCGGCGAGCAGGCGAAAAGGATTAACATGCTCACGCAGGATTACCTCGACTTTGAAGAAGACATGCAGGCTCAGCTCAAGGAGCTGCTCGGGCATACCCCGCCCGAGGTATTCGGCGGCGCTGTGCTCGGTATACTTATACCTACAATAATATATAGCCACTGATGAGACTGGACGTTTTGGTTTACCGCCTCGGCATCGCCGAAAGCAGAAGCCGCGCGCGCGCCCTAATCGAAGCCGGAAGCATAGCGGTAAACGGCGCCGTTGTAACAAAGCCCGCCTTTTTGTGCAGCGAGGGCGATAAAATCGAGCTTGTTGGCGCGCCGATAGAATATGTAAGCCGGGGCGGGTACAAACTCGCCGCGGCGCTCGACACGTTTGGCGTGGACGTGGCGGGCATGGTCGCCGCTGACATCGGCGCCTCGACCGGCGGGTTTACCGACTGCCTTCTAAAGCGCGGCGCAAAAAAGGTCTACGCGATTGATTCGGGCCACGGTCAGCTTGACCCTCGGCTGCGTGCCGACCCGCGCGTTGTGCCGCTCGAAGGGACAAACGCGCGAAGCCTTACGGTAGAGATGCTAGGCGAGCGCTGTGATATGGTAGTGATGGACGTCTCGTTTATCTCGCAGACCAAGCTGCATAACGTAGCCGCCGGCTTGCTTGTGCCCAGCGGGATATTTATAAGCCTTATAAAGCCGCAGTTTGAGGTCGGGCGCGAAAACGTGGGAAAGGGCGGCATTGTCAAGGACCCAAAGGCAAAAATGCTGGCGAAAGAGCTCGTTATAAACTCGGCTCTGGGCGCGGGATTTGCCTTCCGCGGCGTTATCGACTCGCCGATTAAAGGCGGCGACGGCAACGAAGAGTATTTAGCCTGTTTCGTTTTGGGCGGTTAGCCTTCCATCATAAGCAATGCGAAAGTGTGTGATTATAATTGATAATTGAGCTTTTGCCGAACATCGTTAAGGACCCGGGGCTCGACAAGACGAAAAAAGTCGTTGCCGAGCTTACCCGCCGCGATTGCGAAATTTACTTGGCTGAGGTATTCCGCGAGCTGCTCGAGCCAGATTGCGGGGCGTATGGAAAGCTCAAATACGGCGTCTCCGAAGCGCCCGACGTCTGCATTGTGCTTGGCGGCGACGGCTCGATGATACGCGCCGCGAAAAGGGCGGCGCCGCGCGGCATCCCGCTGTTAGGCATAAACCTCGGCAGGATCGGGTATCTTGCGGAACTCGAGCTTGACGAGCTTGGCAAAATAGACGAGCTGTTTTCGGGCAAGTACGCAATCGAGGAGCGCATAATGCTCAAGGTGGTGCTATACCGCACCGGCAGGGAGCCTCATACCACCGCGCCTGCGCTCAACGATGCGGTAGTAACGCACGGAGCGGTCTCGAGGCTGGTCGACATCATGCTGTACTGCGACGGGCGCCCGGTGACAAAATACCGCGCCGACGGGCTTATTGCAGCCACTCCTACCGGCTCAACCGCCTACTCAATGTCGGCGGGCGGCCCGATAATCGATCCGAAACTCGACTGCATCTGCGTCACCCCAATCTGCCCGCACTCGCTAAGCGCACGGCCGCTCGTTTTCTCCGGGAGCTCGGAGCTTATAATAGAAGACATATGTTCGGATAACGTTGCACTGTACCTTACGGTCGACGGCAACGAAACATACCGGCTCTCAAGGGGCGACAAAGTCCGCATAACAAAATCCGAGATTACCGCAAAACTTATCAGGCTAAACTCAAAATCAGGCTCGTCGGGTTTTTTCGGCGTGCTTCAAAAGAAAATCACCGAATAACCGGGGCGCTAAAGCCCCGGATTTTATATACTTTCCGGCTTTAAAGTTTACAAATTGTTAATTGACAATCACGTGACCGCATGATATAATCAGTATACCATTTACGGCGACGGAATAAAAAGACAAGGGAGTGGCAACATGCTTAGAATCGAGCACCTGACCAAAACTTATGGGAGCAAACGCGCTGTTGATGACATTTCCCTGCATATTAAGGCAGGGGAGATATGCGGGTTCGTCGGCCACAACGGCGCCGGCAAGACGACGACGATTAAGGCAATCTGCGGGATTTTGCCGTTTGACTCGGGTGAAATATATGTCGACGGCATATCGGTAAAGGAAAACCCGCTTGAAGTAAAGCGCCGGATTGCGTATTTGCCCGATAACCCGGACCTATACGAGTTTTTGTCGGGCATAAAATACCTCAGCTTTATCGCTGACGTGTTTGGGGTAGGCAAGGCGGAGCGCGAGGAGAGGATTTCAAAATTCGCCGACATGTTCGAGCTGACGCCATCTCTGGCGCAGCCGATAAGCACCTACTCGCACGGCATGAAGCAAAAGCTCGCGCTTATATCGGCATTGCTGCACGAGCCGAAGCTGCTGCTGCTCGACGAGCCGTTCGTGGGGCTTGACCCGAAAGCGAGCCACCTATTGAAAAATGAAATGCGCGAGCTGTGCCGGCGGGGCAACGCGATATTCTTCTCCTCGCATGTGCTTGAGGTGGTCGAGAAGCTCTGCGACAGGGTCGCGATTATCAAAAACGGCAAACTAATAAAGGTGGACACGACCGAAGAAGTACGCGGAGACGCCTCGCTTGAAGAAGTATTCCTTGAGCTTGCGGAGGAAGAGGCTGATGCTTAAAAATCTCGTTAAAATCCGGCTTTCCGCGCTTCTTTACTCGATGTTCGGCAAAAGGTACAGCATGTCCTCGGTTTCAAAGCCCAAAAAAATACTGATAGCGCTTGTCACGGTCTATATCGTCTCGATGCTGCTGTTTTCAATGGGCACCATGATGTACCCGCTTGCCGCGCCGCTGTCGGAGGCGGGTCTGGGATGGCTGTACTTTTCGGTAGCTGCGCTCTTTGCATCGGTTTTCAGCATAATGGGCAGCGTTTTTACAGTCCATAAAGAGATATTCGATGCCGCCGACAACGAGCTTTTGTTGTCTCTGCCGATACCATACGCCTATATCCTCGCAAGCCGGCTCATTATAATAGTAGTGCTCGAGTATATGTATGCCGGCGTGGTGATGATACCGGCGGTGGTGGTATATGCGGTAAAAGGCGTCGGGTTGTCGGCGCAGGGCATAATATCGCTTATAATTGCGACCGCGCTGCTGCTTTTGCTTGTACTAACCATCGGGACGATACTGAGCTGGATTATAAGCCTTGTAATCTCCCGCCTCCGCGCGAAGGCGTTCGTCACGACGATTTTGATGTTTGGCTTTATCGGGCTTTACCTTTGGTTTTACAACTTCCTTAGCAGATATGCAAACAAGCTCATCACTCAAGGGCATTCGTTAGCCGATACTGTGAAAAAAGCTTTGCCGCCTATATACAGCTTCGGTATGGCGGTGGCGGAGAGCGGCGCTACTGGGCTTTTGCATCTTGGCCTTTTTGCGCTGTGGAGCCTTATACCATTCGCCGTGGCGTATATTTTGCTATCGCGCAGCTTCCTGCGTCTTGCCACGGCGGGCAAGGTAACGGCAGGGAAAGCATACAAAAGGCGCGAGCTGAAAGTATCAAGCAGCTTTGGGGCGCTTGTCCGCAAAGAGCTTAACCGCTTTTTCACGCTGCCGATATATATCTTAAACTGCGCGCTCGGCTCGGTGTTCATGCTGATTATCGCCGGCTACGCCGTCATGCGGCTCGACCGGATTATGGAGATAGTGGCGTATTTCCCCGAAGGCAATAGCCTCATCGCGCCGATATTTTGTCTTGCGCTCGGTTACTGCGCTCTGTTAAACAACACCGCCGCGCCGTCGCTTTCGCTTGAAGGTAAGGCGTTATGGATACTAAAGGCTCATCCGATACGCCCCGAGGATGTGTACCGCGCCAAAATTGCCTGCAACTTGATTATAACCTTGCCGTTTGTCGTCATCTCAGGCATTGTGCTGGCGGTGGTGCTGCCTGTCGGTGCGCTCGAAAAGGCGCTGATATTGATAGTGCCTACTATAATCACATTTTTCACCGCGACCTTCGGCATGGCGGCAAACATACTTTTCCCGCGGTTCGAGTGGATAAATGAGACGATGGTCGTAAAGCAAAGCGCTTCGGTGCTGATAGCCGTGCTTGGCGGGATCGCAATTGCAGCCGCCTTGGTGTTCATCTTTATCCCCGTGCAAAAATTCATCTCGCCGGTGCTTTACCTCGTGCTTTGCGCCCTTGCGTTCTTTGCCGCTTCCTTGGCGCTATACCGGTGGATAATGACAAAAGGCGTTGAGCGCTTTAAAAATATGGGATAATATAGAGCCTTCGGAGTGCGGCATGGACTGTACCCCGAAAAGCGATCAGTGAAAAAAACGCCTCCTGTTGTAATATAGCTGCAACAGGAGGCGTTTTTATATCCAAATTGTAAGTCTGCTTTGGTTTATGCAGATTCAGCCTATATCATCAAAACTTTTATTTATTCTCTCAAGAAGCTTATCTAGGGATTTTGCACGCTTTTCTATGAATGAAATAACCTGATTTGAGTTTGTTTTATTGATAAGGAAAATCAAATCCGTAAGCGGTGCAGATTCGCTGAAAGCATAACCTAAATCAACATACTGCACGTCGCGTATGATTTTGAACATTTCCGCGTCTTCGGGCGCATCTGCTAACTTGTTGCCCAACACAATCTCCCATACCTGAGGAACAATAGTATTATAATTGTAACAACTCATAGCCGTTACGAGTGTACCTATCATTTCTTTACGGTCAAGAACCGTTATCGGTATACCCCAGTAAATATCATAGCCTGCCGAACGGTAGTCTTTCTGCGTTTCATCGAATTTGGGGAAGGGCAATATCCCATAAATCACATTAGAATTACGTACTTTTGTATAAAGTATGCGGTTTTCAGTGAACATGAAGAGTCCCTGATTGTTCATGAACAAGTCCGCGCCGTATTCGTTTGTAGCGCCGTATTTGCTAGTACCGTTTTCGTAAAGCTTTTCAACCTTTTCAAGTATGCGTACTATTTTATCAAGATCGGGCTCGTATACTAAATAGCCGTAGGAATCTTTTGATATAAGAGTGCCTCCAAGGTCGGACTGTATAGCCATTTCACCGTAATAGCTTGTTAGAAAACCAAACTGGTCCTTATCGGTAATTTCACCGTCGCCGTCAAGGTCCCGCACCATGTCCTTTGTCATATTAATGAGGTCGTCAAGATACCAATCCCCGGCTTTTACTTTTTCATATGGAATTTCAATCAAGTTGTCGGCGGCAATTTTTTTGTTTATCGCCAACGAACAGTTCATGTAAATGCCGCTTAAACTTAAAAAGTTCGCCGTGAACAAAAGCTTGCCGTTAACCGTGAATTCTTCGCTTGAACCTTTCCACCACGGTTTTGAAAAGTCTATTACATCTATATCGCGTATATTGAGAAAATCGCCCTTTAACGCGTTGCTTACGGTCTTTAAGTCATGATTGTAAACAAGGTCATATGTATTGTCTCCCGCCAAGACCATGTTGTGAACGTTATTGGAGACCACATCGAAATTATCTTTAGCTGTCAACGCTATGTTTGCATTGAATCTGTTCGAAATGGTCATGCGGGCGTTATAGAGCGCGTCGTTTATAACTTCTCCGTTCAAATTTTCAGCGTAGATATACGTTGGGGCGTCATACCATATGGTGGTTAAAACATTCATGGTAGCGCCGTCAAAGTCAGTGTCAGGCAAGTCGTCATGCACATAGTCGTCTTCGATTGTTTCAGCTTCCGTCGTGACGGTTTCCGTCTGCGCAGGGGCTTTAACTTCAGTATCTGAACAGGAAAACATCGACAACAACAAACCAGTCAATAAAACAATACTGACTAATCTTTTCACCTGAATACCCTCCTATCTCAAATGTTATTCTGTCGCTGCAGGCAAGTTGTTTCACTGCTGTTATAAGCGCGAAATTCGGTAAAAACCAAGTCTATCGTAGAAATGAGCCGTTAGCCTTCTTGCAAAAAGTCAAGCATCTCAAGCAAGCCAGGCACGATTGCCACATGCGGGTATTTCGCCAAAGCTACAGCCGTCGTCGTGCCGGTGGTGACGCCGATAAAGTCCATGTCGGCGGCTTCGGCGGCACGCGCATCAACCTCGTTGTCTCCTACATAAACGACTTCACGCCCGTCTATTCCAAAGTCCCGAGCAAACCTCTCGCGTGCGGCAAGCAGCCCGTCCGGAGCCGGCTTTTTCTGTACCACATCCTCGTAACCTATAACAAAATCCAAAAGCTCCGGCTCGCCGCGCTTTTCGAAAAAATCGGTAATGCGGTATGCCATCTTGGTGGTAACCACCGCGCGAGGTTTCCCCGCCGTGCGCAGTAATAAAAGCAGCTCACGTGCGCCGGGCAAATATTCGGTGTTGGCGGTCATCACCTCGTCGGCGATCCGGACAAACCGCTCGAAAAACCGCCGGGCAAGCTCCTCGTCTTTTGACCCCGTCATTATCATAAAGCTCTCGGGCACGGTAAGGCCTACCGTCGAGCGGATCACAGCCTCGGGCTGCTCAGGGAAGCCGAATTCGCAAAACGCGCGGTTGTATGCCGTAACGATGCCGCGCGTCGCGTCGGCTAGCGTGTAGTCGAAATCGAAAATCCATGCTTTGTAGCTTGTCAAATTCACAGCGCACCTCATAGAATTGCCAGATTAACATAATTTGAACAAAATTTACATATAGTATATCGTCGAATTATTAACACGCGGTGAACGCGGAGGGTATGATATGAGCTGCTGCATAAGCGATCTCCGTGACAAGGAAATAATAAATATATGCGACGGGGTAAGGCTCGGCTATGTCGTCGACATTGAAGTGGACGTCACAAGCGGCCGGGTTATTTCGATTGTCGCGTCCGGCGAGTGCCGTTCGCTGTTCGGCAAAAGCGAAGAGGTCGTCATCCCCTGGGAATGCGTCGAGCGCATCGGCGATGAAACCATCTTGGTCCGTGCACCCGAGCCTCCGCTGCCACGGAACATCAAGCTGGAGAAAAAAAAGTTCCGGATTTTTTGAGCCTCAAACAAAGCCGCGCGCATTATTTATCTCTGCGCGCGGCGATTTATTTGCCTAAAAAGGTGTAAAAAAATTGTTAACGTCATGTTTTTCTTTTAAAAATTGTTGCAATAATAATTTTGGCATGATATAATATGCGGGTGACAAAAATATACACACACAGCGCATCTTCGGTGGACGCAAAGGGTTAAATTATAGGCTTTGCGTCCCGAAAGGCGGTGCTATAGCTCGCCAGCGCGGTGGAGGAATAACCGAAGGAGGAAATCGTTTGTCAGTCGTAACAATCAAACAACTTCTTGAAGCCGGTGTCCATTTCGGGCACCATACCCGTCGCTGGAATCCGAAGATGGCGGAGTACATCTTCACGGAGCGCAACGGGATTTACATTATCGACCTGCAGAAGACCGTTAAGAAGTTCGACGAAGCGTACATGTTCGTGCGCGACCTTTCGGCTTCCGGCGGCACAATCCTTTTCGTCGGCACAAAGAAGCAGGCTGCCGACTCGATCCGCGAAGAGGCGACCCGCTGCGGCATGTATTACGTCAACGTCCGCTGGCCGGGCGGCATGCTGACCAACTACAAGACAATCAAAAAGAGCATCCAGCGCCTCAACAACCTCAACAAGATGGCGGAGGACGGAACGTTCGACCTGCTTCCGAAGAAGGAAGTCGCGGCGCTCATGAAGGAAATGCACGACCTTGAACGCAACTACGGCGGCATAAAGGATATGCCCAAGCTGCCCGACGCGGTGTATATAGTCGACCCGCGCAAAGAGAAAATTGCGGTTGCCGAAGCAAGAAAGCTCGGTATACCCATCATAGCAATTGTCGATACTAACTGCGACCCCGACGAAATCGACTATATCATCCCGGGCAACGACGACGCTATCCGCGCAATCAAGCTCATCACGAGCCTCATCGCGGACGCCGTCATCGAAGGCCGCCAGGGCGAACAGTTTAACGACGGCACAGCCGATTCCGAGGCTGAACTTGATTCTGCCGAGGCTAGCGAAGTCGAACTCGCCAAAGCAGAGTAATGCCGCATCCTAATTGCTCGAGCTAATCAAATGATTGCTTTGGGCGGGGGTTCGCCCCCGCCCTGTTTATAGACTACGAAAGACTAGCAAAAAATATAAAAAACGGGAGATATAGATAGATGGCAGAAATTACAGCAAAAGCGGTGTCCGAGCTGCGTGCCAAGACCGGCTGCGGCCTGATGGACTGCAAAAAAGCTCTCATAGACGCAAACGGGGATTTCGAGGAAGCTATAAAGCTTCTCCGCGAGCGCGGGCTTGCCGTCGCGGCAAAGAAAGCCGACCGCATTGCGGCAGACGGCGTCGTCGATATTTTGGTATCGGAAGACGGCAAAACCGCGGCTATGGTCGAAGTCAACTCCGAAACCGACTTTGTCGCAAAGAACGCAGATTTCCGCGAGTTCGTCCGCGGCGTGCTCAGAACGATTCTTGCAAACAAGCCTGCGGATGTCCCCGCGCTTTTGAATTGCAAATATGACGGCGGCGAGCTGACCGTCGAACAGGTGCTCAAAGACAAGATTTTCACGATCAAAGAAAACCTCAGCATCCGCCGTTTCGTCATCGTAAAAGGCCCGATGGCCACATACGTCCACGGCGGCGGCGAGACCGGCGTTATCGTAAATTTCGAGGCGAGCGACGAGGTCGCCGCAAAGCCCGAGTTTGCCGAGATGGCTAAGAACGTCGCGCTGCAGGTGGCGTCGATGAACTGCCAGTATACCTACCGCGACGAAGTGCCCCAGTCGGTGCTCGACGAGGAGAAGGAAATCCTCATCACACAGATTAAAAACGATCCTAAGAACGCGAACAAGCCGGCTGAGATAATCGAGAAAATGGTCTCCGGCAGGCTTAATAAGTTCTTCGAAAAAACCGTCTTGGTCGACCAGGTATACGTTAAG
This sequence comes from Clostridiales bacterium, assembly GCA_012840355.1. Lineage (GTDB taxonomy): Bacteria > Bacillota > Clostridia > Oscillospirales > CAG-272 > DTU078. The sequence goes on along the minus strand of DULN01000007.1, from coordinate 48,896 downwards.
GACGACTCGATGACTGTAGGCAAGTACATCGAGAGCGTCGCGAAGGATATCGGTCCGGTCAAGCTCGTTTCCTTCTACCGCTTCGACAAGGGAGAGGGCATTCAGAAGCGCGAAGATAATTTCGCCGAGGAAATCGCAAACCTAGTCAGCGGAAACAAAGGTTAATAAAGTAAAGACAAGTCCCGTTACCGGCCGCAGAAAATGCGGTCGGCAACGGGATTTTTAAAGGAAAATTTACGGTAAATTGGCTTTTTATATGCGCCGTTGTCAATAATATAGTAAAGGCGCGACGCTTGGTTTTGTGCAACTCCTGTAATATATGCGGGCATTTACATGGTTTTATTGACAATGCTGCGCAAAACCGAGCATATATTAACAAATTCACTATTGTCTTTTCAAAATAGTAATGTTAAAATATTTTAAGTCTTGGACTGGGAGATTAAACTGATGTCTGAGTTGGTCAAACCTCGCTATAAACGTGTGTTACTTAAACTTTCCGGCGAGGTGCTCGCGAAGGGCGCCACCTCCGGTATATTAAATTACGATTTTGTCCGCGAAATTTGCCTGAACATCAAACGCTGCGTCGATCTCGGCGTTCAGATGGGCATTGTCGTGGGCGCCGGCAACATATGGCGCGGGCGCCAAGGCGTCAAAATGGACCGCACTCGCGCCGACCACATGGGAATGCTCGCCACGGCGATAAATACGCTGGCGCTGCAGGACGCGCTTGAGCAGCTCGGAGTGGAATCCCGTGCGATGACCGCAATCGAAATGAAAGAGCTTGCCGAGCCGTATATACGCAACCGCGCGGTTCATCACCTTGAGCTCGGCAGAACCGTCATTTTCGGATGCGGGATCGGCAACCCGTTCTTTTCAACCGACACCGCCGCAGTGCTTCGCGCGGCAGAAATCAACGCCGACATAGTGCTGATGGCTAAGAATATCGACGGCGTTTACACGTCCGACCCCAAAAAGAACCCCGATGCGGTTAAGCTCAACGAGGTGGAATATATACGCATATTGTCCGACGGGCTTAGCGTCATCGATTCCACGGCAGCGTCGTTTGCGATGGAAAACAATATACCGATGCTGCTTTTCGGCATAGACGACCCCGCCAACATCTACCGTGCGATAATAGGGGAACATATTGGCACGATTATTACCAACTCAAAAGACCACAAACGGACGTAATATAAACTTTACAGGAAAGGATGTCGGTAATATGAAGCTGAACACAAAAGAGTTCGAAGAAAAAATGAAGAAAACGGTCACCATTTACGAGCACGAGATTGCGGCAATTCGCGCGGGGCGCGCAAATCCGGCGGTTCTTGACAAAATCACGGTCGACTATTACGGGACGCCCACGCCGATAAGCCAAGTCGCAACCGTTTCGGTTACCGACGCCCGTACGCTGGTTATCCAGCCTTGGGAAAACTCTCTGCTTAAGTCCATTGACCACGCCATCCAGGCATCGGACCTGAGCATAACCCCGCAAAGCGACGGCAGAGTAATACGCCTTGTATTCCCGCCGCTTACCGAGGAGCGCCGCCGCGAGATTACAAAACAGGTTTCGAAGATGGGCGAGGAGGCCAAAATCAGCATCCGCAACATACGCCGCGACGCAAACGAAAAGGCTAAGGACATGAAGAAAAAAGGCGAGATGACCGAAGACGAGCTTAAAGCCTCCGAGAAAGCGGTCCAGGAACTTACCGATAAGTACATCAAAGAAATCGATAACATAACTGCGAAAAAGAACAAGGAGATAATGGAGATATAGCCCCAAAGGGGATAGGTTTTTCATAAATGGAGCAAAATAAACCGAACGGCGCCGAATGTAGTGTTGGTTCGGCGCCGCGTCACATTGCGTTCATAATGGACGGCAACGGGCGCTGGGCGAAAAAGCGCGGTATGCCCCGCGAGTACGGGCATGTGCAGGGCGCAAAAGTCTTCAGGCGCATCATCGAGTATTGCGGCGACATCGGTATCGAAATCGTGACCGTTTACGCACTGTCCACCGAAAATTACGCGAAAAGGCCGAAAAAAGAGATAGATACCATACTCACGCTATTTGAGGAATACCTTACTGACGCCGAGCGCGACGCCCCAAGCCGCGACCTTCGCGTCTGCTTTATAGGCGACAGGAGCATTTTCGCGCCCGATATAAGGGAGCGCATGGCCGCGCTTGAGCGCGCGACTATGAGCCGTAAAAAGCGGCTCAATGTCGCCATAAACTACGGCGGCCGCACGGAGCTCGTCGCCGCATTCAACAAGCTCATCGCGTCGGGCAAGACAAACGTGACCGAAGCCGATATCGAAGCCGCGCTTTATACCGCCGGATGCCCTGACCCTGACATCATAGTGCGGACCGGCGCCGAGATGCGGCTTTCCAACTTCCTTTTGTGGCAGTCGGCGTACTCGGAGCTTTACTTTACCGACACGCTTTGGCCCGACTTTACCGAAAGCGAAGTTGATAAAATAATTGCCGACTTCAAAGGCAGAAAAAGAAGATACGGAGCAGCCGAATGATTCTAAAGTTCTCAAACTTGCCGCGGGATAAAGAAGCACAGCCGCGCAATGGAAGGCTGCGCGGCTGCCTTGTGCAGAAGAATTACCCCAAATTGAAGGGAGAGCGGCAAGCCGCCGCCTTATAAACCGGCTATGCGAACGAGAATTATCACTGCGATTGTCGCGCTTTGCCTATTTATCCCTTTCCTAATACTATCCGGAACGCCGGCTTTGCTTGTGCTCGCGTCGGTGCTAAATATCGTGGCGGTATGCGAGCTTTTCGCCTGCGTTGCAAACGGACGCGCAGGGCAAAATGGAGGCCCGCAAAATAGCCTGCCATGGCACAAAAAGCTTTGGCAGCGGTTGTGGTCGCTTAACCCTTTTGCGCTAGTGCCCTCGGTGATATTCGCCGGCGTTATGCCGATAATTGCGCGCTACTCGCTCGGCATCAATTTCTTCCGCAACATTTTCGTGCTGTTTTTCACATACATGTTCACGATACTGTCCGTCGCGGTGTTTATGATAAAATCGTACCCGGTGGCGGACGCGGCGTTTGAAATCGTAATGACGCTGTATATATCCTACGGCTTCTCGTCGCTAGTGCTTCTACGCGACATGCCGTACGGCGAGTATGTTTACCTTATCGCCTTTATAATACCGTGGATGTCCGATGCCGGCGCGTATTTCATAGGCTGCAATCTCGGCAAACATAAGCTCAACCCCGCGGTCAGCCCGAAAAAGACAATCGAGGGCGCGACAGGTGGGATACTGGTCGGCACAGTATCGGTGCTGATATATGGCTTTATCGTCGAGCGGATTTTCGCGCTCCGCCCGCAGTACGGCTGGCTAGCATTCGCTGGGTTTGTAATAAGCGTGCTTTCGCAGTGCGGCGACCTTGTCGCCTCACTCATAAAGCGCCACTATAACGTAAAAGACTATGGCTATATCTTTCCCGGCCACGGCGGCGTACTCGACAGGTTCGACAGCGTCATTGCGGCGGCTCCGTTTTTGTATATCCTTTGCTTAATGCTTGACAGGCTATCGCTTTTTGCATAAAATATGTCACTTATCATTTTAGGATCGACAGGTTCGGTAGGAAGGCAGGCGATTGATGTCGCGCTTGCCCTCGGGATAAAAGTGCTCGGCATCTCCTGCGGCAGCGACGTTTTGGAGCTTGAAAAACAAGCGAGAATGCTCGGCGTGCGCGCTTGCTCGGTGCGCGACGAGAAGGCGGCGAAATCGCTCAAGCAGTCGCTTGCCGATACCGGCATAAAGGTATACGCCGGCGAGGACGGCATTTGCGAGATGATAGCCGACCTGCGCGCGGATAAAGTGCTCAACGCGGTATCGGGCTTTGCCGGTCTTCGCCCGACGCTCGCGGCGATTGACGCAGGATGCGATCTCGCGCTTGCAAACAAAGAGTCGCTGGTGGCAGCCGGAAAGCTCGTTATGGCACGCGCGAAAGCCGCCGGCGTGGCGGTCTTGCCAGTGGACAGCGAGCACAGTGCGCTGCTTCAGTGCATGACACACCCAAAAGCCGTATCAAGGCTGATACTCACCGCGTCGGGCGGCCCGTTTTTCGGCAAAACCCGCGCCGAGCTTGCGGATGTGACCCCTGAAGAGGCGCTCGGACATCCGACTTGGAAGATGGGACCGCGGGTCACGATAGACTCGTCGACGCTGATGAACAAAGGCTTCGAGGTCATCGAAGCGGCGCGGCTTTTCGATATCCCCGCCGAAAAGATTGATGTGGTTATCCACCGCGAAAGCATAATACACTCCATGGTCGAGTATATTGACAATGCGGTTTTGGCGCAACTCAGCGTGCCCGACATGCGGCTGTGCATCCAGTACGCATTGACATATCCCGAAAGGGCGCCAGGGCTTACAAATAAGCTCGATTTAGCCCAGCTTGGGAAGCTGACGTTTTACAAACCGGACTATAGAGAGTTCCCGCTTCTCGGGCTCGCATATGAAACAGATAGGCGGTCGGACGCCGCGCGAGTCGCGCTAAACGCAGCTGACGAGGTCGCGGTGGGGCTTTTCCTCAGCCGCAAAATCCGCTATAATGATATAGCGGAGCTTGTTTGCGAGGTCGTGCGCTCGGCGGAAGAACGGGACTATTTCAGCTACGGTGAGTTTGCCGAAGCCGACCGGTACTATAGGGAAAAAACGCTCGAGTTTGCGCAGGCACTGCGAAAATATTAGTTTCGATTAGAGGTGCTTTAAAATTTATATCCTGCTTGCCGTATTGATATTTGGCGTCTTTATTTTGGTGCACGAGCTGGGGCATTACCTTTTCGCGCGCATATTCAAGGTAAAAATCCGCGAGTTCGCCATAGGCATGGGGCCAAGGCTCTTCACCCGCCGCTCGAAAAAGACCGGCATAGACTACTCGCTCCGAGCGCTGCCTATCGGCGGGTTTGTCAGCATGGTAGGCGAGGATGAGCAAAGCGACGATCCCGGCGCGCTGACCAAAAAGCCGATTTGGCAAAGGTTTTTAATCCTTTCGGCCGGCTCGATTATGAACATCTTGCTCGGCATAATCGTCATGTGCGTGCTGGTTATGACGACGACGACGCTCGGCTCGACCACCATCTTGCGCTTTGCCGAGGAAGGCGCGCTCTCGCAGGCGTCGGGGCTTAAAGTAGGCGACCAAATCATAAAGGTCGGCGACACCAAAGTCCACACCTCATACGAGCTCGTCTACGAGATAATGCGCAACGGCATCGAGCCGCTCGACATCACGGTAAAGCGCGCGGGGGAAACAATCGTCGTAAAAGACGTCATCTTCCCAACAATCATTGAAGACGGCGTGGTGTTCGGCGAGGTCGACTTCGTGGTCGCCGCCGAAAAGAAAACGCCCGTCGTGGTCATCCGCCATGCGTTTTACCAATCTGCCACGACGGTAAAGTTGATTTGGGAGTCGATATTCGACTTTCTCACCGGCAGGTACGGCGTCGAGCATATTTCCGGCCCCGTGGGGGTCACCAATGCCATTGGCGAGGCGGCGAAAGCGGGAACGTATAACCTTCTTTACCTCTGCACCCTCATCTCGATGAACCTCGGCATCTTCAACCTTTTGCCGCTGCCCGCGCTCGACGGCGGCAGGCTGGTGTTCCTTCTCATCGAGGCTATACGCGGCAAGCCGATTAACCCCGAATACGAAGGCTACGTCCACTTCGCCGGCATAGTCCTTTTAATGCTCGCAATGGTGTTTATCACCTATAAAGACATAATGAAACTGTTCATAAAGTAAGGTGCCATTAGGCTTAATGATAAAAAGGCGAAACTCTAAGCCCGTACGGGTCGGAAGCGTCACGGTCGGCGGCGGCGCGCCCATTAGCGTGCAATCGATGACCAACACGCGCACGTCGGAAATAGAAACCACGCTCGCGCAGCTTCGTGAGCTTGAAAAAGCGGGCTGCGACATTGTCCGCGTGAGCGTGACTGACGAAGAATCAGCCCGCGCGATATACAGGTTTAAGCTTTCGGGTATAAAAATGCCGATTGTTGCCGACATACATTTCAGCGCGCGGCTGGCTGTGCTCGCGGCTGACGCCGGCGCCGACAAAATCCGAATCAACCCCGGCAACATTGGCGGGGACGAGAAAATAAAGCTTGTCACCGACGCCTGCAAAAAGCGGGGAATCCCAATAAGGATAGGCGTCAACAGCGGCTCTCTTGAAAAGCATATACTCGCGCGCTACGGCCGCCCCACTCCTGAGGCTCTGGCCGAAAGCGCGCTATATCATATATCGCTGCTTGAGAAGTTCGACTTTTACGACATCATCGTCGCGATAAAGTCGTCGTCGGTAGCCGACACGGTTATGGCTAACCGTATTGTCGCCGAGCGCTGCGATTACCCGCTGCACCTCGGTGTGACTGAAGCGGGCACCGACGCACGCGGCACAATAAAATCGGCTATAGGCATCGGCGCGCTTTTGTGCGACGGCATCGGCGACACCATCCGCGTCTCGCTTACCGCAGACCCTGTGCTTGAAGTAAGGCGGGGCCGCGAAATCCTCGCCGCACTGGGTCTAAACAGTGCAGGCATTGATGTCATATCATGCCCAACTTGCGCGCGCACAGGCTTTGACCTTATCGCCACCGTCGAGCGGCTGGAGCGCGCTATTGAGGAAAAATACAAAGGGAAGGCGCTTTCACGCAGGTACACCGTCGCGGTGATGGGCTGCGCGGTAAATGGACCCGGCGAGGCGCGCGAAGCCGATTTTGGCGTCGCGGGCGGCAGGGGGGAAGCGTTACTTTTCCGCTCGGGCGTGCCCGTGCGCAAGATAGCGGAGGAAGATATTATCCCCGTGCTTCTTGACGAAATCGATGCCGCTGAAAAAGCCGCCCAAGAATGCATAAGCTGCAAAGAGTAACATCCGGAGCGAAAAATGACGAACAAGACGCTTGCCCAGCAGTTTAAGCGATATAACCCGCGCCCCGAGTTTGTGGGGCTCATGAATGAGGGGCGCATTATAAATATACTAGCCGAAAAAGAGCGCCGACTTGTCGAAGTCAGCGCTTTTTTCGAATCGGTCCACCCGAAATCGAAGCTATACGCGCTTGAAGAAGATTTACGCGCCGCATATGATTTGCGCTCGATTAGGATTTTGCCTCGCTATCCATCGGAGCTTTTCTGCTACGACTGCATACGCGAGATACTAATCGAAACCGAGCGAATTGGCGCTGTTTCGCGCGGGTTTTTCGACAACGCGAAATACACACTAAACCGCAGCCGCGTTGCAGGTGGGGAAGAGCAAGTAGAGCTAGACATTGAAATACCGTTTTCGGACGGCGGCATCGGGCTGCTTTACGACGCGCGCACGCCGGATATTATAGCGAGCATAATCCAAAGCGAGTTCGGGCTGCGCGCGAAAGTCACAATAAGGCGCGACGAAGGGTATATCCCGGACTATGAGGAGTACAGCCGCAGCCAGCTTGCGCTCCTCGCCTCGCAGATTGTGCTGGAGCCGCCGCACCCGGCTGAAGAAAATGGCGATACTTCTCAGGATGCGCCCCCGGAGCCGGAGGAAAAGCTGCCGTCGCTTAATACTGAAGAGGCTGTGGTTGAGGCTATATCCGACACGGCTTACAAAATCGGCAACCTTATATTTGATGTAGCTAACCCTACATATATTTTCGGCCCGCAGTTTAATATCGTAACCCCCACGCCGCTGCGCAACATGCGAAAGCCGGGCAGGGGATTAGTCGTGCTCGGCGAAGTCTTCGAGTGCGAAGTGAAGAAAAACAGGCGCGGCGACCGGGTCACCGTTTCGTTTTCAATTACCGACTTTGACGGCTCAATTAGCGCAAAATGGGTGATTAAAGCTGAGGAAGACGACGGGAAATCAGAGTCAATCGCGGTTGGCGACGTGCTTGCGATGAAAGGCTCGTTTAAATTCGACGACTTTGAGGGCGAGCTGGTTTTTGCGCCGTCGTCTATCGCAAAAATCGTAAAAATCGAGCGCAGTGACAATATCGAGGATATCCCCGCCGGCATAATACCTGAGGGGTATCCCGAAGACGCGCCGAAAAAGCGCGTCGAGCTGCACCTGCACACCCAGATGTCGGCGATGGACGCGATTATCCCGCCCGACAAAATCGTCGAGCTTGCGCACAAGTGGGGCCACCGCGCCGTCGCGATCACTGACCACGGTGGCGTGCAGGGATTCCAAAAGGCGATGGAAACCGCTGAAAAGCTCGGGCAGAAGGTGATTTGGGGCGCCGAAGCCTACTTTGTAAACGACACCGCGCGAGCGGTGTTCGGCTCGGCTAATAAGCCTTTTTCCGGCGAGTTTATAGTGTTCGACATTGAAACCACCGGCCTTTCGTCGCTGAAAAACCACATCACCGAGATTGGCGCGGTCAAAATATCCGGCGGCGAAGTAAAAGAGGTGTTCGGCACCTATGTCAACCCAGGCGAGCATATACCGGAGGAGATAACCGCGCTGACTGGTATAACCGACGAGATGGTCAAGGATGCGCCGTCCGAGGCCGAAGCGGTGCGCGCCTTCCTCGAGTTTGCCGGCGGCGGCATACTTGTCGCGCATAACGCCTCGTTCGACATCGGCTTTATCCGCCGGGTCGCCGACAAGGAAGGGTATCCATTCCCGAATACATACGTCGACACCCTCGCGATGTCGCGGTATGTCAACCCCGAGCTGCAAAAGCATAGGCTAGACGTGCTCGCAGATTATTTTGGATTCGGCGAGTTCGAGCATCACCGTGCGCATGAAGACGCGGCGGTTCTGGCTAAGATATTCCTCGCTATGGCGGACAAGCTGCGCAAAGAGGGCATAACCGACCTTGCGCAGATGACAGCCGCGATGGCTGATAAAGCCGACCCGCTGGTTTTGCCGACATATCACATTATAATCCTAGCAAAAAACCGCACGGGGCTGAAAAACCTATATAAGCTCATCTCATACGGCTATCTGCACTGCTACAGGCGCCACCCGCGCATACCGAAGTCGGTGCTGAACCTTCACCGCGAGGGGCTGATACTTGGCACCGCCTGCTCCGAGGGCGAGCTTTTTACGGCGCTGCTTGAAAACAAGGCCGAGGCTGAGATCGAAGAAATCGCGTCATTTTACGACTACTTTGAAATCCAGCCGCTTTGCAACAACCAATACCTTATCGACAGCCAAAGGGTTAAGAACCGTGACGAGCTTGTTGCGCTCAATAAAAAAATCATAGAGCTAGGCGAAAAATACGGCAAGCCGGTCGTCGCGACCTGCGACGCGCATTTTATCGAAAAGCACGACGAGATATACCGCAAGATATTGCTCTCGGGCATGAAGTTCCAAGACGCCGACCGCGAGGTTGGGCTGTATTTCCGCACGACGGCCGAAATGCTCGCCGAGTTTGACTACCTTCCGCCCGAAAAAGCTTGGGAAGTGGTGGTAACAAACCCCAACAAAATCGCCGACATGGTGGAAGACGATATCCGCCCGTTCCCCAAAGGCACGTTCACGCCGCAAATGGAAGGAGCCGAGGAGGAGCTGCAAAACCTATGCTACAGCCGCGCAAAGGCGATATACGGCGACCCGCTGCCCGAAGCCGTATCGAAGCGGCTCGACCGCGAGCTTACGTCGATTATCAAAAACGGATTCGCGGTGCTGTATATAATTGCGCAGAAACTCGTTGCTTTCAGCGAAAGCCAAGGGTACCTTGTCGGCTCTCGCGGCTCGGTCGGCTCGTCGGCGGTCGCATTCTTCGCGGGGATATCCGAAGTCAACCCGCTGCCGCCGCACTATGTGTGCCCAAACTGCAAATACAGCGATTTTTCTAATGAGGCTAATGCCGGCTCGGGCTTCGACCTGCCCGATAAAAACTGCCCCGTATGCGGAACGAAGCTTTACGGCGACGGCCACGACATCCCATTTGAGACATTCCTAGGGTTTTACGGCGAAAAGTCGCCCGATATCGACCTCAACTTCAGCGGCGAAATCCAGGCGAAGGTCCACAAGTACACCGAGGAGCTGTTCGGCGCCGAAAACGTCTTCCGCGCAGGCACGATTGGCGCGCTCGCGTCGAAGACAGCATACGGCTTTGTAATGAAATATATCGAAGGCAAGGGGCTGAAAGTATCAAAGGCGGAGGTAAACCGGCTCGTTTCGCGCTGCGTCGGCGTCAAGCGCACGACCGGGCAGCACCCGGGCGGAATAGTCGTCGTGCCGCGCGATATGGAGATATACGACTTCACGCCGGTGCAGCACCCCGCCGACGACCCCGGCTCAGGCGTCATCACAACTCATTTTACTTTCGAGTACCTGCACGACACACTGCTGAAGCTCGACGAGCTCGGGCACGATGTGCCGACTAAGTACAAATGGATGGAAAAGTTCACAGGCATCCCTGTAACCAGCGTACCGATGAACGACCCCAAAGTGTACGAGCTTTTTCTTTCGACAAAGCCTCTGGGCATAAAGCCCGATGACATCGGTGGAATAAAGCTTGGCACGCTTGGATTGCCGGAGATGGGTACCTCGTTCGTTTTGCCGGTGCTCGAGGAGGCAAAGCCGAAGTCGTTTGCCGACCTCATGCAGATAATGGGACTCACGCACGGTACGGACGTGTGGAGCGGCAACGCTCAAGAGCTGATACGAAGCGGCATCTGCACGATTTCGGAGGTTATCGGAACGCGCGACGGCATAATGCTGACGCTTATGAAATACGGGCTTGACCCGAGCGACGCGTTCAAAATTATGGAGTTCGTGCGCAAAAACAAAAAAGGGCAGCCGCTCAAGCCCGAGATGGTCGAGGCGATGAAAGCCCACAACGTGCCCGACTGGTATATTGAGTCGCTAGGCAAAATCAAGTACATGTTCCCGAAAGCCCACGCAGCGGCTTACGCGATGAGCTCGATTCGGCTCGGCTGGTATAAGGTATACCGCCCGCTCGAGTTTTACGCCGCGATGTTCACTGTAGCACCAGGCGGGTTTGAAGCGCAGCTTGTCATGCGCGGCAAAAGGGAAGTCGAGCGCGTGCTTGAGGAGCTCTCAAGCAAAAAGAACGGCGAGCTTTCGCAAAAAGAAGCCGCGATGGTGACGACGCTGCAGCTCGTCAACGAGTTTTACGCGCGCGGGTTTGAGTTTTTACCGGTAGACCTCAAAAAGTCGGACGCATTTGTCTTCAAGCCCGAGGACGGCAAAATCCGGCTGCCGTTCTCCTCGCTCGCCGGCATCGGCGAGACGGCGGCTCGCAACATCGCCGAGGTCATGGCGAAAGAGGAGATTTACTCGATTGAGGACCTGCGCATCCGCGCGGGGCTCTCAAAGCCGGTAATAGACGTCCTCGCCGAGAATGGCGTGCTCGACGGGCTTTCCGAGACGAACCAGCTTTCGCTGTTTTAAATGTGTAATTAGCTACAAATAAACCCCGCAGTTTTATGGCTGCGGGGTATTTTACTTGTGCAGCTAAAGCCGCCCTAAGGATAAGGGAACCGGAGGGCGGCGCAAATTTTTTAACGAATTGTGGGAGCTTATAAGGGAATGCTCCCATAAAACCTATAACCCGTACTCTTTCAAAAACTCGGCAAAAGACCGTGCGGCATGGTTCGCGAACTCGCTTATTACGCTTGGAGGGAACGCTTGGCTTGGCTCGGGATTGTGGGTTTTGTTCCAGTTAAAGTTGTAGAGTATCATGCCCCTGACATCGCCGCACTGTGTGCCGCATAGTTTTTCGCAACCGGGGAAGACGCCCTCACAAACTGCTTTGCAAGCATTAAAACCAATACCTTTTTCAGCGGCATCCGCGACAACCTCCCAAAGCCTGCGGATATGCGGCATGTGGTGGAACATCCATGCGCCCGCGATAGCAGTTTCGTGCCGGTACGGCAGAAACCAGCCCTCGCCGTACGACTCAATGTATCGCTTAAGGTGCGAGGTATCCCAAAGAATATCGGTGTAAAGGTGCAGCACGGCGCCAAGGTTTTCGCCTCGGCTAAGGTCAAGCTTGCGGGCAAGCCCCGCGAGCGCGCCGGGACGCTCGTGTTCCGGCAAATCGCGCAGGTGCGTGCGGTCTTTGTCCTCGCGATCTCGCACGGCGTCGGGCGCAATGCAGCCGGTATAAAACTCGGGCGAGCCGTTCGGCTCAAAATTATACGCTACAAGCAAATGTATTGAATGGGAAGGCATAACAAAGACCCCGTTGCGGAAAAATTGCACGGTGACCGGCTCAGCTTTTGCCGAGCACTTTTTTTAAGAACTTGCCCGTATAAGAGCGCTCGCACATAGCCACCTCTTCAGGCGTGCCTGTGGCGACCACTTCACCGCCCGCGTCGCCGCCCTCAGGCCCAAGGTCGATTATATAATCCGCAGTCTTGATAACGTCAAGGTTGTGCTCGATGACCACAACGGTGTTGCCGGAGTCGACAAGCGTTTGCAAGACTGAAATCAACCTATCAACGTCGGCGGTGTGAAGGCCGGTCGTCGGCTCGTCGAGGATATATATCGTCTTGCCCGTGCTGCGGCGCGAAAGCTCAGTCGCGAGCTTGACGCGCTGCGCCTCGCCGCCCGACAGCGTGGTCGACGACTGCCCTATCCGGATATAACCAAGCCCGACGTCGCAAAGCGTCTTGAGCTTTCGGTAAAGCCGCGGGATATTGGCGAAAAACTCGGTAGCCTCCTCGGCTGTCATCTCGAGCACTTCATATATGTTTTTGCCCTTGTATTTGCACTCGAGGGTGTCGCGGTTGTAGCGCTTGCCGTGGCAAACGTCGCAGGTGACGTATACGTCGGGCAAAAAGTGCATCTCAATCCTCTTGACGCCGTCACCTTCGCATGCTTCGCAGCGCCCGCCTTTGAGGTTAAATGAGAACCGGCTGGCGGTGTAGCCGCGCATTTTCGCGTCGGGCGTGCTCGCGAAAAGCTCCCTTATGTCGTTGAACAGCCCGGTGTAAGTCGCGGGGTTAGAGCGCGGCGTGCGGCCTATCGGGCTTTGGTCGATCGCGATTACTTTGTCAAGGTGCTCGATGCCCTCAATGCGGTCGTGCTTTCCGGGCGCAGCGTATGCGTGGTTTAGCTCCTTCGCAAGGGCGCGGTAAAGGACAGAGTTGACGAGCGACGACTTGCCCGAGCCGGATACGCCGGTCACGCAGACGAACATGCCGAGCGGGATGTCGACCGTGATGTTTTTGAGGTTGTTCTCCCGCGCGCCGACGACGCGCAAAAACTTGCCATTACCGGGCCGGCGTTCTTTCGGGACCTCGATGCGCTTTTTGCCCGAAAGGTACGCGCCGGTTATCGAGTCAGGGTTAGCCATAACCTCGGCGGGCGTGCCTGCAGCCACAATCTGCCCACCATGCACGCCTGCGCCCGGGCCGATGTCGACGATGTAATCGGACTCAAGCATCGTCTCCTCGTCATGCTCGACGACGATAACTGTGTTGCCTACGTCGCGCAGACGCTTTAGAGTGTCAATTAGTTTATGGTTGTCGCGCTGGTGAAGGCCGATGCTCGGCTCGTCAAGGATGTAAAGCACTCCCATCAGAGACGAGCCTATCTGCGTGGCAAGCCTGATCCGCTGCGCCTCGCCGCCCGACAGCGTACCCGCCGAGCGCGATAGTGTCAGGTAATCAAGCCCCACGTTCTCCAAAAACCCAAGCCGCGCCTTGAGCTCCTTTAGTATGTCGCGCGCGATGGTAGCTTCGGTTTCGGTGAGTTTTAATTCTTCAATAAACTTTTTCGCCGCGGTGACGGGCAAGTCGCAAAGCTCGGCGATGTTAAGCCCGCCTACGGTTACCGCAAGTATCTCGGGCTTCAGCCTTTTGCCTCCGCATTTGGGGCAGGGAATGCTCTCGACAAATTCTTCGTAATACTCGTCGTGCGTCTGCTCGTACCGGCGCTGAATCATGTTGATGATGCCTTCAAACCGCACGCCCCTTTGATAGCGGACCTTACCCTCATACTCGCGTACGACGTCGAAAGTTTCGGTATTTGACCCATAAGCGAGCACTTTCAGCCCCTCGGGCGGTATCTCGCAGATAGGTGTGTCGAGCGTAAAGCCGTATTTTCTGCCGACAGCCTCGTAAAGCGGGTCCATCCAGCTGTTTTCGCCGATACTCTTAAACCCGTTGCAGACAATCGCGCCGTCGCGCAGCGATTTGGTTTTGTCGGGTATGACGCGGTCGAGCGAGATAACCCGCATTTCGCCAAGCCCCGAGCACTCCTCGCAGGCGCCGTAGGGGTTGTTGAAAGAAAACATCCTCGGCGCAAGCTCGCCGATGCTTATGCCATGCTCCTCGCAGGCGTAATTCTGCGAAAACGACATCTCACCCTCAACCCCCGGCGGCAGCGGCTCGCCCTCACGCGGGACAATCGAGATTATAACGCTGCCGTCCGAAAGCCCAAGCGCGCTTTCCACCGAGTCGGAAAGCCTCGAGCGCAAGTCGGGGCGCATCACAAGCCGGTCGACGACAATCTCGATGTTGTGCTTTTTGTTTTTCTCAAGCTCCGGCGGGGATGAAAGGTCGTAAAGGTAGCCGTCGACCCGCACGCGCACAAAACCGTTTTTCCTCGCGTCGTCGAACACTTTCTCGTGCATGCCCTTTTTGCCGCGCACGACCGGCGCGAGCACCATAAAGCGCGTGCCTTCGGGCAGCGACATGATTTGGTCAAGTATTTGGTCGACGCTTTGCTGGCGGATCTCCCTGCCGCAGATAGGGCAGTGCGGTATGCCGATACGCGCGTAAAGCAGGCGCAGGTAGTCGTATATTTCGGTAACCGTCCCGACCGTGGAGCGCGGATTTCGGGACGTGGTTTTCTGGTCAATCGAAATCGCTGGGGACAGCCCCTCAATCGAGTCGACGTCCGGCTTGTCAAGCTGTCCTAAAAACATCCGCGCATAAGACGAAAGCGACTCGACAAACCTCCGGTGCCCCTCGGCGTAAAGCGTGTCGAACGCCAAAGACGATTTGCCCGAGCCGGAAAGCCCGGTGAACACCACGAGTTTGTCGCGCGGTATATCTACGTCTACGTTTTTCAAATTATGCACGCGTGCCCCGCGTATTTTTATATATTGGCTAGACATCTACCCGTTTCCCTTTAAATTAAATTTAATACCACAGAGAGGGCTTTACATTTTTGAAAGCTCCGCGATGCGGTCGCGCAGATATGCGGCGCGCTCGAACTCGAGCTTCCGAGCGGCTTCTTTCATCTCTTTTGTAAGCTCCGCAATAAGCCGCTCTTTTTCTTCTTTCGGGAGCCTCTTTTGTGACGGCAGCTTCGGCAGCGGCTTTGCCGCCTCGGCTTCCTTTTTGCCTATCTCTATTATGTCGCGCACCGCTTTCTTTATCGTCTGCGGCTCGATGCCGTGCTTTCTGTTGTAATCCTGCTGAATCTGTCGGCGGCGGTTGGTCTCGTCGATAGCGCGCCGCATCGACGGGGTAATCTTGTCGGCATACATAATGACCTTGCCCTCGGCGTTGCGCGCGGCGCGTCCGATCGTCTGGATAAGCGAGACTTCCGACCGCAAAAATCCTTCTTTATCGGCATCGAGGATAGCGACCAGCGAAACCTCGGGTATATCGAGGCCCTCGCGCAGAAGGTTAATCCCTACAAGCACGTCGAACACGCCGAGCCTCAGATCGCGTACAATCTCCATGCGTTCGATAGTGTCGATTTCGTGGTGCATATAGCGTACGCGTATGCCGTTCATCTCGAGGAACTCGGTTAAGTCCTCGGCCATTTTCTTCGTAAGCGTGGTGACAAGCACGCGCTCGCCTTTTTCGACCCGCTCTTTTATCTCGCGCATCAGGTCGAGCACCTGCCCGTCGACCGGGCGCACCTCGACCTCGGGGTCGACAAGCCCGGTCGGCCTTATAATTTGCTCAACGACTTGGCCCGAGCGCGAGCGCTCGAACTCAGACGGCGTCGCACTGACATATATGACCGTGCCCATCTTCTCGAGGAACTCATCAAAGAAAAGCGGGCGGTTGTCGAACGCCGAAGGAAGCCTGAACCCGTAATCTACAAGGTTCTTTTTGCGGCTGTAGTCGCCGCCGCTCATTCCTCGCAGCTGTGGGATGGTGACGTGTGACTCGTCGATGAATATAAGGTAATCATCGGGGAAATAGTCGAGCAGCGTATAGGGAGTCGAGCCCGGCGGCCTGCCCGCGAGTATGCGAGAGTAGTTTTCGACGCCGGGGCAGTAGCCTATCTCGCGTATCATCTCCATGTCGTAGCGTGTGCGCTCCTCGATGCGCTGCGCTTCGACCAGCTTGCCCTGGCTTTTGAAATATGCGACACGTTCCTCAAGCTCAGCCTCAATCTCGCGCAGAGCCTGCTCGCGCCGCTCCTCGTCGATAGCATAGTGCGTCGCGGGGAATATAGACGCATAGCGCAGCTCGCGCAGGATTTCGCCGGTTAGGACGTCGATTTCGGTCAGCCGCTCTATTTCCTCTCCGAAGAACTCGACGCGCACGACTTTGTCGGTCGACGACGCTGGGAAAATCTCCACCACGTCGCCACGCACGCGGAATTTGCCGCGTGTAAAATTTATGTCGTTGCGCTCGTATGAGATCGAGATGAGCCGCTGGATGAGGTCGTCGCGCTCCATTACCATGCCAGGGCGCAGCGAAATCATTAGCTTCGTATAAGTCGCCGGGTCGCCCAAGCTGTAGATGCAAGACACGCTCGCCACGATAATTACGTCGCGGCGCTCGAACAGCGCAGAGGTAGCGCTGTGGCGGAGCTTGTCTATCTCGTCGTTAATAAGCGCGTCTTTTTCTATATAAAGGTCTTTGCCGGGAATATATGCCTCCGGCTGGTAATAATCGTAATATGAGACGAAAAACTCAACGGCGTTGTCTGGGAAAAACTCGCGGAACTCGGAGCAAAGCTGGGCGGCGAGCGTTTTGTTGTGCGAAAGCACAAGCGTCGGGCGCTGCAGCCGTTCGATGACATTTGCCATTGTAAACGTCTTGCCCGAGCCGGTGACGCCTAAAAGCGTTTGCTCCCTATACCCGAGCAGCACGCCGTCAACGAGCTTTTCTATCGCTTCCGGCTGACCGCCGGCGGGCTTAAAGTCGCTTCTTATTTTAAACCTGTTTTCTTTCATCGTAACTGCCCCAAAAGGGTTTTTTTGGCGGGCGGCTGCCCGCAAAGCTTTTTAAGCATATAAATCTGGTATGTACGAAAAACAACGCTTATAGCTGCGGCCGGAGACCACATAATGCTCCCTAAGCGGTATACCCAGCCGCGCAAATGTCTCGCTCACAAGCTTTGTCGCCACTATATCGGCGTCCGAAGGCTCAGCGTTAGTGCCCGTATGGTTGTGCGCCAAAATAAACGAGCACGCATTCGCGCGTATTAGGCATTCGGCAATCTTGCGCATCTCAAGCAGGCAGCCGTCGGGCGTGCCTTCGCTGATTGCCACAGGCGAGCCCGGCGAGCCGCCCGCAGATATCGGCATCACCACGGTGACCTCGCGGGAGAATCCCATAAAATAGTCGCAAAGATATGCGCCGATTTTCTCAAAGCTGTCGAGATCAGAGGCGCGAGCCCCGCGGTCGAGCAGGTACTCGCGCGCTAGCGCGGGCACAAGCTTAATAAGCGCGGCGGTGCTCTCGCTGAGCCCCGCGCCGCGGACCAGCTCGTCCACGTCGGCGTCGAACACGCCCGAAAGCGATCCGTAGCGGTCTATGAGGCGGTGCGCAAGCTCGTTCGTGTCGCGCCGCGGCACCGCATAAAATAACAGTAGCTCGAGCATGTTGTGATGCTCGAAGCTTGCTAGTCCTTCTCTCAAAAACCTTGCTCGAAGTCGGTTCCTGTGTCCTTTGTGAACGCTCTCGCCGCTTTTGTTGGGCACGAAATTCACCTCAATACTGTATTTAGCCGGCCCAAGGCGCCGCATTTTGATACATTATTTTATTATATCACCCCTCTGCGCGCTTTGCAAGTGAAAGTTGTCCTTTGTAAGGCGGCAAAGCGCGACTGTCCTCAATTTGGCACACGGCAATACGGGCTTTACAAATAATTAACAAATCTAATCACAAAACATCTTGAAATAATGGGAAAATAATGATATATTTTATAATGCCTGTTAGCACTTAAAGCGCACGAGTGCTAAATTTCGTATGAAAGCGGGGTGACGGAGCATGAATGCCGAGTTTGGGGAACTTGACGAGCGCAAAAAGAAAATTCTGCACGCGATAGTTAATGCGCATATCAGAGTAGGGGGTCCAGTCGGCTCCAAATACCTCGCGCAACATCAGCACATCACGCTGTCGAGCGCTACGATACGCAACGAGATGGCCGAACTTGAGGCTCTAGGATACCTCGAGCAGCCGCACGCTTCGGCTGGGCGAATCCCATCCGAGCGCGGCTACCGGTTTTATGTCAACAGCCTCATGGAAAAATACCGGCTCACGTCGGCGGAACTCCGTCAGCTCAACAACCTCATGAAGTCAAAGATTGAGGAGCTTGACAAGCTCCTCGAGGCGGCGACCAAGCTCGTCTCTTCGCTGACAAACTACACATCGCTGACGGTAAAGCCCCCGCAGCATGAAGTCGTAATCACGCATATAAGGCTGCTTTACCTTGATACGCAGACATTCCTTCTCGTTTTGGTAACGAGCACCGACATCGTAAAGACCAAGTATGTGCGCTCGCCCATGGTCGTGACCGACGAGATGCTGCGCACGTTGGAGATAGAGCTTAACGCATACCTGACAGGCATTCCGGTGGAAAGGATAACGCTGCCGGTGATAATGGAGCTGACAAGCCGCCTGTCGGAGTATGAGCAGCTCGTATCGTCGATTATAAGGTACATTTACGATGCAGTGGGCGAGATCGACAGCGGCGACCTGCATGTAGAGGGTATAAACTTGCTACTCCAATACCCCGAGTATTCAGACGTAGAGCGCTTTAAAGAACTGCTTAAAATGCTCGAGCGGAAAGAAGATATACTAAACATCATATCAGAACGCGACGCCGACAGTACGCAAGTGATAATCGGCGGCGAAAGCCGTGTCGAGGTAATGCATAATTCATCGCTCATATTCCGAAAAATAAGGCGGGGAGGCCGCGTCGTCGGCGCAATCGGGGTGCTGGGCCCCTGCCGCATGGACTACAGCAGGGTAATCGCGACAGTGGAACACCTAGCCGACTGCATATCGAAAAGGGCGGCAGGTATTATTCCCGGGCTTTCAACTGCGCCGGACGATGAGGCTTATATAAAGCCGCCGGAAGATTAGCCTTGCAGCGGTACTAAAATATATTGAAAGGGTAAACGAAAGGGAAAACGGAATCATGAACAATGGTAGCGAGCGCGAGCTTGATATGACTGCGCAGGAAAATACAGCTGACAACTCAGCTGCCGCGGACGCAGCCGAAACCCCGAAGCCTCCCGAAGGCGAGGCCCATGAGGCGCCGGCCTGCGAATGCGATTGTGCAGCCACGCCGCAAGAGGCCCAGCCCGAGGCTGCCGATGCAGGCAAATCCGAAGGTGAAGGGGCTGCCGGCTGTGAGGCGGAAGGCAAAAAAGATGAGGCAAAACCGGGCAGTGGCGAGATGGAAGAGGTGCGCAAGCTTGAAGGCGAAATAAAGCGCCTTTCCGGCGAGCTTGAAAAGCTCCGCGCCACGCTGGACGATGAAAAAAACAGATTTGTAAGGCTATATGCCGAGTATGAAAATTACCGCAAGCGCACCGCCGCGGAAAAGCAAGCAATATATGTGGACGCTTACGCGGATGTGCTAAAGGAGATACTCCCGGTTTACGATGCCCTTGAACGAGCGCTGAATATCAGCGCCGGCACAAACGACTTTGAAAAAATGCTCGAAGGCATCAAGATGACTTTCGACATGTTCGGCAAAGCGTTTGAAAAGATGGGCATAGAACGCTTCGGCGCGCCGGGGGATAAATTTGACCCGAGCCTGCATTACGCCGTGATGCACGAGGAAAGCGACGCTCACGGCGAGGGCGAGATCACCGAAGTGTTCCAGCCCGGATTTAAAAAAGGCGACCGCGTGCTCCGGTTCGCCATGGTTAAAGTTGCCAACTAATTTCCCCGCGCCGGCTATGCGGCGCGGCTGATATTAATTTTACACGGCATTACCCTTGAGTCTAAATCAAAGCAAGGAGAAATATATGGGGAAAATCATAGGCATAGATTTAGGTACGACTAACTCGTGCGTCGCCGTTTTTGAAGGCGGCGAGCCAAAAGTCATCCCGAACGCCGAAGGTTCGCGCACTACCCCTTCGGTCGTGGCATTTTCGAAGACAGGCGAGCGCATGGTCGGCCAGGTGGCGAAGCGCCAAGCTATCACCAACCCCGACCGCACTGTCATGTCCATTAAGCGTCACATGGGTACCGACTACAAGGTCCGTATAGACGACAAGTCCTTCACCCCGCAGGAAATATCCGCGATGATCCTGCAAAAGCTCAAGGCTGACGCCGAGGCATATCTCGGCACCACGATTACCGAAGCAGTCATTACGGTTCCCGCGTACTTTACCGACTCGCAGCGCCAGGCGACCAAGGACGCGGGAAAAATCGCCGGCCTTGACGTCAAGCGCATCATAAACGAGCCGACAGCCGCCGCGCTCGCATACGGCCTTGACAAAGAGAAGGACCAAAAGATTTTGGTCTTTGACCTTGGCGGCGGTACATTCGACGTTTCAATTCTTGAGATATCCGAAGGTGTGTTCGAAGTTCTCGCAACCAACGGCAACAACAAGCTCGGCGGCGACGACTTCGACCAGCGCATCATTGACTGGCTGGCTGAAAACTTTGCGCGAGAAAACGGCGGCATCGATCTGCGCAAAGACAAAATGGCTCTCCAGAGGCTTAAAGAAGCGGCCGAGAAAGCGAAGATCGAGCTTTCATCCGTCACTTCCACCAACATAAACCTGCCGTTTATCACAGCCGACGAAAACGGGCCCAAGCACCTCGACGCGACGCTTACCCGCGCCAAGTTCGAGGAGCTTACCGCCGACCTTGTCGAGGCCACTATGGGCCCGACAAAGCAGGCGCTCGCCGACGCGGGCTTGTCTCCCTCGCAGATAGACAAGGTGCTGCTCGTCGGTGGCTCGACCCGCATCCCCGCGGTCCAGGAGGCTGTCAAGAGGTTTATCGGCAAAGAGCCGTTTAAGGGCATCAACCCCGACGAGTGCGTCGCGATCGGCGCGGCGATACAGGCGGCGGTGCTCGGCGGCGAGGTCAAAGACCTGCTGCTGCTCGACGTTACCCCGCTGTCGCTCGGCATCGAAACGCTCGGAGGCGTGTTCACCCGCATTATTGAGCGCAACACCACGATCCCGGTAAGAAAGTCGCAGATCTTCTCGACCGCGGCGGACGGCCAGACTTCGGTTGAAATCCACGTCCTCCAGGGCGAGCGCGAGATGGCTGCCGACAACGTCACGCTTGGCCGGTTTATACTCGACGGCATACCGCCGGCGCCGCGCGGCGTGCCGCAGATTGAGGTTACCTTCGACATCGACGCAAACGGCATCGTAAACGTCAGCGCAAGAGATAAAGGAACCGGCAAAGAGCAGCATATAACCATCACTTCGACGACCAACATGTCGAAGGAAGACATAGACCGCGCTATCAAAGAAGCGGAAAAATACGCCGAGGAAGACAAGAAGAGAAGAGAGCTTGCCGAGGCTAAAAACCATGCGGACTCTGCTATATTCCAGGCGGAAAAAACGCTCACCGAGCTTGGCGACAAAGTCTCGGAGAGCGAAAAGTCAGAGGTCCGCGCGGCGATAGACAAGCTTAAAGAGACGATGAAGGGCAACGACGTCGCGGCGATCAAATCCGATACCGAAGCGCTTCAGAAAGCGTTCTTCAAGATATCCGAAAAGATTTACCGCTCGACCGGCGCGCAAGGCGACGCGCAAACAAGCGAAGGCTCGACAAGCGGCGAAGGCGGAAAAGGCTACTACAACGCAGACTTTGAAGACAAGACAGGCGAGAATAAATAAATTTTTCTCAGCATCGGAATAAAATAAAAGTGGCAGGGATTAGGAACCCGAAGGCGGCGCCTTTGGGCTCCTAATCCCCGTGGTATGTTTATCAAATCGGAAGGACAGCTTATGGCAGAAAACAAGCGCGATTATTACGAAGTACTGGGCGTAGAGCGCGGCGCAAGTGAAGAAGAGATAAAAAAAGCGTATCGCAGGCTCGCGAAAAAATACCACCCGGACATGAATCCGGGCGATAAGGAAGCGGAGCAGAAATTCAAGGAAATAAACGAAGCTTACGCGGTGCTCTCCGACCCTGAAAAGCGCGCGCGATACGACCAGTACGGCCACGAAGGCGTCGATCCGTCGATGGGCGGAGGCTTCGGCGGATTCGGCGATTTCGGCGGCTTTGGCGGTTTCGATTTCAGCGACATTTTAAACAGTTTCTTCGGCGGAACACAGACCAGCAGCGCCCGCAGAAACGCGCCTCAGCGCGGCGAAGACATACATTTTAGGCTGTCTATTTCTTTTGAGGAAGCAGCGTTCGGCTGCAAAAAGGATATCACATACGCCCGCATCGAAAAATGCGGAGAGTGCGGGGCGACGGGCGCGGCTAAAGGCACATCGCCCGAGACCTGCCCGACCTGCCGCGGCACGGGTACGGTCAAATATACCCAGCGCACCGCGCTGGGGCTGTTTTCGACCACGCGCACCTGCGAAAATTGCCACGGCACGGGCAAGATTATAAGGAATCCCTGCCACAACTGCAACGGCAAAGGCTATATAAAAGTCAACAAGAAGCTCAGCGTAACCATCCCTGCCGGCATAGACGACGGCGAGCGCGTTGGGCTTCCGGGGCAGGGCAACGACGGGCGGAACGGCGGCCCGACGGGTGACCTAATCCTGATAATTACCGTGCGCCCGCACCCGATTTTCGAGCGCGAAGGCTACGATATCTACTGCGAGGTTCCGATAACATTCGTCGAGGCTGCGCTTGGCGCCGAAATCGACGTGCCGACGCTTGAGGGCAGGATAAAATACACCATACCCGAAGGCACACAAACGGGCACAACGTTTACATTGCGCGGGAAAGGCATCCAGCATGTGCACTCGACAAAGCGCGGCGACCTGAAATTCAGCGTGCATGTCGAGGTACCAAAGGGGCTTACAGAGCAGCAAAAAGAGCTCCTACGCAAATTTGCGGAATCATGCAGCCCCGCGAACAACTCAAAAAAGACAAACTTTTTCAACAGATTCTTCGGCAAGCAATAAAGCAGGGCATAACCCGATAACATATACCCTTAAGGCAGCGGCAGTATAATGCCGCCGCCGTGTACATCAGACTAGAAACCGCAAAGGTATATAATAGTATGCAAGACTGGACACAACTACGCGCTGAATGCGACGTGCGCGACCTTGAGCGGGTCGCTGCGATTTTCACAATGCTCGACAGCCGCATTATGGTGGAAGACCCGAGGGACGTCGAGGAGATAGGCACTTGGTACGGCGAGCTAATTGACGAGGAGCTAAAGCGCCCGGACAGGCCCGCGGCGGTCAGCATTTTCGTGCCAGCTGAAAAAAACTTTGGCGAGTACGCGGACTTCATAAGGCAACGCGCCGGTGCGGAAGGGCTAAAAATCAAGCTTGAAGCGGTCGGCAGAAGCGAAAAAGAGTGGGCCGACGCTTGGAAAAAATACTACAGGCCGCTCAAAATAGGGAAGCGGCTTGTAGTCGTCCCCGCGTGGGACAAGGAATATAGCCCCGAGCCCGGCGCAATTGTTATACGTATGGACCCCGGCATGGCATTCGGCTCAGGGACGCACGAAAGCACAAGGCTCTGCGCCGGGCTGCTCGAACAGTACATGCAGCCCGGCGCGCAAGTGCTAGACGTCGGCACCGGCAGCGGCATACTCGCGATAGCGGCGTCGCTGCTCGGCGCGAAAGCTGTCGACGCCTGCGACCTTGACCCCGTAGCGGTTCGCGTCGCACGCGATAACTTTGAGGCAAACGGCATAAAAAACGCGTGCGCGTTCGAAAGCGACCTGCTCGCAAAAGTGCCGCACAATGTCCAATACGATTTTATATGCGCAAACATCGTTGCGGACATCGTCCTGCGCATGGCTGCCGACGCGAAAGATTACCTTTCATCCGGTGGATATTTTGCGGCGTCCGGGATAATCGAGCCGCAAAAGGATAAAGTCACAAAAGCCTTCGAGAAAGGCGGGCTGGCGCTCGCCGCCACAATAACGGAAAACGACTGGGTGGCGCTACTTTTTAAAAAGCCATAATTCGGGGTATCCCGCCGCCGGAATTGGCGGGAAATGGCGACTGGTGACTTATCACAAAAACTGCCGCACCTAATTGTGAAAACTGAAAACACTATTCAGTATAATTTACAAAAAACACCGGTTTCTTCTTGACAAATAGTGAAATATAATATATAATACTGAAGTATTTTAGGGTTACCCGCGCTGCCCCAACGGGGGCAGGCAACGAGGCTTTGGACTGTACCGTGAGGATCTTCGTACCGGACGAGAAAATCGGCACAGAGCATATCACAATTGACGGCGGCGACGCTTTCCATCTCATACGTTCGCTGCGCATCAGGCGGGGCGAGGAAATCGTAATCTGCGATATGCGTCGTCGCGAGTTTATATGCGAAGCGGAGCGCATTACGTCCGACACCGTAGTTGCGCGCATCAAGGAAATACGCGACAGCGAAAACGAGCCTCCATACCACGCTGTTGCGTATATTGCATTGTCAAAGGGCGATCGTTTTGAGCTTGCGATACAAAAGAGCGTGGAGCTTGGTGTCGCCGAAATAGTCCCGTTTGAAAGCGAGCGGACACTGGTAAGCGCGGCAGATGCCGAGAAAAAACAGGCTCGCAGAAGGAAAATCGCACAAGAGGCGGCAAAGCAGTGCGGGCGAGCAATCATTCCGACGGTGAGGGATCCGGTTTTATTCCCGGATGTCGTGTCGGAGTTGAAAGCGTCGAGTGGCCTGCGCTTTCTCTGCTATGAGGGCGACGGGGTGGTGCCGCTCCCGAAACTTTTAGTCGGACAAGCTTCCCCGAGCGTTGTGGCGTTTGCCGTCGGGCCAGAAGGCGGATTTTCCGCGCGCGAAATCGACATGGCGCGCGAGGCGGGGATCCCGCTCTGCGGGCTTGGGAAACGCATTTTGCGGTGCGAGACTGCGCCGCTATATGTGCTTGTGGCGCTCGCATACGAGTTTGAGCTAATGCGCCGCAATTTGTCATGCGAACTTTTATAATAAAGCGGCGCGATACGGCGGCATTAAGGCTTATGGTGCCAGAGCTTGCCCGGCGCCCGTAAAAGGAAAAGGATAAGCCGTATGAACAACCACCTTAAGACTGCTAAGACAAATGGAGTGATAGGTTTGGGCGATGGTAAAACCGCAGCCACCAGAAAAGTAAAGCGCAGCCAACAACAGGAAGAGCTTATAGTCACGCGGCTCATGGGGCTTTTCATAGCGGCGACTTTGCTCATTGTCGGACTGCTTCTGATAAAGAAGAATGAGACAATCGCCTTCATGACCCGCTTTAACGCGATTTTGCCATATATTTGGATAGCGCTAGGACTGCTCACTGCGGCTGCGGCGGGATATTACATCTGGCTCCGCGTAAAGCGTGTGGACGACAGTAAAAAACCTTTTTCGTCGGCCATTCTGCTCGGTTCGGCCGCATACCTTTTTGTTATGTCGCTCCTTTTCCGCACGTTTTCGATAAGCACCCATATAATTTTCGTTATCGCTACGACCGCGTTTTGCTTTATCTACGCGTTTTATCCCAGATGGTTCTTCTTCTTCTCGCTAGCCGCAGCGGTAGGCGGGATGGGCATATACTGCGCAAAATACGGCTTTGCGATTCCTCTCTCGGTTAAGGGAGCAATCTTTGTGCTGTTGCGCATAGCTTCGTTTGCTTTGCCGTTTGCGGCGGCGGCACTCTTCTTTATGGCACGCAAGGGCGCGCGCAAGGTGCCCGGCGGAAGGCAGTTCCCGGTCCTCGGCAGCGGCTATGACAGCCCGTCGGTTATCATTGGCGCGGCTCTGCTTTTAGCCTTAAATATTTTCGTCATCGTCTTCCCGCAGCTTGTGTTCTACTCGCTCGTTGTCTACTTCGGCGCGTACCTTATTTCCGCGATCGTCTGCACCGTCAAAATGATATAAAAAAGGCGGAAGGAACTGCTTTATGTCTAACAGATTGTTTCAAGGGATAATCCATCAAATGAAAGATGCCGTCGATAGGGTTATCGGCGTCATAGACGAAAACGGGGTCATCATTTCCTGCAGCGACCTTGCCCGCATAGGCGAGACTCGCCAGGGCATCCGTGACGAGCTTGCCTATACTTCCGACGCAATAACCTCGGGCGGCTATACCTACAAGCTTATCGGCTCATCGCCTAAAGCCGATTATATCGTATTTGTCGAGGGTGAAGACAAGAGCGCCGAAAAATACGCGGCGATTTTGTCCGTTGCGCTTGCGAACATTAAGAACCTCTACGACGAAAAATACGACAAAAGCAGCTTTATTAAAAACATTATCCTCGACAACATCCTTCCGAGCGACATTTATATCAAGTCGAAAGAGCTGCACTTCAATAACGATGTCGTGCGTGTCGTGCTGCTTATTAAATTTTTCGGCAAAAACGACATCGTGCCGTACGACATAATCCAAAACATGTTCCCCGACAAAAACAAGGATTATGTCATCAGCGTTGGCGAAAACGACATCGTGCTCGTTAAGGAAATGAAGCCGGGCTACGACCCGAAAGAAATCGAGCGCATCGCAAAGTCCATCGCCGACACGGTAAGCTCGGAGTTCTATACTAAAGTCAACATTGGTATCGGCACGGCGGTCGACAACATCAAGGACCTCGCACGCTCCTACAAGGAAGCTCAGGTCGCGCTTGAGGTCGGCAAGGTATTTGATACCGAAAAGAACATCGTCAGCTACGAGAACCTCGGCATAGGCAGGCTGATTTACCAGCTTCCAACAACGCTCTGCGAGATGTTCTTGCAGGAAGTTTTCAAGCGCGGGTCGCTGGAGTCGCTCGATAAAGAAACGCTTCAGACTATCCAGTGCTTCTTTGAAAACAACCTCAATGTATCGGAAACTTCGCGCAAACTGTTCGTCCACCGAAACACGCTGGTATACAGGCTTGAGAAAATCCGCAAGCTGACGGGGCTTGATTTGCGTGAGTTCGAACACGCTATCACCTTCAAAGTTGCTTTGATGGTTAAAAAATACCTTTCCTCAAAGCCCGTAAAATTTTAACCACTGCCAATTTATATTAACGGTAATGATTGATTTTCGCAATGTAAAAAAGGTCTATCCCAACGGCACGACGGCACTTGACGGAATTAACCTTCATATCGACGACGGGGAGTTCGTGTTCATCGTCGGCCCGTCGGGCGCCGGCAAGACTACGCTGATGAAGCTGCTTTTGCGCGAGGAAAGGGTAACTTCCGGCCGGCTAATTGTCGACGAGTTCGACCTTGTAAAAATGCCTGAACGCAAAGTGCCGTACTACCGCCGTCAGCTTGGCGTGGTGTTTCAGGATTTTCGTCTTTTCCCGAATAAGACGGTATTCGAAAACGTAGCATTCGCAATGCGCGTGGTGGGAGAGCCGGCGAGCGTAATAAAAAAGCGTGTCCCCACGATTTTGAGCATCGTCAACCTCGCCGACAAATACAACTGCTATCCCACAGAGCTATCCGGCGGCGAACAGCAGCGTGTGGCGTTGGCAAGGGCGCTGGCAAACAACCCGCGCATGATAATAGCCGACGAGCCGACCGGCAACATAGACCCCAAAATGAGCCTTGAAATAATGAACCTGCTTATTAAAATCCATAAGCGGAACAAGACTGTCATCGTGGTAACGCATGAAAAAACGCTGGTTGACTACTTCCAGCAGCGCGTTGTGACGATCCGCGACGGAAGGATAGTAGACGACAGAATGGGCGGTATGTTCTGAATGCGCAGATATAGCATTACTTACTTCATCGGGCAGAGCATCTCGGGCCTGTTGCGCAACGGTGTGATGAGCATCGCCTCTATAACCGTCCTGATGTCATGCCTAATAGTGATGGGCAGCTTTGCGCTGCTCGTTTTAAATATCGACTACAACATGGAAAACCTCGGCGACCTTAATACAATCTCGGCGTTCGTTCAGACTGACACCGAGTACGCCGAGGGCGAAGAAGCGCTTTTGGCAGGCGCGCTGAAAGCGAAAAACGGCGCAGAATTTTTGGGCTGGTCGCTTGACCCGAACGCAGACGCCCCGACATATGCCCCAGGGCAAAAATACACCGTGAACCCTGCCGATGCGAAAAACGGCAAGATCACGATGTACGCCATTTGGAGCATCAAGCCGCAAACGGCAAACTACGGGATTGTTTACGACATGAGCGGCGTGAGCATAGAAGGCAACCCGCCCGTTGACAACAACCGCTACAACCACGGCGACGAGGTGGTGCTCGCCGACGCGCCGATACCCAAACTCGCGTCGAACAACTTCCTCGGCTGGTCGGTTGTACCCGGCGACGCCTCGCAGCTCATGAAGCCGGGCAGCATCTATAAGCTCAACGCCGGCAACGCGGTCTGCGCGACCGTGACGCTCTATGCGATATGGAGCAACATGCCGGTTATCTCGAAATACGAGATTGTCTATAACCCCAACCGGACCGAGATTGAAGGCTCGGTTCCGACCCAGGACCGCGTGTTGCTTATGAATATTGCCGAGCAGGTTAGCAAGCTCGACAATATAAAGCGCGTCGACATTATTACAAAAGAAATGGCGCTCCAACAGGAAAAGAAGCGCTATGAAGATTACCCTGAGGTTATAGAAATACTGCTATCCGGGAAAAACCCGTATCCTGACAATTTCCTCATTTCATATTACGACAACGATAAAGTCGCGACGCTCATATATCAGCTCAATCAGATAGACGGGATATACAAAATCCGCGACCGCTCGGACGTGGCGGAGCGGATCGACAGCCTCAAAAGCGGTATCATAGTGGTTTTTTCGTGGTTTATGATACTGCTGTTTGTGGTGAGTATCTTCATCATCATGAACACCGTCAAGCTCGCGGTGTTTACGCGCAAGCAGGAAATATCGATTATGCGCTACGTAGGCGCGACAAACTGGTTTATAACATTGCCATTCATGCTTGAAGGCGTGTTTATCGGCCTTATCTCCGCAGGGCTTGCGTATCTGATTGAATGGTATATTTACATATACTTGCAGCGCATGGTTATCTCCGACACGCTACAGATGATACATATCATAAGCTTTAACTCGATTTCAAAATGGCTGCTCGTCGCTTTTTTAGCGATAGGCATGCTGACCGGTGTGGTGGGAAGCTATATCTCAATGCGCAAATACCTTAAGGCGTGATAATTATGGCAGCCGAGAGCACAACTAAAAGCAGCGCGGCTCCGCGAAAGCTGCAGCCGCGCCGCGCGGTAAAACTGATAAGCGCATTTTTATGCGCAATAATACTGCTTTTGCAGCTCCCAGGCGGCGGCGTCATCGTTACGGTAGCCGAGGATACGAACGCCGCGATCGCCAAGCTACGCGACCAAATAAAAGAAAACGAAAAAAAGCAGGCGGAGTACAAAGCTGAAATAGCGTCTGCAAAAAACCAAATAAACTCGTTCCTTCAGCAAAAGTACTATCTTGACAGGCAGATAGCTCTAAAAGAACAAAACATCGAGCTGACTGAAAAGCTTATCGAGGAATACGAGCAGGAAATAGTAAAAACCAAAACGAGGCTGGCGGAAAAAGAAGGCATACTTGAGAAAAAGTACGATGACTTCAGGACGCAGCTCAGGCTTGCGTACGAAGACCAGGACTATAATTTGCTCGAAATCCTCTTTAGCTCCGAAAGCCTAATCGATTTTCTCATCAATGCGGAGCGCACCGCCATACTGCTCGATTACCAGGCGACGCTTCTGAACGATCTGAAGCTTGAGGCGGAAGACTTAAACAACCTCAAGCTGAAGTACGAAAACATGCGGGCTGAGCATCTAAAGACAAAATCCGACCTTGAGGAAAAAAAAGAGGAGCTTGAAAGGCAGCAAAGCTACGCGCTTACATATATAAAAAATAAAGAGCGCGAGCTCCGTAAAAACGAAGAAGAATACCAAAAGCTGGTTCGTTATAACGAAGAGCTCGACGCACAGCTTGAAAAGCTACTCCAAGAGATTGCTGCCAGATCCCAGCAAGTTTATGTCGGCGGCAAATATATCTGGCCGCTCGACCTTAAGTATAACCGCATTTCTTCAGGGTTTACAAAACGCACGTTTAACGGCGTTACCGAGTTCCACAAGGGCTTAGATATACCCGCAAACGCGGGCGCCAATATCTACGCTGCCAATGCCGGGACGGTAGTTACCGCAACCTACCATTACAGCTACGGCAACTATGTTATAATCGACCACGGCGGGGGACAAGCTACTCTCTACGCCCACTGCTCGAAGATACTCGTAAAAGTGGGAGATAAGGTAAAACAAGGCGACGTCATCGCCAAAGTTGGCACCACCGGCTACTCGTCGGGCAATCACCTGCATTTCGAGGTGCGTATCAACGGTGTCGCCGTCAACCCGCTCGACGGGTATGTCGTAAAACCGTAAATACCGCCCGGCTACCAGCCTTGCGCAATAGAATGCGTTCCTCCCGCCGAATAATAAGCGGGAGGAACAATAATATAATTATAATGCCTTGTGCTCCCTTGCCCTAGAGTATTCTAAATGCTGCGGTATTTTCGGCAGCAACGAATCGCGGCCGCGGTTGCCGCTTCCGCGCGACGGCAGATCGCAGCCGCCTGTGCGGAATTATTTTTTAAAGCTAAGGAACCGAAATATGAAAATAAAATTGCCGATAGGTACCGTATTGGTAATCGTCCTGCTAGCGGTGCTTTTGACCTTTCAGATGACCTACCTTGCGACAAGCAACAAATACTCGCAAAAACTTGCCGAAATAACCGCGCAAACGAACGCCTACCGCAAACTCGCCAGCGTCGACGAGATCGTGCGCTCGCTATATATCGGAGAGATCGACGAAGCAGCCCTAAGCGACTCAATTATAATGGGCTACATGAGGGGGCTTGGCGACAAGTACTCGACATACATGAACGCTGAGCGGTTTAAAGAGCTCATGCGCGACGAAAACGCCGACTTGGTAGGCATCGGCATACTGGTAATATACAACGCCGAGTATGGCGCTATTGAAATCGCCGGCGTCATGCCGGACTCTCCGGCGCTTGAAGCAGGGCTGCTTCCCGGTGATCTCATCGTGCGCGTCGGCGATGAGTATGTTTCGGACCTTGGCTACTATGTAGCCATCGAAAAAATGCGCGGCGAGGCAGGGACGGTCGCCGAATTTACGGTCATGCGCCCGGCGGGAGACGGGTTTTTTGACGAAATCGAGTTTACAATTACCCGCCGGCATGTGACCGAGCAGACGGTCATGTACCACCGCTATCTCACTGAAGACGGCACAGTAACCGATATCGGCATAATCAAGATTTTGCAGTTTGACGCCAAGACTCCACAGCAGTTTATTGCCGCTGTGGATGAGCTAACCCGTGAGGGAGTTGATAAGCTCGTTTTCGACGTAAGGTACAATCCCGGAGGGGAGCTTGATAGCATAACCGAAATACTCGACTATCTTTTGCCTGAAGGGCCGATAATTAGAGCGGTGGACCGCAACGGCAAATGGGACACGATATACTCAAACGCATCCTCGATCGATTTGCCGATGGCGGTATTGGTCAACGGAAGCACCGCGAGCGCAGCGGAGCTTTTCACCAGCGCCTTGCGTGATTACGGCAAAGCCGTAGTCGTCGGCACCAGAACATTTGGCAAGGGCACAATGCAGTCGGTAATCCCGCTCGACGACGGGTCAGCAATATCAATTTCCACGCGGATGTATTACCCCCCATTTTCGGACAATTACGAAGGCGTGGGGATAGCGCCCGACATTGTCGTTGAAATGGCCGACGAGGTAAAACACATAAATATTTATAAAATTAACGACTGGCAAGACACGCAGCTGCAAGCTGCGATAGAAGCATTAATGTCGCTTGAGAGCATTTCGGCCGATAATGAGCCGTAAAGATACATTATCGGAAGGCAGAGACGAGGTAGATGGCTAAGCAGATCTACATCACTGACGAAGGTTTAAGAAAACTTAAAGAGCAGCTTGATTACCTTAAAAACGTTCGCCGCAAAGAAGTAGTAGAAGGCCTGCGCCAAGCGCTCGCTTTCGGGGACCTTTCCGAAAACAGCGAGTACGACGAGGCCAAAAACGAACAGGCTAAAGTTGAGGCTCAAATACTCGAACTGGAAGAAACGCTGAAAAACGTCAAAATCATCAGCGACAGCGAAATTTCTACTGACATCGTCAGCATAGGCTCGACAGTGACAGTTTACGACGAAACTTATAACGAAGAAACCGAGTATACAATCGTCGGCCCAACCGAAGCCGACCCGATGAGCGGCAAAATCTCCGACCAGTCGCCGATAGGCTCGGCGCTGTTAGGCGCCAAAATCGGTGATACCGTCACGGTTCATACGCCGGGCGGGGAAGTCACCTTGCGCGTGCTTAATATTGAGAAAAAATAAATAAAAAATTTGGGAGACAAAAGGAAAAAAGAGATGACGGACAATTCGGGATACACACCGGAGACTGCTAATACCGCTGAAAATCTATCGGAACTTCTAAAAATCAGGCGCGAAAAGCTTAATGCCTTAAGGCAAGCAGGCCGCGACCCTTTTAGGATTACAAAATTCGACGTCACGCACAGCTCCGCGCAGATCCGCGAGAATTTCGAAAGCCTCGAAGGTTCTGACACCAGCGTCGCGGGAAGGATTATTACGCGCCGTATTATGGGCAAAGCCAGCTTTGCGACGATCCAGGACGGGTCGGGTAGGATCCAAGTTTATTTCCGCCGCGACGACCTCGGTGAGGAAGAATACGAGTTTTTCAAAAAGCAATTAGACATCGGCGACATAATCGGCGTCACCGGCTTTATATTCAAAACCAAAACCGGTGAGATTTCGGTCCACGCCAAAACGCTGACGCTTCTTACGAAATCGCTTTTGCCGCTGCCTGAGAAATTCCACGGCTTAACGGATACAGAGCTGCGCTACCGCCAGCGCTATGTCGACCTCATCGTCAACCCCGAGGTAAAAGAGACATTTATAAAGCGCTCGGCGATTATCCGCGAAATAAGGGAATTTCTTGACTCTCGCGGGTTCGTTGAAGTAGACACGCCGGTGCTGCATACGATATCAATTGGAGCGGCGGCGCGCCCGTTTGTGACCCACCTTAACGCGCTCGACATCGACATGTATCTGCGCATCGAGACCGAGCTTTACCTCAAGCGGCTCATAGTCGGCGGGTTCGAGCGCGTGTACGAGGTCGGCCGCATCTTCCGCAACGAGGGCATGGACACCCGCCACAATCCCGAGTTTACATCCGTAGAGCTTTATCAAGCCTATACTGATTATAAGGGCATGATGGAGCTCGTCGAGGAGCTGTACTCGCATCTCGCGAAGAAGATTTGCGGCTCTTATAAGATTGTGTACCAAGGCAAGGAAATCGACATGTCGCCGCCGTGGACTAAGATGACGATGCGTGAGGCGGTTCAAAAATACGCCGGCGTATCGTACGACGATTGGGCGGACGACGAATCCGCGCGCAAGTGTGCTAAAGAGCACAATGTCGAGTGCCCTGATAATGCGACGCGCGGCGAAGTGCTCGAAGCCTTCTTTGAGACATATGTCGAGGATAAACTTATACAGCCGACATTCATATACGAGTATCCTGTAGAAATCTCGCCGCTTGCGAAGCGCTGCCCCGACAACCCCAACTTCACCGAGCGGTTTGAGTTCTTTATAAACGCTTCTGAGATGGGCAACGCGTTCTCCGAGCTTAACGACCCAATTGACCAGCGCGCGAGGTTTGAAAAGCAGGTTGCCGAAAAGCGAGCGCAAGGCCAAAACGCGCAGGTTGACGAAGACTTCCTCTGCGCGCTTGAGTACGGCATGCCGCCGACCGGAGGACTTGGGTTCGGCGTCGACCGCCTTGTTATGCTGCTGACCGACAACGCGTCGATAAGGGACGTCTTGCTGTTCCCGACGATGAAACCGCTCCAGCAGTAACAGAAAGGCATTGCAGCCTGCAGCTACAATACCAGCCGTAGACGGCTGACCGATAGGCTGGTTATTAAAATGAAAAAAATTATAAACTGGTTTAAAAACTACTGGTACTACTATAAATGGCCCGTGATCGTAATCGGCTTTTTCGTGATTGCCATTGCGGTAATGGTCGCGCAGTCGGCGTCGCAGGTCGATTATGACATCCATATACTTTACGCCGGGCCGTATATATTCCAGCTGGGCGAAAAAGAGCAGGCTGAGGATATATTCCGCAGCCTGATGCCGCGCGATTATAACGGAGACGGGGAAAAAACGGTCATACTCGCAAATATGACAATAATGACCGAAGAGCAGTTTAATGAAGCGATGGAAGCCTCAAACCGCGTGCAAGGCCCGGCGATAGTGTTAGGCCAGTATTATGGCCCGCAAATCGAGCGAGCGTTCTCACAGGAGATTTTCGCGGGCGAGTCGGTTATCTGCCTGCTCGACCCGAGCAGATATGAGCAGGTAAAAAGCCAAAACGGCTTTTTGCCGCTCGAGGAGGCGCTCGGATACAAGCCCGATATAGCTTTTGACGATTACGGCATGTATTTAAAAGACACAGCAATCGGGCAGTATTTCGAACTTTTCAGAAGATTCCCCGAGGACACAATACTCTGCATAAGAAGGCTTTCCACCGCCTCGGTATTTACCGGCAAAAAGAAGGCGGAGGAAAGCTACAAGTACCATCTCGACTATTTCAAGCATTTGGTGGAATTCAAAGGCGAATAATAAAACGCCGGAACCGAGCTTTGTCGGGCTTCGGCGTTTTATTATCAGTAGAGATAGCCTGTGAAAAATGTGACGGTATTAGGTCCGTTTATGTATTTCATGCCGACCAGCGCGGCAAGCTTCGCGACGTTGATGCAATACGCTTCAAGCGAAGCGACCGCGCGGTCGGGGTAGCGGCAAGGCTCACCGTCGAAGCCGGCGCAGCGCTCGCATACCGGACAGCCGCCGGCTCCGAGCTGAAGGTGCGGTACATCAAATAGCTTCCCTATTTCCTCAGAAAGCTCACTATGCCGATTTTGTGCCGCCTCGATGCCTTCAATGTCGAAGCTGTCCTCAAGCTGCGACACCGTCTGGAACACAAGTATGCGCGAGTACCCCTTCGCGCGCTCGATCAGCTCTTCCGGCGTGCCGATTGCGGGCGGGCAGGTGAGGTTTTTGCCGTAATTACCGCAAATGTTAGCCTCGCACGCTTTGCGCAGGTTGGGGTCGAACGTTATGTCGGAAACGTTGGCGCAACCGGCTTTGTACGCGCCAAGTTCCAGGCATTTTTGGATAATAAGCTCTTCATTCATATATTTTCTCCTTATGGTTATTTACGCCATGCCGACGGTACGGACCAAATCAAAAGCGGGAATATCTCAAGCCTGCCGGCGAGCATGTCAAATGTGAGCACAACCTTCGCCAGCGCGGACAGCGAAGAGAAGTTGCCGGCGGGGCCAACGACCCCAAGCCCCGGCCCGATATTGTTAAAGCATGCTATTACCGAGGTAATAGTGGTCAAAGGGTCATGCCCGCCTGTCGAAACGAGAAGTATCGAAACAAAGAAAATAATCGAGTATGTGACAATATACGAGCTGACGCCGGTTACGACCGAGCGATCGAGCGGCTTTTTATCAAGCATTACGGAGCTTACCGAGCGCGGGTCGAGGCTGTAGCGTATCTCTTTTATCGCGGTCTTGATCATTATAATGATGCGCATCACTTTAAGTCCGCCCGCGGTAGAGCCTACGCAGCCGCCGACGAACATCAGCGCCAAAAGCACGGCTTGCGAGTATGTGGGCCAGCCGTTAAAATCGGCGGTCGTATACCCGGTTGTGGTGATAATGGAAGATACCTGAAAGAACGCGTAGCGGAGCGAGCGGCTCACTGTCTTATATATCGGCATTATATTCGCCGCGATTGTTATTGTCGAAAACGCGATAATGCCCAGATACCAGCGCAGCTCCTCGCTGCGGAAGACGTCGGCTAACCGGCGCCGTAACAGCAGAAAATACACGCTAAAATTTACGCCAAACAGCATCATGAAAATGCCTATGACGCAGTCGACGTAAGCGCTATTATAGTAGCCGATGCTCGTGTTTTTGATGCCGAAGCCGCCGGTACCGGCAGTGCCGAAGGCGTTGAGCATCGCGTCGAATACCGGCATCCCGCCGCAGGCGAGAAGCAAAAACTCAAGCACAGTCAACGCGATGTATATTCCGTAAAGAATCTGCGCGTTTATTTTGGATTTAGACACAAGCTTGCCATAAGTCGGGCCGGGCGACTCGGCGCGCAGTATATGGACAACACGCGTGTCGCCTAGCGATATAATCGCAAACGCAAACACCAGCACGCCCATGCCGCCCACCCAATGGGTAAAGCTGCGCCAAAACAGCATGCTCGGCGCCAAGCTTTCGACGTCGGTTAAAATGCTCGCGCCGGTCGTCGTAAAGCCTGAGACGGTTTCAAACACCGCGTCGAGATACGAGGGTATTTGTCCCGAAAGGTAAAAGGGAAGCGCGCCAAAGAGCGAAATCAATATCCAGGTCGCCGCCACTATAAAAAAGCCTTCGCGGGCATATATGTTTTTATCGGCTGTCTTTAGCATAAGCGGTAAGAGGCCTACCGCAAGTATAACCACAGAGCTTAGAATAAACCACACAGCATACCCGTCGCGGTAAATGGCTGATACAAGCGCGGGCAAAAGCATAAGCGCGGCGACAACCCTCATTATGCGGCCGACAATACGGAGCGAATATCCTATGTTCATACAGTGCTAATCCAATATCTCGTCAAGGTCGGTAAAGTGCGGGTTTGTAGTCACGATAATCACGCTGTCGCCAGGCTCGATGATATCGGCGCCGGTGGGTATTATGACATGCCCGCCTCGTATAATGCCCGAAACAAGCACGTCGCGTTTGATTTTAAGGTCCCGCAGCGGCACGCCGACGGTCGCGCTGTGCTCGCCCGCGATAAACTCAAGCGCTTCTACCCGGTCGCCGACAAGCTTGTAAAGCGTCTGTATGTTGTTGCCTTTCGAGTTCATCTTCGCCCGCACATACTGGAGTATAATATTCGCCGTTACTTTTTTAGGGCTTACCGTAGTGTCAAGCCCTACGCTATGCATCATGCCGAGCAGTGATGTTTTGCTCACTTTAGTTATGACCTTGCGCGCACCGCAGCTTTTCGCGAACATCGAGATGATGATGTTCTCCTCGTCGATTCCGGTGAGCGTGACGCATGCGTCGATATTTTTTACGCCTTCCTCAAGCAGCAGCCCCTCGCTTGTCCCATCTCCGCATACAATTGTGGCGCGCGGGAGCATGCCGCAAAGCTCGAGGCAGCGGTCTCGATCTAACTCTATGATTTTTACAGATGTTCCGGTATCTAGAAGCTGCTGGGCGAGGTAAACCGCAATGCGACTGCCGCCTATTATCATTACATCCTTAACGCGCGCACCATCAAGCCCTGCTGCCCTGAAAAACGCAATAAGGTCGGCGTGAGAGGCGGTAACATATATATGGTCTCCCGCCATTAGGACGAAATCGCCCGTAGGAATGACGACTTCATCACCCCTGGTCACCGCGCACACCAAAATTTTTGTGCCGAAGCTACGGCGGATCATGTGCAGAGCCATGTTGGCAAGCTTTGAGCCTTGCTCGACTTTTACCTCTGCCAAAAACAGCCTGCCTTTCGCAAATGTGTCGACTTTTATCGCCGAGGGGATTTGGAGCACCCGTGCTATTTCGCATGCGGCATAGTAATCGGGGTTGACGAGCGCGCTGATGCCCAGTTCCGTCTGCATGAATTTAAACTGCTCGATAAGCTGCGGGTCGCGCACCCTCGCTATGCTGTGCCGCACCCCTAGCTTTTTAGCAATGATGGAGCAAAGCAGGTTGACTTCGTCCCTAGGCGTCGTGCAAATGATAATCCGTGCGTTTGCGGCGCCCGCTTCAAGCAAGTTTCCGCAGATAAGCCCGCTGCCGCAAACGCCTAAAACGTCATAGTCGTCTGTCAGTTTTTTTATTACCTCAGGGTCGGTGTCGACTACGACTATATCATGTCCTTCTTTCGCGAGCGCGGCGGTAATCTCTTCGCCCACCTTGCCGCCGCCGACGATAATAATGTTCATAGCGATATTTGTCAACTTTTTTATTATTTATTAATAGATAGTAACATGATATTATAGCACTGAACCCGCGATAATGATGAACTTTTTGTGAACAATAAAAAAATAGTTTTTCGTATAAACGTTTTTAACAAAAAATATCAATTCATGTCATTGACAATTTTAATGAAATTATGTTATAATCATGATATGTAAATTGTTTATTAAGATTAACATGCGGAAATATGCGGAAACGGCGGACGTGATGCGACCGGGTGACAGATGGGTGTGAAAAAGATAATTGTAACATCATGTAAGGGCGGAGTAGGGAAGTCGACCGTTGCCGCCAACCTAGCGTTGCAGCTTGCGCTAGCCGGGCACAAAACGTTGCTTGTCGACTGCGATTTCGGCATACGGTCGCTTGACTTAATTTTAGGCGTTGAAGACCGGGTCGTGTTTGACATCAGGGATGTGGCGCTTCGAGGCGTCGAGTTTTCACGAGCAGTCATTCACGACCGCAGAAGCCCGCTTTTGGATTTTTGCGCTGCGCCTGCCGGAGAGAGCGAAGCAATTGAGCCCGCCCTTTTCCGCACTACGATAAACCGCGCCGCCGAGGAACAAGGATATGAGTACATATTGCTTGATACCCCGGGAGATGAAGGCGACACATTTATGATGGCTGCTTCCGCTGCCGAATCGGCGCTTATAATATCGACAATGCAGCCCACGTCAATTAGGGCTGCGGAGCGTACAGGCACGGCGGTAGCAGAGGTTGGCATATTCAGCCAGCGCCTCATAATCAACTGTTTCGACTTTGCGTCTAAACCCCCGCCGGGACAAGCATCAGTGCTTGATATAATAGATAAAACATACTTGCAGCTTATCGGAATAATACCGTATGACAGCCGCCTGCCGGAGCTCCAGCTCAAAGGCGGGCTTATTGATGAACTACCGGGCACAAATACCGCGACAGCATTTGCTAACATCGCCCAGCGCCTTGCGGGCAAAAACGTCCCGCTTTTTACCTCTTTCCGCGGGATAAACAAAAAAAGGGTTATGAAATATATCCTTTCCACCCGTCCGGTATGACTTATACAACAATGCAAACGAAGGGAATGTGAGAAGAAAATATGGAAATCGCCTTGATGGCTGCAGATAATAAAAAAGAGCTGATGACCCAATTCTGCATCGCGTATTGTGGGATTTTGAGCAACCACAACCTCTGCGCAACCGGCATTACCGCGAAATACGTATCCGAGGCGACCGGCCTGCGGATAGAGCGCCTGCTTTCGGGCGCACATGGCGGTGCGCAGCAAATCGCCTCGCGTATTTCATACGACGAGATAGACCTTTTGCTGTATTTCCGCGACACATCACCCGAGGCACAGAACAATGAGATTGACATGATGCTCCTTCGCATGTGCGACATACACAACGTGCCAGTGGCGACGAACATAGCGACAGCCGAAATACTCGTGCGCGCGCTTGACCGCGGCGACCTCGATTGGCGTGAGATAGTCAACCCGCGCTCGGAATACAACCGCCGCAAACGCGCGATGCGGAATTTTTAGCAGGTAGATAAAACTTATAACAGAATCAAAGGGCTGTGACGCCCTTTTTTATTGCCTGTTGTTCTACATGAGTAAAGAATGCGTGGAACATTTTTCACGCACAAGCGTCAAATTGGCAGGGAAGGATGATTTGACAATATCCTCCAGCAATATATATAAATGTAAAAATATTAATAATATTCGACATTGAGTATTGTAATTTATTTTCGCTTATGGTAGAATAGCGATACTATTGAGGTTAACAGCTGAATAATTTACGGAGGAAATTATATATGTGGTTAAAAAGACTTGCCATTGCGCTTTTGGCCGGCGTGATGCTAATTATGGTTCTGCCGGTCGGCGCGACGGCGAACAATGAGCTTTATCCAACAGTTGATCTTTGGTTTACACGCAATCCGAACGATTCCACAAAGGGCACTTTATATGTCAGTACTACTAACGGCATTTTGGGCTATAGTGGAATATTTGCCTATAAAGCTGGTAACTCTTCCAGCTGGAAGGAAGTAGAGATCTACCCGGGTGTCGTTGTTCCAGTAGAGATTTCCGGTTTGCCCACTAACTCATATTATACCATTACATACTACACTTATTACCCGTTTTACCTTTATCCCTCTCCATTTAAGACTTTCACAATATCGCCTCAATCCGGCTCCAGCTCAGGCACACATGTTTCTATAATCTCAAGCTCCCGTTCGGGCTCTAGCGTTATAGTAAGCCTAAACGTGCTTGAGACGTGCACCTTCTACTATAGCGATAACTCCAACATGAATAATAAGTCGTCCTGTTTCTTGCCGGTAGTAGGACCGATGCAACTTCCGTTGGAAAATTATTCTTCCAACGTGGTGTATTATTACACAGAAAGGCAAGTTGGCGGCAATACAGTAAAATCGGACGTTAAATATTTCATAGTCGGCACTTCCGGTTCAGGCTCCGCGGTGGGCACACCCTATCCCGTCCTCTCGGACGTCCAATACTCGATAGGGCAGCTTTACCAGTATTTTGGCGGCTATGGCGGATTGCTTACTTTTAACTCAAGCGCTAGAGGTTACATCAGCTACGGCATTGCGACCGACCAGACCGTAACTAAAAACTCACCGATTTTCTCAACTATTGAGATCTCCCAAGGCTATAATAGTATACCTATTTTTTACACCAGCGCGCTGCAATATTACGCACCGCTGTACTTCTACACGTCGCTTACGGCGGAATCACCGCTCTTCTATATATCTCCTAACACTTCAACCGCCGTCCAAGTACCCGACTCCTCGTCGACAGTTATATCCTCCGTCAACGTCAATACCTCAAAATCGCCCGCTGCTGGCGAGTTCCCCAGCTCCATAGCATACTCGACCAGCGATAACAAGTTCACCGTGACGGGTATGGAGTGGTATAAATACAATGCCTCAAGCAATAAAACCGACAAATATGAAAAAATGGGCATTGGCGAGTACTTCTTGCCCGGCAATACATACGCTGTCGAGTTTACTGTCGCCCCGAAATCTGGCTATACATTCCCGTCATACCCTAGCCAGTTTACCGCGTCGGTGAACGGCAAGAGCGCGACGCTTACCGACTACAGCACATCGTCGGCAAAGTTTAGATACGCATTTGATAAGCTCCCCGGTCTTGTTGAAATTAAAAACGTTGTGGTGTACGGAATCGACGACCCCGCTGCCGGCAAATCGCCCGACACCTCAGG
The DNA here is from genome assembly GCA_012840355.1 of Clostridiales bacterium. Taxonomy (GTDB): domain Bacteria; phylum Bacillota; class Clostridia; order Oscillospirales; family CAG-272; genus DTU078. The sequence goes on along the minus strand of DULN01000007.1, from coordinate 7,379 downwards.
CACGCCGGGCGACAGCTCGTATTACATCAGCAGCATCACTTGGAACCCGACTACGTCGCAGTTTAAAGCCGGGAACACCTACACCGTTCAGGTAACGCTTATGCCGGCGTCCGGCTACAAGTTCAACGTTGAGTCGGCAAAAATCGGCTACCGCAACGCTAAGATCGAAAGCAAATCCGCCGACAGGGTAGTAATATCCTACAATTACTGGGTCAACCCGTTCACCGATGTGCGCGAGTATGACTTGGAGCCTTCAGCAAGCAACCCAGACGGCAAGCCCAACCGCTACTACGTATTTATCAAATACTGCTATCTGAACAAGCTGTTCGTCGGCACTTCCGACACCACATTCTCGCCTGACGCGACAATGACCCGCGCGATGTTTGTTACCGTGCTCGGCAGACTTGCCGGCGTCAATGTTTCCGCATATAAGACCGACAAATTCACCGACGTCAAACCCGACGCATTGTACGCGCCTTATGTAGCATGGGCGGTGCAGAATAAAATAGTCGTGGGCAAGACCGAAAACACCTTCGCGCCCGACGACCCTGTAACCCGCGAGCAGGCATGCGAGCTTCTGCGACGCTATGCGGTATACGCCGGTATAAACCTCAAGTTTACAGCGCGCTCCATCGGCTTCCCGGACGCAAATAAAGTCAGAGATTACGCAAAAGCTGCGGTTTCTATATTCGAGCAGGCTGGCGTAGCGCTTCCGAGACCCAACTCGTCAAACTTCTTCCCGCAGGAAAACGCGCAGCGCAAGGAAATCGCCGAGATGCTGATTCTGTTCATGATGCAGTACCTTGACGACTAATAAAAAACCGCCCCTTGTGGGCGGTTTTATTTTTGCACTGATAATATAAAAGCCGCCCCGTACGAGGCGGCTTTTATATTGCAGCTTCATCAGTTTTACGCTTTATACTCTATGCCCACACTGCCGATTCGACGTACTTTCGGATATTCGGCACGCCCGCATATAGCTTTGCGGTAGCGCCGCCGACGTCGGCAAGCGTCGGGGCTTGCATGATGCCAAGCTTTCTTGCAAGCTCCGGGTTTTCCTCAGCGTCGATCACTGTGTAGTGCACGCCGGCGCGGTCGAGGAGGTTTTTGGCCAGCTTGCAGTTCGGGCAAACCTTGGTGGTGAAAAGGTAAAGCCCGCTCTTAAGAGTGTCATCAGCCGATACCTCAGCCTTTGTCGGCTCCTCTTCGGCTTTGCGCTCGCTCTTTATTGCATGCGCGCCAATCGCCAGGCGAGAGGTGTCGATTACATAGACCTTGCGGTGTTTGTATTCCTGCACCTTGCCGTCGTTCCAGTTCTGCACCGGGCGGTAGTAGCCGGTGATGCGGCTGTAGACTTCGGTAGGCTCGCCGCAGGTCGGGCAGCTGAAGTGCTCGCCGGTAATATAGCCATGCTCCTTGCAGATGGAGTAGGTCGGCGAAAGGGTGTAGTAGGGGAGCTTGTAGTTCTCGGCAATCTTGCGGACAAGGTCGGCCGCGGCTTTCCATGAAGGCAGCCGCTCGCCGAGGAATGCGTGGAAGACCGTACCGGAGGTGTAAAGCGTCTGCAGCTCGTCCTGCTTGTCAAGCGCTTCGAAGATGTCGTCGGTATAGCCCACCGGCAGATGCGAGGAGTTGGTATAGTAAGGCGTCTCGCCGGGCTTCGCTGCGGTGATGATGTCGGGATAACGCGCGACGTCGTGTTTTGCGAGGCGGTATGCCGTCGACTCAGCCGGCGTCGCCTCGAGATTGTAGAGGTCGCCGTACATCTCCTGATAGATGAGCAGCCGATCGCGCATGTGGTTTAAGACTTCTTTTGTAAACTTGATAGCCTCGGGATGCGTCAGGTCGCAGCGCAGCCACTTGGCGTTAAGGCAGGCTTCGTTCATGCCCACAAGGCCGATAGTGGAGAAGTGGTTGTCGAAGCTGCCGAGATAGCGCTTAGTGTAAGGATAAAGCCCTTCGTTGAGGAACTTGGTGATAACCTCGCGCTTGGTCTTAAGGGCGCGCGCCGCGATGTCCATCATATGGTCGAGCCGGCGGTAGAAGTCTTTCTCATCCTCGGAAAGGTATGCGATGCGCGGCATGTTGATGGTGACGACGCCTATCGAGCCGGTGTTCTCGCCGCTGCCGAAATAGCCGCCCGTCTTCTTGCGCAGCTCGCGCAAGTCGAGCCTCAGCCTGCAGCACATGCTGCGTATATCGCTGGGCTTCATGTCGCTGTTGATGTAGTTCGAGAAGTACGGCGTGCCGTATTTGGCAGCCATCTCGAAAAGCAGGCGGTTGTTTTCGGTGTCCGACCAGTCGAAATCCTTCGTGATAGAGTATGTGGGAATCGGATACTGGAACCCGCGCCCGTTTGCGTCGCCTTCGATCATCGTTTCAATGAAGGCGCGGTTGATAAGGTCCATCTCGCGCTGGCAGTCCTTATACTTGAACGGCATCTCGCGTCCGCCGACAATCGCAGGCTGGTCCGCAAGGTCTTCGGGGACTGTCCAGTCGAGAGTGATATTGGAAAAGGGAGCTTGCGTGCCCCAGCGGCTTGGGGTGTTCACGCCGTATACGAACGACTGGATGCAGTTTTTGATCTCCCAATAGCTGAGGTTGTCAGCCTTCGCGAACGGGGCAAGGTAGGTGTCGAACGACGAGAACGCCTGAGCGCCCGCCCACTCGTTCTGCATAATGCCGAGAAAATTGACCATCTGGTTGCACAACGAGGAGAGGTGCTTTGCCGGCGAGGAGGAAATCTTGCCCGGGATTCCGCCGAGCCCTTCGGTGATAAGCTGGCGCAACGACCAGCCGGCGCAATACCCGGTCAGCATGCCGAGGTCGTGAATATGGATGTCGGCGTTGTTCTGCGCCTCGGCGACCTCGGGGTCATAGATCTCCGATAGCCAATAATGAGCTGTAATCTTGTTTGAGTTGTTAAGTATCAGCCCGCCGACCGAGTAGGTAACCGTCGAGTTTTCCTTGACGCGCCAGTCGGTGCTGTTGAGGTAGCTGTCGATGAGCTCCTTATAGTCGAGGAAGGTCGACTTAAGGTTGCGCACTTTCTCGCGCTGTTTGCGGTAGAGGATGTAGCATTTCGCCACTTCGGCGTAACCGGCTTGGATGAGCACAGTCTCGACGCTGTCCTGGATATCCTCGACATGGATCAGCCCGTCTTTGACTTTATGGGCGAAATCCGCAGTCACTTTCAGCGCTAGCAGATCGATCACATCTTTTGTATACGGGACTTTTTTGGCTTCAAATGCCTTTGTAATCGCGTTTGATACTTTTGTTATGTCAAAATCTACGACTCTGTAATCCCGCTTTACCACTCTATACGATTGCATGCCCAATAACCTCTATACTAAATTTTAATTATATACTTTTCATATTTAAACTCCGCGCAAAGCGGCATATTCAACTTTTGGGGAAACCACGGCGAGGAATGCTCGAAGCTCGCTCTCCTTAAACGGGGAAAGCCCTTCGCCGCCGCTTAAAATGTCGCCCATTCCGGAATAGTTTTGGATAAAGTACCTCTTAGCGCCGGCGATCCAGTCGCCGATGGAGGTAAAGTCCTGCAAAGTATGCAGCCCACGTACCGCGGTAGTGCGGAACTCGTAGTCGACTGCGCCGCCGAGCATAAGCTTTATGCTCTCGTCCACCGGAGTGACGTCAAAACCGGGGACGCCAACCGCGGCGGGGTATCCCTCCGGCGAACTTTTTATGTCAATCGCAACATAATCTACAAGGCCGCGCTCTACAAGCTCCTTCAAACGGCTGGGGTTTGTGCCGTTGGTGTCGAGCTTTACGTCGTATCCCAGCTCTTTAAGCTGAGAAAGTAGCTCGCCAATCTCCGGATGAATCAGCGGCTCGCCCCCGCTGACGCACACGCCGCCGAGCAAGTTTTTGCGCTTTTTTAGATACTCGAAAACCTCGCCCTCGTCGATCGGCCTGGCGTCGAGCCTAACCAGCGATGCGTTGTGGCAAAATGGACAGCGGAGGTTGCATCCGCCAAAAAACAGCGTGCACGCCGTCCGGTCGGGGTAGTCGAGTAGTGTCACTTTTTGTATACCGTAAATCCGCATCATTTAAAATATACCAACATGTGGAATCTGAGGTGAAACTCAAGGCACAATATCTTGTGACGCGGTATTATCATAACACAAAGTATTGTTTTTTTCAAGGGGTCACGGAAAAATTTTTCCACTTTGTGAAAATAACCAAAACTGTTGCCAAATTATGTGCCATTGACAAAAGCCGTCATGGCGGCATTTTTAATTAATTAAAACCGCTTGTTCTTGAATTCATAAAATCTGCATGATATAATGGATAAAATATGCCGGAGGCGAAGCACGATGAAAAAGCGCTATCCTCTTGACGGCGACTGGGAGCTTTATTATAGCGACCATGAAAGCTACCTTAGCTACCGCGGCGGAATAAATACGGCTGCGGCGCTGGAGGAGTCGGGGTTTAGAAAGCTCTGTGCTAAAGCGCCGGGCAATATCGCGCTTGACCTTGAGCGCGGCGGCGTCATACCCGACCCGTTTTTCGGCGAAAATATACTGCTTCTGCAGGAGCTTGAGTGCCTGCACGCATTCTACTGCCGCAAGTTTGAGTATAGCGGTTCTGACCCCGCATGGCTTGTTTTTGAGGGGCTAGACAATTTTGCCGACATCTATCTCAACGGCGAGCTGGTCGGCAGTACCGCGAACGCGCTGATCCCGCACGAGATTGGGCCGCTTTCGCTGCTGAGGGGGATAAACGAGCTTGTCGTGCACATAAAGCCAGACACTATCGAAGCACGCAAATACCCGTTGCCGCTCGGGGCCTCGGCGATGAAATACAACTGGGACAGCCTATACGTCCGCAAAGCGCCGTCGGCATATGGCTGGGACATTATGCCGCGCGCGGTGCAGGGCGGCATATGGCGGAGCGTCTGGCTCGAGGAGCGGGGAGGCGAGTATATATCAGACATTTTCCTGCGCGCAGTTTCCGTCGACACATCCAAAAAAACCGCGCGGCTTGCGGCGGACTTTACTATTTCGTCAAACCGCAATAAAATCCGCGGCGCAAGGCTCGTTTTACGCGGCAGTTGTGGGGACACGGGGTTTACCGCCACGCACGAGCTGTGGCATACAGCAGGCAGGTTTGAATTTACCGTAGAGGGCGCGCGCTTTTGGATGCCGAAAAACTACGGTGAACCGAATCTCTACCTTGTCCGTGCAACACTAGAGCGCGATGGCGAAGTGATAGATGATCATACCTTTAGGCTCGGCATACGCACCGTCCGGCTCGAGCGTACCTCTACCACCGTTGCAGACGGCAGCGGCGAGTTCTGCTTTTATATAAACGGTGAAAGAATTTTCGCAATGGGCACAAACTGGGTTCCGGTCGACGCATTCCACTCGCGCGACGCCGAAAGGCTGCCTAAAATACTCCCGATGCTCGATGACCTCGGCTGCAACATAGTGCGCTGCTGGGGCGGGAATGTCTACGAAAACGACATATTCTACGACTATTGCGACGAGCATGGCATAATGGTCTGGCAGGATTTCGCGATGGCTTGCGCCGCATATCCGCAGGATGAAACCTTCCGCAAAATCCTAGAGCCTGAAATCGCGGCAATAGTCAAGCGGCTGCGCGGGCACGCCTCAATTGTCCTTTGGGCAGGCGACAACGAGTGCGACTACTTCTATCCCGACCCGCAGAAAAACGCGATAACGCGCGAATGGATTCCGAAATTGCTCGCGCTGCTTGACGACTCGCGCCCGTATCTGCCGTCAAGCCCCTATCGCGACGCAGAAGCGATAGCTACCGGCAAGCCGACGCCCGAAGACCACCTTTGGGGGCCGCGCGACTACTTTAAGGGTAACTATTATAGCACGGCAGCCGCGCACTTCGCAAGTGAAATTGGGTACCATGGCTGCCCATCGCCCGAGTCGATAAAGAAATTTATACCCGCCGACAAGCTTTGGCCTTGGGACAACGACGCATGGCGCGTGCATTCCGCCTCGCCCGAGCGCTCGAAAGACGCGCCATACGCCTACCGCAACCCGCTTATGGCAAAACAGGTGCGCACGCTATTCGGTTTTGAGCCGAACACGCTCGAAGATTTCGCTCGCGCCAGCCAAATCTCGCAGGCTGAGGCCAAAAAATACTTCATCGAGCGCTTCCGCATAGGCAAATGGCGCCGAACCGGAATTATCTGGTGGAACCTCATCGACGGCTGGCCGCAAATCTCTGACGCGATAGTGGACTACTACGGCATAAAAAAGCTTGCCTACCAATACATAAAGCGCTCACAGCAGCCGGTCTGCCTGATGTTTGATGAGCCCGACGAAAATAGCGTAATGGCACTATACGGCGTCAACGATACCCAGCGTGACGCCCATATTGAGTATACAGTCACCGAACTTGACACCGGATCCGTAATTTGCTCCGGCAACGCCGTGCTTCCGAAAAACTCTAGCGTTAAAATAGCAAATATTCATTATGAAAGAGGTACTCAAAAATTCCTTTGTATAAGCTGGCATGGCGACGCCACCGGCGCAAACCACCACATGGCAGGAATGCCCGGTATCGACCTTGAAAACTATATAAAGCTGGCGCGCCGTGCCGGATACATATTGTGATATGGAAAAAAAGCGTTACGGCTTATCTTCTTTGCTCGACTTAAACGAGATAAACAAAATAGAGCAGCAGACGCTTGACAGGCTAAGCTTCTACCAGTCGAAGCTGTCCGCGGAATCCGACCTTATGCCATACGAGCGGGAAGCCCTGCACGAGCAGATAAAGCGTGACATCGCTCATATAAAAAAATGGCGGTTCCGGGTGAGGCAGGCTATAAACAAGCTAAGCGAGCCGCTCGACGAGGTTGAAACAAGCCTGCGCGAGATTGAAGCCCGCGAGCGCCGCTACCTGCGTTTGCTCAAAGCCCCGCCAAACGCCTATATCGACTACGAGGAGCAAAAATCCCGCCATTTCACTCAGGGAATTACCTTTTACAAGCTCTTTTGGGTCTTCTTCCTCGGCTGTATTTCGGGCGTTATAGTAGAGACCCTATGGTGCCTTGTGCGCTACGGCAGGCTTGAAAGCCGCAGCGCGTTCGTTTGGGGGCCGTTCAACCCCGTATATGGGCTGGGCGCGCTAGTCCTGACCGTCGCGCTGTATAAATACCGCAACCGCAGCAAGCTCTACTCTTTTCTTGGAGGCTTGATCGCCGGCTCCATGGTTGAGTATTTCTGCTCATGGCTGCAGGAAACCGTCTTCGGCTCGACTTCGTGGGATTACAGCTCAAAGCCCTTCAACATAAACGGGCGGATATGCCTTGAGTACTCGTTTTTCTGGGGCATCCTAGGCGTGCTTTGGATTAAAGCCATCTACCCGAGGATGGT
>DULN01000006.1 GCA_012840355.1 Clostridiales bacterium | reverse complement strand
TGCTTAGCTCTCCGTTGTTCAATTTTCAATGACCGAGTGGTTCGCCGCTCGAAACTCTCTCGCTTCAGCTTTGGGCGCCTCGCCCTCTTCTTCCGCTTTTTCCTTCCCGCTCCCTCGCGGCGACTTGTATAGTATACCACAACTCTCCCCAGTTGTCAACACCGTTTTTCAAATTTGTCAGGTTTGCCTCATCGAAGTTTGGCATAAACCGTCGGCTTTTTGCGCATATTGTCATTTTGAAACGCTTTGCGTTGAAAAAACTTGAAATAAGCTCAAAAGTTTTCCATCAAAAGCGCTTATCCACACGACTTTGTGAGTTGTGGCATACGCAGTTTCGCGCAGCCCGGTTTTATTTTACCGTACTGCCCCGATTTTAGGCACCCAACGGGTGCGGGTGCCAAACCGGTTACGCGCTTGCGGCTTCGTGTATGTATTATATTCAGGAAAGTCGTTTTTGTCAACACCTATTCGGTGTGTAATTTTTAGCACACAAATAACAAGAGTGTTATTTTTCCGAAATATCTATCATTTATTATATTATTTATTAACCGGCTACACGAGCGCCCGCTCCGCTTGTGTCAGCACTCGACTTTCGTTAGTGTTATTGACAGTATGTAAAAAATATGTAAATTCGCATAAAATCCCTTGATTTTATTGAATTCTGGTACTATAATTATTAGCGTGAATTAGCACTCGGGGTCTTTGAGTGCTAAACCCAATGACAACAGCTGAAATCAGGAGGACACATATGAATATTAAGCCCTTAGCGGATCGCGTAGTCGTTAAGATGGTGGAACCTGAAGAGACCACGAAGAGTGGTATTATCTTGGCTGGCAGCGCCAAGGAAAAGCCTCAGATTGCCGAAGTCGTCGCAGTCGGCCCCGGCGGGATGGTTGACGGCAAGGAAGTCGTTATGACCGTCAAGGTCGGCGACCGCGTCATCATCAGCAAATACGCCGGCACCGAAATCAAGATCGACGACGATCAATATACCATCGTGAGACAGGGCGACATTCTCGCCATTGTCGAATAATTTATTTTAGTCATCATCGGAGGAATTGTAGCCATGGCAAAGAAGATCACATACGGCATTGATGCAAGAAACGCCCTGCTTGCCGGAATTGACAAGCTTACCGATACGGTAAAAATCACGCTTGGCCCGAAAGGGCGCAACGTCGTTCTCGATAAGAAGTACGGCACGCCGATGATCGTCAACGACGGCGTGACGATTGCAAAGGAAATCGAGCTCGACGACCCCATCGAAAACATGGGCGCTCAGCTCATTAAGGAAGTTGCCACTAAGACCAACGACGTAGCGGGCGACGGTACTACCACCGCTACCGTTCTCGCTCAGAAGCTCATCCGTGAGGGTATGAAGAACGTTACGGCCGGCGCTAACCCGATGGTCCTTCGCAGGGGTATAGCCAAGGCCGTCAACAAGGCGGTTGAAGAACTTGCCGCTATCTCGCAGAAGGTCAACGGTTCCGAGGACATCAAGCGCGTCGGCACCATTTCCGCCGGCGATGAGGTTATCGGCACGCTCATCGCAGACGCGATGGAGAAGGTTTCGCACGACGGCGTCATTACCGTCGAGGAGTCCAAGTCCGCCGAGACCTACTGCGAAGTTGTCGAAGGCATGCAGTTTGACCGCGGCTACATCTCGCCGTACATGATTACCGACAGCGAGAAGATGGAAGCCGTTATCGACGACCCGGTAATACTCATCACCGACAAGAAGATCTCGAGTGTACAGGACCTGCTTCCCATCCTTGAACAGGTTGTCCAGGCCGGCAGGAAGCTGTTTATAATCGCCGAGGATGTCGAAGGCGAGGCTCTCACCACGCTCATCCTTAACAAGCTCAAAGGCACGTTTATCTCGGTCGCTGTCAAGGCGCCCGGCTTCGGCGATCGCCGCAAGGAGATGCTCCGCGACATCGCCATCCTCACCGGCGGCGAGGTCATCTCCGACGAGCTCGGCCTCGACCTTAAAGAAACAAGGCTTGACCAGCTCGGCCGTGCCCGCCAGGTCAAGGTTAACAAGGAAAACACCATCATCGTCGGCGGCCAGGGCGATCCCGACCAGATCAAGGCCCGCATCGCTCAGATTAAGTCCCAGATCGAAATCACCACGTCCGATTTCGACCGCGAGAAGCTGCAGGAGCGCCTTGCCAAGCTGTCCGGCGGCGTAGCGGTTATCAAGGTCGGCGCCGCTACCGAAACCGAAATGAAGGAGAAGAAGCTCCGCATTGAGGACGCGCTCAATGCTACCAAGGCGGCTGTCGAGGAAGGCATCGTTGCCGGCGGCGGCGTTGCTTACCTCAACATCATCCCGAGCGTAAGGAAACTGCTTGACACCGTCGAGGGCGACGAGAAGACCGGCGTGCAGATCGTCCTCAAGGCGCTTGAGGAGCCGGTACGCCAGATCGCCGAGAACGCCGGATTCGACGGCTCGGTCGTCGTCGATAAAATCCTGAGCTCCGGCAAACTTGGCTACGGCTTCGACGCCGCTAAGGAAGTCTATACCGACATGATAAGCGCCGGTATCGTTGACCCGACCAAGGTCACCCGTTCCGCTCTGCAGAATGCGGCTTCCATCGCGTCCACCGTGCTGACCACCGAGGCGCTCGTATCCGAAATCAAGGAAGAAACGCCTCCCGCGGCAAATCCCAACGCCAACGCGATGTATTAATAGCCAATAAATAAAACCGCCCGTATCCGGAGCAATTACGCCGGATGCGGGCTTGTTTTATTGACAAAATCCCTAAAGACGGATATAATACCGACAAATAGGGCTATATTCTATAAACTTCGCCCGTTTTATAATTTGGTGTTATGGCAAACCAAACCGGCGGAATATTAATATTAAACAAAAGCGCGGGGATGACCTCGCACGACGCGGTAAACTATGTCCGCCGCCTGTATGGGACAAAGCAGGTCGGGCATACGGGGACGCTTGACCCGATGGCGACCGGCGTGCTCGTCATGCTCGTGGGCAAAGCGACCAAATGCGCCGAGTTTTTTTCCGGCGAAGGCGGGATAATCACCTCGGACAAGTCATACACAGCTATCCTGAAGCTTGGCATCGAAACGGATACCGGGGATATTACGGGAAACGTGGTGGCAAAGTCGAGCGACTTGCCCGGCGAAGAGCAAGTCCTTGAGGCTATAAAGCGCTTTGAAGGCGAGATAATGCAGGTGCCGCCGATGTACAGCGCACTAAAACGCGGCGGCGTCAAGCTTGCCGACCTGGCGCGCCGGGGCATAACGGTGGAACGCGAGCCGCGCCCGGTAAAAATATATAGCATCTCGGCAAAGCGGCTTGCCGACGACGAATACGAGCTTAACGTAGCGTGCTCGAAAGGCACATACATCAGGGTGCTTTGCGAAGACATTGGGAAAACGCTCGGATGCTACGGCACGATGGCGATGCTCGTGCGCACCTCGGCACATGGGTTTACGATAGATCAGGCCGTAACCCTCGGGCAGCTTGAGGAGATGTCCCAAAGCGAAAGGGAGGGGCGCGTTTTACCGCTGACCAAAGTATTCGAAAGCCTTCCGAAGCTTGTGCTTCCCCCGTTTTTCGCGAGGCTCGCGCGCTCGGGCTGCGAGATTTATTTGCGCAAGATTGGGGCGGAATATCTCTCCGAGGGCGACTACGCCACGCTCTGGGAAGGCGGCGAGATGTTCGCGATTGGCAAAGTGGGAAGATATAGTAAAGGGCTTGCGGTAAAGCCGCTAAAGCAGCTATAATAAAAATGCGCCGGAAGCTTTGCTTCTCCGGCGCATTTTGCTATGTTGCTATGCGCTAAGCTATATCGTCCATAGGGAGGTTTGCGCTTAGGTTTACCGCAGCCTCGGACAAAATCGACTTTATGTCGGCTTCGCTTTCAACGTCGGCAAAGTGGCGCAGCTTTTCGACGTCGGCAGGGCTTGCTGCGACAGCCAGCGCTTTCGCAGCCATGCGGCGTATCCTTGCGTCTTGATTAGTCATAAACCTGCAGAGTTCCGCAACGGCGTCGGGGCTCTTAATGCTGCCGATCGCTTCAAAGACCGCTTCGACAACTTCTTCTTCCAGATCGGACGAAAGATACTTGAGCAATTTCTTAAGGTTCTTTTTCTTGCCCAGCTTTCGAATCTTTTCGATTTCGTTGCCCATCACCGTCACCCTTTCATAAATTGATTGGCAATGTGCGGAATCCTACATTTTATATTATAGCTTTGTGTTATTAAAAATGCAATAACAAACGAAAAATATCCCAGATACGGTATTATAAGGTGGAAGGCGCGATTTATTTCAACTTAAACCGTTAAAAGGGCGTTTTTCCCGAATTTTAATTTCTTGTTGCGAATTCTGGCTGGACATGATATAATAAGCTAAAATATTTTACCGGAGTGTTTTCATTGAGTAAGCTAAAAAAAGCGGCTCTCGCTGCGGCGGCAGCCGCGATGATTTTCAGTTTCTATGCGGACAGCGCATCGGGTAGCGTTGCATCCGTCGACACCAGCTCCGACCCGCTGGTCACGCTGAGCTACGTTAACGAGGTGCTAAAACCGCAGCTCACAAATGAAATTTTAACGAAGGTAAACGAGCTGCTAAAAGCCGGCGCGCCGGCATCCCAGCCGCTCGGCCAATTCGAGGTCGTATATCTCACATCGGGGCAAACCCTCCTCGCGGCGGAGCCTATTGAGCTTGTGCTCCGTTCCGGTGAAGGCAAAGCTGTCGTTCATTTAAAAGAAAATATATCAAACGGTGTCGGCCTTTCGGACTTAACCGCGGGCGCTGAAATCACAAACGGCTTAAGTGTCCCGCGCAACCACTATATTATCGTCCCGCGCGCGGACGGCAGGGGCGTACTTATCACTTCCAAGGACGCATATCTGCTAGTCAGGGGTGAATATGAAATTGTCGAAAGCCAGTCGTAGCGTCGCGGACAAGCATAAAGAAAAAAACCGCGAGCCGCGCTCGAAATTTTGGATGCGCCTGCTCGCTTTGATTCTTGTTATTCTTCTTCTCAGCGGCTCGCTGTTTTACATGCTTGAGTTTTTGTTTTTAAACATATATGCCCAAGAGTATGACCCGTCCCTGATGATACGCGTCGGTCTTATGTACGGCAATAATGTGACCGTAGGCTTTGAAACGAAAACCAAGTATGGGTTCGCTTTGGGCTATGTCGACTCCCAAAACAGGTTTACGGCTCTCACACAGGTCACCGATACCGTGCTATCGGTGACCTGCGATTCTAATTTGAACAACAGCAACCGCACGTTCACAAAGACAAACTCGCAAAGCCCCTCTGTCGGCGGCTATCACATCGAAGTTTCCGGGCAAAACCTATACCAGTATTACGACGCAATCGCTTCGATGTTTAGCGCAGCAGGGCTGCTCCCCTTCCCCGCTTATATAAACGGCGAGTTCCGCATTCGCGCAGGAAGCTTCGGCTCCGCAGAAGCGGCGGCTTTCGCGCTTGAGTCACTGACCGAAAATATAATTTATACGGTGGCAAACCTCGGCTGCAGCCTCTCGGTCGCTTCGCCTTCGGCAACTGCGGTGTCGGCGGTTAACCCGTATACAAACGCCATAGTTTTCGAGCTTGACAGCGCTGACCGCAGCGTGGGGCTTGGCATGGAGCCGCTGCAGCTGCCGGGCGGCGAGCCGGCATACCTCGTCACACCTGCGGGGAACCAGTATGAGGGCGTGTTTGAGTTCAAGCGCAACTATTCTTCTTACACCGACGGCGTGGCGCTTACAAACATCGTCACTCTTGAGCAGTATACGGTAGGCGTTCTGCCTTATGAGATAGGGGCGAATTGGCCGATCGAGGCGCAAAAAGCGTTTGCAATCGCGGTGCGCTCCTATGTGCTCTCGCATTTGGGCAAACACGGCAAAAGTTACGGCGTAGACGTTTGTAACTCAGCCGACTGCCAAGTATATAAAGGTATAGGCGGAGCAAACGACAACGTCAAAGCTGCGGTCGCCGCCACGGCTGGGCAAGTGCTTGTCTACGGCGGCAAAATCGTAAGCGCGTTTTACTCGTCTTCCACCGGCGGCACGACGGTCAGCGCAGCTGACGCATGGGGCAGCAATCCCGCCGATTACCCTTATCTTGCGGCAAAACCCACCCCGTGGGAGCATTACGCCGAGCATAATTACGGCGAGTGGACGGTTGAAGTTTCACCCGTCGAGCTATATAATACCCTCGTCTCAAAAGGGTACACGCTGCTGCGCGGCCCGATCGCAAGTATTAAAATCAACTCTCTCGGGCAAAACTCTACATACATTACCTCGATAACATTTACCGACATATACGGCACGCCCGTCACCATAACTAAATCGGACACAATCCGTTCGGTGCTAGGTGCATATGTACGCAGCGCGAACTTCCAGGTCGCGCTTGCTGGGCAGACCGTCGCTTTGACCGATTACTATTATGTAGACGCGGTCCATGTCTTCGGCATGCAGGGCAAATCAGCGCAGGCGCTCGCCGCCTCGCCCGAGCTTTACGGCTCGCAGCCCTCGGCAATCAAAACTTCGGCATTTGTGCTGCCGTCGGATGAGGAAGTCATAGGCGCGTATTCAGCCTCGGACAACTTGCTTGAGATTATCACCTCGTCCGGCATCGCCTCGGCGAACGAGGGCGAAAAAATTAGTGTTATTACGTCAAACGGGCTTGGCACGCTCGACACCGAAGACGGCACCGTTACTGTCCAGACTTCGGAAGGGCGGCGCAAGTTCATCCTGCCCGACGAGACAGAGATAAGGGGAGGCTCGCCAAGCAGCCCGGGCAACACCGTCCCGCTCGGCCCGCTTCCCAAGCTCTCCACTTTGCAAATTGCCACGTCGACCAGGTACGTTCCTGCCGTCGGCTCGCCCGGTAACTTCGTCTTTATTGGCCGCGGTTACGGCCACGGCGTAGGCATGAGCCAGTGGGGCATGTATGACCTCGCCAAGCTCGGATACGGGTACCTTGATATTCTCGAAGCGTATTACACCGGCGCGTCGGTTGCCGACTATAGGATTTACAGGACCTATTCAGGCTAAATCTTTGCAGCTGCCGGGAGGACGGCAATATGAAAACCCTTTATATCATCGACGATAAAGAATACCTTGAGCCTTGCGGCAACGACACCGTGCAAAGGTACGACACTATGAAATTCACAGTCGCGCTGCAGGGCTTGCTGAACCGAGAAGAGCCGAAGCTTTTTATCCTTTGGCAGGACGCCGACACGTTTTGGCTCGACTATTTATCCAGCCCCGGCAAGCTGCTTTACGGCTACGAGCATATAAAAATAAGAAGCTTCGACGAGCTTTTGAGGGTATTCTCAGATGAAATCCGCAGCCGGGGCCTGGTCGCGTGGGATTATAATGTGCCCGCAACCGCAAACGTCGCGACGACTATCTGCGGCGCAGACGGACTTTTGCCGGTGCGCGGCGACGGCTCGCCGGGCAGCGTGATGTGTAAAGTCATAGAAGCCACCGGCGCGGAGGTAAAGCTTGATTTGCGCGGGATGTTTACCGGTGCTGGCATTATCCCCGGCACCCGCAGGCCATCGTCCGGCTCGGCGAAATGCGACGCTTACCTTTGGGCGCTCGAGAAATACCTGTATAAAACCGACCCGACGCTGCTATTTTACACGCTTGACGGTATAAGCTGGGCGGACGACCGGCCATACTACCCCGACCTCGGCAATGCGTTTGTGTACAACCACGATTACGCGATTGCGCGCCGGGCGTTCGTGTTCGACGTCTCGTCATATGACGACGAGCTTCCCTGCGACGACCCGAGCCAGCCGCTCGGCACCGATTACGCGACGATGAAAGAGATACTGATCCGCCAATACGAGCGCTCCGGCGGGCAAAAGATGATTACCGTCTGCGGTTTTAACCCGTGGCAGCGAAAGTATACCGATTACGGCGGGCGCGGAAAGCACGGCGGCGTCGAGGCTGAGTGGCGGTTTACCGAGGTCATATCGGCATATAACTGCGTAAAAGACGCGGACGCATACTGTTACTGCGGGCTTGCCAACGCTTCGCTCTGCCGGCACTACAAGCTAAAAGAGAGGTATAAAAATAGAAATCCGCAGCCTACCGCCGAATACGACCAGAACAAAACTTATATACTCTTTTATGTAGGCGACTACGACGCCTCGGCGTGGACTTATAGGTTTGTGCCTCAATGGTACCGTGATAAAAACCTCGGCAAAAACCCGCTTATGTGGTGTTTTAACCCCAACCTTTCTGACCGCATACCGCATGTGTTCGATTTTATATACGAAAACTATACCCAAAACGACTACTTCCAAGCCGGCGACTCGGGCGCGGGGTACAACAACCCAAGGCTTCTATACCCGCCGCGGATACATTCCGATTTGCCTTCTGGCGCCGAAGCATATGTCGAGCACAACAAACGCTATTTCGACAAGTTCGATATGCATATCATAGGCTTTGTTATAAACGGGGTGCACCCGATCGACGAAGCCCAAATGGCTGACATCGCGAGGTTTGCCGACGTGGGCGTGGGCCACAACAGCTATGGGCGGCCGACCGAGATAGTAAACGGCACGGTTTTCATGCCGCATACCGCCGACATTTGCTCTCCAGGCACTAAAGTGGAGGACGCCGTCAAGTCCGCGCTTCTCCATATCGACCGCTGCGACAAGGGGAAGAAATTTCACATCTTCCGCACAATACTCACCTCTCCCACAATGCACGACGAGATTTACGCCGGCTTGCGCCAAGCTAGGCCGGATGCAAATTTCGAGCTTGTCGACCCGTATACGTTCTTTAAATATGCAAAACTTGCGGTCAGCCGCAGGCTGACATACTAAATGCGATTGAGCGCCCTATGCCGCAGCTCTGCGGCAGGGGCATGACCACTTTTTATGCTTTCGTGCGGCGCCGTGTGCGCCGCAAAGTTAATTCCATATGCGGAGGATTTTACGGTGTATAAGATAATTGAAAAGCGTGCGCTGAATCGCGACACCATATTCATCCGCGCGCATGCGCCGTATGTGGCGGCCAAAGCGCTGCCCGGGCAGTTTATAATTCTTCGCCCGACGGAAGACAGCGAGCGCATCCCGCTGACCATTGCCGGATACGACCGCAAAGCCGGAACGATAGACCTTATATTCCAAACCGTTGGAGCTACCACAATGAAGCTTGGCGCGCTCGGCGAGGGCGACTACATAAAGGACCTCGTCGGCCCGCTTGGCAAGCCCACCGAGCTTGACGGCTACAAATCCGCCGCTGTGGTGGGCGGCGGCCTCGGCTGCGCCATCGCATACCCGCAGGCAAAATACCTCTCGGAGCACGGGTGCCGTGTCGATATAATTGCGGGGTTTAGGAATAAAGACCTCATTATACTCGAAGAAGAGATGCGCGCCTGCGCCGACCGGCTCGTGCTGCTCACCGACGACGGCTCAAACGGCAACAAAGGGCTTGTCACCGACGGGCTGCGCGCGCTGATAGAGGACGGCGCGAAATACGACGTCGTCATCGCAATCGGCCCGCCGATAATGATGAAATTCGTATGCCTTCTCACAAAGGAGTATGGCATTAAGACTATAGTTAGCCTTAACCCGATAATGATAGACGGTACAGGGATGTGCGGCGGCTGCCGCGTCACCGTTGGCGGCGAGATGAAGTTTGCCTGCGTTGACGGGCCGGATTTCGACGGTCACCTCGTCGATTTCGACGAGCTTATTCGCCGCAACGCGATGTACCGCGAAAAAGAAATCCACGACTGCAATCTGCTAAAGGGGATAGCATCCGATGGCTGATATGAGACGTACCAAAACGCCCGCCGCCGAACAGGCGCCGGACGTCCGCATAAAAAACTGGGATGAAGTCGCCTTCACTTACACCGAAGACGAGGCGGTGGCGGAGGCGAACCGTTGCCTTAACTGCAAAAACCGCCCCTGCGTTTCAGGCTGCCCAGTCGCGGTGCGAATTCCCGAGTTCATCGCGGCAATTGCTGCACGCGATTTTGAAGGGGCGTATAAAATAATCCGGGGGACCAACGCGCTGCCGGCAGTCTGCGGAAGGGTGTGCCCGCAGGAGACGCAATGCGAGGGCAAATGCGTGCGCAGCAGAAACGGTGAGCCTGTCGCTATCGGTAGGCTCGAGCGCTTTGCCGCGGATTGGGCTGCCGCGCATGGGATTGACGACACCGGAGAAAAGGCAAAGCCAAAAGGCAAGCGCGTCGCTGTTGTCGGCTCCGGCCCCGCGGGGCTTACCTGCGCCGCCGAGCTTGCAAAGCGCGGATATGAAGTGACGGTTTTCGAGGCTTTGCACGTGCCGGGCGGCGTTTTAATATACGGCATTCCGGAGTTCAGGCTGCCGAAGGCTATCGTCCGGCGCGAGATTGATAACCTAAAAAAGCTGGGCGTAATAATCGAGACCAACGTGGTCGTTGGGCGCTCGATTACTGTCGACGAGCTTTTCGAGCAAGGCTACAGTGCCGTGTTTATCGGCTCGGGCGCCGGGCTTCCCTCTTTCCTCCGCATCCCGGGCGAAAACAGCTGCGGCGTATACTCGGCGAACGAGTACCTCACACGCTGCAACCTCATGGAGGCATACCGCGAGGACAGCGCCACGCCTATCCGCCGCTCAAAGCGCGTCGCCGTGGTAGGCGGCGGCAACGTCGCTATGGACGCCGCTCGCAGCGCAAAGCGGCTTGGCGCCGAGGAAGTGCGCGTCATCTATCGCCGCTCGGAGGCAGAGCTGCCCGCGCGCGCCGAGGAAGTCCACCATGCGCGCGAAGAAGGCATAATTTTCAATATGCTGACCAACCCTGTGCGCATCAACGCCGACGAGAAAGGCAATGTCAAATCTATCACATGCGTCCGCATGGAGCTTGGCGATCCCGACGAGTCCGGGCGCCGCTCTCCCGTCCCCGTCGAAGGCTCGGAATTTGACATTGAGGTAGATACCGTCATAATCGCGATCGGCACGACGCCCAACCCGCTTATCCGCATGACAACGCCGGGGCTTGAGACCGACCGGCGCGGCTGCATTATAACCAAAGAAGACGGCGTGACTACCACCCGCCCGTTTGTCTACGCTGGCGGCGACGCCGTGACCGGCGCCGCGACCGTTATTTTAGCTATGGGCGCGGGGCGCGACGCAGCGGCAGCAATCGACCGCGCGCTCTCGGGCGAGTGAACCCCCGGCGCTTACATAGGAAGTTTAACGGGAGTAAACTTATGCCAAGAGCTTTTCCGGCGGTAACCGTGACCCGCAAAGCCGAAAAATCTTTGCGCGCCGGGCATCCGTGGGTATACGACACAGAAGCGGACGTACCGGATGACGTGCCAAACGGCTCCGTCTGCGACGTTTACAGCGAAAAAGGTAGCTGGCTCGGCGCTGGGCTGCTCAGCCGGCACAGCAAAATCCGGCTGCGCATTATTTCGCGCAACGCCAACGACCGGTTCGACGACGCCTTTTGGGCGCGCCGCGTGAAATACGCTGTCGACTACAGGCTGAATGTTATGCCGCGCGACCTTGAGTGCTGCCGGCTGATTTTCGGCGAGTCGGACGGGCTGCCCGGGCTTGTGGTAGACAGGTTCGGCATGGTATTGGTGGTGCAGTCACTTTCGTACGGCATCGAGCAGCGCAAAGACGTGATTTTGTCTGCCCTGCTCTCCTATCTCGGCGAGCTTGGCATTAATATCCGTGGCGTTTACGAGCGCTCCGACTCGCCGCTGCGCGAGCATGAGGGGCTGCCCGAGTATAAAGGCTGGTACGAGCGGGATTTCTGCCCGCGAGGCGACGAAACGGTCGTAACCATCACTGAAAATGGCGTAAAATACTCCGTCGACGTCGAAAACGGGCAAAAGACCGGGTTTTTCCTTGACCAAAAGTACAACCGGCGCAGGGTCGCACAGCTTGCTGCGGGCAAGCGCGTGCTCGACTGCTTCACGCATACCGGCTCGTTCGCTTTGAACGCCGCGCTCGGTGGCGCCGAGCATGTGCTGGCTGTCGACGTATCCGAAACCGCAATCGAGCTTGCAAAGCACAACGCGAGGCTCAACGGGCTTGAGCAAAAAATAGAGTTTTTATGCGCCGACGTGTTCGACCTGCTCCCGCAGCTTTGCGAGGAACGCGCGCGGTATGATTTCGTAATACTCGACCCGCCGGCTTTTACGAAGTCGCGGCGTACGGTAAAAAGCGCCGAACGCGGCTATAAGGAAATCAACTTCCGGGCGATGAAGCTCTTGCCGCGTGGCGGTTGGCTCGCGAGCTGCTCCTGCTCGCACTTTATGGAGCGGCACGCATTCGAGTCGCTGATGCACGAGGCGGCGCTCGACGCCGACGTGCAGGTAAAACTTGTCGAGTCACGCGGGCAGGCGCCCGACCACCCTGTCCTGCTCAGCGCGCCTGAAACCGATTATCTGAAATTTTACCTATGTCAAATAATATAAAGCGCTCTCCTGCAAAGATGCAGATGAGCGCTTTTTGTTTAATATTAACACACCGTCAAATTTTTATCTAAAGTTTTCTAACATTTGCGGCGTCATATCCCATAAGCAAGAACTTTAGGCATTTTCGGGTGCTCCTACTTTGGGTAAAACCGCGACAACATGTTTTATGGCTACACCTTTCGACGAAAAAAGCGATTCATATTCGGTTATAATATTGTCTGCCGCATACTCGCTACTGTGAAGGTCGCGCGTCAGCATGCGCAGCTCAAACCCGCAGGCTGCAAACTCCTCAAGCGCGAAGTCAAATAAAATATCATTGTCGGTTTTAAACCTTATCTCCCCGCCGGGCACAAGCACGCGCTTATACTTCTCAAGGTATTCGCGATAAGTGAGCCTGCGCTTGTAGTGTCGCTTTTTCGGCCACGGATCGGGGAAATTGAGATAAATGCGCGAAACCTCGTTTTCACCTATAAGCTCAAGCAAATTTGATGCGTCGCCCATTATAAATTTTAAATTTGGCAAGCCCGCGGCTTTCGCTTTCTCAACGGCGAGCACGAGCACGTCGGGCACCCTCTCCATCGCGAGAAACTGCGTCTCGGGCTCGCGGCGGGCAGCTTCAATTATAAACGCGCCTTTGCCGCAGCCTATTTCGAGCACATACGGCCGCCGCTCCAGCTCTGAGGAGCGGCTTACAAGATACTCCGAGCACGCGGCAAGCCGCTCCGCGCAGTGCTTCTTTTTTCGAACTCTCATATTGAATTTCCTCAAGTGTTTTGTTATAATGAATTTGCAGTGTATTATATCACAGCATGACTCCTTTTTCAAGCGGCGGCGTCACGCGGGCCAAATCAGCGTGTTCCGCTGTTTTTTTAAACTTTAATTACCATAATCGGAGGCCACACTGCGATGCAGCAAATGTCGAAAAGCGAATTCCTTGCGGCACTCGCCGACGCGCTGTATTCATATAGCGACCTGTCCGACGAGGTTATAGAGCGCCAAATAAGGCAGTTTGAACGCTATTTCTCGCGTATGTCGGAAGAGGAAGCCAAAGCCGCCATTGCCGATTTCGACAACGTGGATGCTATTGCCGCAAATATTTACGCACTAATTAAGGATAGGGAGCGTAGAGGTGCCGGGCTCCGGGAGCAGCATGCGCAGCGAGTCCGCGATTATGACCATACCGCGCCCCATTATACCGTTGTCGACAGCAGCGCCGAACCGGTAGCGACTGCCGTGTACGACAAAGTCTCGCAAAAGCACGAGCGGGTCATCGAGCCTTCCGACGTAGATGCCGGCGCCACAATAAAGATAGACCGGGTTGACAATGTGCGCCCAATTGAAGAAATCGACGGCAACTCGGCTGGACGAGCTGTTGACCAAACCGATGGTTTGGAGCCGGAAGGAAGCCTCGGCGATATTGAGAGCTATGAAGATACCCACCTTGATTTTTCGTCGCTTGACGAAGTGCCAACCCAAACATCGCCGATGTTCTGGGTGCTGTTTGCGCTCACCTTCCCGATTTGGGGCTCTATCGCGCTCTCGGTGCTGTCGCTTTTCCTTTTGTGCTTTGGGGCGCTCGCGGTTTTGATTGTCGCGCTCGTCGCCTTAATGATATCGGTAGCGGCTGCGGGCACCGGGCTTTCGCTTTTTGGGATTATATACGGGATAACGCAGACATTCACCGTTTTGCCGGCGGGGCTGTTCGAGATTGGGCTGGGCGTGACAATCGGCGGCGCGGCAATGTTCGTGGGCATCTCCGTTTACAATATAGCAATTCGCTTTTTGCCATTTGTCATGAGGAAGCTGTTTGAGTTTTTGAAATTCGTGCTGCGGTCCTCTGTTCGCCTGTTTTTAAAAATTAAAAGGGAGTGTGCGGTACAGTGAGGCCGACATCGATTATTTTCCTCTGCCTTTCGGTAATACTTATCGTAGGCGGCATCGTGACTTGCTACATCGCAACCGGCATGGCAGCGGAGGAAGGCATCGAGCTTTTTGAAGAGGCGGGCGGCGAGAGGGATTACGAGCAAATCCTGCTCGACGAAATATCGCTGAACAAAATATCGCTTGTTTTAAAAAATGCCGATGTCAACATATACGGCGGAGCCGAAGAGTCCTTTATCGAGCTTCTAAATTACGGCGGCTCGTACAGTTACGGCGTCTCGAGCGGGATATTAACGCTTGACGAGTCGACCGGCTTTTTAAAGCTGCTCGATTTTGGCGAGACTAAACTCAAGTTCGGCGGACTTAGGCAATACCTATTCCGGAAAAATTCCGAGGTTGGGAAAAAGGTCGTAAACTTATATTTTACAAACGATTATCAGCTTAAACAGCTTGAGGTAAAGCTCGGCAGCGGCGACATAACCGTGAGGGACCTAAGAGTCCGGGCGGATTTGTCTTTCAAGCTCGAACACGGCAACCTGTTGCTTGAGCACAACAGAAACAACTCCGCAGTCTCTGTCGAGCTTGGGAACGGCAATGCTGTCATACGCGATACGACCTTAGTAAACCTTGAAGGCAACATAAAGCGCGGCGATTTGAGCTACTATGCCCAGAATTACTCATTCCAAACCTATGAGCTGTCAGCCGGCGGAGGCGGCGAAGTCTTCGTTCAAGGAGTAAGCAAGGGCGACACTTACACCGCTTCCACCCCAATGGCTTCAATTAAGATAAACGTGACTACTAAAGACGGTAACATTTATATCGGCAAAATTGACCCGAACGCGCCAAAAAAATGAGCCCGAAGAAACCACGGCAAATCCCGCCGTGCCAGCCGAAAGTTAAATAAAATCGCTTTCGGCAAAATTTTCCACATTTTATAATGCATATCAAACTAAATTAACGCTAATACTAACCAAGCAATGAACGAAAATTGAACAGGAGATTTTCGAAATGCTTGATAGAATAGCGTTAATTCTTGCAATTATCGGCGGGATAAACTGGGGCAGTATCGGTTTGTTCCAGTTCGACATAGTTGCTTGGATCTGTGGTGGACAATCTGCTCTAGTTAGCCGTATAATCTACACACTTGTCGGTCTTGCTGCTCTTTGGTGCATTTCTCTCCTCTTCCGTAGCGAAACCAACGTGGTTGACGAAACCGACAGATAACGCAAAACCGGAAGTTGTATACCAAACTCTATCCTTCTTCTCAATGCCCGGACGGCATTTGCCTTCCGGGCCAGTTTATTTGTTAGGAAAACAAAAAGGCAAGGCGCAAAAGCCTTGCCTTTTTTTTCTTATTATTGCGCCGCTTTACGGCCTAAGCTCAGTGCGGTTTTCAGCTTTGCTAGTATCCCGAAAAATGCGCCGGCGAACTGCTCTTTTAGCTTAATGTGATATGGCTTATAAACTCGCGGGCATGCTGCCGATACGCTCTGCGCTATGAAACTGTCGAGCGTTTCAATCGTGCCAATAAAAAGAGTGCGCAGCTCGACCATCTCAAGAAAGTCGCTCGGCCGCACGAGCGAGGGGTCGCGGGAAATCCTCAAAGCGTCGCCCCTGACCAGCGTGTCGGCAACGAACTCGGAGCAGAAGTAATGCCGATCCCGCCTTATCGGGAAGCCGAAATAATTGGCAAACAGCCCTATGAAATTGTACTTATACTTGCTAGCATGCCGCTCAAGCTCAAATACCCTTGTGCAAATAGCGTCGTATGAATACTCGGTCACTTTTAGCTCGAACAGCGCGCATGGCGAACGCCTGAACCTTGCGTACACGCCCGACGTAGTCTCCTCGCGCTTAAAGCAGCCGATAAACGGGAAATAAGCATACAGCCTCCCGAAACTGTATAGCCGTGTTAAGGCAAAATCAAGACCAAGCGAGGCGTGAGTATAAGGCTTTCCGGTCACTGCAGCGATTATCCGCGACATTATGGTGTCCGTTCGCGTCAGAAGTATGTATACACTCTTAGTCTTTTCGCCGGTCCGCATATAAGATTATATATACCCTAGCTCTTTCATGTCAGCTTCAAAAAAGTCGAAATAATGCAGGCCGTTGTCGGTTTTATACCTGCCGACCGAATCGGTGCGCATCTCGATTTTAGCGGCGGGAATCCCTATAAATTTCGAAAGCCGCTCAAGCTGCCTATCCTGGTCGAACACCATATCCTCAAAACGGAAGGAAATCGATTTATTAGGCATCGGAATCGAGCGCACGATCTCACGCTGATAAAACCAGCTGATGGCGCGCTTTAAGCGGGTTATATCTTCGTCCGATTTGCAAAGCGAAAGGTACCGCTCTGGGAGCGAATACTTTACCCCAAAATCGGAGAGGTCGTCGGTCAAATGCGATCTTAATATGCAGTCGCGCGGGTCGCGGACCCAAAAGATATACGCCGCGTCGGGGAACATCTTGACAATCCATGGGTAAACCAGCGTGGTTTCGGGGATTTTCCATCCCTTCAGCTCGCTTTTTGAGCTTAAAACAGTGTGCAGATACTCCTCAATCAACGTCTTAAACTCCGGCGTTGGGTCGGATGCTATCACGCGCGAAAAATCCCACCGGAGCTCGCCGACATATTCGACATATTGCGCGAAAACCCGGCATGCATCGTACATTTTCTGAGGCGGCAAAAGGTCGCCCGAGACGTTGAGCGGCTCCCCCATATAAACGCCGCTCGCCGACAGGGTATGCGAGATTGCACGCGTGCCCGAATGTCCGCGCCCGATCACTGTGATAAGCATGGCGGTAACCTGCGGAGTTTTGTCCGCGCTCCTTTGATGATTTTTCTACAAAATCTTTGCAATAGTCTAGCACACCGAAAATAAAAAGTCAACACTCGGCTTGTTGTTTGAATTGTATATATTATGCCTATAAAATTGTTCATTGCGTAAAAAATCTTTATAAACCACTGGCATTTTTGCAAATATTATATTATAATTATCATGAATGTCTAATATTAAGAAGTAATGGAGGACATTAAGATGCCGATTACACAATTAAGGGTGCTTTACTTTTCCAATAAAGGCAAAATGATTGCGTTGGCTGACGCCCTTGCGAAAAAATTAAACGTAAAGGCCGACGTAATACCGCCTGCACATCCGTGCGAATTGGAGCGCGTGGTCTTCATCCTCGCGTCAATCGGCAAAAAAACTCCGGATACGCTCCGCAGGTTCTGCATGACGCTCAACAGGGACCGCACGGACTATGTGGCATTCCTTTTTGACGGCGACCGCGCAAACGCGACCGATATTATAAACGCCGCCGCCGAAACCGGCGCAAAGGTTTGCGAAGAAAAGCTGTTCGTAAACCTCGGTTTCTCGCCATCCTTCCTTAAGATTCTGCCGGACGATATTAAAAACCAAACTTTCGAGTGGGCAGACCGCATACTCGCTACAATCCAATAGGCTACATAAGCTGTTGTCCGCGAAAGCGGACTATATAATTTTTTATCATAGGAGGAACAAAATGAACCTGTCGCAAAAATTTGATATTATACGCAGCGTGTCAAATTCCAGCTACTGGTCAAAACGCATTTTTAGCGAGCTGTGCTGCCTCGCTGAGGTTTCAAAAATCCATGGCGGGGAGTTTGACTCGCACATCGAAGCGGCTGCCGACGAGCTTGTCGCGGCTATCCGCGAGAACCAAACCATACCCGCGCCCATCGCTCAAAAAGTCGAGGCGGATCTTTCCGGCTTTAGCCCCGCGGTAAAAGCGTACACCGTATACTGCGTGTCGCATGCCCATATCGACATGAACTGGATGTGGGGCTACCACGAAACAGCCTCGGTGACCGTCGATACCTTCCGCACGATACTCACGCTAATGGAAGAGTATCCCGAGTTCACATTCGCGCAGTCGCAAGCGTCGGTATACCGCATTATAGAAAAGCACGCGCCCGAGATGCTCGAGGAAATAAGGCGCCGGGTACATGAGGGCCGTTGGGAAGTTTCGGCTTCGACATGGGTTGAAACCGACAAGAACATGCCGAACGGCGAGTCGCTGTCCCGCCATATCCTCTACACCAAGCGGTATTTAGGCAAACTTCTCGACATCTCGCCGGACAGCATAAAGATTGACTTTGAGCCCGACACGTTCGGCCACAACGCCAATGTGCCGGAAATCCTCCAAAACGTCGGCGTCGATTACTATTACCATTGCCGCGCGCATGACGAGTATTTCCTTTACAACTGGGAGTCGCCGTCCGGCAAGCGCGTGCTCGTCTTCCGCGACCCGAGATGGTACAACGGTACAATCGAGTACGACACATTTGTCGCCGACCCGCTGTTCTGCCACCAGCATGGCGTAAACGTCAACCTCTTCGTATATGGCGTTGGCGACCACGGCGGCGGCCCCACGCGCCGCGATATTGAGCGCATAATCGACATGTCGGGCTGGCCGCTTTACCCGACGATTAAGTTCGGCACATATGGGCAGTACTTCGCCGAGCTTGAAAAATTCCGCGACAAGCTGCCGACCGTAAAGCACGAGCTCAACTTCGTGTTCACGGGCTGCTACACCTCGCAGTCGCGCATTAAGATGGCAAACCGCATTTCGGAAGACAGGCTCTACGATTCCGAGGCGCTTTCGACCTGCGCTTACCTTTACGCCGGCGCAAAGCCGAAAGCCGAGCTTTTCGCCTCGGCATGGGAGAACACGCTGTTTAACCATTTCCACGACATTCTCCCCGGCTCGGGCGTAATCGAAACGCGCGAGTTCGCGCTTGGCCGCTTCCAGGAAGCTATGGCGACGATAAACACCTGCGCAAACATCGCGATGCGCGATCTCGCGCAGGCAATCGACACCTCGAGTATAAATTTTGATGACAACAAGCTCACGAATTCAGAGGGCGCGGGCGTCGGCTACAACGTCGACCACAGCAGCGGCTACTATTTCCCGCAGACCGAACGCGGGCGCGGTAAGGTGCGAGTTTTGCACCTGTTCAACACTACGATGTACGACCGCAGCGAGCCCGTCGAGGTCACGGTTTGGGATTACCCCGGCGATTTTGGACGCATCTATATCACCGACGCGAGCGGCAAAGAGGTGCCGTTCCAGATAACCGCGAGCGGCCACCACTATTGGGGCCATAACTTCACAAAGCTGCTCATCATGGCCGAGGTGCCGGCGTTCGGTTACAACACCTATATCATCCGCGAGCGCGAAAATATGCCCATAGCGGGCTTTGGTATACCGCGCGACCCGCGCAGCGACAACTTCATCGGCGACGGCGACCTCGTGCTCGAAAACGAGCATGTCCGCGCGGTATTCAGCGCGACCGAGGTTGCGCTCAAATCGCTCGTCGACAAGACTACCGGCGAGGAGCTCGTTGACCCCGCAAAGCCCGCATGCGTTTTCAGGCGCATCGACGAGAACCCGCGCTTCGGCATGACCTCATGGCGCGTCGGCCCGTACATGAATGTGATCCCGCTCAACCTCGCTAAGGACGTGCGCGTGACAGACTACGCTCACGGCACGCTGAAGAAGTGGGTTTCCTACCAGATCAAGTTCGATTCGTCGGCGCTCGATGTTACAATAACGCTGCCTGAAAACTCAAGGACGCTCGAGTTTGACGTGCGCGTCGACTGGCATGAGATCGGGCGCCCCGAGACCGGCATACCGCAGCTTAACTTCTATTTCCCGGTCAAATACGCGGCTGAGAAGTACCGCTACGATATACCTTTCGGAATGGTTAGCCGCCCCGCGCTGCCGCACGACGTGCCCGCAAACAGCTTTATGCAGATTTACAGGAACAATAGCCCTGTAGTATCTATCGTCACCGACAGCAAATACGGTTTCCGCGGCAACGATAACGCGGGCGCCGTGACACTGATACGCAGTTCGTACGACCCAGACCCGTATCCCGAGCTTGGCAGGCACCACTTTAAGCTGGGCGTCATCGTCTCCCCCGCCGACGAAGCGAAAAAGCACGCACACATCTTCTGCCACCCGATCGCGTACGCCTCGAATACCAAACATAGCGGCACGCTGCCGCTTTCCGGCAGGGCGTTTACGCTAACCGGAAACGTCATGGTCTCAACCGTCAAGGCTGCCGAAGAAGGCGGGCTTATCCTCCGCGTCTCGGATTGGCACGGCGAAAAGCAGCTTGTATCCGTTAAGTTTGAAAAGACGCCGGTCTCAGCCGAGCTTGTCGACATCACCGAACGCCACAAGGTCGCCGATGCTAGAGTCTGGGGAGATACCGTCAGCTTTGAGGTAGCACCGTATTCCATGGCGACACTGCGAGTAAAATTCTAAGCCGGCAACTTAGCCTGCCGCGAAATCTTGCGGCCGGGCTTTCCGGGCGCGGTGATTTGTAAGGCTTGTTGCTTTGCATTTACCGCGCCCGCAAAATTTACAGTTTGCAGGTTCTAATATGGGAAAAGATAATAAAGATTTTCATGGCAACGGCTTTTTCGAGTGGCAATTTTCGCCGCCGACTGACGAAAAGCTGAAAGAATCGGAACAGCTTTACCGATACGACGAGGAAAGGTACTGGGGTGATTTCTCCCGCGAGCCGTTCGACCTTGACACATATAAATTCCCTGCGTGGGCGATAGGCGGGTTTGAGAAGTACCACCGCCCAGTCCTCGCGCCCACGCCCGGCAGCTGGGATTGCGGCAGGTTCGGCGGCGGGGTGCACAACGGCTCGGTTATAAAAAAGGACGGCAAAATCTACTATTTGTACCGCGGCGAGTTTCCCGCGCCCGATCAGTACAAGGCCCCGGGCATCGACTACATGTGCGACATCGGAATAGCCGTATCGGACGACGGCATTAACTTCCGCAAGCTAACCGAGTACAGCCCCCTTTTCCGTAAAGGAGAGGACGAGCGGTTTTCGTTTGAGGACGTCTGCGTCGTTTCGTTCCGCGGCAAATACTATATGTACCTCAACCGCTGGAACTGGAAGCGGCACGACGACCCATCGGAGTCGGGGATTTGCATGGCTGTATCCGACGACCTGCTCCATTGGGAGATGCTTGGGCTTGTCTTCCCCAACGCAAAAAGGATACACCGCAACCCATGCGTCGTGCAGGACCCCGACAACGAGGCGGTAATGATAAACGGCAAGTTTGTAATGTATATAAACGACGGGCTTATGGGCATCTCCGACGACCTCATCCACTGGGAGTCGGTCGAGCTTGATTCCCGCTGGCCAGGCGGCGAAGGCTGCTTTGCGCTGACAAATTATAACCCGAAGCATACCGACGACATAATACTTTTCACCGGCGGCCACCATACCGGACACTTCTACGCAATCGGCGAGGTGCTCTTCAACAAGCGAGACCCCAGCAAGCCTATCACATGGCTGCCGCGCCCGGTGCTAACCGCCGACGAGCGGATTCCTTGGGAAAACGGGCTTTCCGCCGAACCGCCGCATAAGCCTGTATCCTGCTTCCGCGACACGATATTCTTCACCGGAATGACGCTCTTTAACGGCGAGTGGTACCTCTATTACGGCGGGAGCGAGTTTTACACCTGCCTTGCGCGCTCGAAAGACGTCAAGCCCGCGCCGCCGGGCGGTATCGAGCCAATTGTAAAGCCGATTAACGAATAAACGCAAAAATGCCGCCCCCACATGGGAGAGCGGCATTTATTTTTATCAGCCGAGCAGAATCAAATCCGAAAGCTGCATTATGCCCTTGTTTTTGACCCAAAGCTTATAGTATTTATACGGTGTTGGGTTTTTGATTTCAAACCCGAAAAGCGTAAAGTCTACAGGCTTGAGCAGGCTTTCGCCGTTATCCTTGCTGTCAATCTCCACCCACTCTTCGCTCTCGGAGTTGCGGCCGTATAGCACCCACCTGTCGGGGTTGCGGTCGGGGTACGAACTGGTATCGTTTGCGGTGCGGAATACATAAGCTTTAGCTTCAAACGGCTCCGCAAGCTCGAAGATAACCGTATTCTCGCTGCCACGGTTTACCTCGTAACAATACTTAGTGAAAGGCTCGCCGTCGAACAGGTTCTCCGGCCCTTCGTTGCCAAAGCCTTCGGCGCCCGCTTCGAGCAGCTTAATTTTACCATTGTAGGGCTTAAGCTCATTCATCAGCGACTTTGTCTTGTCATTGCCATATATGTCGCCGATTTGCCAGCCGCCCCAGCCGCCCCAGCCTCCGTAACTGCGGGTGTTCAAAAACTCGCCTTCCAAATACTTGCCGGAGTGAAGGTAATCATGCAGCCAGTCGATGCGGTTCTTTACCCATTCGGCAAAATACTCGTAATGCTGCTTGTAGTTTTTAAGCCTCGTGATAAACTCGGTCTCGCGGTTCTGACGCGTGCCGAAAATCGGCCACTTTATAAAGTTGCGGCAGTATGCGTTATAGCCTCGCTGCCCCTCCGCGAGTATGCGCTCCGGGAGCTTTGAGATGACTTTATCGTACATCTCGTCCCAGCGCTGCACGACAAGCTCGCGGAACCAGCGTTGTTTCGATGCTTCGACATACCACGGGTTGCCAAGCCCGTTGCGGCTGTCGATGCCGGCGTAAATGTCTGTGTAAAACTCGCAGCCCTCGTTTGCGTTGCCAAACGACAAGTCAAAGTCCCACATCGGGCCGAGGATTAGCTTTCCGCCTTTGTCTTTATGGAGGTAGTAGCTGTCCCAGCCGAGGTCGAGGTTCTTTGTAATCTCCTCGACGAGGTAGGTGTCAACGTAGGAGTTGATGTCGATATATTTTTCAATCTCCGCGCGGTCGCCCGTCTGCACGGCGTCCCAGCACTTTCTCATGTAGTCTTTT
Organism: Clostridiales bacterium; assembly: GCA_012840355.1. Classification (GTDB taxonomy): domain Bacteria; phylum Bacillota; class Clostridia; order Oscillospirales; family CAG-272; genus DTU078. Next base: position 238,815 of record DULN01000006.1, on the reverse strand, counting down.
ATAAACTCAAACTGCTTTTGCGCGATTTCAGGGTTGTCTGAAAGGTCGTTGCGCACCTGGTACTGCCTTGAGCCGACACGGAATATCCAGTCGCCCTGCGCATACGACGAAAGCTCGACAAGGAAGCCGGTATCAGCTTGCGTCATGTCTTTTGAAACATCAACGCGCGCCTTTGACACGCGTATCTCCTCGGCAAGCAGGTACACGCCGCGGTACTCTCCGTTGAGGTATACGTCAACCGAAGTGGATGCGGGCGCAAAGTCTATGCGGTCAAACTCCCTTGCCAACTCGAACGCAAAATGGTTGCGGAGCAGCGACTGGTCGCAATGGTTTGCGAGCAGCACCCAAATCCGGTCGCTGGCGTCTCCAATCCCGAAGGGGTTTTGCTTATTTGCAAACTTAATCTTATACGACTTTTTGGGATAACCCCAAGTGTTGTTGCCTCTGCCTCGTATCTCAGCCTCCCAATATACGGCAGGCGAGCCCTCTTTGAACATCGCAATCTCGGCTTTAATATACTCGGTCTTGCTTTTTACGTCCTTGCCCGTTTCGGTGTTGATGAGAACAACCGGAAGCTCAAGGATGTCGTAATCGAATATAGCCGTTATGACCTTGCTTTCATCCGCCGTGTCGCCTGAACGGGTAGGCTCGGTCAAGCCGTCGCTCCACTTGACAAATTTATAGCCGAGATTCGGTTCTGCGACAACTTTCGACGTAGCTTTTCCGCCCGATATTTCCTGAGTTGCCTCGCCCTTAATTTTCCCCGCCGCTGTCGAGTTGACGGCGTAAACTATGTAGACCCCGCCGTCAGGGATTTTCACATTTTCAGGCTCTTCGGACAAGTATTGCGTTACCTGTGGCTCCTCGGTCTCCGAAGGCGCGGTTGTATCAGTAGTATCGGGGCTGCCTGCGGGTTCGCCAGCGCATGAGAATAAAAACAGGGTTATGCAAAATATTAATGCGAAGATATTAAGCTTATTTTTCATTTTCCACCGGAATAAAATTTTCAAATATAAATGTATCGAAATATTTCTTACATCTGTCAAGTTCTTCTTGGGAGCGCACAGTCCACGCCACGGTCACCGCGCCAAACGCGCGGCACAGGCGAACCGAAAGCTTGCTCCCACCTGTTTTTTCGTACGCGATGAAATCGGGGCGGGTCCTAAAGTTTGTTAGCAGATTCCTCAATATGAAGTTGCGCACCCTATGCTCTTTGCCTGTAAAGCGTGCCGAAAGCTGGCCGCGCACGTCATTTGGCATCAGCTTCTTCCAGCGTATGAGCGCCACCGGATGAAACGACTCGAGACAATAGTCGCCTTTATAGCTGCGCAGCACTTCCGCCGCCGCTTCGCACACTTTCGATGAGGCGTCGTCCATTTTCAGCTCCACGACAAGAGGGACGCGCCCACCCGCGATTTCAAGCGCTTCGGCAAGCGTCGGCACGCCGACTTCTTTCAGCTCTGCCGCCGTCATCTCCTCAACCCTTTTGTCTATGCCGAAAACGCGCTTTAGGCTTGAGTCATGCGAGATTACCGCCACGCCGTCGGCCGATACCCTGACGTCAAGCTCGAAACCGTATCCGGCTTCCACAGCAGCGCGGAACGCCTCCGCGGTATTTTCCTTTATCTCGCTGGAGTGAAGCCCCCTGTGCGCTATATAAAGGCCTTTATATTTCGCCGCATTCCGTTTTGACGCCGGCGAAATGCGGGGCATAATCGCGTATATGTACGCGAGTATTAGCGCGAGCAGGATTATAACTATACCGATTATAATCTGCATACTCAATCATTCCCCACGTCATAATTTTCAAGCAGCGACGCAGGCTTTGCGGGCTTTGTGTCGCCATGCTTTACAAAGGAGAACACTAAAAATGCCAGCGCTGAGAATACGAATGAATACGGGAACAGCACCCTGTAGTCGTCAAACAGGTCGATAAACCAGCCCGAGAGTATCGGCGTTAATATCTGCGCCGACATCGAGAAGGTGTAATAGATGCCTGTGAACTTGCCGATGTCGCCTTCCCTTCCCATCTGTACGACCATCGGGTATGAGTTGACGTTTATCGACGCCCAGCCAAACCCGACGGTTACAAACAACACGTACACTATTGGGCTATACGTTTTTATAAATACCATTGAACCGAAAGAGGCAGCCATCAGCGCGATTCCGGCAAGTATGACTTTTTTCCTGCCGAACGCCGTAGAAAGGTAACCTATCGGCACGTATGCAACCACAGCCGCAGCCATGGCGACGATAAGCCCGGGCGCAAAGCTGCCGCCCTTGAGGCCCCACACTTTTTCGGCATACACCGAGTATACCGAGGTAACGGCGTTGTATGCGGTAAACCACAAAAAAACCGATACGAGCAGCAGCCAGAGGCTCCGCTTCACCTCGCTCGGCAGTTTGCCGGCTGAGCCTTCGGCATCGCCGCTGTCGGTGCCCGGGACGTCGTCAAGCCGGACGCCTTCTTCCTTGAGCTTGACTTTTATTTTACGCTCATTTATTGTAGCTGTCAATACTATAACGGATACTGCCATAAATCCGGCCACACAGGCAAATATTGGAATATAGCTGCCGCCTTCCTTTACCAAGAGCGAAATAAAGACGAGCGAGTAAACGCCGCCTATCGTGCCCATGAGGTTTATTACGGCGTTGGCTTTCGAGCGCAGCGCGGGAGGCGTGAGGTCGGGCATCAGCGCCACCGCCGGCGACCTGTATGTCCCCATAGACAAAAGCGCAATCCCGAGAGCGGCGATAAACACGATAAAGCTGCCCATATCCGCCGCGACCGACATCGTCATCATCGCAGAAATCGCGCCCGCAGTGCCGAACAAAATAAACGGCATGCGCTTCCCAAGCGGTGTATCGCACCGGTCAGACAGCGCCCCGAAGAGCGGCAAAAGGATAAGCGCTAGCACGTTGTCCATTGCCATTATGACTCCCCTGAGTGTCGAACCGAGGCCGAAGACATTCGTGAGGATTTTCGGGACAATGCTGTCGTAAAGCTGCCAAAAGGCGCTGATAGACATAAATGCAAAGCCGATTAGTATGGTTCTCCGATAGTTCAGCTTCATATGTCGTCCCTCAATACTACATTATATTGCAACAAAAAAAGCGCCGTTTAGACGGCGCTCTTTTTTGACATAACCCGGAATATATGACAGCCCGTACGCCCGCGACCGTCCTTATCTCACGAACATAGCGGGGCAATTAATGTTTTTTTAGCACTGCGTAGCACTCGCTGCAATATACCGGCCTGTCATTCGAAGGCTGGAAAGGAACTCTTGCTTCCCCGCCGCAACGTGCGCAAGTCGTATAGAACATCTCGCGCTGGGGCTTACCCGCATTCTTTCTTGCGTCTCTGCACTTTTTGCAGCGCTGCGGCTCGTTCTGGAAGCCTTTTTCGGCATAGAACTGCTGCTCGCCGGCGGTGAAAACGAATTCCTGACCGCACTCCTTGCAGGTTAGGACTTTGTCCTGGTAGATCTTTTCCTCGTACATGCTTTTTACCTCGCTTATTGGTTATTTGCCCCAAGACGGACTGAAACCGCCACCTTTGATTGGTCAACGCTCTACATTAAGCTACTTGGGCATATATAAAAATTAATGATCGATACGGGAAAGACTTAAAGAAGCGGACTGCTATATGCGCTGTTTGAGCTTCCTTTTGATGCGACAGATTGCGTTGTCGACGGATTTCACGTCGCGACCTAACGCGGCAGCGATTTCACGGTACGACTTGTCGAGGATAAAAAGCTTGAAAACTGACTTTTCGTAGTCGGTCAGGCTTTCGTCGATCAGCTTAATAAGTCGCTCGTAGTTTTCTCTGTCGATTAAATGCTGTTCGGGGCTACTTGCAGCGAGGTCGGTTTCCGATTCCGATGTTTCGGTCTCGGCGCGTCCGCGACAATTGCGAACTATGCTCAAAAGCCGGTTTCGGATGCAGATTTTGGCGAAAAGGCCAAAGGTGACTTCTCGCTGGTCTACGTTATACGCCTTTACTGCACCATACAGCGCAATAATTGCTTCCTGCCTTAAATCTTCGGCATCGATGTTGTACTGACGGGCTTCGCCGGCGAAATACTCTACCATCGAGGTTATAAGAGGCGAGTACATTTCGACCAGCTCGCTGAACGCAGCGTTACTCCCGGATTTTGCACGCATTATAATGCTTGTTTCATCCACTTTTCCGCTCCCCAGTACAGTTATATATTATAACCGCAGTTTCAAAAATTGTCAAGGGTTTTTTAACAAAATTTTTATTGTTTTGTGATAATTGTTGTATATTTAAAATATCCCTGGCTCGCGACATTTACAAGCCATTGTTCATCCTAACAAATAAAAAATTGCGCAGCATTTAGCTGCAGCAGAAAAGCAAAATTTTATTCAATTAAGTAGTTAATATCGCCAGATAAAATGGCGTAAATGCCGCGGAATACGACCTCGGGCTTATCCATAAAATTATATTTCATGCGTTCGGCAAGCACTTTATCGTCGACGACAAGCCGGACGTTGAGCATCTCCTTACGCGCCTCTATCACTACGCAGCGGACTTCATACCCGCCTTCTTCGAGCGGCGTTATCTCGCATTTGACTTCCGAGCCGCGCTTTTTGAATGATAAAAGGCGCATTGCGCTTTTAAGGCTCTTCTCTTTCAGCATTGTAAGCAGGCGGGAATCGAGGGTGTCCGCCACTTCAATGCCCTGCTCGGTGATCTGGTAAAGCGTTTTGCCATTGGCTGTGAACTCTTCTATATTGCCTGTTTCAAGCAGCTCCGCGAAACACTCCGAAAAATCGAACGGGCTGACTATGCCGTCTTGCACTACGATATCGTTTATGTTTACATAATCAAGCGGATAATGTATGTTCCTCAGCAAATAAAGTATAAAAATTTTAATATCGTTTTTATCTTTTAAGGGGGCTTGCATCGGCATTATCCCTTCGCTTAAATACATATTTGCCTCAAATTAATACGGTAATAAAATAGTAATATATGTTTGTTAAAAATCTATTACCCGTATTTTGCCTTTAAAAAATGCCCATATAACACCGGGAATGGGCAAAGCATTTATATGCTTGCCCATTCCCATTCTTTTATTTTGCTTTGTTTAGCTTAACCTACTCGGTTACACACCTTTGTCTAGCTCATCCATAGCCTGGGTTTCGAGAGGCTCGGTCTCCTCATACTTCTCGTAATTCTTCAGCTTCGCTTTCTCGAAGTTGAGGCAACCGTAGAACGCTTCTTTGACGCCGGACAGGTCATCGCCGACCATGTAGGCATCCTGATATGTGAATATCGGAACTACAGGCGCAAGCTCGAGCAGCATCTTTTCGGCATCGTGGAGAATAGCGGCACGCTTTTCAGGATCGGTTTCCTCAAACGCCTTCGCTATAATCTCGTTGTACTCGGGGCTGTTGAAACCGGTCACGCCGGGCTGGAACTCAAAATTGCCCGACTGAAGGTCGAGGGCGCCGCCCGAGAACTCAAGCGCAAACGATGCGAGGTTGCCAAACGGATTCGTCGAGAACATCGTGATGTCAACCGCGATGACGTCGAAGTCTCTAGACGCGTAAGCGTTCTTGAACAGGTCGGAAACGAGGTCGTACTCGTTCTCTTTATACTCGGAGAAGCCGAGCTTCCTGATATTCACGTTGAAGCCGAGCTGACCCCATGCCTGAGCCACCATTTCGGCGACGGCAAGGTCGACTTCGTTGCCGCGGAGCGTGATGGTTATATCGCCGCCATTCACGCCAGCCTGCTGAAGCAGTGACTTAGCGGTCGCGAGATCCGCCGACGGCGAAAGCAGTGAACCGCCTACATCGCGGAACTGTTTTTTATTCTTGTATGTAGTCTCAAATACTCCTCTTGTAATCAGCCCTTCGGCTGGGGTGGCGAAGACAACCTTGTTGGCTATCGCCTGCCTATCGATGGCGAGCGAGAGCGCGCGGCGTACTTCAGGCTTGTTGAATGGCTCTTTCGTGGTGTTAAACAGGTATACGTGCTGAGTAAGCGTGTCTCTTAATTTTATCTGGTCTTTATATTCGGCGCGCTTTGAAAGCGGAAGTTCACCAATAAACGCGAGCTTGCCCTCCTGGAACGCGGCGAACTGCTCCTCCGCATTCATCGTAAAGTTAACCGCAAGACGGTAGGGCTTAACATACTTGTCCTGCGGATCGTCTTCGACGTCGCGGTAATAGTAGATGTTGCGCTCAAGGATCAGCGTCTTTCCAGGAACGAAAGTGCGCACGACAAATGGACCGTTGCAAACCAGAATCGAGGTGTTCGAAGACCAGTCGGTCGCCTTTGCAACTACGTCCTCTCTTATCGGGTAAAGCAGCGGGCTAGCAAGAACCGCAAGGAAATCCTCGTAGTTAATCTTTCTCTCGAACTGGATCTGAATGACCTTGGTGTCGGAATCGACAACACCGAGGTCGTCTATAGACATCTCGCCAGCCTTGACGGCTTTGGCATTCTTTATCTCCATCAGCAGAGCGGCGGCTTCTCCCCTGAACTCCGGCTCAAGGACGCGCTTTATCGCATAAACAAAATCGGCAGCTTGGACGGGGCGCCCATCAGACCACGCTGTCTCTTTGAGGTAAATCTCAATCTCATAAAGCCCTTTTTCGGGGTCTTCCTTCACCTTATAGCCGCTGGCAATAGCCGGTACGACCTTGCCGTTTTTATCATATTTATATAACCCCTCATAAATCATGCTGAGGATTTTCGTTGCCGCCTCGTCGGTATATGCTGTCGCGGGATCAAAGTCATATATCTCCGTTGTAAGGTAGACCGGAATTACGGCACCCTTATCGGTGGTAGTGACAGTTTTCGTGTTTTTTCTAAAATCGCTTTCTCTGCATGAAACGGCACTGGCCCCGATAAGCACAAGACTCAGCAGCAGGCACAGAATTCTTTTCATGTGGTTTGCTCCTCCTACAAATTATGCGTGCCGAATTTACCTAAATATTATACCATCAAACGAAAATATAATCAATGGAAAAAAGCATGGAAATTCCGACTTTTTTAAATTTAGACGCTTGCACAATTTTTTCACATAATTTTGTAAATAATAAACAAATGTAGTTATCGGGCAAATTTTTAAAAATTAAAGGCATATCGCATATTTTCTTGCTGCTTGGGTAAATTATATGTATGAAAAATGCTAAAAAATACATCCGAACAGACCTTGCGGCGGAGAGCATGCCGCCCCCCGAGACGCTGGAAGATGCGAATAATGCCGCGGCTTCCGGCATATTGTATAACGAAGAAACCAAATCCGGCTATAGGGTTGAAACGATAAGGGTTTTAAACAAGCGTGGCGAAGCTGTAACCGGGCGCCCTGTAGGGACATATGTAACAATAACCGTCGGCAAGCTTTGGCTGGCTTCAGACGAGCAGCTTGACGCGGCAGCCGAGATTATCGCCGATATTTTAAGCGATATGGCAAAGCGGCTGGCGCCTGGCGGCGGGGGCGTTCTTGTATGCGGACTTGGCAACCGCGAGATTACCTCGGACGCCATAGGGCCGCTCGCCGTACGCGACGTTACTGTCACCCGCCACATCAAAAGCAGCGACTCAAGGCTTTTCAGCCTGCTCGGCGGACGGGAAATCTCGGCGATTGCGCCGGGCGTTGTAGGCCAAACAGGTATCGAGACGCTCGAGCTTGTGCGAGGAGCGGTACAAAACTCGGGGCCGGCGCTGCTCGTTGTGATCGACGCGCTGGCCGCACGCTCGACCGACCGTCTTGCCACCACGATACAGCTTTGCGACACCGGTATTTCGCCAGGTTCCGGCATCGGCGGCTCACGGAAGGCGATAAACCAAGAGCAGCTTGGCATACCGGTCATAGCCATCGGCGTGCCGACGATCGTCGACTCCTCTACACTAGTCTGTGACGCGCTTGAGAAAGCGGGCATAAACGACATCCCAAACGAGCTTGAGCAGGTGCTCGAGAATGGGCGCAGCTTCTTTGTGTCCCGCGGTGACAGCGACGTTGCGGTCCAGACACTCTCGTCGGTTATAGCGGAAGCCATAAATATGGCGTTTTTAGGTAGTTAGCAAGATTTAATTCCGGGCACAGCCTCTGCCCGGCGACGCCTTAGTTTTGGGAGGCGCTTTTAATGAACCGCTATAAGCTATTTGAAAAGATATACAGCGCATTTGCGATTGCCGTTTGCGCGCTGCTTATATTTGCGGCGCTACTTGTTTCCGCGGCTGCCAAACTTGGGATTGTCGAGCTGCCAACTCGCAGCCCGGCAATCCCGGGCAATGCCGAAACAGAAAGCTTTGAATCTGAAAGCTTGCCGCTTGACCTTATAAGCGATCCCAGCGATGCATTCGCTCTAGAGTTTTACGACATGCTGTTTTACACCGAGGAAGGCGAAATCCCGCCGGCAGGCGAGTATACAATTGTTGAGCGGAACCTTGCGGCAAAATCGATATACGAGTATTATAACGAAACGCCTTATAATCCCGACATCGACGCGCTTCTTCGGGGCTACTCGCCGGCTGATGAGCCTGTTGCCGTTTACAAGCCGCTTTCTGTCAACCCCGACCCGCTTGTGCTAATTATACATACGCATGGGACAGAAGGCTACGCCCGGCCTGGAGCTACTTCATACTCGTCACATAACCTGCCGCGGACCGACGACAAATCGCAGAGCGTCGTTGCGGTCGGCCGGGCGATGCGCGACGAGTTCTTAAAGCACGGGATACCCGCCATTCATTGCGAAACAATGCACGACCTTGAGTCCTACAACGACTCATATAAAAACTCGCTCGCCACGGTGCTGGCTTATCTTAAAAAATATCCTTCGATTAAATACATATTTGACGTGCACCGCGACGCGCTCATCTCTGGCAACAATTTAATTAAATGCGTGTACGAGCAAAACGGCGCGCCGACCGCTCAAGTAATGTTCGTAGTTGGGACCGATGCGGGCGGCGCAGACCACCCGAGTTGGCAGGAAAATTTGGCATTTGCCCTTCTTGCCCAATCGCTCGCGGCGAAACGCTTCCCCGGAATGATGCGGCCGATCTCCATCAGGCGCGCGTCGTTTAACGCGCAATACGGCTACCGCAACCTCCTTATTGAGGTCGGCTCATGCGCAAATACTTTGGCGGAGGCAAAAGCCGCGGGAGTACAAATCGCGTCGGTGCTAGCGGAGCTGATACTAAGCGGATATTAATAAGATAACGGATGGTATAAAATGATAAAGTACCTATTAAAATGCGCGCTGCATTTTGCAATTTGCGCCGCTATCGCAGCAGGCGCCGCGGCGGCGTTTGGAATTGAATACAGGATCATCGCAGGCGAAGATGAAAAAGTGGTAAGCTATGAAAAGATTAGCGACAGCCAAGGCAGGCTGACTGTTGGCAACTATGCCTTTACGCTCGACCTCGACCTAATCGAGGGCGCAAAAGACAAACTCTCCGATTACCTAAGCCATGCTGTCTCATACCTCCCCGAACTTGCGCTTAAAACGGGCAAAGGCATTTGCGACCTCGTGTCGCGGTTCGGCGACTGACGCGCCTGCAAAATCGCATAAATTAAGTACGCGCGCCCTATTTAGGGCGCGCGTATTTTTTATAGGCTTTTAGGGTTTCGACTGTTTGTCCGTACCGTGGCTTTAAGTTTGCGGACGAAAAGACCGGCTTTTTCTTAATTATAACACCGATGCCTTTAGCTTACTATTCCGCAGCTTCGGTTTCAGCCTCGGCTTCAGTTTCTTCTACCGATGCATCCTCGCCCGCGTTTTCCTCTACTGTCGTTTCATTGCCGGTTTGTTCTTCATTATCCTTCGGCTCGCATGCCACTAGGGCGAAGGTAGCAGTCAGAAACGCCAGCAGAAGTGCCAGTAGTTTTTTTGACATGATGGAAATACTCCCTTCATCATTTTTGCTCATGCCATTCTTATTATATATGGACTAAAATGGCATGTGTTTACATTTCTGTAAAACTTAAATAAACGCATTATATCTAAATGATGAATAAAGTATTTCCAGTTTATTCCTATTTAAATACTAATATTTTACAACGAGGGTCTTAATTTCAAACGGGCGCAGCTCTACCTTTAGCGTGCCGTTCTCAAGCGGCAGTTTTTCGCCGATGTCCTCGAGCATGTTGGCGGCGTAGACTTCCTTAGCCTTGCTCGGGAACTTCAGCTCGCAGCAGGTCTTGTTGCGCTCGCACTCGTAGAGGCGGACCACGTAGGCATTTTCAATGAGCTCGGCGGGCTTGACGGTTTCGACTATCACGTTCGGAGCCGAAACAAGCACCGGAGCCTCATAGCCCGGCTTAAGGCTGCCCTTTGCAACATAAACCGGAACGTTAAGCATATAAGCCTCACGAACGACGGTCTCTGCCGAGAAAGCGCCCTCGTGCGGGAGCAGCGAGTAGGTCATCTCATGCAGCCCGGCGTCGCCGGTCGTGTCGGGACGGATGCCGCTCTTGAGCAGCGACAGCCTCATGTCGGAGCCGGAGCAGGAGATGCCGTATTTGCAGTCGTTAAGCAGTGCCACGCCGAAACGGGACTCGGACAGGTCGCTCCACTTGTGGTTGCAGACCTCAAATTTTGCGGTTTCGTACTCGTTGTTTTCAGTCGTCGGGCGGTCGATATAGCCGAACTGGATTTCGTTCTTTATAGTCTGCGTGAAGACGTCGACGTCAAAGCCGACTTTAAGCAGCTGATGGCGCTCGTGCCAATCAACCGCGGTGTGGAAGTCTACACGCGGCGAGCTTGCCGAGAAGATTATATCCTGAACGAGGCTGGAAGTCTCGCTAAGTTTTACTTTCTGGCGGATCCTGAACTCCACGGGGCCGTTTGCGACGACCTCGCGCGAGATGAGCTCGCCGGTCGGCTTCATCTTAAACTTCTGGTCATAGTCGATGTTCCAGTTGTCCCAAGCCTGCGGTACGTCTTCGCCCATCCAGAAGGTGCCGAGCGGCTCAGAGCCGGGCCTGCGGACTTCCCTGCCTGTCTTCTTGTATACAAGCGACTCAATGCCGCAGCCCTCGCCGAATTTTACGACAAGGTGCGGGGTCTCGAGCGTGGTGCCGTCGAACTTAAACGGCGACTCGCAGCTGTCGCAAGGCTTGTCAGTGACGGTAAGAGTCTTTGCGCCGAACGCGTCAAGCTCTACCCCGCCGACCACCGCGAGTTTTCTGCCCATGATATCGGTCACATGCTGGACCTTCGCGCCTTCGAGCCCGCCTTCGAAATTCTCGATATAAATGTTGTCGCTGCGGCCAAACGACAGCGTGTTGAAGAAGGTATACGATTTATCGCACGGTTCGGTGAGCTCCGCGGCATACTCGCCGGCGATTGCCTTAAGGTCGTAGATGAGCTTGTCCATCTCCTGTTTGGTCTGGACATAGACCTCGTTTATCGACGAGCCGGGGAGGATGTCGTGGAACTGGTTGATTAGCAGCACCTCAAGCAGCTCGTCCGCGCGCTCGTGCTTGGGCTTGCCTGCCGCGACGCCCAAGAACTCCATGTCGCGCAGCGCAAACTCCGCCTTGCGGTTGTCGCGCTTTACATTGTGCATGGAGGTCAGCGTGCCGCGGTGGGTCTCAAGGTAAAGCTCGCCGGAGTATACGGGAAGGTTCGTGGCGTTCTTTTCGATGTCCTGCATGAACTCGCTGATTGTGCAGTAGAAGAGCTCGGGCACGCCCGCAAGGCCCGCCACGCGCCTTGCGTCCTCAATCATGCCGTAGGTCGGGCCGCCGCCGCCGTCGCCGAAGCCGAACGCGACGAGCCTACCGTCGTAAACTTCCTTGCGCCTGATTTCGTTTACCGCTTCGACAACTGTCTTAACATCGGGCGAGCAGTGCATGCGGTTGAAGTGGGTCAGCACTTCGGTGCCGTCAATGCCTCTCCAGATGAACGTGTCGTACGGGAAGCTCGTCAGGTCACCCCACGAGATTTTCTGGGTATAGAAGTACTTGACGTTGCAGCCCTTCATAATCTGCGGGATTGCGGCGTTATAGCCGAAGGTGTCGGGCAGCCAGAACGAGTCAGCCTCATAATTCAGGTACTTTCGGGTATAAAGCTGGCCATGCAAGAACTGGCGGACCATCGACTCGCCCGAGGGGATATTGCAGTCGCACTCGACCCAAACGCCTCCGTTGGGTTCGTACCTACCTGCTGCGACTTGCTTTTTAATCTCTTCAAATATATCAGGATAGTAACGGCGCATCCAGTCGAGGTGCAGAACCGACGGCTGAACAAACTTGTACTCGGGGTACTGCTTCATCAAAGTGAGCGCGTTTGAATAGGTGCGCGCGCACTTGCGGATAGTTTCGGCGACCGGCCAAAGCCATGCGGTGTCCATATGCGAGTGGCCGATTACGCCGACTCTGCCGCGCTGGCCGTCGCTGCCGTGGACCGACAGCACCTCGGCGAGAATCTCGCGCGCTTTTATTACGCCTTCGCGCCATACTTCTTCGGGCACATGCGCCGGGTACTGCACGAGCACGGTGAACACGCGCTCAAGCGCATTGCGTGCTTTGCCTCTCATGAAGTTGTTGTCGGGGAGCACCTCGGCGAGCTGCATCACTGCTTTGAGGTCAAACAAGAAGTCTTTGACGGTTTCGTCCATCACGCAGATGTCGATGCCCTCATAGGTGCGCATGAACTCCTCGTCGCTGCGCTCGTGCCCGTCCCTGCCGTATCGCTCGAACGGCTGAGTGCCCGCGCAATGATGGCCTGCGTAGCACTCGAACGCGAGCTTATATGTCGTGCCGGGCACCGCATTCTCGCATATAAGCTGGGCGGAATGGTTTCCGCCGAGGAAGTCGTTTTTGCTGTTGAAAATGCCAGTGGGCTTGCCGTTGACAAAGAAGAGGATTTCCACTGCTCCGGTTCTCGCGACGGCGTAGAGCTTTTTGCCCGCCGCCTCCTCCGGCACGGTGACGTCGCCGACTACCCAAAGGTTTTTCCATTCCCCGCCCCAGCGGAAGCTGCCCTCGAATGCGGCAAGCCCGGATTCGGGGACCGAGCGGAGATGCTCGGCTGTCTCGAGCTTTGCCGTATTCTTAAGCTCGCCCACTTTTTTGAACATATAGCGTTCATAAGTGCGGGCGGAGGTTCTAATTTTGTCCCTTAAATTGTTGTTGTAATATACCATGGGGTTCCTCCTGGAATTTTATGCGGATTTAAGGGTATTTACCTAGCTAAGCATTTTAAGGACAAGCTTGAAAAAGCGCTCCCACGACCTAAGATCCACGCGCTCGGCCGGGGTATGAAGCTCGTATATATCCGGCCCGATTGAGATCGCGTCAAGCCCCGGTATCTTGCCGACGAAGATACCGCATTCCAGCCCGGCGTGCGTGCACTCGACAGTTGGCTCCCGCTTTCTGCCTTCAAGCGAGCCGTAAGCCTCGAGGAATTTTTTGCGCAGCTCGGAGTTCGGGTTATACCGCCAGCCCGGGTATCGGCTGTGCCCTTCGGCTTTCGCGCCGATAAACCTCGCAAGCCTCGCAAAGTATAGCGACAGCTCGTCAAGCCGGCTCTCGATCGACGAGCGCAAAAGGAACTGCGCCGTAATCTCTTCCCCATTGTCGGACACAGCCCCGAGGTTCGCCGAAGTCTCGACAAGCCCCGGCATATCCCTAGAGAACGCCTGCGGCCCGCGCGGGAAGAGCGTCAGCATCGATATCACGCGGCTGGTATCGGCAAATGTGAGCGTTTTTTCAACCGCTTTCGGTTTCGAGATGCGGACTTTAAAGCCCTCATCCTCCGGCGGCAGCTCCGACTTTATTATTTTCTCCTGCTCCAACAGGAACGCCGTCGCAGCCGCAGGGTCGGCAACTGCAATAGCCGCCACGCAGTCCGCAGGTATCGCGTTGTCCTTTGCGCCGCCGGACACCGTCACAAGGCAAAACGGCTCTTTCTCATACAGAGCGGCGAGCATCCTGCCCATGATGTTAATCGCGTTGCCGCGGTACTTGTGGATGTCCCCGCCCGAATGGCCTCCCGCGAGGCCTGAAATCTCGACCGTTATCGACTTTTCGGCGGCGGGCACGCGCTCATACGGCAGCGTGACTTTATACCTTATGCCGCCGGCGCAGCCTGCGGTGGCGATGCCTTCCGTCGCCGAGTCGAGGTTTATAAGCTTTCTTGCAGTGACAAGCGAGCTGTCGAACGAAAATGCGCCACTCATGCCCGTCTCTTCGTCGGTGGTAAAAAGGCACTCAAGAGGTGGAAGGCTGTAGTCCCCCGACAAAAGTTCGAGCATAATAGCGACCGCCACGCCGTTATCGGCGCCGAGCGTAGTTTCTTTGGCGCGCAGCATATCGCCTTCTACGATTAGCTCTATCGGATCCTTTTCAAAATCGTGGCTTGAGGTAGGGGTTTTGACGCATACCATATCGGTATGCCCCTGAAGCAGCACGGCAGGATCGCCGTCGCGCCCCGGCGACGCCGGGCGCCTTATAAACACGTTGTTTGCGGCGTCGCGCACGCAGAAAAGGCCTCGCTCTGCCGCAAACTTTACGAGATAGTCGGCGATCCCGCCTTCGTTTCCAGAACCGCGCGGTATCGCCGAGATATCTTCAAAAAACCCGAACATGCTGTCGGGCTCGTATCCTTTTATAACACGCTCCGCCATATAAACCGGACCTCCGTTGTGCCTTTGTGTGTTATTATACCATGTTTGAGTAAAAATACAAGCGTAATCGGGTTAAAAATCGGCTGACGTGTTACATTTTACATATAAGTAAAAAATCCGCCGAGAGCATTGCGGCTTTCGACGGATTTCGTTTATCTTTTCTTATGCGCTAACCTCTTTGCAGAACTCGAGCGCCACATCGGCAGCCGAGGCGGCGTCGGGCGCATACGCGTCGGCGCCAATCGACTTGCAGAACGCATCGGTGATAGGGGCGCCGCCGACCATGATTTTAACTTTGTCGCGGATGCCTTCGGCGATGCAGAGGTCGACGACGTCTTTCATTGCGCCCATCGTCGTTGTGAGCAGAGCCGAGCAGGCAATCACCTGCGCGCCATGCTCTTTCGCGGCGGCGACAAACTGCTCGGGAGCGACGTCGACGCCGAGGTCGATGACTTCAAGGCCTTTGCCTTCCATCATCATCTTGACGAGGTTTTTGCCGATGTCGTGCAGGTCGCCTTTAACCGTGCCGAGCACGACCTTGCCGGCGGGCTTAACATCGCTTGAGACGAGATAGGGCTTGAGCAGCTCGGTGCCGACTTTCATTGCGCGGGCGGCGATAAGCACTTCGGGAACGTAGACTTCATTATTCTTGAACTTTTCGCCTATCACCGACATGCCAGCGAGAAGCCCCTCTTCAAGGATTGTTTTCGCCGGGATACCCTCTTCGATGGCTTTGGGCACAAGCTCCTTTATGTCTTTCGCTTTGCCTTGAATAAGTTTTTCGGCAATTTCATTTAAAATTGACATTTTGTTGCTCCCCTGTCTAATTTTTTATATAGCTTCGGCGTTATCGCGCCGCTTGCTTTCGGGTAAATATATAAAAATCGCAAATTTGCCTTCATGTCGCGCCGGAAATACCGCCGCGCAGCTCCCGGTATTTTTTAGGCGTGAGCCCTGTTACGCGTTTGAAAACTTTGTTGAAATAACTTTGGTCAAAAAAGCCGGAGTATTCTGCTATTTGCGCAATCGTAAGCTGGTCGGACAAAAGCAGCATGCGGCTGCGCTCGATCCGCACCGAGGTGAGGAAACTGTTGAAAGTCATGCCGAGTTCTTCGCGGAACAGCTTTGAGAGATACGACGGCGAAAGCATCACGTGCCCCGCCACGTCTTCGAGTGTAATTTTATGCATGTAGTTGGCGCGGATATACGAGATCGCGCGCGAAAGCAGGTCGACATGCTTAACTTTTGACAAATTAAAGGTTTCCTCGGTAAACCTGTGCAGCATTTTCGATAGCGCAAAGCAAATGTCCTCGATAGTGTCGAGCGCGAAGAAGTCTCTTATATACTTGGGGTTCAGTATATAAACGCTGCTCGCTTCAGCCCCGCCGTCAAGCGCTGCGCGCGAAATTACGACTGCAAGCTCCATCGCGCGGATTTTTATCGAGTCGAGGTCATATGCCGAGGCAAAAAAGATATGCCCCAGTATCTCGTTGAGCAGGCGGCGCGCGTCGGCCTCGTCGCCGGTCATTATCGCCCATTTTAGCTGTTTTTCTTTGTCGTATGGGTACGGCTCGACCGACCCGGCGCCGAGCAGCATTCGCGATTTGACGCTTTGGATGTAGTCGTTAATTTCCTCTTGCTGTTTTGCCTGTTCTTCGCGGCTGAAAAGCTTCCTATAGTCGTAACCGCTTATATGGTTTGCCGCCATAAAAATAAGGTCGGACAAGCAGGTTATATCCGAAGCGGGCAAATATTTCAGCGACGAGGTATACCGGCGCATTTCCTCGCTCGGCTGGGCGTCGGCGGAAAACGGCTCGCCAAGGTCGTCGGGTATATAGTTTTCGCGGTCGGTCGCCATAATCGGGCCGGCTACAAGGAACCGGCTTTTCGGCTCCCCCAAAACCTCGGCGATGCAGAACACCAGTCCCGAGGGGCAAAAATATATGTATTTGCCGCCGAAACGCTCCGCTTGGTACGCCGCGTGCAGGTGAGCCGTTATGCAGTCTTGGCAGATGCTTTCTTCATTGCCGGCATCTTTTGGCGCTTGGCTGCCCGAGCATTTTTTGCGGCTTTCAGGGCAATTGCAGCCACAGCTGCCAATGTTGCAAGTTATTTCCCCGTCTTGCGAAAGCATCATTAGCCCGCAGCCGGTAAGCCTAAATATTGATTTAAGCACGCGCTCGGCGGAAGATGAGTCGAGCGAGGCTCTGGCTTCGCCACCAAGCTGTGCGCCGTTTTCTTTTCGCTTCGGCATAATTATATCACACCCGAAGGTTAATTCATTGTAATTTCTTATTATTTTTTGTAATATGTTGCAACTTGTAAAAATCAGCCCACTCGGCTGTCGTGCCACGCCACACAAAAATTACAACTCATAAACGGTGTATGTGATTCGCAAAATAATATCGCGCACAGCCGACGCCGCGCGGATTATACCGTGCCGCGGATGTCAAAAATATAAAGGCGGAGCGCATTTTCTCCGGCAAAAAATACCGATTACCGATATTCTGTGAGGCTCCAAAATTGATAAATTTGAAAAGCTTGCGGCTGCGCGGCGGGATACGGCAAAATCCCGGACGCAATTTAAACCGACGAGGGGACACGGACGTATGAACCGCAAGAAAGCACACCTCGGGATGCGCACGTTCCTTTCCTGCGCGCTTGCCGCGGTAATTGCGGCGGCTGCACTCGCCGGGATCGGCGATTATCTTGTTCCCGGTAGGCTGTCGGTCTATAGCGGTGCCGGTACGCCAAAGCTGCCACTCTGTACGCTTGAAGCCCCGGACGGGGCGGCGGTACAGGCGTTTTCAAAGTCGCACGAGAGGTCCCCGGAGCGGCTTATGCTCTCTGCAAAGCTGTTCGGGCTCGTGCCGCTTAAAAACGTCACCGTCGACGTCTACGACCGGATGCTTGTTTATCCGGGAGGCATTCCGTTCGGTGTAAAGCTCCACACTCAGGGCGTCATAGTGGTTGGCATCGCGCCCGGTGACTCCCAAAGCCCTGCCTATAACGCAGGAATTAGGGTTAAAGACATTATAACCGCCATATCGGGGAAACCCGTGAACAGCATCGAGGACGTCACCAGGATAGTGGAATCGTCAGGTGGAAAACCGCTGGATTTTACAGTCACCAGAGGGGACAGCGAGTATATCTTCAAAGTAACGCCCGGATGGGATAAAAACGAAAATAAATACAAAGCAGGAATTTGGATTCGCGACAGCACAGCAGGTATAGGCACCATAACCTATATAGTGCCCGAAACGCTGCAGTTTGGAGGGCTTGGTCACGGCATATGCGACGTGGATACCGGCGACCTTATGCCCCTGCTCACCGGAAGCGTGTCCGACGTGACGATAAGCGGGATCACGCGCGGGCGCATTGGGCTACCGGGCGAACTCAAAGGCTATTTCGGCGCCGAGAAGATAGGCAGCCTGGTCGCCAACACCCACGTGGGAGTTTACGGGGTACTAAAATCAATGCCCCAAAACATCATCTCCGAGCCAATCCCAATCGCGCTGCGGCATGAAGTCAGAGAAGGCGACGCGGTTTTATATACCACGGTCGACGGCAACACAGTTGGGCAATACTCGGTAAAAATCTCAAACATCAACCGTAACGACGGCGAGACAAAGTCGTTTATTGTAACGATCACCGATCCGAGGCTGCTTGAGCTGACCGGCGGAATCGTTCAGGGCATGAGCGGGTCGCCGATTATACAAGACGGCAAACTCATCGGAGCGGTTACACACGTCATGATAAATGATCCGACCAAAGGATACGGAATTTTCATCGAGACGATGCTCGCTAACTGCCCATAAGCAGCGCTCAAACAAGGCAGCCGAAATCCGTCCGCGCGGATAATTTCCGGGCGGACGGATTTTTTGCGCTACAGCCCTAGGTAATTCTTTATATCGTCGACAAACTGGCTCCCGCAGCGCATAAGCTCCCCGGTCACGCGCTCGACGCCATATTCTGAGCGGTACCACGTCTCACGCGTTATGCCGTAACAGTCGACCGGCGAGATTAGGATTTCGGCTTCGGGGAATGCCATCTTGTAAAGCATCTGGCACCTGCGGGCATGAAACGACATGCAGCAGATAATGCCCCTTTTTACCTTTATACTTAGCGAGTCACAAAGCCTGCGCGAGAAAAAGGCGTTGTCGCGCGTGTGCATAGACTCGTCCTCGCACATTATCGCCGAGGCAGGCACTCCGTTTTTTGTCAAAACGTCAACATAAAACTCACACTCGGTGGCATAATCGCCACTGTATTCGCCGGGCTTGTCTTTCACTCCCGCGAACTTTCCGATTTTGACACTGTATTTACCCGCGGGCATAACAACCGGCGCCATGCCTTGCCTGTATAATTCCGCCGCGCGCTCGGCGAGGCTTGCGAACACGCCGCCCGGGACGAAAATTATATCGGACGGCACAATTTCGTGGGACACAAAAATAAAATCGGTTATGCTTGCTATGATCGGGTCATTCATCTTTCTGTTACATATGTCGCATTTGCGACTTTTATCTCAGTATAACATTTGGGCTTATCCAAGTCAACCTTTTATTTTAGGATATGAAAAAGGACGCGGCGCGCCCTTTTCCCAGTTTTATTCAAGGCTGAGCTTGCGGCTCAGCATATAGTTTGTTATAATAAAATACAGAATCAAATAAACTATATATAAAACTGTCACAATAGTAAAGAACGCCGAGAATGGGTTCCAAGCGCCCGTGCCTATAATACCGAGGTTGCCTTCCTCGAGCGTCCTCCACATCCCGGTGCGCGAGATTACAAACAGCATCACAAGCGATATAATCTGCGAAGCGGTGTAAAACCCGAAATAAGCGAGGATCGATCCGATTATCCTATGCCCTCGCAAAAGCTGCCCGACCGCCATCGAAGCGTAAAGCATCATAAAGCCGTTTATGCACGAGGCAACCGATAGGGCGACCATCGCTACGGTGGTCCATACAACCGACGGTTGGCTCCAGCTGAGCCCTACCGCGGCCATCAAATTGTTGATCATTTTGAATATATATTCAAACAGCCCTTTTTGATATGCCAAAATTATAACCGACGCCGCGGCGATAATAAAGCTTGCAATAAGCCATAAAATCGAGGCAAATAGCTTTGCAAATATGTGCTTGTATGGCTTTACAGGCAGCGTGTGCATCAGATAGCCCTCGTCGCCGAGCAGGTTTTTGTAAAACCGCATGCAGGAAAAGATGTAGACAAGCGCGAACGAGGCGATGACCAAAATTATATAAAGCACGGTCAGCAGCACTTGCGGAACGATATAAATCCTTGCGCTTTTCTCAATCAGCATAAATGCCTTGAGTATGACCGAAACGCCCAAAAGCGCCAGATACAGCGGCAGAAAAATCCGCCCGGTTGAAAGCAGCTCGTATTTTAAAAGCTTTCTTAACATTTGAATACCTCCCTGAAAAGCTCGTCGATAGACTTACCGTTTTTCTCCCTAATCTCGTCAGCCGCGCCGGCAAGCATGATTTTGCCGTTTGACAGGAATATCACGTCGTCTAGTATCCGCTCCACATCCGATATGATGTGGGTCGATATAATCACCGTCGCGCCGGGGTTGTAGTTTGAGAGTATGGTGCCTAGAATGAAGTCGCGCGACGCGGGGTCGACGCCCCCTATCGGCTCATCTAGCAGGTAAAGCGAGGCGCGACGGCTCATCGTGAGAATTAGCTGCACCTTTTCTTTCGTACCCTTTGAGAGGTTTTTGAGCTTCGCGTCAGGGTCAATCCCCAGCCTCTCGAGCATCGAGTAAGCTTTATCGGGCGCGAAATTGTCGTAAAAATCCTCAAAGAACGATATAAGCCTGTGCACCCGCATCCACTCGTTCAGGTATATCCTGTCGGGCAGGTACGATACCAAATGCTTCGACTCGACGCCGGGACGCATGCCGCAAACGAGCACCTCGCCCGAGGTCGGCATAAGCAGCCCGCAAATCAGCTTTATAAAAGTTGTCTTCCCGCTACCGTTCGGGCCAAGCAACCCTATTATCCGGTTGCCGTAAATTTTAAGGTTTATATCTGAAAGCGCGTCCCTTCCGCCCGTATAGCGCTTCGTCAGCCGCCTGCATTCAAGCAGCGGCACCGCGGCGGCAGCGGCGGCATTCCCGTCATCGCCTTGGCTTTCCTGCTGCGCCACCGGCAAAAGCTCGTCAGCCTTAATCTCGTGAGCGTCATAGTTTCCGTTTTGGCTCATTTTTTCAGTGCCTCCTTAATATAAAAGCTTATTTCTTCTTCGGTAAGTCCAAGCTCGCTCATTTTCAAAGCAAGCTCGGCTGCATAGCTTCTCGCGATTTTCTCGCGCTCGGCAAGGATTACGTTTTTGTCTTCCGTAACAATGCGCCCCAGCGTGCCCTGCGTTATCACCAAGCCGCACTCTTCAAGCTCGACAAGCGCCCGCTGCATCGTATTCGGGTTGACCGACGCCTCAGCTGCTAGGTCGCGCACAGAAGGCAGCCTATCGCCCGGCGCGTATTTGCCCGAGATAATCCGCAGCCTTATCTGCTCGGCAAGCTGAAGGTAAATAGGGCGCTCTCCGCTGAGTTTCCAAGCTATAAATTACACCCCCTTGCCGCTGTATTAATGACTTAGTGTACTATTACAATAATACACCGTTTCTATAATTTTGTCAAGGGATTATTTGAATTTTTATTACACAATTTTGGATATAGATTTATTGACAAACCGCTGTGCAATATGTATAATCTACTAATATAGTACACATTCAAATATTTATTAACCAAATTATTTGACTTTGCTTTCTAGCATCAAACGGAGGTTAGTGAATTGGGCGTAACGGGTAGCGGAAACAAAAGAAAAGTAAATGTCTTCAATATAACCCTTCTTGGGATATTGACGGCAATTGTCATCGTGCTCCAAGCTGTCGGAGCCAACATACGCTTTGGAACATTCTCGATATCGCTAGTCCTTTTGCCGATTGTCATCGGTGCGGCGATGATACACCCGCTCGCCGGCGGCTGGCTGGGATTTGTGTTCAGCGTCGTCGTGCTTTTGACAGACGCGGGGCCTTTTTTGGCCGTTAGCATCCCCGGCACCGTCATCACGGTTATAGCAAAAGGCACGCTTGCGGGTATCGCCGCAGGGTATGTCTATAAGCTGCTTGCAGGCAAAAACTCGTTTGCCGCGACCGTGGCGGCGGCTGCGGCTGCGCCTATTGTAAACACCGGCATTTTTGTACTCGGTTGCTACATATTCTTCTTGCCCACGCTCAGCGAGTGGGCAGCGGGCGCCGGGTTTGATGATGTAACCGCTTTTATTTTCCTCGGGCTTATAGGGCTCAATTTCCTGCTTGAGCTGGCGGTTAACCTTGTCCTTAGCCCCACCGTAACTTTCCTGCTCGAATATGCAAAAAAGCGTTTTGCACCTCAAAATAGAGCCGGAGAGCCTTAATGCGCGCAATGCCCGCTAAAAGCGGGTTGCGCGTTTTTCCGTTTGGGGATAAGTATATTACATAGAATTTTCACAATATAAAGTGAATAAATTCTTATATTTTGGCTATTTGCAAAATTAACATATTTATTGTATAATTTTCTGCGTGAAAAGGAATGCATTATGAAAAAGCTTAAAGAACGCATACTGCGCGATGGGAAAGTCCTTCCCGGCAATGTGCTGAAAGTCGGCAGCTTTTTAAACCACATGGTCGATCCCGCGTTTACTTTTGAAATGGCGCGCGAGATCAAGTCGCGTTTTGGGGATGCCCAAGTAAACAAAGTGCTGACCGTGGAAGCCTCAGGCATACCGCTCGCTTTCGCGGTCGCGTACGAGTTCGGCGTTCCCATGGTTTTCGCCAAAAAAGCGGCAACGAAAAACCTCTCTGAAAACGTCTATACCGCGCGCGTGGCTTCGTACACGCACGGGCGGGATTTTGACCTCGTCGTCGAAAAGGATTGCCTCAATGCGCATGAGCGTGTGCTCGTGGTCGACGATTTTCTGGCATACGGCAACGCGCTTGACGGGCTTTTCAGGATTTGCTCCGACGCCGATGCCGAAATTGTCGGGGCGGCTATCGCGATTGAAAAAGGCTTCCAGGGCGGCGGCGACGAACTGCGCGCCCGCGGGTTTAGGATTGAGTCGCTGGCTATAATTGACAGCATGAGCGAAGGCAACATCAAATTCCGCGAGTAGGCAGTCTCATACTTACAATTTATTATTATAAAAAGCCTCTTTGGCGATGCCGCGCTGAAAGGCTATGCGGCATTTTTGCCGGCTTTTTGCGCAATGCCGCTCGGACAAGCATAGCCGGGCATGTGCTAATTTAATATTTTTGCTAAAATAAAGCCGTATGGCTTAAATTTGGAGGATTTTTGGCAATGAAGCAAATTGTCTCGATCGTCATGGCTTTGGCGCTTCTTGTTTGCGCCATGGTACTGCCGTCGTGCTCGGATTCGTCCATCTCCGCCGATGAAATCAAAATCGGCGTTATCCACATTGGCGATCCGGGCGCCGGCGCCGGTTATACCTACGCGCATGATCAGGGAATAATTGCGATGCAGCAAAACCTCGGACTTAAGGATTCCCAGATCATCCGCAAGAATAACGTACCCGACGACGATGCGGCAGCAACAAAAACCGCGATTGAGGAATGCATCGAAGCGGGATGCAAGATCATTTTTGGCACAAGCTGGGGCTACATGGAAACCATGGCTGCCCTTGCCGAGCAATATCCCGACGTTATCTTCTCGCATTGCTCCGGCTACATGTCCAACGACAAGAACTTCAACAACTACTTTGGCCGCATCTATCAGGCTCGCTACCTCGCGGGCATAGCCGCAGGCCTTAAGACCAAGACTAACAAAATAGGCTATGTCGCCGCGATGGGCATCGACAACGCCGAGGTTACCGGCGGTCTTGACGCCTTCGCGAAGGGTATCGCGGCAGTCAACCCCGATGCGGTGGTTTATGTAAAGGTTACAAACACCTGGTTCAGCGTCGACCTTGAAAGCCAGGCGGCTGAAGCTCTGCTCGACCTCGGCTGCGACGTCATCGCTCAGCACTGCGACACGACCGCTCCTCAGCTTGCTGCTGAAAAGCGCGGCGTTTGGGGCTGCGGCTACAACTCCGACATGACCAAAGACGCTCCCAAGGCCCACCTCACCGCTCCGATTTGGAACTGGGGCGTCTACTACACCAGCGCAGTCGAAGCGGTACTTAACGGCAAGTGGCAGTCCTTCGGCAACTACTTCGGCGGCTTAAAGGAAGGCTTCATCGACATATCGCCGCTGTCCGACAACTGCGAGCCCGGCACAAAAGAGATTATTGACCAGGTAAGGCAGCTCATTATTGATGGCAAGTTCGAAGTGTTCGACGGTAAGCAGATTAAAGTCGACGGCACGAATGTCACCGTCGTTGACGAGGCGCTCGTAGACAACAAGGGCAACGTCATAGTCGAAGCCGGCGGCTCGTGCCTCGATGACAAGACTATCGCCTTCGGTATCAACTGGTACTACAAGAACATCATCGAAGCTTAAGGCTTTGGAAAATAAAATCCCGGGCGGGGCCCTCCCCGCTCGGGTCCAGACCGTAAGGTCAAAAAAGGCGGCGCTATGCCCTTTTTTCGCGCCGCCCAACATTTATTTTACGGGAGAGTTTTCGTGGACACCGTCACAAACGTCTCCGCACGCGGCGAGATAGCAATCGAGCTGCGCGGCATTACAAAAGCTTTCGGAAGCGTTATAGCTAACAACAATATAGACTTAATTATTCGGCGTGGTGAAATTTTGGCGCTGCTCGGCGAAAACGGCTCGGGCAAGACCACGCTGATGAACATGCTGTCGGGCATTTACCATCCCGACAGCGGACGCATTTATGTCAACGGAAATGAGGTTTTCATTAGGTCGCCCCAAGACGCCACAAGGCTGGGCATAGGCATGATCCACCAGCATTTCAAGCTCGTGGACGTGCTGACCGCGGCTGACAACATCATACTCGGAGCCGGGAAAGGCTTTTTGCTCCGTCGCAACCGTTTTGAAGAGGCGAGAAAAGTCGCTGAGCGCTATGGGATGTATATCGACCCCGAGAAGAAAATCTACGAAATGTCGGTCTCCGAAAAGCAGACCGTCGAGATACTAAAGGTGCTCTACCGGGGCGCGAACATCCTCATACTCGACGAGCCCACGGCGGTGCTGACGCCGCAGGAAACCCAAAGACTTTTTGAGATTTTACGCCGCATGCGCGATGACGGCTGCGCAATCGTCATTATAACGCACAAGCTCAACGAAGTGCTTGAGATCAGCGACCGGGTGACGATTCTGCGCCGCGGCGAATCGGTCGCAACGGTCAAAACATCCGAAACAAATGCTGCAAAGCTGACCGAGTATATGGTCGGCCGCCCCGTGACGCTTAAAATCGAGCGGCCCGACACAAAACCGACCGAAAGGCTGCTCAACGTCTATCACCTGACCGTCGAGGACGAGGACGGCGTTACCCGCCTTGACGATGTGAGCTTCTCTTTGCGCGGCGGGGAAATCCTCGGCGTCGCCGGCGTCGCCGGCAGCGGCCAAAAGGAGCTTTGCGAGACAATCGCGGGCCTGCACCCGATTAAAAAGGGCGCGATACTTTACAAAAAGGAAAACATCGAGGGCAAAACCCCGCGCGAGATTATTAAGCTCGGCATCTCGATGTCGTTTATCCCCGAGGACAGGCTAGGCATGGGCCTTGCCGCCTCGCTCGACATCGCCGACAATATGATGCTCAAAAGCTATCGCGACCCTAAATCTCCCTTTACGCCACGCAAAGCGGCGGAGGAGATGGCGAAAGAGGTAATAAAGAAGCTTGACATTGTCACATCAGGCATAAACCAGCCCGTCCGCATGCTCTCGGGCGGCAATGTTCAGAAGGTTCTGCTCGGGCGCGAGATTCATGTAAACCCGAGCGTGCTTATCACCGCCTACCCGGTTCGGGGTCTTGACATTGGCTCTTCTTATGTCATTTACGACGCCCTTAACGAGCAGAAAAAGCGCGGCGTAGGCGTGCTTTACATCGGCGAGGACCTCGACGTCATGCTCGAGCTTTGCGACCGCATTATGGTGCTGTGCCATGGTAAAGTCACCGGAATTTTAAACGCACGCACCGCTACTAAGGAGCAGATCGGCCTTTTGATGGCCGGCGCAACCACAAACGAGCGTTATGGCGAGGAGGTCGTTCCGAATGAATAAAGCAGCCACAGGTACCCATATGCCGCGTTTCCATATCGTAAAGCGCGTGGAGATGACGCGTGGCGAAATTTTCATTTTAAACCTTTACGCAGTGCTCATAGCGATTGTCGCCGGCGGAATACTCATCGCCTGCATGGGCATAAATCCAGTGTCGTTTTACGGCACAGTCATTGTAGGCTGCTTCCGCTCGGCGCTGTCTGTAAAGTCGCTCATCCGCATCGTCATCCCGCTGCTTATTGCTTCTATCGCGGTCATTCCCGCGTTTAGAATGAAGTTTTGGAATATAGGCGGCGAGGGGCAGTTTATAATGGGCGCAGTGTTTGCTTCATATGTCGCGCTTTTCTTCCCTGAAGGCATACCCCACCTGCCGCTAATGCTCCTTATGGCAATCGCAGGAATAATCGGCGGGGGGATTTGGGCGCTTATCCCCGCGTTTTTCAAGTGCAAGTTTGGCACAAATGAGACGCTCCTCACCCTGATGCTCAACTACATCGCGCTTTATATCATCCAATACCTGCGCGACGGGCCATGGCGCGACCCCGCGGCGGGCGGCTTCCCGAAAATTGCGAAATTCCCCGAGCGCGCTTGGCTTGACCAGCTATTCGGGGTGGACATCAGCTGGATTGTAGCAGTCTTGCTTGTCATCTTTATGACAATTTACCTAAAGCGTACCAAACACGGCTATGAAATCGCCGTCGTTGGCGACAGCGTCAACACCGCGCGCTACGCCGGCATGAACGTAAACGCCGTTATAATGCGCACGATGTTCCTTTCGGGCGCGATAGCCGGGCTTGGCGGAATGCTTCAGGTTTCGGGCGAGGCGACGACCCACACGCTCTCAATGGGAATTGCTGGTGGCGTCGGCTTTACCGCGATTATAGTCGTGTGGCTTGCGAATCTCAGCCCGATTACAACAGTCGCGGTGGCAACGCTCATAGGAATGCTAGACAAAGGCTGCGGCGTGGCTGAGTCGACATACGGGCTATCGTCCGCCGTTTCGGATATCCTTCAAGGAATTATACTCTTTACAGTACTCGGCGCCATGTTCTTTACAAACTACAAAATCGTGTTTCGTTCTAAACAAAGCATAAAATCCCATACCGCGGCGGCTCCGGGAGGCGAAAATAAATGAATACGATTGTAAACTTCCTTTTTGCCGCGATTAAAGCCGGAACGCCGCTGCTATTCGGTACTACCGGCGAGATTATCACCGAAAAAGCGGGAAATCTCAACCTTGGTGTCGAAGGGCTAATGTATATGGGCGCATTTGTCGGGTTTTTGGTGGGATTTTACACCGAAAGCCTTCTGCTCTCGCTGCTTGCGGCATTCGGCGCTGGCGTGCTCGGCTCGCTGATATATGCGTTTTTAACGGTCACGCTCAAAGCCAACCAAAACGTGACCGGCCTTACGCTGACCATTTTCGGAACAGGCTTTGCAAACTTCTTTGGCGAGATGCTCATCGCCGCGACCAAAGGCGGCGCGCCGAAGCTTTCAGCTAAGTTTTCGGCAAAACTCGCCGAAATCCAAATACCGCTGCTTTCCGATATACCCTATCTCGGGCGGGCGCTGTTTTCGCACAACATTTTGGTATACCTCGCGATTATAATAGCCATTTTGTCATGGGCGTATATCAAATTCACTCGCGCGGGTCTATACCTTCGCGCGACTGGCGAAAACCCCGCTGCTGCCGACGCGTCCGGTCTTAACGTCACGCTGATAAAATACGTGAATATACTGCTCGGAGGCGGCATATGCGGGATTGGCGGGGCGTATATATCGCTTTTGAACGGCAACGGCGTTTGGAACAACGGCTGCGTCAACGGCCAAGGCTGGATCGCAGTCGCGCTCGTAATTTTTGCGAGCTGGAGCCCTGCGAAAGCGATACTCGGCTCGCTTGTGTTCGGCGCGTTTACGATCTTCCAGGTCCGCGCGGGCGATTTCGCTGCCGAGTTCCCGGCGCTATCGTTCTTGTCGTCAATACCCAACGCGATTTATGTAATGCTCCCTTTCCTCGTGACTGCGGTTGTGCTGATTATAACCTCAATTACCCGCAAGCGCGAAGGCGCTCAGCCCGCGTCCTGCGGCGTAAACTACTACCGCGAGGAACGCTGATTTGCCTAAAAAACATGCCCGGTTTCGGGCGTTGGCACTTGCTAAAGCATAACACCGCCGTTTTTGGCAGATGCCTAAAACCGGCGGTTACATTTTGCCCTTTAGTACTTTAATAAATTAATTTCATCCGAGGATTAAGACAAAACTTTATGACGACTACAAAAGCACTAGTCAACAAATATCTTGGAGACAAGGATTTTTGGGCGCGCGCGCTAAAGCTCGCGCTTCCGATTTCATTCCAAAACCTTCTCTCCAGCATCTACTCGCTCGTCGACACGCTGATGGTTTCAAACCTTGGCGACGTGGCGCTTTCATCGGTCGGCATGGCTACGCAGTGGAGCTGGCTTATGCAGCTCGCGCTGTTCGGGCTGACTTCGGGCGCCTCGGTGTTTTTTGCACAGTATTGGGGTGTGCGC
This sequence comes from Clostridiales bacterium, assembly GCA_012840355.1. Taxonomy (GTDB): domain Bacteria; phylum Bacillota; class Clostridia; order Oscillospirales; family CAG-272; genus DTU078. Next base: position 210,470 of record DULN01000006.1, on the reverse strand, counting down.
GACAAGCGGAAAATCAACAATATTTACGGCATCACGCTTATACACACGCTAGCCGTATCTTTTATTTTCGGCGTTGTAGCTCTTTGCGCGCCGGAGTTTGTCATCCGGCTTTTCAACGACAATCCCGAGGTTATCCGCTCAGGCGCGACGTATCTTTTCTGGCTAAGCTTCGTTTTCCCCGCTTATGCGCTGACATATACTTTTTCGGCGGTGCTTCGTTCGACTGAGCATGTAAGGCTGCCGATGTATGTTAGCCTTATTACAACAATAGAAAACATAATTCTTAACTACATCCTCATCTTCGGCAAGCTTGGCGCGCCCGCGATGGGCGTCGCCGGTGCGGCTATAGCGACTGCCATCTCGGTCTGGACCGGTGCGGTGTTCATATTTGCCGTGTCGTTTGCGACAAAAAACACTGCGCGCGCGCCGCTGCGCGAGATTTTTGGCTTCGACCGGCAGCTGCTCGCCCGCTTTTACAAAGTCGCCACGCCGGTGGTAGGAAATGAGTTTTTGTGGGCGCTCGGAACGGTTCTATACAATGTCATATTCGGCAATCTCGGCTACCAATATTACACCGGCGTCACAATCTTCCGCACGTTTGAAGGCATGGCGTTCGTGCTTTATGTCGGCCTGTGCAACGCCTGCTGTGTGATTGTCGGCAAGGCTATAGGCTCGGGCAAGCCCGAGGAAGCCTACCGCGACGCGTTGAGGTTTGCCGTCATTATACCGCTTATCTCGTTTGTCGTCGGTATGGCCTCAATTGCCTTCCGCCACCAGATAGTCGCGTTTTTCAACACCGGCGGAAACCTCAGCGAGGCAACGCTCGCCACCGCCGCCGGGATTATTGTGATATACGGCATCATTGTACCGTTCCGCAACATCCCTTATATTATGATAGTCGGCATTTTTCGTTCAGGCGGCGACACTTTGACCGGCATGAAGTACGACCTTTTCTGCGTGTGGTGCATAGCGCTGCCGCTGACTGCGATCGCTGCGTTTGTTCTGAAGCTTCCCTTCCTCGCCGTTTACCTGACAATGGCGCTCGGCGAGGATTGCATGAAGTTTATACTATGCATCCGACGCTTTAAGTCGCGCAAATGGATTATGCCCGTCACCGAGCAAGGCAAAGGCGCGCTTGCCGATAGTACAAACGTCGCATAATTCGTTTGTTCGGCAGTAGCAAAATAAAACCGCCAAGGCTAATTGCCTTGGCGGTATTTTTCTACGATTTTTCCCGGGAAATGTATTTCGCCGGAAACTCTCCGTTTTCAAGCAAGTACATAAAATCAGGCGTCGGGCGCCCGCCCTCCCGCATTATAAAGATTGGGGTCAGGTACATCGCCACGCCAGAGCCCTTGCGCGACTCGACCAGCACAAGGCATGGCGGATGGCCGGCGGTGTCGCATACAAAAGTCATGCGCTTTGGCTCAAGCGATGCGTCACGCAGCGCGCAGATAAGGTCGGCAAGCCTGTCGGGCCGGTATACGGAGTAAAATACCCCGCCGGTGCGCAAGAGCCTTGAGACAGCGGAACATAGCTCGAAAATATCGCCATGCAACTCGCGGCGGGAAGCGTCGCGCCCCGCGTCGTCCGAACGGTACCCGTCGCCGACACGCATATAGGGCGGGTTAAAAAGCGCGGCGTCATACGCGCCGGCGCGCTCCGGCAGCCGGCAAAACGCACGCGCATCGGCGCAGTACGCGCTGACATGCGCCCCCATACCGTTCCGCTCAATATTGCGGGCGCAAAGCTCGGCAAGCGCCGGCTGGACCTCCACTGCGTCGATATGCGCAAATTTGCGGCGGCCTGCGCACAGCAGCGCGACGATGCCGCTACCTGTGCCAATCTCAACCGCCGTGCTTTTCGGCGATTTTTTTGCATACGCCGCAAGCAGCAGCGCGTCTGTGCCGAACCGCTGCCCGTTTACCGGCTCCGCTATCGTTATGTTGTCGTTAACCGTGGTGACAATCTCGCTCTCTTTTTCCATAGGAAGGACTTTCGTACTAGTTTTCTTTATTATATCACACAAAAAGCCTTCATTCAAACAAAATTGTCGCCGGGTTGTTGTCCCGGCGACTCATTATTAGTAAAGCTGCTCTTTTTTCGCGCGGTGCGATGCGAGTACCGAGATTGCAGCCGCTATCGCAGCGAGAACCACTATGCCGATTGCGCCGCCAATGCCAAGCTCATAACCTTCGTATTCTATCGCCTCGGAAGGCATGTAGCCAAGCTCGATATCTTCGGACTCCTCGGGCTCTTCGCCCTCAAGCAGCTCCGCTTCTTGCGCCTTAGCCGCTTCGGTTTCCTTAGCTTCGGCCTTGACATTTGAGCCGTTCGTCCTCACCACGCCGGTTGCAAGCTCGCCTGGCTCGCACTCAAAGACTTCAAGCTCGTAGAGCCTGACAGTCTTGCCTCCGGACTGCTCCGGCTCGTCGACGAGTATACGTAAATACCGCGCTTTGCGGACGCCGATGTTGACCGTTACGATCTCTTCGTCCCAACAGTCGGTAACGCGCGAGACTTCCTTCCAAATCGCGCCGTCCGAGCTTATCTGGATTTTCCACGCAGTAGCATTGTATGACGTTATGCCATAGTCGCGCGCGCCCGTCGAAGCGAGATATAGCCGGTAGCTGTCGAAATACTTCTCCTCGCCGAAATCGACGGCAAGGATATGTATAAACCCTTCCTGCGCCAGCCTTTTTAGCTCCGAGGTGGGGTATCTCGCGTCTCCTATCGTGGCGCACCATTTAGTGTCGTAATCACCATCAAATAGGAAAACGTCCTGTTCTTCATCGTTTATATAGCCTGTGCTTTGGTAGAGCTTTGCCCTTTGCATTATATTGTCGCCCGGCTTTGCGCCGGTGGGCAGCGCAACCGCCGCCAAAAGCAGCGTCGCCAGCAGCAAAGCGCCAAGCGTTTTTTTCGCTTTGTTTTTCATATCTCCCTTTGTCCGTCCCATCTTCTGCGCTTAGAACCTAAAGTAAATGAAGGGGTTGTAGTCCGAACCGGTCAGGCAGATTATGGCGAAGCAGAACATAACCGCGCACACCGCAGTAGAGAGCACCGAAGCCGTCGCCTCGCCGCGCTCGCCGCGCTTCTCAAACTGCTTTTTGATAAACCCTAGCACCGGCATGCTTGCGATAATGCCCGCTATAATCGTGATTATCTTCAGATTGTCAAGCTGCGAGACCGCATGGGTCAAGCCGAAGTTTGCGAAATTCAGCATGTCGCCCATATACTTTATGGCAAGTGTCAGATTATCTGCCCTAAATAGCACCCAGCCGAAGAGCACCGCCAAAAGGGTGTACATACGCCCTATGAATTTCGGCAGGCGCTCAAGCACTTTTCCGAATCCCAAGCGCTCTACGACAAGGAAGAAGCCGTGGTAAAGGCCCCAAATAAGGAAGCTCCACGATGCGCCGTGCCAAAAGCCTGTGCAGGCGAACACGATAACTAGGTTGATGTACGTGCGCAGCTTGCCGCGGCGGTTGCCGCCAAGCGGGATATAAAGGTAGTCGCGGAACCAAGTCGAAAGCGATATATGCCACCGCCGCCAGAACTCGCGCACCGAAGTGGAGATATACGGATAGTCAAAGTTTTCAAGGAACTCAAAGCCAAACATGCGCCCGAGCCCTATCGCCATGTCGCTGTAGCCGGAAAAGTCGAAATAAATCTGCAGCGCATAGCAAATTATACCCAGCCATGCCGTCGCGGCGGGGCGGCTCTCAAGCGCAAATATCGTATCGGTAGGCACTGCCACAACGTTGGCTATCAGCACTTTTTTGGAAAAGCCCACTATAAAGCGCCTGATGCCGCTCGCGAACTTTTTAAGGTCGGTCGTGCGCTCGGAAAGCTGGAGCTCAATGTCGGCATAGCGCACTATCGGGCCGGCGATAAGCTGCGGGAACAGCGATATGTAAAGCCCCAGCTTAAACAGGCTGCGCTGAACAGCCACCTCGTCGCGATACACGTCGATGACATACGACATGATCTGGAAGGTGAAAAAGCTTATGCCGATTGGGAGTGCAACCTCCCACAGCTTGCCGAACGTAAAGAGGTTCCAGTACTTATAGTACCCGAGCATGCCAAGGTTGAAGACAATCGACAGTACGAGAACCAGTTTCTTTTTGCCCGAGTTTTCTGCAAATTTCCCTATAAGTAAGCCGAAAACATAGTTTGCCGCTATTGAAAGCAGCATAAGGATTATGTTTTTAGGCTCGCCCCAGGCGTAGAAGATGAGAGACGCGCAAAGCAGCACTATGTTTCGCGCTTTTAGGTGCTTTGCCGGTATGGCGTAATAAGCCAGCAGCGTCGCGGGCAGGAATATGAACAAAAACAGTGTCGATGAAAATATCATGGCGTCACCTTATCAACTGTTGCGCTGTAAATAGCTATATAGCGACTCGTAAACGCGAGGGCCGATCTCATAGCCAATCACGTCGGCCTCCGCCCATCTCGGGGCGTTGCCGCCGAACCCGCGCACAAACTGCTCGTTGCATTCGAAAATTACGAGGTCGCAGTCTTCAAGGTATTTATCCCACGCTTTGTCTACAGTAGCTTCATTCTTGGCGAAGAGGTTGGGATCCTGGTTATAGTAAACGCTACGCAGCCTTCTTGAAATTTTGTACATCGGTAGGTAGGTGTTTATATCGTGCGTGAAGCTGCCGCCCTGCACGAAGACGTTTATGCGCTCAGCATCCTCGTTTACAACGCGTACCTCAGGCCAATAGTACCAATCGTCGACGATTTTCTTCGCGTTCGGACGCGAACTGTAGACAAGGCCGAATATGTCCTGCTCAGGGTTGCCGAACCCGGGCGGATTTTTAGATTTATTGATCTTTACAATCTCAAGCTGGCGTACCGTCTTGCCAGTCTGCTTTTCGTAGCTTGCCAAAACCGCCCTAATCGATTCTACGGCTGCGAGCTTGTTCCAGTGGATGCCTGTTTTCGGGAAGGTATCCTGCAGCCCGACTTCTTTATACAGCGAAGCGCTGTCAACATAGTTGACGGTGCTCTGTTGCAGCCGCTCGATTAACATTGTGTATGGGCGCACATAGTTTTCCGGCGCCGAATTCGCGGCTTTGTACCAGTCGGGAATCGCGTCGGGATACTGCGACGCCTTGCTCGGCGTTATAAGCAGCACGAACGCGGTACCGCGCTCCGCGAGCTTTTCTTGTATATACTCAAGCTTTTTCACCTGGTCGTCTATCGTCTCGCGGGTCACCTCGCGGTACATTTTCGAGTAGCCCAAATACTCGTTTATGTAGCCGTTTTCGTATAGGTACCCTGACTTGCCTATGACAACCTGCGCGGTACCCCTATAGCCAGTGGGCTCTATCATCTCCTGCGTCATGCGCAGGCGGTTGATTTCGGCATAAAGCGGGTTAAACTCGAGTATTTCCGGGCCTTGCGGCTCCTGCTCTGCCGTCCCTTCAGTTTCAGTTGGTGTGCTATCTATTATATCGGTTCCACCGATATCGGTACCGTCGTCTGAAGCACCAAGGTTTTCAAGGTCATAGATGAATTGGTTATATGCCAAAACCAATGTGGAGCGGAGCGGCCATTTCTTTGAAAACCACTCTTGAAAGCCATTGGTGAGCTTTCCGTCAATGTAGTTTTTAAATGTCGCCTCGGGGAGTTCCGGCGTCGCCTCAAACGAAAGCGGAGAGCTTGTGCGTCCGGTCGCCGCCAGCAGCGTTATCGGCAAATAAACAAGGAACAGGAATATCCCGAGAGCCACCGCATCGGATATCCTGCGAATGTCGCGAAACACTTTTTTAGGTTCGCCCTGCCTTGCGCCGCCGGTTTGGCTCTCTGGGCCGGGGCTTATTCCCTCGCCCGGCGTTGGGACTTCTGCAAATGGATGCTTCTTTTTATCCATGCTTTACCCCCGCCGAGCCTTTTGCTATTTGATTTTTCCTCATCTTGTTCCCCCTCGCAAATATTTTAGCGGTTATGGCTCGAATGATGTTTGTCATTATTATAAAGCAGTGGGCTAAAAAAATCAAGTAAAACCCACAAAATGACGACAAGTTGAGCTTAAATTTTGCGCAAAACTGCATTACATCTATAGCGCAGACTTTTTTCGACATACAGAATTTAAAAAGCCGGAGCTTTTCGCTCCGGCTGACATATCGCAATTATCTGCCGTTCTTTTCGGCTCTTTCGAGTCTGTCGACACGTTCGGCCTTGTCAGATCTGTCGGGCCTTTCATATTCCGCCTGCTTTTCCTCGGACTCCTTTTCGTTCTTTTCAATCACCCGAACCTTTGCCCATGCGACCCTATGGTCTTCAATCGACTCAAGCGTTATCTCAATGTTGCCTACGATAATCACTTCATGGCACGGGCCGTCGTCGGGTATTGCGGTCAGGCGGCTATACACCAGCCCACCGACAGTATCGATGTCCTCGTCATCCTCGCTGTCCAAAACGATTTTCGTGCCGAGCGCTTCCTCAAGCTGCTCGAGTTCGACCGAGCCTTTGACGCGCAGCACGCCTTCGCCGAGGTCTATAATGTCGGCGGTGTTCTGCGGCTCGGAGTCCGACTCGTCGTAGATATTGCCGACGAGCGTTTCAAGCAGGTCCTCCATTGTGACCAGACCCGAAGTTCCGCCGTATTCGTCGAGCACTATTGCGATATGTATTTTCTTTTGCTGCATATCGCGGAATAGTGCGTCGGCGCGAACGGTCTCGGGCACAAAATAAGGCGGGTAAAGCAGCTCTTTTAGCGGTTTTTTATTCTCGGCGCGCAGGTTTAGTAGGAACTTTCGCGTCGAAAGTATTCCTATGATGTCGTCGATATCCTTGTCATATACCGGGAATCTTGAAAAGCCGCTTTCGATAATTGTCTGGATTATTTCTTCTTCCGAGTCTTCGATCCACAGAGCGGTCATCTCGGTTCGGTGAGTCATAACGTCGGCTGCGGTGAGGTTGTTGAACTCAAATACGTTCTCAATCAGCTCTTTTTCGGTAGGCTCAATCGCGCCCTTTTCCTCGCCGGCGTCGACCATCAAGCGGATTTCCTCTTCGGTTACCTCTTCTTCATCGTCGTGCGGGTCTAACCCAAACATCCTTAGCATGCCGTTCGTAGCCGCCGAAAGCAGCCATACCACTGGCTTCATTATCACTGCGGTGAAGCGTATCACGCCGGCTGACATATTTGCGACGGCTTCGGCGCGCTTCATCGCGATGCGTTTGGGCACAAGCTCACCCAACACCAGCGTGAAGAACGAGAGGATAAGCGTTATAATTATTATCGCGATGGTGTTAACCGTCTCGGGGCTAAGGAGCGAAAAGCCTAAATCATCGACAACCCAGTCGCGAATCCTGCCGGCGAAGTTGTCGGCTGCAAACGCGCTGCCGAGGTATCCTGCTAGCGTGATCCCGACCTGAATGGTTGATAGAAATTTTTCAGGGCGCTCTACAAAGTCAAGCAGCCTGAGTGCTTTCTTGTCTCCTCCCTCCGCTAGCTTTCTCACCTTTTTGTCATTTAGCGAAATAACCGCCATCTCTGTGGACGCAAAAAATGCATTGATGGCAATCAGAACCAATTGGAGCAGAAGCTGACCCCACAATCGGTCTGGCAAAAAAAATTCCCCCTGCACCGGCGGCGCCCCGGACATCGGGAAGATAGGCAGGCATCGGCTTTGCCGAGCCCGGCGGTTTCTTTACGGCGGCATACCCGCCAACCCGCGCCGAAACAACCGTACCGGAACAAACCATAAGTATTCAAACCGAAAGGCTAAGGGCCGTGCGGTTTGTGTAATTTGTCAAGATATATTATATCCTCATGGTTTACTTTTGTCAATGGTTTTGCCCGATTTTATTAGCAGCCCATACGCTTATTTTCCCTTTCTTATTGACAATATTTTACGAGTGCTATATAATGATTGTATAGATATTTGTCGAGTATAACCGGAGGTACCAGAATGGATATTTGGGAAAAGATTACAAAGACGGTTTCCGAGGCTGCAGATTACACCGCGCGCGAAGCCAGCAAACTAACCGGGATTGCAAAACTGAAATATAAAATATCGGCTGCAAAGGCGCGGCTTGATAACCTCTATGCAAGTCTTGGCCGGCTTAAATACGACGAGCTCAAGGGCAATGTTCCCTCCGGCACAACATACGACGAGCTTGTCGCTAAGATCGACAAGGTCAAAGAGGAAATAGATAGATACGAAAACGAGCTTGCTGAACTTAAAAACGAACGGCTTTGCGTCTCCTGCCACGCCACGATTGGGATTGATATGGCATACTGCCCGCGCTGCGGAGCAAAGCAGCCCGAGCCTGAGAAAAAGGATGAGGGCTCCTGCTGCTGCAATACCGGCGAGGGCGCCGATTGCTGCTGCGGCGACGACGCCGAGTGCTGCGAGGATTGCTGCGACGTGGAGTCCGATTGCTGCGAAAGCGACACCGAATGCTGCTGCGACGGCTCCGGCACTTGCGAAACCGGCGACGCCGAAGATGGCTCCTGCTGCTGCGAGGACAAAACGGAATAAGCCGCGGCACAACGCGATTAGGTGAGGGCTGTAACAGCCGTTTTAAGGAATATTTTAACAGGTGGGAATATAAAATCCTTTTGAAGTTATAAAACGGAGGAACTCCCAGATGCAGTACAGCCAGAAAATACGGAACCCGGTGCTGGTACTTATACTCAGCATTGTCACCTGCGGGATTTACGAGTTGGTTATTATTTATCAAATATCGGACGAAGTCAGGCAGTACACAGGCGACCAGTCGATTAGCCCCGGCCTTGAGCTGCTTCTGACGATTATTACCTGCAACCTCTACCTTATTTATTGGTGCTATAAATATTCAAAACACATATACGATATGCAGCTGCGCGCGGGGGTCAATATGCCCAACGACGTGTCGACTGTCGCGCTGATACTTCCGATTTTCGGGCTGTCCGTGGTTTCGCTCCTCTTGATGCAGAGCGAGCTTAACCGCGTTTGGGAGAAACTTTCAGCGATGTAACCTTTTGCCCCGTTTATGCGGGCGCATCTCGCGGGCGCGCCGTGCGCGAGCCCGCGTTTGTCATAATATGACAGGCGGTATATACTACTTTAACTATGTATGCAATTGTATGCGACAATTTAAGCCTTTCATTCGGAGCGACAAAAGTCCTTGACAAAATATCGTTTGCGCTGCACGAAGGCGAACGGCTCGGCGTTATAGGGGTAAATGGCGCGGGTAAGACCTCGCTTTTTAGGCTCATCACCGGCGAGTACACGCCCGACCCGCTGCCGCCCCACGAGCCAGCCGGTGGCATCAACATTGCAAAAGGGCTCACTGTCGGATCGCTTTCCCAGCTGCCCGAGTTTGACCCAGACATGCCCATTATGGATGCGGCGCTTTTGGCTTTCCGCGACCTAATTGAGGAGGAAGCCCGGCTTGAGGCGCTGCGCCGGGAAATCGATTCGGCTGATTCTGCCGAAAAAGCGGACGAGCTCGCCCGGCGGTACGCGCGCCTTCATGATAAGTTCGCCCAGTCTGGTGGGTTTGAGTTCCGCAGCCGGGCAAAAGGCGTGCTTGTCAACCTCGGGCTTGACGAAAAGTTTTGGACCCTGCCGGTCAGCTCGCTTTCAGGCGGGCAGAAGACGCGGCTTTCGCTTGCGTGCCTGCTTCTGCGTAACTACGATATTCTGCTGCTCGACGAGCCGACAAACCATCTTGACACCGACGCGATGTATTGGCTTGAGGATTACCTTAAGTCAAGCCGCAAAACCGTGCTCGTGATCTCCCACGACCGGTATTTTCTCGACAGCGTCGCAACGAAAATACTAGAGATTGAAAACACGCGCGGCAAGCTTTACGAGGGGAATTTCACCGCCTCGCGCGAGAAAAAAGCCGCCGAGCGCGCCGAGCAGGAGAAGCACTACAAAATCCAAGAGCAGAAAATCGCAAAAATAGAGGCGTTTATCGAGCAGCAGCGGCGCTGGGGCCGCGAGCGCAACATCATCGCCGCAGAAAGCCGGCAGAAAATGCTCGAGAAAATGGAGCGCATAGAGCGCCCCGCTCATCCGCCCGAATCTGTTCGCATAAGATTTCAGTCGCCCGGCGAAAGCGGTAACGACGTACTTTACGTGCGCTCAGTTACTCACGGGTATCCGGGAAAGCCGCTTTTTTCTGACGTCTCGTTTACCATAAAAAAGCGCGAGCGGGTGTTTATCGTCGGCCCGAATGGCTGCGGGAAATCGACGCTAGTCAGGCTGCTCGCAAAAAAAGAGCGCCCAAACTCGGGGGAGATCGAGTACGGCGCAAATGTCGTTGCCGGCTATTACGACCAGGAAAACCAAGAGCTCGACGACACAAAAACCGTGCTCGAGGAGCTTTGGGACGCTTACCCAGAGCTTACGCAAACCGAGGTGCGGTCGGCGCTTGCTTTGTTTTTGTTTAAAGGCGAAGACGTTGATAAGCGCGTTTCGTCGCTCAGCGGCGGCGAGCGCGCCAGGCTCACTCTTGCAAAGCTGATGCTCTCGAAAGTAAATCTCCTAATTTTGGACGAGCCGACAAACCACCTTGACATAAACTCGCGCGAAGCGCTCGAGTCCGCGCTCGAGGAATTTGACGGCACGATTATCGCGGTATCGCACGACCGCTATTTTATAAATAAGCTAGCGACCCGCGTGCTCGATTTCGGAGTGCCTACGCCGCTATCGATTTTCAATTTCGCCGGCGGCTGGGAGGAATACCGCGAGTACAAGGAAAAACACCTAAAGCCTGCGCCAAAGCAAAATAAAGCCGAGACGGTTTCCCGCGCGAAAGAGGAATTTCACCTTTCAAAGCAAAGGCAATCCGAGCAGCGCAAATACCAGCGCAAGCTCAAACTCAACGCCGAAGAGACAGCGCGCGTCGAGGTGAGGCTCGAGGAGATTGAAAAAGAGATAAACGGCGAGGCGGCGACCGACTATGTCCGGCTTGCCGAGCTTTACGAGGAGCGCCAGGCACTTGAGGAAAGGCTGCTTGAGCTATACGAAGAAGCCGAATACCTTGCGGCAAACCCGCCCGCGGAATAACAGCAAATCACCGTCAACAATGCCGATCACGGCTTAATCTTAATAAGATTGCGAGGTATACTCCTATGAGAATCGGCGCTTGCGTCGGCATGAATCCGAATGCTGTAAAAATCCTAAAGAAACTCGGCTTCGACTACGTTGAAACGCACCTCTGGGAACCTTACGGCGCGGTGACGTCGGGCGACCAGGCTAAAATCGAAGCCTACCTTGCCGCGCTCGAAGAAACGGGGCTTAAATGCGAAGTTTCAGCATACGCATTCCCCGGCCAGTATAACCCCGCCGGAAAGCAGACCCGCGACGACATTGAGCGTGCCCGCGAGCAGTTCTACGACGTCATCTCCCGCACCCGCTTTATGGGCAACCAGATACTCGTCATCGGCGCGGGCGGCGTCCGTAACTACCCGACCGACAAAGGGTACGACGTCAATAATGTTTACGAGCAGCTCGCGGAAGTCTGCGCCGAGGTCATCTCGCCCGTAGCCGCGGAGTTCGGGCTAACCGTCGCGCTCGAAGGCTTGCAAAAGCCCGAGTCGCCGACGCTCAACCTCACCGAGCAGTCGGTATGGGTGGCCCGCGCCAGCGGTAAAGACAACATCAAAGTAATGGTCGACTTTTTCCACGTTTCGGTCGAAGGCGAGGACATGAGTAAGTTTGCCGAGTTCGGCGACTACATAGTCCATGCGCATATCGCGAACCCGAAAGGCCGCATCATGCCAGTGGAGGGCGACGGCGCGGATTATCCCGCCTTCTTCGGCAACCTCGCGAAAGCCGGCTACAAGGGCAGACTGTCGCTTGAGGGCGGCATTCAGGGCGAGTACGAGCCGACGATGCGCGCGGCACTCGCCGAAATGCGCAGGCAGGCACAATTGGCAGGGCTTTAATACACAATTTTAACCCAGCGTGTGGCAAGCCGCCACACGCTTTTATTGTTTTTTGCGCACAATGTTTGAAAATAGGATAAAATTTTGTTTATCAATTTACTATAAAACTCTTTACAAAACGGAAGGAACAATATATAATGGTATTAATTACATTGTGTTTTAAACCACTATTAACGTAAGGAGCTATACATATGAAGTGTCCGAGCTGCGGCCATCTTGAAAGCAAAGTCGTCGACTCGCGCCCGACCGCCAACTCCGGAATAAGGCGCCGTCGCGAATGCCTAAAGTGCAAGACAAGGTTCACAACCTACGAAAATTACGAGTTTGGCAATACTGCCCCGCTTGTGGTGATAAAGAAAGACGGTTCAATCGAGCTTTTCGATAGGAATAAAATCCTCACGGGCCTTCTCAAAGCATGCTATAAGCGGCCGGTGACAACGGCGCAGCTTAACAATATTATAAATGAAATCGAAGCGGAGCTGAAAAGCACGCTAAAAACGGAATTCCACTCTGAAGAAATCGGCCGGTTGGTAATGGAAAAGCTGCGCAACCTCGACGACGTCTCGTATGTGCGGTTTGCAAGCGTTTACCGCCAGTTCAAGGACGTCGACACTTTTATCGAAGAGCTTAACGAGCTTCGTAAATCCCGCAACGAAAAGCAGGAAAAGGTAGAAAAACAATAAAAGGGCAAAAGCACGGTAACAAGCCGGAAAGTGGCGAATATGAAAGGCAAAACCATATTGCACCAGCTTACCTCGCAAAGCCACTCGCCAACCGCATCGAGCTTCCGCTTTTTCATTAACGGTCAAACAAAAAGCAGAGCGCAAGCTTGCGCCCTGCTTTTTTTGTTTGGGGTTAAATTATAGGAGGTTTTGCTATTTGCACTATTTTCGCTTTTTTGTCAGCTCGTACACGACACCCGCCGCAAACACAACTGTTGCGAACGTCAGCGAGATGAGGTCAGCAGTATAAGGCGCGGGGGGCGTTTCGGCAGGTTCTTCGGCAGCAGGCACCTCTTCAGTCTCCGCTGCAGGCACATCCGCAGCTTGCTCGGCAGCGGCGGCCGCCTCGGCGGAGCCGACGTAGGCTTCAGCTTCCTCTTTTGTGGGGAAGAATGCTATGTAGTCTATATAAATCTGCTGGCCTGGCTCCATATTGCCGCCCGAGTCGCTGCCGTCGTCGCCTGCTCTCCACATCGGGTCAAGGCGTATCCAGTCTACAGTGCCTTCCCAATACGTCTCGGTCAGCGGGGCGACGTTCTTGTAGGCATTGACAGTCGCTACGTTGGAATCGGGTATATAGGTTATAACAGTCTGCCACTCGTCGTAATTCGGCTTGATGTCGATATGCGTGCACTCTGGGCCGGTTAGCGAGCGGCCGTTGGTGCTGGCGAAAAGCTCGATTGCCGTCGCATAGCTCTTGTTCAGCACGCGCGCTTTTACCCACCAAATCTGATTGACGTCCGGCACCGACAAATCAATTGAAACGTACGGGTCATTTCCGGTTGCGGTGAATATATGGTAAAAGTCTTCGGCTTCCCATGTCACCGCATTGATTCCATGCCCGCCCATATACTGCTCGATATCGGAGTCCGCGCCGAACTCCCAAAGCAGCGTAGGCGTGGGATTTTCGGCTACCGCGCCAGTTGCCATCAATGAGGCAAAAAGGCACATGAAGACTATAGCGCTTAGCAGTTTTTTCATCATATGCCAGCCTTCTCCTTTTTATATTATCGATATGTTTATACCACTATTTTGTGAGTTTGTCAATATATTGTTAGCATATTTATCGGCAGAGCATAAAAAAACACCTGCTTCGGCTTTTAAGCCAAAGCAGGTGTTGGTCTGAGTGACTGGATTTGAACCAGCGGCCTCTACCACCCCAAGGTAGCGCGCTACCAACTGCGCCACACCCAGATGGCACCCCAATATGGGTGCTTGCCTCTTTAGGCACATAATATTATACTACATTCCGATCGAAAAGTCAAGGGGGTCGGCGCATTTTTTATCTGCCGACTACTTTGACCTGCAAGCCTTCCAGCACGTCTAGCGCTTTTTCTCCAAGGCTCTTGTCATACGACGCGGTGCACGACGCATCAACTATTACCTGCGTTTCAGGCTGCGCGGTTTTTGCGAGCACTGCGTTTGCCAAAACGCAAATGTTCGAAACCAGCCCGACAAGCTCAATCTGCGTAAACGGATGGGTTTTTAAGTACTCGTAAAGCCTGTCCGAGCCGAAAGCGTTTTTGTAAAACTTCTGGTCGGACTCACAGATTAGCTCCGCAACCTCGCCGTAAAGCCCATGCCCGGGCGTGCCTTTGATGCAGTGCGGCACCGGAAGGTTTTTGCCTTCATGCGTTTCGGCGTAATCCTCGCCATGCGTATCGAAAGTGAAAATCACTTCCCCGCCTTCGCTGCGGTATTTTTTAATCTTTTCTGCAATCCGCGGCGCAAGCAGCTCGGCGCCGGGGAACCCCAGCGCACCCGACACAAAATCGTTTTGGTAGTCGACAACTATAAGGCATTTTTTCTCAGCCATAAATAATCCCTTCCTTTATAACGCGGCTATACAGTATTTAAAATATTATAACACCCTCCCCGCCGGTGTTCAATATTTTTGTTACTGCCCGCCAAGGCTTTTCATATACTGCCTTGGGAGGGGTACGCTTGAAGGGCGAGGACATACTATACGCGATGGAGCTCTCGGGGCTCGCATACCGCGAGGTGCAGCCCGTTTACCAAAGCGGCGTGATTGAATTCATCTCTGACCCTGTGACCGACGTACAGTGCTACCTGCGGCGGTGCGGCAAAACGCTTTACATAACTTTCAGAGGCTCCGACTCGCCGCGCGACTGGAAAACCAATTTTATGTTTGACAAAATGACAGTCCCCTACGGCAACACCGCGTCGCCGATACGCGTGCATAGGGGGTTTATAACCGCATACAAATCGCCATTCGTGCGCAACGCCATTCACCGCGCGGTTTCGTGCGGGGTTGAGTCGGTAAAAATCGCCGGTCACTCGCAGGGCGCAGCGCTCGCGATTTTGTGCTCAGTCGACCTTGAGTATAATTTTCCCGATCTTGACTATGAAGTATATCTTTTCGGAGCGCCGAGGGTTGGCAACAAAGCGTTCCGCGACTCGTACAACAGACGACTGCTAAAGGTGTTTAGGATTGAGAACGGCAACGACATCGTGACAAAACTGCCGCCCGCGTTTTTAGGCTACCGCCATGTGGGGATGAAAATACATATCGGCTGCCCGCGCTTGCCGTTTATGCTGAGCATTGCCGACCACTATCCTCAGCAGTATTACCGGAACATCATCCGAAAGTTTGCGTGCGCGAGATAAAAATGCAAAGCCTAAAGCAAAAACCGCCGGCGGGAGGTAAACCCTCCTTCCGGCGGTGTACGTTTTGTTTTGCCCGCGGGCGTAGGGATTTCCCGCTTTCGGCAAGCGCCGTGCGCACTCCCCCGCCGCGCAGCAAATTTAGCCTAACACCACTGGCAACACGTTTTCGCGGAAGAATGCGCGCGCCTGTTCCGGCTGTATACTGTATGCTTTGCCGTCAAACCTCACCGAGACGCCCTCGCAGGCGCACATTTTCATGCAAAAGTGAGCCTTAAGCTCGATTTTTTCGACGACACCGTATTCTTCTATCAGGTGCCGGAAAGTATAGACCACATTCTGTGCGCCTTTGAGGTGGCAGGCGCTACCGACGCATACCGAAAGCTCTGTCATTTTAGTGCTCCCCCTTGCCCACGTAATCTACATGCAGCAGCTCGTGTACTTTCCCTTTGAGGATTCCTTCGTAGAGAGTTATCATAAGCGGGTTGTCTTCCGAACGGCGGATGCTTGAAACGCGGTCGGTATTGTAAAGGCCCTTCGCGCGGTTATGCCTCTGCTCGGTGGGCACAAACGGCTGGCCTGCGCCGCATACGCAGCCGCCGGGGCACGCCATAACTTCGACGAGGTCGAAATGCTCGCCTGCCTCGATGCGCTTAATAATGCGCTCGGCGTTGCCAAGCCCGCTGACAACCGCAATCTTTAGCATCCTGCCACTATAGGGGACTTCAAATTCTTTTATGCCTTCGCTTCCGCGCGCGCCGGCGTTCGCGAGGGAAATCAGTGCCGCGCGCGACTTGTCGCTTGTCACCCGGCGAAGCACGGCTTCGGTGACGCCGCCGGTCACGCCGAATATTACGCCCGCGCCCGATACGGTGCCAAACGGCATATCGACTGCCTCAGGCTCAAGCTCGTCGAATATCACGCCCGCCTCTTTGATCATGCGGATAAGCTCTTGGGTCGTTATGACCGCATCCACATTGGGCACGCCGCCCGACACAAACTCGGGGCGCTGCGCCTCATACTTTTTAGCCGTGCAAGGCATAACCGCGACGTGGAAGAGTTTTTTCGACTCGGTTTTGTTCG
The DNA here is from genome assembly GCA_012840355.1 of Clostridiales bacterium. Taxonomy (GTDB): domain Bacteria; phylum Bacillota; class Clostridia; order Oscillospirales; family CAG-272; genus DTU078. Next base: position 194,138 of record DULN01000006.1, on the reverse strand, counting down.
CTTCTTTGAGCACCGCGGCGAACATCTGCATCGGGGAGCGGCAGGTCGAAACATTGGGGAGCAGCTCCGGATGCTTCTTTTCGCAGTAGTTTACCCATGCCGGGCAGCAGGAAGTGAAAAGCGGCAACTTCTCGCCCCGCTCGAGCCTGTCGAGGAATTCTTCGGTTTCCTCAAGAACCGTAAGGTCGGCGCCTACGCTGGTGTCGTAAATCTCGTCAAAGCCGATCCTGCGGAGTGCTGCGACGATTTTGCCCATCGCGTTCTCGCCCTCGCGCACGCGCAACTCGCGGCCGATAGCGACTCGGACCGCGGGCGCTATCTGGACCGAAACTTTGAGGTTTTCATCCTCGAGCGCGCGCCATACTTTCGCTGTATCGTTGCGCACTACAAGCGCGCCGGTCGGGCAAACCGCCGAGCACTGGCCGCACCCTACGCATGGCGACTCGTTTAGCGGCACGTCGAACGCGGTGGAAATTTTCATTTTCGAGCCGCGCCTTGCAAAGTCGATAGCGCCGACGTTTTGCACCTCGTTGCACATACGAACGCAGTCGCCGCAGAGTATGCATTTGCTCGTATCCTTAATTATGCAAAGCGAGGAGTCGTCGACAATCGGCTTTGTCGCGGTGTTCGGGAAACGCACGCCCTTGATGTGGAACCGGTCGGCAAGGTCCTGAAGCTTGCACTTGCCGTTGTTGTCGCAGGTCGTGCAGTCGCGGCAATGGTTGGCGAGCAGAAGCTCAAGTATCATTTTGCGGTACTTGCGCAGCCGCTCGGTATTGGTCTTTACCGACATGCCCGGGCGCGGCGGGGTCGAGCAGGACGCTTCGAGCTGCCCGCGCTCGTTTTCCACCATGCACATCCGGCAGGCGCCATAAACCGACAGTTCGGAATGGTAGCAGAATGTGGGCATCTTTACGCCGGCTTTGCGGATCAGCTCAAGCAGGTTTTTTTCGTTTTCTATCTTTACGGGAATCCCGTCAATCGTTACATAGTTTCCGTTCATCTCTATACCTCTCTGTTTTCTCATGCCGACGCTATAGACTTAAACGGGCACACCGAGATGCAGGCTTCGCACTTGATGCACTTGGACTGGTCGATCTCGTGCGGCTGCTTTACTTTGCCGGTAATCGCGCCGACGGGGCAGGCCTTTGCGCACTTGGTGCAGCCTTTGCATGTTTCGGGGTTTATCTTTATCTTCTTCAGCTTCTGGCAGTTCCCGGTCGGGCAGGTGCCGGCAATATGCGCCTCGTACTCCTCGCGGAAATACTGCAGCGTGCTGCGCACGGGGTTGGGCGCAGTCTTGCCAAGCCCGCATAGCGCGGTGTTTATTATCATGTCGGACAGCTCGGCGAGAGTCTCGATATCCTCAGGCTGGCCTTTGCCCTCGACAATACGTTCGAGTATCTCGAGCATGCGCTTTGTCCCCTCGCGGCAGGGAACGCACTTGCCGCACGACTCGTTCTGTGTGAAGTTCATGAAGAAACGCGCGACCTCGACCATGCAGGTGTGCTCGTCCATGACAACCAGTCCGCCCGAACCGATTATCGCGCCGACCTGTTTTAGCGAGTCGAAATCCAGCGGCAAATCGAGGTGCTCGCGCGTAAGGCAGCCGCCCGAAGGACCGCCTATCTGCACGGCTTTGAACTCAGCGCCGCCGCGGCAGCCGCCGCCTATATCGTAAATTATCTCGCGCAACGTCGTGCCCATCGGGACCTCGATAAGGCCAGTGTTCTCGATGTTGCCGGTAAGCGCAAATGCCTTTGTGCCCGAGTTGCCCGGGCTGCCGAGGCTACAAAACCACTCGGCGCCGCGGTTGATGATCGAAGGCACGTTGGCGTATGTCTCAACGTTATTAGGCACCGTCGGCTTGCCGAAAAGGCCTTTTATTACTGTCAGAGGCGGGCGTACCCGCGGGAACCCGCGTTCTCCTTCGATCGAGGCGATGAGCGCGGTCTCCTCGCCGCAGACAAAAGCGCCTGCGCCGCGGTTGATGTGGATGTCAAAGTCAAATCCCGAGCCGAGGATGTTTTTGCCGAGCAGCCCAAGCTCCCTCGCCTGCTCGATAGCCCTCTGCAGCCTTGTGACCGCAAGCGGATACTCGGCGCGGACGTAGATATACCCTTCGGTTGCGCCGACCGCCGCGGCTGCTATCATCATGCCTTCAATTACGCGGTGCGGGTCGCCTTCCATAATGCTGCGGTCCATAAACGCGCCGGGGTCGCCTTCGTCGCCGTTGCAGAGCACATATTTCTGGTCGGCTTCGAGATTGCGAACCGTCTCCCACTTGATGCCGGCGGGGAAGCCCGCGCCGCCGCGCCCGCGAAGTCCGGAATCCTTTATGGTTTTGACAACCTGGTCGCCGTCGATGTCAAACAGCACGCGCTCAAATGCGGTATAGCCGTCTTGAGCTATGTACTCCTCGATAGACTCGGCGTCTATGCGGCCGCAGTGCTCGAGCACAACGCGCGTCTGCTTTTTATAAAACGGGATATCCTCTTGGCGGGGGTAAATCACGCCGTTTTTACGGTATGCGAGCCTCTCTATCAGCTCGCCGCGCTCGACCGTGCGCTCGATTATCTCTTCGCAATCCTCAAGCTTTACCTTTGTGTAAAGCCAGCCTTGGGGCTCGATGCGGAGCAGCGGGCCCATCTCGCAAAAGCCATGGCAGCCACACTTTTTGATGCCAACCGTCTCGTCGTGCGCTTCAACCTCCAGCTCGACGGAATACGGCAGGCCTTTTTCAGCAAGCAGCTCCGACAAGCGCTCATAGATGCAAAGCGAGCCGCCGGCTACGCATCCGGTTCCTGCGCAGACGAGAAGTTTTATCTTTTGCCTGTCGAGCGCCGCCTTTACTTCGCTGCGCAGCGCAAGAAGCTCCTGCCTGCTTGTTAGTTTTTTACGCACGGTCGATTTCCTCCTTAAGTTCTTTTATCAGCTCCGCTGCCTTATCGGGCGTCATCGCGGCATACACTTTGTCGTTTACCGTTATAACGGGCGCAAGGCCGCATGCGCCAAGGCAGGACACCGTTTCGACGGTGAAGTTAAGGTCGTCGGTGGTTTTCTTGCCCTCGGTCAGGCCAAGTTCGGAGCGTATCTTTTCAAGTATCGGTATCGAGCGCCTAACGTGGCACGCGGTACCGTCGCAAATGCGAATTACATATTTGCCCTTGGGCTCAAGCGAGAAGTTTTCATAAAAAGTCGCGACGCTGTAAGCCTTAGCCTCGCTTATGCCCAGCTTTTTTGCAAGATACGGGAACACCTCGCGCGGCAGGTAGTGATAGTGCTCCTGGATATCCTGCAATATCGAGATTATCGCTTTGGGACTGCAACCGTTGACCTCTAGTATCGCGTCCACGGTCGCGTAATCGAAGCTATTTTTCATCCTTCTACCTCTTAGAAATAGTTTACTTTTATCTTTTTGCCCATTTTGGTCAAGCACTCGGTAAGCTCTTCGACGAGCTTCATCTTTATGCTAAAGCCAATAGGAAGCGTTGGGTTTTGATGTGCGGGGTTTACCGCCCGGCCGACGAAAAAGTTTATGTCGGTCGCCTCTTCAAAGAGAATCCGCGCTATTTTCGAGGCTCCGTCCTGACCGACGCTCCATTTCGAGTAAAGCGAGTTGTCGCCAAGGTAGTTTTTCGCATACTCAAGCACGCGGCTGACGGTTATGACGCCCTCGGTGACAAGGTCGACGCCTTCAATCTCGGCGGTTGGCGGAATCTCGGGGTCAAAATATAAGAGATTGGTCCGAATCGGCTTGCCCAGGTACTCCGCGGCAATCGTCGAGGTTGTTCCCCCGCATACGATGTGCTTGCCTTTTTTGGAAAAGAACAGCGACATCATTTTGCCGCAGTCGTCTCTGTTCGACGGCGGGCCGATGAGCAGGTTCACAGGCTCGCGGCGCCGGATGAGCACCGTGCACACCGTGGCGTCGTCGCCGGGCTTTCCGCCATAAAGCCGCTCGGTTTCGTCGAGCAGGATTTTCGTCAAAGTCTTTGCCGCAAACCCCACTCCTTTAAATGGCTTCATGAACTCTATTATGTCCTCGCGTTTCCATCCGAAATTGTAGCTGCGCCCGACGCCGGCATGTTCTACCCCATCGGTGAAGGCGAAGATTATATCGCCTTCGCACAGCTCAGTTTCGGAGCGTATGATGCGTTTGCCGTGAATTTCCTGCGCCGAAAACGGCAACCTATACTCATCGCCGCCGCGCAGCATTATGACGCGCGGGTTGTCGTAGATTATAAACTCGGCGCGCCGCCCGCCGGTGATGCGGATAATCGTAAATGTCGAGTACGCAATCCCGCGCACCGAGCAGACCGGCAGAGTCGATATTATCGTTGAGACCGCGTCCTCAAGCCTCATCCCAGCGGCGAGCATTGTCGAGATAATCTTTGATGTGAGCGTCGAGAGGATGCTCGCTTTCACGCCGCTGCCAAGCCCGTCTGCCAACACTATCACCGTCGAGTCGCCGTCCTCGGGCTGGATAACCTCGACGCTGTCGCCGCAAAGCTGCTCGCCCCAATGGCTGATGCTCAACGCGCCGATGTCGGCGCAAAGGTCACTGCCCGTCATGCTTGACCGACTCCTTGAGCTTTGTCAGCGCGATCTTCGTTTCGGCGACAGTCTCGCCGAGCAGCGAGGCTATCTCTTGCACTATGCGCATCTGCCGCTCGACCACGCGGTCGGCGGTTTCAATCGTTTGCCTTGAAAGCTCGGCTTTTTTGGCGCGCTCCTTTTCCTCCTCGGTAACGTCCCTCAAAAGCAATATCACGCAGCCTGAGGTGCGGTCGTAAACCATTGTTTGCTCGAGGTATCGACCATATTCGGCAAAATACGACATTTTTCCCTGAACGGGCTTTTTTCCTTCAAGCGCGTCGAGGAATGGCGAAGGGTCCATTATTCTCACGACCGGCTCGCCGAGGACATCTGATTTATGGCTGATGTTGAGCATCCTCATCGCGGCGGGGTTGATGTCCTGCACTTCGAGCGACTCGTTAACGACCAGTATGCCGTTAGGCGTGTTGTCGAGTATGTTGTTTGAAAACCGCTCAGACTTTTCCATAAGGTACGGCAGGCACATGCTAATTTCCGCCTTGCCTTGCCAGATTGCGATTGCTTTTTCCCGGCACGTGTCGTACCCGCAGGTGCCGCAGTTGAGGATATTCGCCGGCGAAAGCTTTCCCATTTTTCGCATTATCTCGGCGATCTCTTCCTCGGTGGGCGTCTCGCGCTTTGGCACACGCGCGAGGCGCTCGATATAAAGCGCCGACGGGTCGGGCTGCGGCAAATCAAAGTCGCGCTCGCCCGCATAAGATACGACTGCGCAGTAATGCCTTACCGGCAGGTTGCGGTATTTTTCCATTATCGGGCCGCCGATGCAGCTGCCTGTGCAAGACGACATCTCAACAAAGCATCGGCTTAACCCGCCCGACTCAAGGTCGCGCAGCACGGCGATACAGTTATCAATGCCGTCCACTGTTAAGTAGGTAAAGTCGGGGTTTTTGTATGTCATCGAGCCGATTATACCGCCCGCGACCGGGAACATCCTCGCTCTTCCCTCGCCGGCTTGCGCGCCTTTATTTGCGCTTTTTTCGAGCGTTATCCCCTGTCTTGCAAGCATCGTCGACAGCTCGTCGAAAGTCAGCGCCGCATCTAGTGAGGCGGAGTAAGCCTCATCCTTTTTTGAGAGGCACGGCCCTATGAACACCGTAGCAGCGCCCGGCACCCTGCGCTTTATATCCTCGCAGTGCGCTTGCATCGGCGACTTTACGGGCGCAAGGCAGCCGAGCAGCGACGGGAAATATTTCTCAATAAGTAAATTCACCGTATGGCAGCACGATGTGATAATCACGTCGCGGCTGCCCTCTTTTAGTAACCGCTCATACTCTCGCTTTACCATCGTCGCGCCGAGCGCGGTCTCCTCGGCGCCGGCAAAGCCAAGCTTAAGCAGCGCATCTTTCAGCGCCTCAAACCCTATGCCTTCAAAGTAAGCCCTAAACGAAGGCGCTACGCTTGCGATAACCGGCTGGTCTCCGCCCAGCAAAACCTCGGTAAGCTCAATCTCGTCGACTATCTCCCTCGCGTTTTGCGGGCAAAACACGTAACACCGGCCGCAAAGTATGCATTCGTCCGCGACTATATGCGCTTGGTTACCCGAAAACCTTATGGATTTAACAGGGCAGTGCCTGATGCATTTATAACAGTTTTTACAGTTTGTTTTCTTCAGCTTCAGAAATTCCGCCATATAAATCACACTCTTTTTGGGCAGCTTTGTCGGGCGGCTCCGAAGCCGTTAAAGCTTTGCTTTAATCTCCTTCTCGAAGAACTCGCGCACAGTTTCGGGCGACACCGAAAAAGACTCGCCATTGACCATTACGTTGACGCCGGTCTTGCACTTCCCCATGCAGAACGTGCCGGAAAGCTCGATTTTCTCTTTGAGGTTATTCTGCTCTATAAACTCCTGAAGCAGCTCGACGACTTGACGCGAGCCTTTAAGATGGCAGGAGCTGCCGATGCATACCGTGACTTTCATTTTTCATCCTCCATAGCTTGGGGCTTTTATTCATACTCCACAACGCTTGCCCAGCGGAGCAGGATTTCCCGCTCCTGGGGCCGCCCTTTGACCGACTGCGATGCGGCGACGATAGGCAGCCATTTTTGCACATAGCGCGGGTCGGTGTTGCTCTTTTCACAGAACAGCTCAAGGTATTTGTTCGCTCCGGCGATGTCGCCAGCAAGCCAAAAGAGCAGATATGTGCGCGCCACGTCGGCAGAAGCGTTACCCTGCGTCGCATGCGACCAGTCGATTATAAACGGCACGCCGTCCGGCCTTATAATAATGTTTGAAGGGTTAAAGTCGCCGTGGCAGAGCTTGTCGTGCGTCGGCATGCCTTCGAGCCGTGTCTTCAGCTCGTATTTGGTCGTCGGGTCAAGAGTCGTCATGTCGATTTTACGGTGCATCTTCTCTTTGAGCTTGCTGAGCATCGGGACTTTTTTGGAGTGCACCTGCATCTGAAGGTCGACTAGCAAATTTAAGTACTCGTCTTTCTTATCAGGGTTTTCTTCCATCAGCTGCGCGAGCGTTTTGCCTTCGATATAGTCGAACCTAATTGCCCACTTGCCCTCAGGTTTGAACACCTCAAGCACGCGCGGGATGTTCAGACCCGTCTCCTCTACGCGCGCCTGATTTAGCGCTTCGTTCAGCACGTCGGCTTTGGAGTAGTCGGAGTTAAAAACTTTTAGTACCGTGTCGCCGTCGCGGTAAACGATTTTTGTGGTCCTTACCGCTATGATTTTGTCTGCGCGAATGCCCATCGCTTATTCCTCCTTCTCTTTTGCCGCCGTGCCGTAATAAGCGTTCTTATAAATCTCTTTAATCTCGCTCATCAGCGGGTAGCGCGGGTTTGCGCCTGTGCACTGGTCGTCGAACGCCTGCTCGGTCATCTCGTCGAGCTTTGCTAAAAACCCTGCCTCATCCGGCACATAGTCGCGGATTGTGGGCTTTATGCCTACTTTTGCTTTCAGCTCTTCAATCTTTGCGATGAGCGCCTCGAGCTTCGCCTCGTCGGTATCGCCCTCAATGCCCAGCGCGTCGGCTATTTCGGCATATCGCGCGAGCGCGTGCGGGTATGCGTACTGCGGGAACGTGCCCATCTTTTCGGGTGCTTCAGCCGCGTTGAAGCGCATCACGTGGGTGATAAGCAGCGCGTTCGCAATGCCGTGCGGCAGGTGGAAGAATGCGCCAAGCTTATGCGCCATCGAGTGGCAGATGCCGAGGAAGGCGTTCGCAAACGCCATGCCCGCGATTGTCGCGGCGTTCGCCATCTTCTCGCGCGCGACGGGGTCGTTTGCGCCATGCTCATACGCGCGCGGCAGGTAGGCAAATATCAGCTGCAAAGCGCGCAGCGCAAGCCCGTCGGTATAGTCGGTCGCCATAATCGAGGCGTATGCCTCAAGCGCATGCGTCAGCGCGTCGATACCCGACGCTGCCGTGAGGCTGCGCGGCGCGTTCATCATCAGGTCGGCGTCGACAATCGCCATATCCGGCAAAAGCTCGTAGTCGGCAAGCGGGTATTTGATGCCGGTCGACTCGTCGGTGATAACCGCAAACGGCGTTACCTCAGAACCTGTGCCCGCAGTGGTCGGTATAGCGACGAAATACGCCCTCTCGCCCATCTTCGGGAAGGTGTATGTGCGCTTGCGGATGTCCATAAAGCGCATCGCCATATCGTGGAAGTCGGCTTCGGGATGCTCGTAAAGCACCCACATGATTTTCGCCGCGTCCATCGCCGAGCCGCCGCCGACGGCTATTATTACGTCAGGCTCGAATGCGAGCATCTGTTTTGCGCCCTCGCGCGCGGATGCAAGGCTCGGGTCGGGCTCGACGTCGTAGAACGTGGTGTGCGTTATGCCCATCTCGTCGAGTTTCTCTTCGACCGGCTTTGTGTAGCCATTTGAGTAAAGGAACTTGTCGGTGACGATAAACGCTTTCTTTTTGCCCATCGTGCCCAGCTCGGCGAGCGCGACAGGCAGGCAGCCCCTCTTGAAGTAAACTTTTTCGGGCGCGCGGAACCAAAGCATGTTCTCTCTCCTCTCGGCGACGGTCTTGATGTTCAGAAGGTGCTTTACGCCGACGTTGTCGGAAACCGAGTTGCCGCCCCAGCTCCCGCAGCCGAGCGTAAGCGAAGGCGCAAGCTTGAAGTTGTAAAGGTCGCCTATGCCGCCGTGCGAGGAAGGAGTGTTGACCAATATGCGGCAGGTCTTCATGCGCTGAGTGAACTTCTCAAGCGTGTCTTTTGCCTTGACCGGGTCAAGGTATATCGCGGCCGTATGGCCGAGGCCGCCGTCCTCAATCAGCCGCGCCGCTTTCTCAAACGCTTCATCGATGTCTTTGGCGCGGTACATCGCAAGAACCGGCGACAGCTTCTCATGCGAGAACTCTTCGGTAAGCTCGACGCTCTCGACCTCGCCGATGAGAATCTTTGTGTTCGCCGGGACCGTAATGCCCGCCATTTCGGCGATAGTCGCAGCTTTCTGCCCGACGATTTTGGCATTAATCGCGCCGTTTATGATTATTGTTTTGCGTACTTTCTCGGTTTCCTCAGGTGAGAGGAAATAGCAGCCGCGGTAAGCGAACTCGTCTTTGACCGCGTCGTATATTTTTTCGGGAACGATGACCGCCTGCTCGGAGGCGCATATCATGCCGTTGTCGAATGTCTTGGAGTGGATTATCGAGCTTACGGCAAGCACGATGTCAGCCGACTCGTCTATAATCGCGGGTACGTTGCCGGGCCCGACGCCTATCGCGGGCTTGCCGGACGAGTACGCCGCGCGCACCATGCCGGGTCCACCCGTCGCAAGTATCAGGTCGGCTTCTCTCATGATATAGTTTGTCAACTCAACATTCGGCACGTCTATCCAGCCGATTATATCCTCGGGTGCACCAGCCGCGACAGCCGCCTCGAGCACTATGCGTGCCGCCTCGATTGTGCAGCGCTTCGCCCTCGGATGCGGGCTTAGTATTATGCCGTTGCGGGTTTTAAGCGCAATAAGTGTTTTGAAAATCGCCGTCGAGGTTGGGTTTGTGGTCGGTATAACCGCCGCGATGACACCAACCGGCTCGGCAATCTTTTTTATGCCATATGAGGCGTCCTCTTCGATTACGCCGCAAGTCTTTACGTCTTTATATGCATTGTAGATATACTCGGAAGCGTAATGGTTTTTTATGACTTTGTCTTCGACTACGCCCATGCCGGTCTCTTCGACCGCAAGCTTCGCAAGCGGTATGCGGGCTTTATTTGCCGCCATTGCCGCCGCTTTGAAAATTTTGTCAACCTGTTCTTGGGTAAAAGTCGCGAACACGCGCTGCGCGGCGCGTACCTGCTCTAGCCGTGCCGCCAGGCTCTCAACGCTGTCAACTACAGGATATTTGGCAGCACCAATGATTTCCGCCATGTGTTTCCCCCCAGTTGGGCTATTTATCTTGCACCTATATCATAACACATATAATCTCCTATGAGAAATATTAAAAAGGCATATCGATATATCTTTATCGATATGCCTTTATCGTTTTGTCATTTATTCGATATACCTATTTAATAATTTCGCGTTTTGCGCGCATCAGCTCGTCGATAAACCTTTTATCTAGCTCGGTGAGCTTATAGTCGCGCTTGCGAATCAGCACGTCGCGGTACCGTTTTGAGATAAACGAGCATTCCCGCATTACAAGACCGTGCAGCTTTAGCAGCCGCTCGGGTACCGGCGACACCCACATGAATGTTTCAGGGTGGGTAGCAAGTAAATCAAACTGGCTTCCGCGCTCGAAAATGAACACATGGCGGGTCGACTCGCTCAGCACCTCGTTTTTACGCGCGGTCGCCGGCGAAATCGATGGGACGTATGGGTCGGGATGCGACAGCTCAATAAGGTCCTTTAGGTCTTTGGGCTCTATTTCCTCTTTTTCGGCAAGCGGGCTTTTGCTGCTGAAAATCAATACCGGCACAAACTCGCACACAAGCTCGCCTTCAAGCTCCTTTTCGTCAAGCATCTCCTTGAAGTTGCGGTCGTATACCGACTGGTATCGGAGGATGCCCATGCGGTAGTCTGCGTTGAGGATGTTCGATATCGCCCGCATTGCGTTAGTTTCTTTGTAATATATCTCCACCGCAAGATCGCGCGGCAGCTTTCTGACAAACTCGAGGAACGCCTCCGCGATATAACTCGCGCGCGGCACCGAGATCGAAAACTCGCTCTCTTTTTTCTTGCCGTCGCGGAACATGTCTTCAAGCTCGTCCACCTGCGCGAGGATTTTCCGCGCGCGCGCCAGGAAAACCTCGCCCTGCGCGGTGGGGTAAAGCCCTTTCGAGGTTCTTTTGAATATCTGTATGCCAAGCGTGTTTTCAAGCTCGCGGATCGCGCGGCTGAGGTTGGGCTGGGCGGTGTAAAGCCGCTCCGCCGCCTTTGTCATCGAGTTAGTTTCGGCGATCTCAACCGCGTATTTGAGATGCATTAGGTTCATAAGGCTTCCTTCGCTTGCAAAGGGTATGATAAATACATAATCCCGCAATGGCTAAACGGGGCACAATTGGGGAAATATGACTCTACTCGAGATAATCTTCGCCGTTTGAGCCTTCTCGCAGGTGCTTGCAGAGTATTGCTAGTGAAGACGCGAGATTTTCGTTTTCCACCATGACTCCTTCGGGGACGCGTAAGATAGTCGGCGCGAAGTTCCAAATCGCGCGGATGCCGCAGGCTACCAGCCTGTCGCAAATCTCCTGTGCGTGCTCGACCGGTACGGTTATTATACCCAGCATAATCTTTTTATCCCTGCACACCGCTTCAAGGTCGATGTCAGGCAGTATAGGTTTTCCGCCCACGAAAGTGCCCCAAAGCGCGGGATTGTTGTCGAACGCGGCTATAATGTCGATGCCGTAATCTGCAAAACCGCTGTACGACAGTAGCGCTTTGCCTAGGTTGCCCGCGCCAACAAGGATGGTTTTTGTTTTTGTCCCATAGCCGAGTGCCTCCTCAAGCTGGGCGATTAGCTCCGTGACCGAATAGCCGGTTTTAGGCCGCCCGCTGCCGCTGACCGCTCCTAGGTCCTTTCGCACCTGCACGTCGTTGAGGCCGAATTCCTCAGCTATCGCGGTGGCAGATATGTTTGAAATTTTATCCTTAATCGAGTTTAAATAATGTAAATATACCGGCAGCCTCCGCAAGGTACTGATGGGTATGTTCTTTTCTTTCATCTTGCTACCTTTTCTAACGACGGCCGCACCCAAGAGTCCTGTGCTAAGCCGCGCGTGATACCTATACGAGTTTATGATACCACAAAGCCTAAATATCGTCAAGGCAAGAGTTGACCAAGCGGCAAAACCGGACCGGGCAAAATTTAAAACCGCGCTTATTTTATAAGCGCGGTAAAGCTTTATCCTATTCTACCTTCGATTTATTATTTTTCCCTATTACATTTACACTATGCCTCTGCCGCCTTTTTTATCGCTGCCTCAATATCCGCGTATTCTGGCTCGTCTTTGAGCGCCTCAAAGCAGCCGTTTTGAATATACCCGTAGTATATAAAAAAAGCGAAGTTTTTGCCTTTGTAGTTATCCTCGCGCTTTGTGCAGGCGGGATCGACTTGCGCGATTGTTTCCATGGAGGCAGTATTAGCCGCAAGCAGCGCGGACGGCTCATCCGTGCCGGCGCATCTTGACGCCTCTGCTAGATGTTTTAGCGCCTCGGCTTTCTCGCCTTGCTGTGCGCATTTGCGCGCGGCGGTAAAATGCAGGTACATATAGACAAAGTTACTGCGTTTGGTAACGCCGCCGTCGCGCTTGTCGGCTTCGTAATATAGCGCGTCCCAAACCTGCAAGTCGCGCCTGCATTCCTCCAGCGTATAAAAGCAGATCGGAATTCCCTTTTCTCCCAAATGCGACATTTTGTTTAAGAAAACGCCGAGCATTACGCACATTAACGGCAGAGCCGACACAGAGAAATTCCAGCGTTCCTCGCCTTCGAGCGCCATTTGGATATTAAAATCCCGTACATGATGCAACGCGGGTAATGTCTGAGCAACCTCGAGCGCGCCTTTCCGGTCGCCGGTTTTAATCAGCGATAAGACGAGCATGTTTTTAGCGGCGATTCTCAAAAGATCGCCGGCTTCGCTGTCAGACGTGCAGTCGCGAAGCACTCTCCTACACAGAGCAATGCACTCTTCAAGCTCGGAGTCATCTTTGTGTGAAGTAAAAAGGAGCGACGCAAGCGCCGTGGCAATAGCGTGGTTTTTGGGATATAAGCCGAGCCCGTACCTTGCCTCTTCGCGCGCTTCGTCTTGCTTGCCGCTTTGAATCAGCGCGGTTATTTTCTGAAGTATCTTCATCTGCTCCTGTTCGGATGAGTCGTAGCCTAAAAGCTCGTCTATGGAAACGCCGAAAAAAGAAGCGATGCCGGGCAGCATCTCAAGATCGGGATAGCAGGTCTCCGATTCCCAGCGCGAGATCGCCTGTGGGCTGACGCCGAGATACTCCGCAAGCCTTTCCTGCGTCATGCCATTTTGCGCGCGCAGTTTTCGGATATTGCCGCCTATTTTTATTCTCATCGCGCACCTCCGGATGTTTCTGTAATACTATTTTAAGCGCCGCTGCCGAGGATTTCAATTATCAATCTGTTGTTTCTTTTTCTACCGTAAGTTAACATACACCCTTTTTTTAATCTTATTGACACGGCCGCGATTAGCTGATAAAATAATGAAGCAAAAAGGGATATTTTGCGGAAGCACGATGAGGCGTACAAATAGGCAGGTAACCGATATAGGCGAAATCGCTGGCATTTTGTCCCGATGCGAAGTGATACGGCTCGGCATGGCCGGCTCGTGCGGACCATACGTGGTGCCGCTGTCGTTCGGGTTTGAGTTTACCCGCGACAAGATAACCATATATTTTCACGGCGCCAAAGAGGGGCTAAAGCACGAGCTGCTCGCCAAAGACAACCGCGTCTGTGTCGAGGCGGACATTTTCCACGGCTACAAAGGCATAACCGCGGGCTACGAGAGCATAATCGGGTTCGGCAGGGCCGAAGTCGTGACGGGCGAAGAGGCCCGACGCGGCCTTCTTCTCATTTGCGAGCACTGCGGGCAGCCTCAATACCCGCTTGACAGCTGCGGCATGCCTACGCGCGTTTATAAAGTCACGCTCGAGAGCGTGACCGGAAAAAGGAATATAATATAGGTTTGTAGGATTATTTTGACAGGAGATTTACATATGGAAAAATTCAGGTATGTCCCGCGCGGGGTTTGCTCGCGCGAGATTGAGATAAGCATTGCCGACGACGGCAAGACCATCGAAAAAGTGCAATTTACCGGGGGCTGCAACGGCAATACGCGAGGTCTTGCCTCGCTTTGCAGCGGCATGAAGATTGGCGAAGTGATCAAAAAGCTAGACGGAATCACCTGCGGGCAGAAAAACACGTCATGCCCCAACGAGCTTGCGTCTGCGCTGAAGGCATACCTCGCCAAAAAAGGCGAAGCGGAAGCGTAAAAAGCAAAAAAACAGCCGGCATAAACCGCCGGCTTTTTTATTTTTGCCATGAGCAAAGCTAATTGGCACTGCCCCGTCAGCTTTCGCATTCTTTTAGCATCCGCTCGACGTAAGTAGGAAGGCAAAACGCGCCGATGTGCAGGCTCGGATTATAGTAGTCGGTTTTTATCTCAAACCCTTCCCAATCCTTCCGCATATCGCGGATGGGATGGTACTTTTTCGAGGCAAATCCGAACATCCAAATCCCCGACGCATAAGTCGGGATATTCGCTTGATATACCAAGCTTATCGGAAAAACCTTATAAATCCGCTCGTGGGAACGCTTCATTTGGCCGATATCTACCTCATAAAACGGCCCCCCGTGCTGGTTTACCATTATGCCGTCGGCACGAAGCGCGTCATGGCAATTCTTATAAAATTCAAGCGTAAACAGCCCCTCGCCTGGCGGGCCTATCGGGTCGGTGGAGTCGACAATTATAAGGTCGTACTTGTCTTTGCATCCGGCGACAAATTTTATCCCGTCCTCGATATATACATTTACGCGCGGGTCGTTAAAACCGCAGGCTGTCTTGGGGATAAACTCTTTGCAAACCTTTATTACTTCTTCATCTATTTCCACAATATCGATGCTCTCTATCCCTTTGTACCTTGAAAGCTCGCGCAATGTGCCGCCGTCGCCGCCGCCTATCACCAGCACGTTTTTGACATTCGGGTGCACCGCCATTGGCACATGGGTTATCATTTCGTGATATATAAACTCGTCGCGCTCGGTCAGCATCATGATGCCGTCGATTATAAGGAACCTGCCGAACTCGGGCGACTCGTATACTTCTATGCTCTGGTATTTGCTCTGCACCGCGCAATGCTGGCGCACTGCCCGAATTGAAAATACCGCGTCCTCGCTGTATTTTTCGCTAAACCAAAGGCCGGTGCTTATACGGCAATTTTCCATTTTACCACCTCGCTAACTTTTTAAAAAACCGCCGGTTTGGAGCCTTCCCCCAAATCGGCAGCGGTTTTGGCTAAAACTTTATGCGCTCGGCAATATACGACTCGACTTCGTCAATCGGTATGCGCACCTGCTGCATCGTGTCGCGGTCGCGTACGGTGACGCATTTGTCGTTTTCGGAATCGAAGTCGTAAGTGACGCACAGCGGCGTGCCGATCTCGTCCTGGCGGCGGTAGCGCTTGCCGATTGAACCCGCGTCGTCGTAATCGGTAACAAAGCTCTTCGACAGCATCTGGTAAATCTCAAGCGCAGGCTCCGCGAGCTTTTTGGACAGCGGCAATACCGCACATTTTACGGGCGCGAGCGCCGGATGCAGATGCAGCACGACGCGCATGTCCTTGACATTGCCCTGCTCGTCGCGCTCGAGCACCTCCTCATCGTATGCGTCGACAAGGAAAGCGAGCAGCGCGCGGTCGACTCCGAGAGAAGGCTCTATGACATAAGGTATATAACGCTCATTCGTTTCGGGATCGAAATACGACATATCCTCGCCCGAGTACTCCTGATGGCGCGAGAGGTCATAGTCGGTGCGGTCGGCTATGCCCCAAAGCTCACCCCAGCCGAACGGGAACAAGAATTCAAAGTCGGTTGTCGCGTTCGAGTAGAAGGCAAGCTCCTCTTTCTCGTGGTCGCGCAAGCGCAAATTCTCAGTCTTTAAGCCAAGCGAAATCAGCCAATCGTAGCAGAACTGCCGCCAATATTCAAACCACTCAAGGTCGGTGCCCGGCTTGCAGAAGAACTCAAGCTCCATCTGCTCGAACTCTCTTGTACGGAAGATGAAGTTGCCGGGCGTAATCTCGTTGCGGAACGCTTTACCTATCTGCGCGATGCCAAACGGCACCTTTTTGCGCGAGGTGCGCTGTACGTTTTTGAAGTTGACGAATATTCCCTGTGCCGTTTCGGGTCGGAGGTAAATCTGCGACGCCGAATCCTCCGTCACGCCTTGGAAAGTCTTGAACATCATGTTGAATTTGCGTATATCCGTAAAGTCGCTCTTGCCGCAGCCGGGGCATGGGACAGCGTGCTCGCGGATAAACGCCGTCAACTCCTGTTGGCTCATCGCCTCGACTTTGACGTCGAGCCCTTTTTCCTTTACATAATCTTCGACGAGCTTGTCGGCGCGGAAACGCATTTTACAAGCCCTGCAGTCGATAAGCGGGTCGTTAAAGTTTGTCACATGCCCCGACGCGACCCAAACCTGCGGGTTCATAAGTATCGCACAGTCGATCCCGACATTGTACTTCGACTCCTGCACGAACTTCTTCCACCATGCGCGCTTTATGTTGTTTTTAAGCTCCGCGCCGAGCGGGCCATAGTCCCAGGAGTTCGCAAGGCCGCCGTATATTTCGGAGCCGCTGTAGACAAAGCCCCGGTTCTTGCACAGAGCGACGATTTTGTCCATTGACTTTTCGGTATTCAGCATACGTCCTGATCTCCATTCCTCCGTAATATTGCTTGTCCGGTTTTTGCAGCCTAAGTACACGCCCAGTTAACCTGTATATTTATATTTGCCGATAATATTGCCTACGGCTGCGGTGTTGGGCACAAAAACCCTTTCGCCGTCGACTATTTCCTCTTTCCCGGGCATTGTGAGCACGGTCTTTGTAAAATCGTTGAACGCAAAAATCGCGTCGAGGTTTTCGACAAGAGCGTCTTCGGTAAAATCGGTCTCGATTATGCCCTCCCCGAGTGCTTTTTCGAAAAGTTCGGGCAGCTTTTCGATATATTCCTTGCTTGTGATTTTGGCAAGGACTGCCTTCATAAAGTCAATTATCACGCTGCGGCGTTTCGCGTCGCCTTCGGGATACGAGACATAGCGCAAAAGCTTTATTACATCTTCGCCGGTTAAGGTTTGAAGCCCCTTTTTGATATCAATGACCAGCCCCTCTTCGCCTTCCGACGGGTCGAAGTACTCCATATCGTAGGGGACGTTGTACTCAATCCCGCCAAGCTCGTCAAAAAAGCTCTTTACCCCGTCGAGCGTAAACATCGCGTAGTAGTCGATATAGATTGAAAGAAGGGCCGAAATTTTGTCCTTTATGTATTTGGGACCCGACTCGCCAAGCAGGGAGCCTAGCGTCTTATTAAGCCCTTTGTCGGCTACCAATGTGTTTGACGGTATCGGTAAAAACACATACTCGCGAGTTTCTATGTTGACTTGGACGAAGATTATCGAATCTGCGGTAATTTGCCTCTCCTTTATCGGAAAACCGTCTATATTTTTGTTTATTTCCGAAAGGTCGTAGTCGTCGTAAACATCCGGCATATAGTCGGAGCCAATCAGCACAGCCGAGATTGTCGAGCCGCGGAAATCCTCCGGCAGAGGCTCAAACTCCGGCGAAGTGGTTTCAACTGACACCCCGGTTTCGTCCGGCTCTTCAGTCTCAACAGCAGTATCGGAGGGCTCATCACCGGTTTCGGCACCCGCTAAAAAATCGATATTGCTTTCAATGATGCCTACGAGAAAATAGGCTATCAGTCCGAAAATAATAAGCGAAACGCAAAGCGTTATCGCAAAGTTGCGCAAAGCCGCCATTTTTTCTCCTCCGGTTTTGGCCTATACAAAGTGTTATTATACCTTCCCTCGCCTTCTTTTACAAGGGGAATTTTATTAATTTTGTTTTTTTGCGCATAAACCCTCTTACTTTTGGCTTGAAATTATCTAATATCAATGCTAAAATGCCGTATGATGGTCATTTTTATCCCGCTGCTTATGCACTAATATAAATTAATATAAAAAGGAGAAAAACGCATTGCTCGACAAAACCGTGCCTTTCGGCGCCGTGATAATGGTAAAATGCGACGCAAGCAGTTATCCCCGCTTTACGTTGCCCGATGGTTACACCCTTCTGCATTACACGCCCGGGCGCGAGCGCGAGTGGGCAAAGATAATGGCATCGGTAGGCGAAGCGGAATCGGAAGAGGCAGGCTTGGAGCTTTTTTACAGGACATTTTCCGACCACCCGGAGCTGCTCGGCAGCCGTAACCTTTTCGTAGCCGACACATCGGGCAGAGCGGTGGCTACCGCATCCCTTTGGGAAGGAGGGCTTTTCGGCGTGCCGCTGCCGCGCGTCCATTGGGTCGCATGCATGCCCGGGCATCAAGGCAAAGGCCTCGTTAAGGCGTTGCTTTCGTCCATGCTCGATATGCATAACAAGCTGGCGCTCGGCAAGGTGATATATCTCACCACCCAAACCTGGAGCTACAGGGCGATCGGGCTTTACAAAAAGTTCGGATTTGAGCCTTATCTTGGCCCCAAGCCCGCGAGCTGGACGGTGTACTGCAAAAAGGCGCTATCCGAAGAGCTCAATTTGGCATATACCGAGGAAAATAGGCGCGCCTGGGCAATTATTGACGGGAAAATCGCAGAATATGAGGCAAAACGCGAAAATTAGGCTATAAATTTAAATTTTTTCTTTAGGCGGGTTGATTTTTTGAGCGAAAGATGATATAATATATAGGTGCGCGGGCAGCCGCGTACAACTATATTTGTCCTCGTAGCTCAGCAGGATAGAGCATTCGCCTCCTAAGCGAAGGGTCAGCCGTTCGAGTCGGCTCGAGGACGCCAAGACCGCCGAGGAAGCTCTTCTACGGCGGTTTTTCGTCTTTTTAGCTTGACACTTTTTACTCTATACCGGCATATTTTGGTGGTGGTGAAATAAAAATAAGCTGGGGTAAAAATAGTTGACACATTATGCTGTAATATGTTATACTCTTGTAAGTAGTTTCTAAGGGAACTGCTTGACCGCTTCGCAAATAATCGCGGAGCCAAACGACTATCGGAAAGACTCGCGCTTTCCGGTCGCGGCTTGGGCCGCATTATTGCATTATTGATGCTGCGCACGGCGCGCTTTTCGGTAACTTTATAACTTGTGTACCAAAATGCACAGCTTGCAAGCTTTTCAATAAAGGTGGTAAGAGTAGTTCCTGACTTTAGGGCTTAAGTACAGGACAAAATGCCGGCCAAACTTCTGCCGACAAATCATGAAGACTTAGGGTGCATTGCGGTATGCGGTGCGCCATTTTATTTTATAAACGGGAGGGGTTTTGCGCTGTGGAAGAAAAGATCCAGCTGTTTGATTTCAATAATCTGACAAAGTCTCTGTCGTTCAACATCTACGACATCTGCTATGCGAAAACCGAGCGAGAACGACGAGACTACATCGCCTACATAGACGAGCAGTATAATTCTGCGCGGCTGCGCGAAATTCTCTTCCAGCTCACCGATATGATCGGGGCAAAAGTTTTGAGCGTTTCAACGCAGGATTACGAACCGCAAGGCGCGTCCGTGACGTTACTTTTAGCCGACGGCTCGGTGGAGTCGAAAATGCAAAGCGAAACGGTACTCGCCCATCTCGATAAAAGCCACATAGCGGTACACACTTATCCGGAGTACCACCCCGATACCGCAATCGCCACATTCAGAGTGGACATCGATGTTTCGACCTGCGGGGAAATAACGCCGCTTTCAACCTTGGATTTTTTAATCGACAGCTTCGACTCGGACATCATCACGCTAGACTATAGGGTAAGAGGATTCACGCGCGACATTTACGGCAACAAGCTCTACATCGACCACAAAATCAACTCGATTCAAGATTATATCAGCCCGAAAACGCTTGAGCGCTACGACGCGGTGGACATCAACGTCTATCAGGCGAACATATTCCACACTAAGATGCTGATAAAGGAAATCGACCTTGATAAGTACCTGTTCAACATCGATGTCTGCGAGCTTCCGCCGCGCACTCGTCTTGAAATCACAAACAGCCTGCGCCGCGAAATGATAGAAATATTCTCAGGCGCAAATATATACGCAAATGCGAGTAGATAGTATGAACGACGACGGCAACAAACACATCATAGCAAACTCAATGGGGGCGTAAGTAAGTCCGCCCCCATTATTTTTTGCGCTTTTTACCGGTATAATATGCCAGTTTATGAAAATATGAGAGTTTAATCACCCAACAATTCCACGGACCCAACCGCCTATACGCCGGAGTAAGCCGAAAATCCGCCGTCGACTGGGATTACCACACCGTTTACAAATCCCGAGGCGCGCGAGTCGCACAGCCAAAGCAGCGTGCCGACAAGCTCATGCGGCTCGCCGAAACGGTTCATCGGCGTATGGGCGAGTATTTTTTTACTGCGCTCGGTCAACGTGCCGTCCTCGTTTAATAGCAGCGAGCGGTTTTGCTCGGTGATAAAGAACCCCGGTGCAATCGCGTTGACCCTGATTCCTACCGGCGCAAAATGCACGGCAAGCCACTGCGTTAGGTTTGTCACCGCGGCTTTCGCGCCCGAGTAGGCTGGGATTTTGGTGAGTGGCCTAAAGGCGTTCATACTCGATATGTTTATTATCACCGGGTGCTCGCGCTTTGCCATGTCGCGCGCGAAGACCTGCGTCGGCAAAAGCGTCCCGAGGAAGTTTAAGTTAAATACCGTCTGTATGCCTTCGGGGTCGAGGTCGAAAAAGGTTTTTATCCCGCGCGCAGCTGCCGACTCGGGGTCAAGGTCCTCAGGCTTCAGATACTCCTCCGAGGTAGTGCCTTTCGGGTTGTTGCCGCCCGCGCCATTGATAAGTATATCGACTCCGCCGGTGTGCGAGTAGATTTCCTCTTTTGCCTTCTCGAGCGCTTCCCGATCGAGGACATTCGCGACTACCGGGAACGCTGAGCCGCCGGCTTCCTTCACTTCCGGGTCGGAGTTTATTTGGTTTGCCACCCTCGTTATGCTCTCGGGGCGGTATCCAAGCACCGCAACCGACGCCCCGCACAAGGCAAGCGCATGGCAAAACTGCGAGCAAAGCACGCCCCCGCCTCCGGTCACAACGGCGGTCTTGCCGTTAAGCGGGATTTTATAAGGTAAAGTCATTCTGCTTTCCTCCATTTAACATGTATAGCCCTTTAACTTGCCGGGCAATTTCAGGCATTTCCCGGGCTTAGGATTCGTCTACTGGATAGGCGATTGTCGTCATAAGCGCCATTTCAGCAGCGGAGGTGTCAAGCCTGCTGTACTGCACCACAATTGGCACCGACGACTCGACCAGCGCGGCGTAGGGCGTGTCGCGCGGGATGAGCCGCCCCTCTTTGTCGCAAAGCTTGTCCATGCGGATATGGTGGGTCCTTTTCGCGCCGCAATGCGAGACAAAACCGTCCATGGCGGGGCGGTCCTCAAAGAAGAGCGTGAGCTTTATTTCCGCGTCTTCATCCGAAGTGTTTATAACGCAGATAGCCTCATGCGACACGCTCGGGTTTTTTGAAACCGAGTTTAGATAGCAGTCGGGGATCAGCCACACTTTTTTCCCATACGCAGCCATCATAATTCACTCCTTTTAATTTTCTGTATATTACAGGCAATCGCACTGCTACCCCGCAAGCAAAGATTTGCCGCCGGCGCTGAAACGGGAAACTATTACCCCAGCAATACATGCCTAAGCTCATCGGGCGTTTTGCATATCGCCCGGGCACCGGCTTTTTTTAGCACCTCTTCCGAACGGTAGCCCCAACTTACGCCGACGGGGTACATTCCGGCGTTAATCGCGGTGGCAATGTCGACGTGCGAGTCGCCGACAAACGCGGTGCGGTCAGGCCGCACGCGCAAAACGCCTGCCAAATAATATGCCGCCGCGGGATTAGGCTTCAACGGCAGAAAATCGTTTCCGCCCAAAACTACGTTCTCGTCGAAAATGCTGTTTCCATATATTCTAAAAATTATCGCTTTAACCATCGCATCTTGCTTATTAGAAAGCACCGCAAGCTTTAGCCCCGCCTCACGCAGGTCTGACAAAAGCTTTTTCATGTCCGGGAACGCATATGTCGTGTCAAGATAGTGGCGGGCGTAGCATTCCTTATATACCGCAAGGCAGCGGTCAAGCGCCGCTTCATCGTGCTTAAGATTGTCTGGCAAACATCCCCGCACAAACTCGCGCGCGCCGTTATTGATGCTTGCAACTACTACCTCCCTGCCGACCTCAGGCAAGCCGAGGGTGCGGAGCATTTCGTTCATCGAGGTGTGAAGGTCGCCAATCGTATCGCAAAGAGTGCCGTCAAGGTCGAATATCGCTGCGTCAAACTGCAATTTTACTATCTCCATAGCCTTTGTTTTTAACAATTATAAACCATAAATCCCATTATTTCAAGCCGATATTGGATATTGCCCATGCATCCCAGCCAAATTTGAATGCCATGTAAAATTTTCACGCAACTCTTGACATCAACTCCATAGCATGTTAATATCAATGTGATATCATAATAATATCATCAGGAGGACATCTATGAACGCTGCGCAAAACAGGACAATCATCCGCGAGGAAATCGAGCAAAAGGCATTGCCCGGAATGCCGGTTTTGATAATCAACACACTTTTACTTGTTGTGTCGGTTCTTTTCATTATTTTCGGCGGCATAATGTTGGATA
Source organism: Clostridiales bacterium (assembly GCA_012840355.1). GTDB lineage: Bacteria > Bacillota > Clostridia > Oscillospirales > CAG-272 > DTU078. Next base: position 171,675 of record DULN01000006.1, on the reverse strand, counting down.
GCATGCTCGGGCTTGCAATTTTCATCGTAGGCATTGTCTATCTCGCGATCGGGCCGATCATTTATGCCGGGTTAAAGGTTATAAACCCCAACGAGGCGCTGGTGTTCACTCTGTTTGGCAAATACACCGGCACGCTTAAAGAGCCGGGATTTTACTTTGTTAACCCGTTCAGCGTGGCGGTCAACCCCACGGTCGCCTCTCCGGCAGCGGCTGCGGCTGCTGCGGCGGCGCAGTCGGCAGGCATGCTAACAACCGGTAAAATTACCTTTTCGCCTCAGACAACGTTCCGAAAGCATATCTCGCTTAAGACCTTGACGCTTGTCAACGATAAGCAAAAAGTCAACGACAAGCTCGGCAACCCCATCGAGGTAGGCGTCAACGTGATCTGGCGGGTCGTCAACACCGCGATGGCGGTGTTCAATGTGGACAATTTCATCGAGTACCTCTCGGTGCAGTGCGACGCTTCGCTGCGCAATATCGTTCGCATGTTCCCCTACGATATAGCAGACGAAGAGAGCGATGAGATGTCGCTGCGCGGCTCAAGCGCCGAAGTTGCGAACCGCATCAAGGAAGAGCTACAGAGCAAAGTAGAAATCGCCGGCCTTGAGATAATCGAAGCGCGCATCACGCATTTGGCGTATGCGCCCGAGATTGCGGCTGCCATGTTGCAGCGCCAACAGGCGACGGCTATTGTGGACGCTCGCAAGCTCATCGTAGACGGCGCGGTGGGCATGGTCGAGATGGCGCTGAACAAGCTGAACGAAAACCAAATAGTCGAGCTCGACGACGAGCGAAAAGCCGCCATGGTGTCAAACCTGCTCGTCGTGCTATGCGGCAACCGCGACGCGCAGCCGGTTGTCAATAGCGGCAGCCTATACTAAGAGAAAATGAGCATCGACAAAAACGCTCCGCCCGAAAAGGAAAAGGGCAAAAAAAAGCAAATTGTGCTGCGCCTTTCCCCTGAGCTCTACAGTAAGCTGCAAGCATGGGCCGAGGACGAGTTCCGCTCGCTTAACGGGCAAATCGAATACCTTCTGACTGAGTGCGTCAAGCGCCGCGAAAAACGCGGATAAAAACAGCCTGCCGAAGCATATCGGCAGGCATTTTTATGTTTACACAGCCGATGTTTCATGTTATAATCATCCGCAAGCGGTTTTCGTTTTATTTATCCTTTCTTGCAGGTGACAGATGGCAAATAAAAAGGCTCGAACGCTGGCAGGGCTGGTTTTTTTGGCGCTGCTGATTTTCTGGTCGGCTTTTATTTTCGCAAGGTCTGCCAAGACCGCGGAGGAGTCCTCGGAAGAAAGCGCAATTATCATTACCCTGCTCGCCGCGATATTTAACGATGAGTTTGAAAACCTCACGCCCGAGAAAAAGCACGAGTACATAGAGGGCTTGCAGTTTTTTGTGCGCAAGTTTGCCCATTTTGCGGCTTATGCGATGATGGGCGCGCTCGGCGCGGCGTCCGCGCACTTTTTCGGGCTGCATAAGCTTTCGGCTTTGGTATATGCCGTAATATTTGCGGGGAGCGATGAAATTCACCAATATTTTGTCCCCGGCCGTAGCTGCGAGCTGCGCGACTTTTTTATCGACACAGCTGGGGCATTATTTGGCATTATGGCTGTGGCTTCGCTATGCGCACTCGTAAAGGCGGCGGAGCGATACAGGCATAAAAAGAGAATCCGGAGAGGATAACCATGGCAGTATTTGAAAAAACGACAACGGCACAGTCTGGCAAACTCCAGCTTGAGTATTTTAAAAAATACCGCTATCCCAAAAGCCACGGGCAGCTTTTAAACTTTTACGGCGTAGAAGGCTTTGACGTTTACAACACTTCCGTCCCTTTTGCCGACGGCGGCAGGTCCGTTATTGCGGGGCGGGTCGAGCGCCGCGACACGGAGCGCTCGCGTACTTTGTTTTTCGAAGGAGGCGGCACCGAGTGGACGCTGATACCGGACGCCCCGGTGTTTGAGCTGCAGGACCCGTTTGTCACATTTATCGACGGTGAACTTGTGCTCGGCGGCGTGTATGTCGACTGGGACAGGGAGCCTATATATTATGAAACCCGGTTCTACCATGGAAAGTCGATTTACGACCTAAAATACGCCTTTTCCGGCCCGGGTTATATGAAGGACATAAGACTCTTGCAGCTTTCGGACGGCAGGATAGCAGTTTTCTCGCGTCCCAACGACGAGGCGATAAAGAAAAACTACGGCTGCGTCTGCAAAGTCGGCTTCGCGATAGCCGACAAGCTTTCAGACATTACACCGGACTTTATCTATAACGCCCCGTTTGTAGAGCAGCTATTCCCCGACGACGAGTGGGGCGGCTGCAACCAGCTGCACGACCTCGGCGGCGGCAAAATAGGCGTTATCGGCCACCGCTCGTGGGGCGAGATTATCGGCGGGGTACACTACCTGCATTATTACAGCATGGCGTTTGCGGTCGACTATATTAACGGCACGCATACTCCACCGAAGATTATCGCCGACCGCTCGTGCTTCCCCGACGCGCCAGCAAAACAGCCGAGGCTCGCCGACGTAACGTTTACCTCCGGTATAGTGCGGCTAGGGGACGGCAAGGCGATACTTTATTCCGGCATCAGCGACGCGCGCGAAGGCTGCCTGCTAATTGAGGACCCATTCCTTGAATACGAAAATTGATGATACCGTCGGCAAAGACAACCAAAAAGGGCGCCGCCGAAAGGAGCTTGTTCCTACCGGGGCGCCCAGTTTTTTCGATATTATAAAAGCATGATTCCGGCTTCCCTGCAAAGCCGCTCGTCCTCTTCCCTCCAAATCGAAGACTGAACTTCGCCTATATGCGCTTTTCTTAAAAAATACATGCACATCCTCGACTGGCCGATGCCTCCACCCATTGTGAGCGGCAGCTTGCCCTCAATCAGCGCTCGATGGAACGGCAAGTTGGCGCGCTCGGGGCAGCCGCGCTCGTCAAGCTGCGCGAGCAGCGTCGGCGCATCGACCCTTATACCCATGCTCGATAACTCAAACGCGCAATCAAGCACCGGATAATATACGATTATGTCGCCGTTGAGCGACCAGTCGTCATAGTCCGGCGCACGGCCGTCGTGGATTTTGCCTGATTTCAGCTTACCGCCTATGCCCATGAGGAAAACCGCGCCGTAGCGTTTTACCGCCATGTACTCGCGCTCTTTGGGAGTAAGGTCCGGCCACTCGTCCTCAAGCTCCTGCGCGGTCACAAAATGAATTTCTTCAGGGAGCAGCGTGTCCACAAAATCATACTCGCTTGCTATGTAGTGCTCAGTATGAAGCAGCGAGGTGTAGATTTTGCGGACCGTTTTTTTCAGCGTTTCGACGTTGCGCTCGGATTCGCCAATAACTACTTCCCAGTCCCACTGGTCGACATAAATCGAGTGCATGTTGTCGGTAACTTCGTCGGGGCGGATGGCATTCATATCGGTATAAAGCCCTTCCCCGCGCCCAAAGCCGTAAATGCCGAGCGCCCAGCGCTTCCATTTCGCAAGCGACTGGGGGATTTCCGCGTCTATATCAAGGTCTGGTATATGAAACGAAACCGCGCGTTCCACGCCGTTGAGATTGTCGTTTAAGCCGCTGTTGGCCCTGAGGAATAACGGCGCGGAAACGCGGGTCAGGTTCAGCGCTATCGCAAGGTCGCGTTCAAAAAAGTCCTTTACTTTCTTTATCGCAATTTCAGTACGACGCATGTCGAGCAGCGGTTTGTAGTTCTTTGGTATTATAAGTCGGCTCATATATCATTTTCTCCGTCAGTCCGGATTTTATAAAGCTTTGCTCGTCCTTTTTTGCCAGTACAACTTACGGCGCCGACATGGCACAACACATTTAGCGCGATTTGCGCCGAGCCAAGCGCCAGCTTTTTGGCTGTTGCTAGTTCCGCCGCGGTAAGCTCGTCCGGCAGGCCCGAAAGCAGCGCCGCATAGTCTGTGGCGCTATGTAAATAAATCGGGGCACCTATCCCTGTAGGCACTTGCTGTACGCGGATGGCGCCCTTTTTTCGTCCTCTGCACTGCCTGCCGAGTAGCCTATATTCCTCAACGTCGACAGGCACGAGGCAGACGGTGAGGTTTGGGTCGCAGAGGAACATTTTTATCCTATAAAGCTCTGCAAACGCTTCGAGCGGGGCAACTGATTTTGGAGATTTTCTGCGTCCGGCTATCTTCCCGGTCGCAGCATCCATCGTGCACAGCCATTTCTCGCGCACTATTGGGTGTACCACGGTCACTTTGCAGTCGGCGAGAAAGGCGGAGAGCTTTTCGCGCAGGGCATTCAGCGCGCGCGTTTGGATTTCGATTATTTCGTCCCCGCGCTTGATGTCGGCGACATACCCTTTGTACTTTACTTCATGGAAGGATTCGTTCGGCTCGAAAAACCTTTTAAGCGCGGCGTGAAGCGTATGCTCGCCGAGCGTTCCAATTTTCGGCTTTACGGCGCCATCTTCTGATACCGCGGCTTTTGCGCCTTCGTTGTTTATATCTTCTTTTTTCATTGCAGGCCGAACAGGCGCAAGGCTTCTTTTGCGGCAAGCTGCTCAGCCTCACGCTTTGTGGTGCTTTCGCCCCTGCCGATGATGTTGTTGTTAAGCCTTGCTTCCACCGTAAACACGCGCTTATGCGGCGGGCCGGATTCGTTTACCACGACGTATTCCAAAATCACATCGCGCTCGACTTGCACAAGCCTTTGCAGCATCGATTTGTAATCGGTCGGGTTTGACGCCAAGACGCGCTTTATCTCGGGCGCGAGGAAGCGCAGAGCAAATTTTTCAGCCGCGCCCTCGCCTCCGTCAAGCCATATCGCGGCGAGCAGCGCCTCAAACGCGTCGGCGAGTATCGACGGGCGGCGCTCTCCGTGCGAGAGCGCCTCTCCGTGCCCGAGCAAAAGATAGCTGCCGAGCCCGAGCTCCTGCGCATACTCGCATAGCGCGCGTTCGCAGACAACCTGTGCGCGTATGCGCGTGAGCTCGCCCTCAGAAAGCTTTGGGTAGTTTTTGTAAAGGTATGAGCTTGCGATATAAGATAGCACCGCGTCGCCCAAAAACTCGGCGCGCTCGTTGCATTCTGCTGCAATCCCCTTCGCCTTCATCTCGTTCGAGTAGGACGAATGGGTCAGCGCCATCTTTAGCAGCTCTTTGTTTTGAAACTCATACCCAAGCGCTTTTTCTAGCTCCCCAAAATCCACGGCTTATTATTCTCCCAGCTCGTCGCCTACCGTAAGGCGCGCTATTTCGTAAATAATACCGGTATTTATATACCCTATCGCCTGCCGCACGGCGTTTTTTATAGCCTCGGCGTCGGAGCTGCCATGCGCTTTGATAACCGGCCTTGAGATGCCGAGCAGCGGCGCGCCGCCGTATTGTGAGGAATTGTACTCGTTTTTAAGGTTCGTCATGCCCTTTTTCACAAAAAGCGCCGAGGCTTTCGTTATGAGATTGGAATAGAACACTTCTTTGATTTTTGAAAGTAGGAAGCTGCTGACGCCTTCGGTCAGCTTGAGCACGATGTTGCCGGTAAAGCCGTCGGTGACCAGCACGTCGCACACACCGAACGGCAGCTCTTTGCCCTCGACGTTGCCCTTGAAGTTTATCGTGGGGTCCTGCTCAAGCATGTTATATACTTCGACAAGCAGCTTTGTCCCTTTAGTGCGCTCGGCGCCGATATTGAGCAGCCCCACCTCCGGCGATGGTATGCCGAATATGCTGCGCATGTATATCGTGCCCATCTGCGCCAGCTGCACGTACGCTTCGGCCGGCAGCTCGACGTTTGCGCCCGAATCGAGCAGGAGCACCGGCCGGGCGAACGGTATGACTGTCGCAATAGCCGCCTTTTTTACGCCCTTTATGCGGCGCACTATCAGCGTCGCGCCTGCGTAAAGGGCGCCCGTATTGCCGGCGGACACGAACGCGTCGCCTTCGCCGGCTGCGAGCATTTTAAGCCCGACGGCCATCGACGAGTCGCTTTTCTCCCGCACCACCGAAAGGGGGGCGTCTTCCATTGATATAACGCTGCTCGAGTGGACGAGCTTTATGTTGCTGCGGTTTATTTCGATATTGTTTTCGCTTGCGAGGTTTACTATCGTATCTTCATCGCCAATAAACATAATCTCGCAATCATAGGCGGCAGCCGCCATCGCTGCGCCGCGTATGATTTCGAGCGGCGCGTTGTCGCCGCTCATCGCGTCTATTAGGATTTTCATTTGTTTTCGTCCTCTCCAGCTGCACTCTCAGGCTCAGCTTTTTGCTCGCCGTTTTCCACTTCCGGCAGCTCGCGCCTGTAGCCGCAGGATTTGTCTTTGCAGTAAAGGAGGTTCTTGCCTTTTTTAATGTAAAGCGGCTGCCCGCAGTTGGGGCATTTTTCGTCTGTGGGCTGGTCCCACGACACAAAATCGCAATCAGGGTAGTTTTCGCAGCTGTAAAACACGCTGCGGTTCTTGCCGAACCGGCGCACAATCTGCCCCCCGCATTTCGGGCAGCTTACGCCTATTCCGTGCACTATTTGCTTTGTGTTTTTGCACTCGGGGAACCGGCTGCACGCGAGGAACTCACCAAAGCGCCCGTGGCGCTTTACCATCGGAGCGCCGCATTTGTCGCATATCTCGTCGGTCGGCTCCGCGGCGGCGCGGCTTTTTTCGGCGAGGTTGCCGTTTTTGTCAAGCGGCTTTGTGTTTTTGCATTCCGGATAATTCGGGCAGGCGGCAAACTTGCCGTAGCGCCCGGTTTTGACTATCATCCGGCTGCCGCATTTTTCGCAGATGATGTCGGTTTCCTCGACCGGCAGATTGATGTCGTCTTTTGAGACAGTCTGTTCGGCGCGGATTAGGCTGGCTTCAAAACCCATATAAAACTCGCGCAGCACGTCTACCATGCCGAGCTTGCCGTTTTCGATATGGTCAAGCTGCTCTTCCATGTGCGCCGTAAACTCGTAGTCCACGATGTCGGGGAAGCTTTCGACCATTATCTTTGTCGTCAGCTCTCCGAGCGGAGTGGGCACGAGCGTTTTGCCTTCGCGACGCACATATCCGCGCTCTATGATTGTCGTTATTATCGGCGTGTAGGTGCTCGGGCGCCCTATGCCCCGGTCTTTTAAAAATTTAATCAGCGAGCCTTCTGTAAAGCGCGGCGGCGGCTCGGTAAAATGCTGCTCGGGAGTGACCGTGTCGGCGGCGATTTCCTCACCTTCAGCCAGTTCCGGCAGCTTGGCTTTTACCGCTTCTTCGGCGTCGCTGGCTTTGCCTTCTTCTTTCTCCTCTTTGTCGTCGGCATCTCCGTAGACCGCAAGGTAGCCGTTAAAGCGCACCGTATAACCGCTCGCTCGGAACACCCGCCCGCCGCTTTCAAACTCAGCCGTGACTGTATCAAGCTCCGCCGATGCCATCTGGCTTGCGACGAACCTGCTCCAGATGAGCTTATAAAGCTTATACTGGTCGGGCGTGAGGTATTTTTTAACCGAGTCGGGAGTGAGCGTAAGGTCAGTAGGCCTTATCGCCTCGTGCGCGTCCTGCGCCGACGCGTCGGTTTTATATGTGCGCTGGGTTTGCGGATAGTACTGCTCCCCAAACTCCTTTATGATATATTCCTTTGCTGCGGCTGCCGCTTCGGACGACACGCGCATCGAGTCTGTACGCATGTATGTGATAAGACCGTGCGTGCCGCCGCTGCCGAGATTTACACCTTCATAAAGCTCCTGCGCGACGCGCATTATGCGCTGCGATTGAAAGCCCAGCTTTCTTGACGCCTCTTGAAGCAATGTCGAAGTGGTAAACGGCGGGGCGGGATTTTTCTGGCGAACAGCCTTCTTAACAGACAATACCCGAAAAGGCTTGCCGGTTACGCTTTCGACAACGGCATGCGCCTGCTCGCCGGTTTTCAGCTCGACGCGCTCGATTTGGGCGTCGGGCAAAAGGTCGCCGTAATATTTTGCGCGGAATTTCTTTTTGCCCTTGGAGAGCACCGCCTCGACCGTCCAGTACTCTTCGGGCACAAACCTTCTGATTTCTTCCTCGCGCTCGACGATAATCCGCGTCGCAACCGACTGAACGCGCCCAGCCGAAAGCCCGCTGCGCACCGTCTTCCACAAAAACGGGCTGAGCTTGTAGCCGACTATCCTGTCGAGTATGCGCCTTGCCTGCTGCGAGTTGACAAGGTTCATATCGATTGCGCGCGGCGAAGCAAAACCGTTTTTCACCGCGGTTTTGGTTAGCTCGTTGAATGTAACCCGCCTGATTTTTTCCTCAGGTATCTCAAGCGCGACGGCGAGATGCCAAGATATTGCTTCGCCTTCTCGGTCAGGGTCGGCGGCAAGGTACACACGGTCGGCTGCTTTTACTTCTTTTTTAAGCTCGCGTATCAGCTCGCCTTTGCCGCGGATGTTTATATAGTGAGGCTTAAAATCGTTCTCGATATCTACTCCGAGCGTCGATTTCGGCAAATCCCTGATATGCCCGTTAGAGGCGACGACCCTGTATCCTGAGCCCAAAAACCCCTTTATTGTATTCGCCTTGTGTGGCGACTCGATGATTACAAGATTGCCAGACATCTGGTTGCGGACTTTGCGTAAAACGCTTTGCCCGTGTCCTCCGTTGTAATTATATTGTTGGCTTGTGATTTATAATATGCGGCCAAGTGTGGCCGCATGGGGTATTATATGGTGAAAAATTTAAATTATTTTTAAACGCCGGCAAACTTTTATACCCATAAGCAAAGTTTGCCTCTTAGCCGGTATAAAAGTATGCGCTGCAGTACGCGGGGTTATTCTTATTCGCCATTACGGCATACTTTGGGGCACCTCTTTTTTTCCGCTTTCTGCAGCGTTTTTACGCATTATTTTCAGGCTGCCCGCAGTTTTCTTATTCAAGCGGCGGGCTGCCGGATATCCTTATGTATTTGCCGCCGCCCGCAAACCTTATGGCTTTTTTTATTTCAAGCAGCGTGAGAGCGGTTATAATCTCGCTCATCGAAAGCCCGCTTTCGGTCAGCTCGTCCGCGCTGACGGCTCTGTCCTCCGGTATAAGCGCATAGATTTTGCGCTCGTTTTCCCCAAGTGAACTTTCGTCAAAACCTGGGGTCGCGCCGCGTTCGGAGCGGTCGGCTAGCTCCTCGTCCGAGGCGTTTTTTATCGACTTTTTGCGCCTTGACGGGAAAATCCGCTTTGGCGCCTCGGCGGTTTCGGAAATATCGCCTCCGGCTGACAAAGCCTTCGCGCTGCGCGCGATAAACTCGCGCTTGCGCCGGTCGGTAACGCCCGGGCGCGGCAGCCTGTCAAGCCTTAGCGTCACCGGGTACTTATCGGCATATGCTGACACGATGTCCGACGCGCAGGTAACGATGCGCGCGCCGTCGGCGATGAGCTTATTTACGCCGCTCGCGTTCTTTTCACCCACTTTGCCGGGCAGCGCAAATAGGTCGCGGCCTTGCGTCATCGCGTGCCGGGCAGTATGCATCGCGCCGCTTTGCTCCGAGCACTCGACGACGAGCGTACCGTCGCAAAGACCGCTTATTATCCTGTTTCGCACCGGGAAATTGCGCCCTTCCGGCGGGGTGCCAGGCTTATACTCCGTTATAATCAGACCGTCGCGCGCGATTTCTTCATAGAGCCTTTTGTGCTCAGCGGGATAGACGCGGTCGATCCCGCAGCCGAGCACGGCTACCGTAAACCCACCCGCGTCCAGCGCGCCGCGGTGGCAGACTCCGTCGATGCCGCGCGCCATGCCGCTGACTATAACCACACCCGCTCGTGCCATGTCGAACGAGAGGGTATAGGCATTGTTTCTGCCATACTCGCTCATGTCGCGCGTACCAACCGCGGCAATACAGCAGTAATCATCGAGCGCGGGGATTATGCCGCGGCAGTATAAAAGAAGTGGCTTTCGGGGGATTGCAAACAAGCGCTTCGGATACGCTTTGTGCAGCGGCGTCAAAAGCTTTATCCCCTCGTTGCGGCACTGCGCCCAAATCGCCTGCGCTTCATCCGTAGATTTATTGCAAAGCCTATCCAGCAGCGCCCCTTCGGCCCCGGCTGCCGCGAGTTCCGATCGCGTCGCGTCGTATAGCGCAAAAACATCGTAATCGAACGCGGGTAATATCGAGTCGTATGCGTCGGAACCGGGCCCACAGGCCAGCGAGAACCATATCCACCGAATGAGAAGCTCGACTTTGGCATCGCTTGCGGTTGCCATCAGCGCCCCACTGCCTTCCAATGAATATTGTACATCGCAATTTATTCGTATATTCGCTCCGGCGGCGTCTTACCTGTCTTGACGCAATTCCCACATGAAAATGGCGGCGGCAATCGCCGCGTTGAGCGACTCCGTATCTTCGGCTATCGGTATTTTGACTTTACCGGTCGCCTCGGCTTCGATTTCGGGAGATATACCCTGCCCTTCGTTGCCGATTATAATGCAGACGGATTTGCCACTGGCAGATTCCGCAAGCTCGCCAATCGCAACGCTCGCCTCGAGCGTAGCCGCCCAAACCTCTGCGCCCATCTCACGCAGCCTTATTACCGAAGCCGCCAAATCCGCCACACGGACAATCGTTTGGCGGAAAATAGCGCCCATCGAGGCGCGCACGGTTCTGGGATTATAAATATCGGCACAGCCGGGGCCCAAAACCACGGTATCTATCCCGAATGCTGCCGCCGTGCGGATCACCGTACCGACATTGCCGGGGTCGCTTACCCGGTCAAGCAAAACAGCCCGGCGGGGAACCCCAAAATGATTATTATATATTGTATTATTTTTATGGATTTTGTCAAGATACCGGGCAATGCAAATGATACCCTCAGGCGATTTTTCGGTTGATATCCGCTCGAGCACCGGCTCGCTCACAATTGCCACCTTGCCCTCGGGCAGGGATTCGAGCAGCTCCGCCACATCCGTGCTTTTGGCTAAATTTTCAATGACAAAAACTTTTTCAATCTCCGCGCCTGCGGCTACCGCCTCGCGGAAGAGCTTTTTGCCCTCGCATAAAAACAGCCCGTGCTCGTCCCTATGCTTTTTGTCGGCTAGCGACGCTGCGAGCGCAACCGAGCGGTTTGACCTAGAGGTTATATACTCGTAACTATGCGGCATAACTGTCCCCATAACAAATCAAACCCGGAGGCTTCCGGGTTTGATAGCATTCTTATATTGCGCCGTATTTTTAACCCGTAACATGGCTGCATACACCAGCCGCAAAATGGCGGCACTAACGGGTAACACATTACTTTGCGAGGGCTGCTTTTGCCTCATTGACAAGCGCGGCGAACGCCTCTTTGTCGTTAACGGCGAGCTCGGCAAGCATCTTGCGGTTAAGGCCGATGCCGGCGAGCTTAAGCCCGTGCATGAATCTGGAATAATTCATTCCGCATTCTTTAGCCTGCGCGGAAATGCGGGTTATCCAAAGCGACCTGAAGTCGCGCTTGCGCATCTTTCTGCCGGCAAACGCATAGTTGCCGCTCTTCATGACGGCCTGCTTGGCCATCTTAAAGTGCTTGGACTTTGCGCCCCAATAGCCTTTAGCAAGCTTTAAAAATTTCTTTCTTCTCTTGCGCGTCATTATCGCGCGTTTTACACGTGCCATTTATGATTTTCCTCCCGAATATGTGACTTGGTTGCGACTCTCAGCCGTTAGGAAGCAAAGTACGGATGGTTGGAGCGACCGCTTCGCTCAGATAACCGCCCTTGCGAAGCTGCCTTTTGCGCTTCGAGGTCTTGTGGCCGAGATTGTGGCGCCGATACTGGCCGTTGTGCTTCACTTTTCCGCTCTTGGTAAGGGAGAAGCGCTTTGCGGTAGCTTTATGCGTCTTGAGCTTGCCCATTTTTTTCTCTCCAATTCTCAGGATGACTTAAAGTATATTCCTACTATTTTGCCGCAGGAAGGCACTTTTCGAAGGTGCCGAAAGATTTAACCCGCGCAGCGCGCGGGCATAGCGCCGCGACGGGGGTACCCACCCCCATTAATATCGCCGCGGCTTAGCCAAATATATCTATGATAAAACGAGACATCGGAGCGTTTATTTATTCTCCTGCCCGCTGACTGCCGCCTCTTTCACCGCAGGCGCTTTCTCGGCTTTATCCGAGTCCGCGCCCTGCGCAGCAGCCGAAGCCGCATCGCCCTTTTGCTTTGCCGAGCCTTTGCCCTGCGCGGTCTTAATCGGGGCGAGGAACATGACCATAGTCCTGCCCTCCATAACCGGCGGCTTTTCTATAGTGCCGTATTCCGCGCAGTATTCGGCAAACCTGTCGAGCAATTCGCGGCCGATTTCGGTATGTGCGAGCTGGCGTCCGCGGAATTTAACGATAACCTTGACTTTGTTGCCGTCGCTGAGGAAGCGGCGGGCATGGTTGCCTTTGGTATTGAAATCGCCGACATCAATATGGCAGGAGAGTTGTATCTCCTTGATTTCGATTACCTGCTGCCTCTTTTTGGCTTCTTTTTCCTTCTTGTCGCGCTCAAACTTAAAACGTCCGTAATCCATAATACGGCATACCGGCGGGTCGGCATGTTGTGCGATGAGCACAAGGTCGAGCCCGCGGTCGTATGCGTTGTTCAGCGCGGCCGTGTAGGGGATAAGACCGAGCTGCTCGCCGTCGGGTCCGATGACGCGCAAGATTTTTGAGCCCGGTATGCGCAGCACGCTGCCGATTTCCTCGTTGATTAGATACTCTTTGGAGTTATTGCTTTTGATTGGAAGGCACCTCCGAAAGAATTTAGGTAAGGATGGGATAAAAGCTCTCCGTTTCAAATCAAAAGAAAAACGGAGCGCATTTCGCTCTCCGTCACAAGCAAAGGCAAAGGCTTACTTCCCCGACTGCTGCCGGGGCACGCACTTTACCCTTTCCCGATATTAACCCGCGCGGCACATTTGCCCCGCAAGGTGAGAACGGAGATCGTCCTGCTTTATTGCCATAGATTATATCACAGCATTCGCCGGTTGTCAACATTTTGACGCAAAAATTATTTATACTTTTAATAATATTAGATTATTGCATTAATTATAATATTCAGCTATAATGGATTTGCCGATTACTAAATATATGTTAACGGAGGATTTTTATGCAGTACGGCCTACAGCTTTACAGCGTGCGCGATGTTACAGATAAAAATATGGAATACGCGCTTGAAAAAGTGGCGGAGATGGGCTATTCCTTCGTCGAGTTCGCCGGCTTTTTCGGAATCCCCGCGAAGGAGATAAAACGCATGCTTGACAAGACCGGGCTGCGCGCTTCGGGCACGCATACCGGCTGGTTTGAGATTGCGAAAAATTTCGATGCTACCGTTGAGTACCATAAAGAGATTGGCTGCGACAACATTATAATCCCCGGCGCCGACCTTTCGGATAATAAGAAGATAGACGATTTCGTCGCGATGCTCAACGAGTACGGCCCCAAGCTTGCGGAACGCGGGATAAGCTTGCACTATCACAACCACAGCCATGAGTTTAAGCCCAACAAAGACGGGCAGATACCTCACGAGGAGCTTGAGCGCCGCACGAACGTGCTTTTCCAGATTGATACCTATTGGGCATACAATGCCGGGCTTGACCCCGTCGAGCTGTTAAAGAGGCTTTCCCACCGCGTACGCATAATCCACCTCAAAGACGGCAACGAAAAAGGTGAGGGTTTCGCGCTCGGAGAAGGCACCGCGCCGGTGCTCGCTGTGCGCCAAGCCGCCATCGAGCTTGGCATGGTAATGGTAGTCGAAAGCGAGACCCTAAACCCCGACGGGCTTTCGGAGGTCAAGCGCTGCATCGACTTCCTCAAATCGCTTGAGTAATACCCGCTACTTTAAAATTTCCAAGTCCAGCTTTAGCGCGTCCGGCTGCTGCCAAACATTGGCGGCATGCCGGCGCGTCGCATACGCTAAAATGGATGCCGCCACATTGCTAGTCGAAACCTATATACTTTTATAAAGAGGTGTTACATATTGAAGACATGTAAGAAATGCGGCACACAGCTGTCGGACGAGGCCAAATTCTGCGGCGCATGCGGTGCAAAACTTGACGACGAGCCCGGATTTGGGGCATGGGGCTACGAAGAGCGCAAAAACATAAACTCGTTTTTCCGTGACCGCACCGCGGAGTTTGACCCCGAAGACATCGCGGCAAACAAAGTATATGGGATTTTAGCCTGCTTCGGAATCCTGTTTTTCATCCCGCTTGTGGCGGCTCCACAGTCAAAATACGGCAAGTTCTACGCAAACCAAGGGCTGCTATTGCTTATTTTATCTATCGTTGTCGGGATCGCCACAAACATTGTTTATGCTATTTTTAGCGTACTCGGCGCGTTCTTCTGGCCATTTTTCCTTATTGGCGGCCTTGTGTCCTTTGTGATCTCGATTATCCCGTTTACACTACTCGTTCTCCTCTTAATTAACGCAATCGGTGGGAAAGCAGTCGAGCTGCCAGCTATAGGGCATTTGGTAATAATCCGCTAATCTCCCGGCAAAGCGGCAATAAAAATGCGCCCGGATTTCACCGGGCGCAATTCGCTATGCAATTTTATCAGGCGTAAAAATCATGGTTGCCGATAGTCATAACGTAGGTGCAGTTGCGCACGATCCAGTTAGACTTTGCCAGCCGTGGGTTCATAAAGTAGAGTATGGACTTTGAAACCGAGAAGCCCTCAAGGCAAGCTTTCGCCGCGATTATGCTTTCCTCAGACGGGGTGTTGTATATTATCGGCGACGTCACGGGATAAAACTGCACCGCATAGCGGTTGTCAAATATGACCTCGTAAATGGAGTTCGGAAAATCGGGGTGGGCGACACGGTTAAGTATAACGTCGCCGACCGCTATTTTGCCGAGAAGCGGTTCGTATTTGCTTTCGGCGTTGATAATCCTCGCCAGCCACAAAAGGTCGTTTTGGTTATAAAACTGTGAAGCCGGGGTTATCGGCTTGCCGGTAAGCTCGAGGTTCACGCACATCTCGCTTGCCCGCCATTCGACATTCGCGCCAATCGCCTTTGCAAGCGAGCGCACCGGCACATACATCTTGTTGTCGATAGAGATGTTGGGATCGTGCCTGAAAATAACGCGGCCGTTTGCAATAATATAGGTTTCGCCGTACGGGACCTCGATTTCAAGCGAAGGCGCTTTGCAATACGCTAAGTTTTTTGCAGGGTCCCACGTTATTTGCGCTCCGGGTACTGTTTCCAGGCAAAACGCCCGGAACGGGACATATGTAACTCCATCGATTAGTATCGGCACCACAGACTTGCTAACGACGCCGTTAAAGGCGATCTTAAGGTTATTTTGACCCTGCTCCGGCTCCGGCGTTTGGATTGCCGAGCCTTGCTGGGCTTCGGCTACCGGCGCTTCCCCGTCGGCGGGACTGTCGGGCTCCGCGGGGCACATGACCGGCACCGAGTACTCTTCATCAGCTACCTGTGTTTCGTCTGCTCCGGAAAGGAGTAAGTTGATTATCTCGTCTTGATCCGGAAGAAGTGGCGCAGCTTGCGCTATAATGCCGAATGCAAGTGCAATCGTCAGCACAACGCAAACAGCTGAGAGTGTCTTTTTCATGACTACTGTTTGGCTGGACTTCCGCGCGCCACAGCTTAAATTAGGGCCCGCGGACGTCCGGTTTACCTCCGTTTTAGTTGTGCGCGAAGAGGATACCACCTTCCATCCAGGCAAAACGATTATAGCATCGGTTTGAAAACGAATACAATGTATTTTGTAAACAGTATGTTAACTCGTTTAATTTAGCCACCTAACGGACGATTTTATATGTTATTTTGCACAAAATCTTAAGCACGTTTATAATTATAAACCATTCTAGGCTATTATTTACAGAAAAAAATAGCGCTCTACAAATGTATAGAGCAATAAAAAACACGCCGGATTTGACAGCATCCGACGTGTTTTTATTCTTTAGTTTATTTTTTGCTCAGAAATAAAACTACAGGCATACTTATTTTTTCTACGCTTTTTTCAACTTACCATATGGCGGATTATCTTCCTTGAAGTTGTCTTCGGGAACGGCTCGTCGCGCAGCTCGAACTTGCGGATCTGCCTAAAGCTTGGCAGCGTCTTGTTTAGCGCGGTAATCTCATCCTTGAGCCTTGCCTCTATCGAAGCCTTATCTTCTAGCCCAACGCTTTTGGCATAATCGAAATCGGGATAAATTAATGCGGTTATATGAATCGACTCGCCGTCCTCGGCGCGCCTGCCTACGACTACGCACTCGCCGACAAGCCTTATCTTTTCAAGGTGCTCCTCGATTTCCTCAGGATAGACGTTTTTGCCGTTCTCAAGCACGATGACGTTCTTTTTTCGGCCGGTGATATAAAGGAAGCCGTCTGCGTCCATATAGCCGTAATCGCCTGTGCGGAACCAGCCGTCGACGATAGCCTCTTTCGTCAACTCAGGCGCATTGTAGTAGCCGAGCATGACATTGTCGCCCCGCACAAGTATTTCGCCTATAGGCAAGCCGCCTGATGTGTCTTCGACGTCTATAACCACTTCAAGCCCCGGTATCGGCAATCCGACCGAGCGGTCTTTTTTCCAGTTAAACGGGCAGACTGAAATAAGCGGCGCACACTCCGTTATGCCGTAGCCTTGGGTAAGGTTTATTCCGAACGACTCGAAATGGCCTATCATCTCTGGATTAAGCGGGGCGCCGCCGCAAACAATTTTCTCGAGCCTGCCGCCGAAAGTCTCCATTATCTCGGCGAACAGCTTGCGGCGCAGGTCAACGCCGGCTACCCGCAGCGTATCGGAGACTTTTGTGGCAACCTCGAGCATTTTGTCTGCGCCCTTTTTGCGCGCCGTGTCGATAATGCGCTTATAGATGGTATTTACGAAAAGCGGGACCAAAATTAAAATGGTCGGCTTGTAGTATTGCATGTTCTTTGTGACGTTCTTTAGGCTGTCGTTGATACAAACCGTGCAGCCTACAAGCATCGGCGTCAATATCCCGCAGGTCATCTCATATGTATGGTGTATAGGAAGCACCGAAAGTAGGACATCTTCGGGACCGACGTCTATCATTCTCCAGCTGCCGTTTATGGCGGTCGCTATGTTGCGGTGCGAGAGCATAACGCCCTTGCTGGTGCCGGTAGTGCCGGAGGTAAAAAGTATCGCGCACATCGCGTCGCGTTCGATTTTGACCTCCTTAAAAGAGGTGTCGCCCGCCTCAAGGAGCGAACAGCCGTAGCCCACAAAATCCCTAAACGGCACAAACCGGCGCTCCGGCGGCTTGTCGCAAGGTAAATACTCGCCAAAGCCGACCTCGGGGATAACGCCGAAATACCTGACGTTCGGTATTTTATCCATGCGCGGCTCAAGCGCCGACTTTATAGTAGGCGAGCATATAACGCACCGGACATCCGCCCTGTTTATAAAGTTGCATATCTCGTCGGGCGTAAGCTCGCGGTCGAGCGGGACTATTACGTTGCCGCTGTTGACCGTGGCAAGGTAAGTGGCAATCCATTCTGGCGAGGTCTCGCCGATAACCGCGACCTTGGCGCCGTCCCTTATGCCGAGGTTGAGGAATGCGGTGCCCAACCGCTCCATCATCTTTTGCAAGCCCACAAACGAAAGCGAAAAGTCCTCGCCGTCGCGCCTAAAACGCAAATACGGCCTGTCGCCGTGGGTTTTCGCGCTGACGTATACAAGTTCGCGCAGGTCGGCTATCTTGCGGTCGCGTTCGGGGGGGTAGCACCGCCCCATAAGTTGGTTGATATATTCCTTAATGTTAAAAAAGCTTATGAGGTCGCTGAAGCTTTTAACCATCGACGGTCGTCCTCCGAAATAACTACTATTGTAATATTATACTCTCACACCGGCAGAACTTCAACACCGCACGGCTAAATTTTGCTTTGCTCATATGTTTATACCTTTTTATCCTAAAAAATTACACAAACAGATGCGCCGTGTCTTGTAAAAATACGGTCGGAATGATATAATAATTTCATAAAATACCATGCCGACTACAAAGGTCGGTAAATAAAATTTGTGGGGAATAGCTATGATAAAATTGCCGTCCGTTTTTTCATCGGGGGCGCTACTGCAGGCCGATACCCAATTTGAAATCCCGGGCACTGCGGCGCCGGGCTCAACCGTCACAGCAGTGCTTGCAAAGCGCGGCGGCGAATCCCTCCGTTTTGAAACCAAGGCGGCAAGCGACGGCTCATTTTTGCTGGCGCTCAAAGCGCCGCCGGCTTCGTTTGACATATACGACATTGCCATATCCGACGGGGAAAGCAGCGAAGAGATTAGCGATATCCTATTCGGCGAGCTTTGGCTTGCGTCGGGGCAGTCGAACATGGAAATGCCAAACTCCCAAATGCGGGAGAGTGAGCGCAAAGCGCTTTATTCCCGCATGAAGGGCAAAAACATACGCATATTCGCGCAGGACTGGCTCGGCGGCTTACAAATGGACAGCCAGTTCCCATTTGACGAGCAAGCCGACCTTGCCGGAAGGTGGATAACGCCGGATGACGAAACCGCGCTCGGCGGAGTCTCGGCTTGCGCGTCGGCGGCTATCACAAAGCTTTATGAGCTGCTCGTCGAGTCGGGCAAAGAGATTCCGCTCGGTTTTTTGAACGTTTCGGTAGGCGGCTCCGCTATCGAGGCGTGGCTGCCGCGCGAGGCTATAATGGACGGCGGCGAGATACAGCGCTTTATCGAGAAAATCGGCAGGCTGCCCACGAAAGAGAAATTCAACACCCACGGCTGGGCTAACTACACGCAGCCTTGCGCCCTCTTCAACCTCAAAGTTGCGCCGCTGCGCGGGCTACGCATGCGCGGCACGCTTTGGTACCAGGGCGAGTCGAACGTGGCATCGCGCGAGAGCGGCTCGTTTTACCTTGCAGCGCTGAGGGCATATCACAAAGTGTACAGCGAGCGTTTCGTGCCCGACGGAGTTAAATACCAGATGATTTGCTCGCAGATTTTCCCTTGGCTGTACAGCCAAGACGAGTGCAACTTCGGCTACTTAAACCAGGCGTTTACCGACGCAGCCGACGCCGAACCCGATAAATTCGGGGTTATAACCGTTTACGATTTACCACCCATTTGGCCGTTCGGGCTTCTTAACCACCCGATACACCCGTCGCACAAGTACCCGCTTGGCGAGCGCATGGGCGAAGTAATCTACAACCGCTGCCACGGCGGGGGCGGCTTAAAGTCGGCGGTAACGATGAAATCGGTAACGCGCGAGCCCGGCAAGCTCTCCGTGCACTTTAACACCAATGAATTGCCGCTTTCCTGCACCGATAAAAAAATCCGTGGCTTCTACATAGCCGACGAAAGCGGGCTTTATGTCGAGGCAAACGCAGAAATCAACGGCTCGTCTGTTGTGCTTTTGCACCCCTATGTGCAAAGCCCGGTCCACGCGGCATATATGGTTAGCTGTCTTGAGATGTCGGGCCGGGTATATTGCGGTGGGATGCCGGTCGCGCCCTTTATGACCGACCGCGAAGGCGCCGTTCGCATCGAGCCCAAGCCCTGGACGCACACCGACCGCGACTGGGTATTCGTCGTGGAGGATGTGCCCGACGACTTCCGCAAAATCGACGCTTACCCGCGTCCCACATGGGTGGCGATGCCCGGCACTGAGATTTGCCGCGATACGGTCTTCTCGGAAGGCTGCGGCGCGCTGCGGGTTATTGCGTCGGGCGGCGACGTGGCGGAAGTGTATGCGCCGGCTTACAACGCGAACAGGCTCGATATGTATAACTACGGCGGCATGGATTTTGAGGTAATCGGCAACAAAGAGATAAAAGTCCGTGTCGGCTTCGATTACGGCGACAGTACCCTTTGGTTTGACGCCGATGTAACCGACGCCTCCGACCCGGACCGAACGTCATATAAAGTTTCGTTCGAGCTGCCAAAGCAATACGCAAAAAGATTAATATTCTCATTTGATTTTTCAAGCTGCCCGATTAAAGCGGCTAGCCTTGAAAACATCGTCTTAATTCCGAAGAAAACAGATTAAAACTAGAGGAGGATACGCCGTGAAGCTGCTGCTTGCCGAAGACGAGCGCGAGCTTTCCGCCGCGCTATGCGCGATACTTCGGCACAACAACTATTCAGTCGACGCGGTTTACGACGGCGAAGACGCGCTTGCCTATGCGGTCAGCGGCGATTACGACGGAGTCATCCTTGACATAATGCTGCCCCGCCGCGACGGCGTGTCCGTACTAACCGAGCTGCGCCGGCGGGGCATAGACGTGCCCGTGCTGCTGCTCACCGCGAAAAGCGGCGTCTCGGACCGGATAAACGGGCTCGACGCGGGCGCCGACGACTACCTAACCAAGCCATTCGATATCGGCGAGCTTTTGGCGAGGATTAGGGCTATGATGCGCCGTAGGACGCCTTATATCCCCGCCGAGCTCAAGTACGGCAACGTGCGGCTAAACCGCGACACGCTAGAGCTTTCGGTCGAAGGCGGCGGCTCGTGCCGGCTTGGTAACCGCGAGTTTCAGATGCTTGAGATGATGATGCAAAGCCCGCAGCGGGTCATATCGACCGAGCAGTTTATGTCGCACATTTGGGGATACGATTCCGACGCAGAGATAGGCGTTGTTTGGGTCTACATCTCTCATTTGCGCAAAAAGCTCGCGGCGCTTGGCGCGAATGTCGAGATAAAAGCGCAGCGCGGCGTCGGCTACTCGCTTGAGATTAAGCGTGAGCAGAAATGATAAAAAAGCTGCAGCGTAAATTTATCGTCATCGCGACTCTGTCGGTGTTTGCCGTTATGCTCGTCATTGTCGGCGGGATAAACCTCGCAAACCTATACTCGACCAACCGGCAGATCGACCTTTTGCTTGCGCTTTTAGCTGATAACGAAGGCAGGTTCCCCCCATACGATTTCGACGATGATGACGACAAGCTCTACCCGAACGAAGCCGCGCTACGGCTTGCGGGGCTAAGCGAGGAAAGCCGGTTTATGACGCGCTATTTTGTCGCGCGCGTCGATTTTCAAGGCAAGATTTTTCAGCTTGACACCAGCCATATAGCCGCCCTCTCGTCGTCGGGGGCGCAAAAACTCGCGCAAAAAGCGCTTGCGAACGAGCGCAGCAGCGGGTATATAGACGTTTATAAATACCTTGTAACAGGCAAGCCTTACGGAAAGCTTATAGTTTTCCTCGACTGCCGCGAGCGGCTTGCGGCGGTCGGGAGGGTGCTCGGCGCGTCGCTCGCTATCGGGATAAGCGGGCTTGCAGTCGTATTTCTTTTGATCTCGGTATTTTCAAGCCGCGTAGTGAAGCCGGTCGCCGAAAGCATTGAAAAGCAGCGCAGGTTTATTACCGACGCGAGCCATGAGCTTAAGACCCCGCTCGCGATTGTGGCGGCGAATGTCGAAGTGCTCACCTATACTTATGGCGACAGCGAGTGGACGAAAAGCATAAAAAACCAGATAAAACGCCTCGGCGAGCTTATCGACGACCTGCTTGTCCTCTCAAGGCTCGACGAGCAAAACCAAAGCATGCCCGGAAAAGTGTTTTCGCTAAGCCTGCTCGCCGAGGAAATCGCCGAGCCATACAGAGCCGTCGCGCTTGCGAAGGGGCTTAATTTTGAGCTTTACATTTCCCCTAAAATCGGCTGCCGAGGCGACGAGGCGGGAATAAGAAGGCTTGTGTCGGCGCTGCTTGACAACGCCTTCAAATACGCGGGCGGCGAGCGGAGGGTATCGGTAAAGCTCGCAAAGCGGGGGCGCTGGGCGGTGCTTGAGGTATTTAACACCGTCGACGAGCCCGGCAGCTTCAACGACGAGGAGCTCGGCAGGATATTCGACCGCTTTTACCGCTCCGACTTATCGAGAGCGCGCGAAACCGGCGGTTACGGGCTCGGCCTTTCAATAGCTAAATCAATCGCCGAGTCAAACCGCGGCACAATCGCGGCAAAGCGCCGTGACGGCGGGCTTGCGTTTGTCGTTACACTGCCATTTGCAAGCGTGCAGCCGTAAAGTACAAGCGGCTAAGAAAAATAACCAATAACATAGTTTTAATATAATAGGAGATGTAAAAATGGACAAAACTGAGCGTCGCACATATGTCAACTCGGTTCTCGACGGATACGCCGACCCGGGCGTGCTTTATTATCAGGGCAAGTATTACCTTTACTCGACCAGCCCAAGGAATACCAACTACGAGGTTTACGTTTCGGACAACCTCGTAGAGTGGCAATTCGCCGGCGTCTGCCTTGAGTCGGCATGGGGGATGGCGCGCTGGTACTGGGCGCCCGAAGTAATGGAGCGCGACGGCAAATTTTATATGATAGCCTCGGTCAACGAGCATCTCGGAATAGCAGTCGCCGACTCGCCGCTCGGGCCGTTTGTGCCGCAGCGCACTTACCTTTTCGACCGCAGCATCGACGGGCATTGGTTCGTCGACAAGGACGGCACGGTCTACCTTTATTATGTTTCATGGCGCGAGGGGCATCCTTACGGCATCTACGGCGTGCGGATGAAGGATGACATCGTCACGCCCGATATGTCGACCGAAAAGCGGGTCCTTTGGCCGACCGAGCCTTGGGAAAAGCACCATGGTGAGGTCACGGAAGGCCCGTATATGGTCTACCACAACGGGCTTTACTACCTTACATACTCCGGATCGGGCTATACCGCACAAGAGTATGCGATTGGATATGCCATATCCGACTCCCCGCTCGGCGAGTTTAAAAAATACCCGGGCAACCCGGTTCTTAAGGCAGGCAACGGGCTGTATGGAACCGGCCATCACTCGTTCGCGCCCTCTCCCGACGGCAAAGAATGGTTTATCGTCTACCATGTCCACCGCGATGCTGAGCATGTGCAGCTGCGGCGGATATGCATCGACCGCGCGCGGTTCGTGCCTTGCGAAGGAGAGCCAGACAGGCTTGAAGTGCTCGGACCGACCTCGACTCCCCAGCCCTATCCGTCCGGCGCATGTTAAACCGGAGCTTTGTGGCTAAACCAAATAAGCTTTTGCCTTGCGCTACCAAATTTAGGCGCTAGCAGTTTAGTTTTAAGCCTCTTATTACTCGCGGCTGCGCGGTACCGTCAAGTTTAGCGGTTCCGGCAGCCGCGAGCATACGGTAGCCTGTGTGAAGATATGCTGAATTTTATGTGAAATTGCGCCAAAAAACCCTTTTTTACACGGTCTGTTCAAGATTTATTTATAGCTAGGTGATATACTTCACAATATACCGAGCGAAATACATTTATTTGCACCGAAACCAGCAGGGAAAATTATAAAAATCTTACAAACTGGAGTCACCGAATGCAGACGCAAATGATTCATATCGACCACCTTGTGAAGCGCTACGGCAGCAAATACGCCGTAAACGATATAAGCTTCACGGTGGGAGAGGGAGAGATTGTCGGTTTTTTGGGCCCAAACGGCGCAGGCAAATCCACGACGATGAATATCATCACGGGGTATTTGTCTTATACCTCCGGCACCGTCGAAGTCGGCGGCCTCGACATCATCGACTATGCGTATGAAGTCAAAAAAATGATAGGTTATCTTCCTGAGCAGCCGCCGCTCTACAACGACATGACCGTGGAAGATTACCTGAATTTCGTTTACGACCTTAAAAAGTGCACATTCAACCGCAAAAAGCACCTTATGGAGATCTGCGAGGTCGTGCGAATCGCCGACGTCTATAAGCGAGTGATAGGCCACCTTTCAAAAGGCTACCGCCAGCGCGTCGGAATCGCGCAAGCCCTCGTGGGTAACCCGAAAATACTCATACTCGACGAGCCTACGATAGGGCTTGACCCGCGACAGATAGTCGAGGTGCGCAACCTCATCCGCACGCTGGGGCTCGACCATACGATTATACTCAGCACCCATATCCTCTCCGAAGTGCAGGCGGTTTGCGACCGCGTTATAATCATCAGCCGCGGTAAAATAGTGGCGGACAAGCGAACCGAGGACATTGCGACCGCAGTCGAGGGCAACCGCCGCATCAGCGCTAAAATCTGCGGCCCGCAAAAGGAAGTACTGCAGACGCTGCGCGCTATAACCGGCGTGGTATCGGCCGAAGCCGTAGGCCAGCATGACGCAGACAGCATCACCTATATAATCGAAAGCCAGCAGGGCGTCGACATCCGCAAGCCGCTTTTCTCGGCGCTTGCGAAGTCGAACTACCCGCTTATCGGGCTAGAGCCTGTCGGCATGGGGCTTGAGGACGTCTTCCTCTCGCTCGTCGACGCAAAGGAACCGGCAACAAAGTCCCGCAGAAAGACCGTCAGCAGACGCAGCTCTACGGAGGTAAAGGAGTAATGCTAGCAATATACAAACGCGAGATGCTTTCGTATTTTACCTCGCCTATCGGGTATGTTTTCATGGGCGTGTTCTTGGCGGTCAGCGGGTTTATCTTCTCCCTCGCGACGCTCCAGCAGGGCGTCGACAGCGACGTGGGGACCTACTTTACCATAATGCTCTTCGTGTTTGTCGTCGTAATACCTCTCCTTACAATGAAATCCTTCAGCGAAGAGCGTCGCAGCCGCACCGAGCAGCTGCTCCTCACCTCGCCGGTAAGCCTGTTTGGTATGGTTTTCGGCAAATTCCTCGCGGCATATACAATGTTCGCGATCACTTATATCGCCTCATGCTTTAACTATATCGCGCTTTATAAGTTCGGCAACCCCAACACCGGGCAGCTTGTCGGCTACTCGATAGCGATACTGCTAATCGGCGCGGCGTTCGTATCGGTCGGCATTTTCATTTCGTCGCTGACCGAAAACCAGATAATCGCCGCAATCGGCACAATAGCGGTAATCTTAATTTTCCTGCTTGCAAGCTTCCTCAACCAGTATATAGACGTTTATGCCATCCGCGCGGTATTAAGCTGGATTTCCGTTTACAGCCGCTTCGGGAACTTCACACACGGGGTTTTCGACTTCAATGCCGTGCTTTACTATTTCTCAATCTCCGGAGTGTTCTTGTTCCTCACGGTGCGAATATATGAAAAGCGCCGTTGGGAGTAAGCCGCTTTGGCAAATACGCCTATATAACTGAGTGGGAGACTGAAAACTATGAATTACGAAGCAGAAAACGCCGCATCGTCGGCAGCATATATACCGGGCGCAAAAAAGAAGCGCTCATTTTGGAAAAACCCGAAGTTTAAGTTCGGGGCAACCGCGACCGCGCTGACAATCTCTTTTGTCGCGCTGGTTATAATTATAAACGTCATCTTCTCCGCCCTTGCGACCAGCTACCTTTGGTATATTGACATGACCAAAGAGAAGATGTACACAATCTCAGAGAGCACTTTAATGCTCCTTGACCCCTATAGAAACAACGAAAACGTCAATATCCGGATAATTTTCTGCCAGGACCCGGATAAGCTTGAACAGTCGCTTGAAACCAAGCTTGTCCACAACATGGCGCTGCAGTATGAGCAGGAGTTTGACTTTGTAAAGGTCGAATACATCGACATTGTAAAGCACCCGTCGCTTGCCGACCCTTACAGGACAACCTCCGAAACAAACGTTAAAACTACAGACGTTATAATCGAAAACGGCAGCGATTTCCGCAAGTTCGCGCTTGAGGCGTTTTACACCTTCAGCAGCAACACCGGCGAAGTCTTTGCGCTTAACGCCGAGTATAAAATCACCTCGGCAATCTTGCAGCTTGTCGGCGACCGGCCAATCGCGTACTTTACAATTGGCCATGGCGAGTCGGTCGAAGGATCGAAAATTTACGAGATGTTCCAAGACGCCGGCTTTGACGTGCGCAAGATTGACCTCTCGAAAGAGGACATGGACAGCTCGGCTAAAGTCGTCGTTATAAATAACCCGCGCACCGACTTTATGGGCTTTAAAGACTCGGTCAACGAAATTGCCAAAATCGACGCGCTGCTCGACAATTACGGTAACCTGATGGTATTCCTAGACGCGACGGTGCGCGAGCTACCCGAGCTTGAGGAGTTCCTCGCCGAATGGGGCGTGGCATTTGAGCGTAAGCTGGTACGCGACAAAGCCAACTCGCTTTCGGTCGACGGCACCGAAATCGTAGCCGAGTATACACGCGAAGGGCTAGGCTCCTCGCTGACAAAGACTCTCTGGCAGCTTGAGACGCCGCCGAAGGCTATTGTCAACTACGCCCGTCCGATAAAGCTGCTTTATGACAGGAAAGACTCGCGCGATACCTCAGTCGTGCTGCAAACCTCGTCCGAAAAAACCGCGGTCGCGCTCGAGCTTGACGCGCCTATGGAAGCCGAAGGCGAGCCGGGCGTATATAACCTCCTTACAATCAGCCGCGAGACCCGCATGATCAACAATGTCCCGATCTACAACTACGTCATGGTCGCGGGCACCAAATCGTTTACCGACGACAAATATATCGGCAACCCCGCATATGGCAACGGCGACATTATCTACGCGGCGATGAAGGCGTTTGGCAAGGAGACCGTGCCTATCAACATCGACTTTAAAGTGTTCGACGAAACCGCGCTCAACCTCACGACGCAAGAGGCTAACACTTGGTCGGTGCTTGTGACGGCATTTCTGCCCTGCTGCGTGCTCGTAGCCGGCTGTGTCGTGTATTTTAGGAGACGTCATTTATGATAAAGCGCCAAATCAGGACTATAATAATTTTCGCGGTTGTGTTTGTAGTAGGCGTCGTAACCTATTTTTCGGTCGTAAAACCGCTCATCGCTTCGCTTGTAACCGACGAGGAAGTCCCCGAGCTGCTTGAAGGCGAGGTGCTTGGCATAAACAACCGCATCCTCATTATGGAGCACCTAGAAAAAGCCGACATGCAGTCGATTGAAATCCACAACTCGCACGGCACGTATACAATGTACCGCGGCGAAGACGACGAGTTTTACATCAAAGGTTACGAAGGCGCCCCGTATAGCCTTGAAGCGCTCTCAAGCCTCGTGGTAAGCACCGGCTACACGCTATCGATAACCCGCGTCGGATACGGGTTCACCGACGAGGAAATGAGCGCATACGGGCTTGGGCCAAACGACAACTACGCGTGGTTCAGGATCACCAAACGCGACGGCTCGACCCATACCGTGCACATCGGCAATAAGCTCCCCACCGGCGGCGGGTATTACGCCGCATATGAAGGGCGTAACGCCGTTTATGTGCTCGACACGACGCTTGAGAGGACCGTGCTTGCAGACATAACCGATTTGATTTTGCCAATCCTCTCCTTCCCGCTTTCGGTTTCGACCTACTATATGATCGACGACTTCTACCTTTACCGGGACGGGGATGTCGTAGTCTGCATCGACTTTCTCACCGGAGAGGAAATGGAAGATGCAGCGGCGCTCGGGCAGTACGTAATGCTCTACCCCGCCGACTATACGCCTAATATAAACAACTACAACGTTATACTTCAAAAGCTCGCCGCCTTCTCCGGCACAAAGTGCGTCGAGATCGGGCCTACAAATGAGCCGCTTGACCCGCAGCACCTCCTTGAGGCTTATGGAATAAATATCGACGACCCGGCATACGGTATCGTGTATACCTACAAAGACATTACGAGCATGATATATTTCAGCAAGCCCGATGAGAACGGCCAGATG
Organism: Clostridiales bacterium; assembly: GCA_012840355.1. Lineage (GTDB taxonomy): Bacteria > Bacillota > Clostridia > Oscillospirales > CAG-272 > DTU078. Next base: position 144,206 of record DULN01000006.1, on the reverse strand, counting down.
TACGCCTACTCGCAGCTTTTCAACCTCGTAGCGTCGCTCAATTACAGCGACGTCTCCTTCCTTGACTGGGACATCATAAAGTTTGTCGACCGGCCAGTGTTCTTCAAGAACATCAACGACATCGCGCAGATCAGAATCCAGGGCGGCGGAATCGACGAGACCTTCATCCTCGTGGGCGAGGGCCAGGAACTAATCGTTACGCCCAAGAGCACGGGCAAGCCTTTTAGCGCAGACGACGTGCAAAATTTCAGACAGCTGTATAAAGTGCTGCTTTCAATCTATATGGAAGACTACTCGCCTGTCACCGATACCTCCGAGCTAGAGTGCATGATGACAATGACCGTCGTCACCGACGCCGGAGATGTATTCGAGTACAAGTTTTACCCCTACTCCACTCGGCGCTGCTATTACACCATCAACGGGTCGGGCCACTTTTACACCTATAACGACCATATTCAAAAAATCCTAAACGACACCGTCCGCGTACTTAAGGGCGAGCCTATCGATTCCGAAGGCAAAAACTAAGCACAAAAGCGCGGGAGGCGCGAGCCTTTGTGGCCTTTAGCGCTCCCGCGCTTTGCGTATATTAGAGAAAAGGCGGAAAGATTATGGTAAATTTTCTAAAAGCAATAGGCGCAGCGCTGCTGGCACTATTTGTCGTGGTAAGCACTGCCGCGTGCGGAGAGGACCCCGAAAACCCGACGGTGCTAATTATTGAAGGCGACAAGATCGCACTTGACGAGTTTAACTATTTTTACTACAATACCAAAGAAGACTTCGATCAAGGTAACGAGTCGTATTGGTCGGACCCTGATAATGTCAAAAAGCTCTACGACGATGTGTTTTTCATTCTAAAGCGCAACCGCGCAATCAAAGACCTGGCAAAAGAATATGGCATCAAGCTAAGCTCTCAGACAAAAAGCGAGATTTCAGAGTATATAAAGCAGGTCAAAAACAGCTACACAAGCAAGGAGGAATACTACTCCAAGCTTGAGTCCGAGCATATGTCGGAGCGCATGTTCGGCGAGCTTTTAAGGCTCAGAGAGCTTTGGCAGCAGCTTTACGAGCATGTGACCAACGAGGCGTCGGGCATAATACTCGCCGACGATAAAACCCTGCTCGAAGACATCCCCAAAAACTTTTACCGCGCGACCCATATCCTTATTATGAACGACGAGGGCGAAGACCCCGCTGAAAACAAAGCGCTTGCAGAGCAGCTTCTCGCGCGCATCAAGGCAGGCGAGGACTTTGATACCCTCAAGGACGAGTACACCGAGGACCAGCGCGTAAAAGGCAACAGCGACGGCTACTACTTTACGCATGGGCAGATGATCCAGTCTTTTGAAAACGCCGTAAAGCAGCTCGAGCCGGGCGAGATAAGCGATGTGGTGGAGTCGGTTTACGGTTACCACATCATTCGCCGCTTGCCGCTCGAGGATGAGTATATAGACAAGCACCTCGAAGAGCTGCGCGACCTTTATATGACCCGCGTCTTCAACGAGATGCTCGAAGAGCGCGCAAATTCATACGAGATAACCTTCACCGAAGCATATCACCAGCTAGACATACTTCCTAATCCAAATGAAAATGCAAACCAAAATACCTGAGCTTTTGTCACCTGCCGGCAGCCCGGTAAAACTGCGCGCTGCGCTACGGTTTGGCGCCGACGCGGTTTACGCTGCCGGCAAACGCTTTGGCATGCGCGCCGCCGCGGACAATTTTACCGAAGAAGAGCTCAAAGAGGCTGTAAAGTACGCCCACTCGATCGGCAAAAAAGTCTATGTTGCCGTAAACATTATGCCGCACGATGACCAGTACGCCGAGCTTGAACAATACCTCGAGGCGCTCGGAACCATGGGCGTTGACGCGGTTATATGCGCCGATCTCGGCGTCATAACGCTTACCCGTCAGGTTTTGCCCGACGTGCCAATCCACGTTTCAACCCAAGCGTGTGTCACAAACGCGCGCGCTGCCGAGGCTTATTTGCGGCTTGGCTGCCGGAGAGTAATACTCGCGCGCGAGCTGACGCTTGCCGAGATAAAGGAGCTGCGCCGCCGCTGCTCGCGCGAGCTTGAGCTTGAGGTTTTCGTGCACGGCTCGATGTGCGTCGCCTACAGCGGGCGCTGCCTGCTTTCGAACTACCTGACCGGGCGCGATGGCAACCGCGGCGAGTGCGCCCAGCCATGCCGCTGGAATTACCGCGTGCGCTATCTTGAGTTTGAAGAACAAAAGCGTCCGGGAATGCTAATTCCGGCTGAAGAAAACGAGTTTGGCACATTTATCCTTTCAAGCCGTGACCTTTGCATGATCCGGCATATTCCGGAGCTTTGCGAAGCGGGAGTTGACAGCCTCAAGATCGAGGGGCGCATGAAAAGCGAGTACTACGCGGCGGTGACCGCCAATGCATACAGAATAGCGCTCGACCGTTACGCCGCCTCGCCTGAAAACTACGCATTCGACGAGCGGCTTTGGGACGAGGTTGAGTCGGTCTCGCACCGGGAGTATAGCACCGGGTTTTTCTTCGGGGCGCCAATTGATGACGCCAACGTCTGCACAAATCCCGACTATATCCGCGACAAAGCATATCTTGGCGTTGCGCAAAGCCAAGACGTCACGCCCCCACCGGCATGCGCCGAAGCCGCGGCAAAGTTAGGGCATAGGCTTTACAGGTTTGCCCAGCGCAACAAATTCTGCGCCGGCGACACCGTTTATCTTCTGACGCCGGGCAAAACAGCGCAGCCGTTTGTAGCGCAGCTGCTGTTTGACGCCGACGGCAACCCCATTGACTCAACGCCGCACCCGCTAATGGAGTATTGGCTTGGCGTGCCGTTTGAGGTTAAGGAGGGCGACATTTTGCGTGGGTAAAAATTACGGCAAAACCGGCCCTTCCGAAGAAATGCGTCCGCCTGCCGGCGAGCGTAAAAATTTTATCAAAAACGACAGCGGGTTTGTCTGCGCGAATTGTGGCAAAATCGTCGAGCCGCTCGGCTCAAGTAGCCGCGACCATTGCCCATTTTGCCTTTACTCGCTGCATGTCGATATAGTCCCGGGCGACAGGGCTGCCGATTGCGGCGGCATGCTTGTCCCGGTCGCCGCCGAAGTTGACGCGCGGCGGGGGTATGTCATCATATACCGATGCAAAAAATGCGGCGCGATAAAGCGCAACAAGGCAGCCTGCGACGTAAAGTCGCAGCCCGACAATGTCGACCTCCTTATTGAGCTTACAACCCGGCGCGGGGAAATAAAAATATAAGCCTGAGGAAATGCCTCGGGCTTTTTTATATTTTGCTCTGCTCAGTCGCGCTCAAGGTATTTGAGCTCTCTTACCGCAGCCTCTATAAGCGCGCGGACTCGGTCATTCTCGCCGGAGTCGTTTGAGATGATGCCCTCATCTATCAGCGCTTTTTTAACATACTCAAACTTCTCCTGCCCCTTGCCGTTACCGTATAACTGCTCGGCGGCATACACATATGTGCGCACAATCTGTAAAATCGTAAAAAACCTGTCTGACGAACTGAACACTGCGGCATATCGGTTAGCCTTTTTCAGCGAAAATATTATCGGGATTAGCATCACCGCCGACAAAAGCACGCCGGCAGCCGTAATAACCTGCGCCCAAAACGCTATCGACTCCATCGACTTTGCCTCCCACATATAAAGGTCAAGCCCGATTAATCAATATGCGGCCGGAGGGCATTTCATGCGAATAAAGAGGGGAGGCTTATTTGCGTTTTACCTGCGCCGGGCTGTGCTTATTTTTGAAGATCGCAAACCTCTGGACCGTAAAGCTTATGACGAAAAGTGTTAATTCGGACAGCAGCTTTGCAACCCGCGTTGATATCCCTAGCCTTGTGTAAACCACCAAAACCACGCTGTTAAGCAACAAGATAGCCACCGCAAGAGCGGCATATTCGAAGAATGTTTTGGGGCTGGTTTTTGTGTGGAATACAAAATCGCAGTTGAGCTTATAGTTAAACGCGCCAGAGAACACCCTTGCGGCGACGTTCGATATTACCTCGCCGAACGGTAGATGTTCGAACATGGAAAGAAATATGTTAAAAAGTATAAAGTCGACGCAAAAAGATAAGAGCGAGCATACGAAAAACCTCAGCATCGGCATATCGGCTGCACGCAGCATGCCCGCATAGACGCGGTATGAGTCGGCGAAGGTGCGAAAATGCGAAACCGAGTTTTTTCGGTCGTGGTATATGGTTTCAATCGGCACCTCGCAAATTGGCACGCGCGCTTTTGCAAGCCGCATCAGAGCGTTTATCTCATACTCGTAGCGTTCGCCCTCTATTTCAAGCAGGCTTTCGAACAGCGATCCGTCAAAAGCGCGAAGGCCAGTCTGTGTGTCGGAAACATAAACTCCTGAAAGGAGCTTAAAAACCACGCGAGTTACGGTATTCCCAAACCGGGAGCGCAGCGGCATCTTTTGCCCGACACTGCGCACGCCTAGCACATAGCTACCGGGATGCGCCACCGCTTCATTTGCCACACGGAGGGCGTCTGCCGGCAGATGCTGCCCGTCGCAATCTACCACAACAATCGCCGCTCCACCTGCCTGCTTTTTTGCAATATGCCTTATTCCGGTTTTTATCGCCGCGCCTTTGCCCATGTTTCGAGGATGAGCCAAAACTTCTGCGTATTTTGAAGCGCCGTCAAAATACGGCTGCTTGTCCGGCGAGCTCCCGTCGTTGACTACTACGACTGAAAACCCAAGCCTCACAAGCTCCTCCGCCAGCGACACAAGCCGCTCGCCGGGCTGATATGCCGGGATTAAAGCGTAAATGCGCACTAAATCCGCCCCCACGCGCCATACACGATAGGCGCCATTTTTATTCTTATATCGTTAGTTTTTAAGAGTAATTGCAAGCTAATCTCAAACTGGGAGATACGTTATCAGAATCCAGCCGAGCAAAAGGCTTGCGGTATTTGCCAAAATCACATAAAAAACCGTGCGCGGCTTTGATCTTTCTTTTATGGCAATCGGCAAAATTATAAGCTCGGCTAGATACACCAAAATCTCGCATAAAACAAGAGCAATAACGAGGTAGCCAGAGCGCAAACCGTTAAGAAATAAATTTAAAAGCCCTTGCGTCGCGAGGTTGACTTTGAAAAACGCAAGCCAGCTTGATTTTTGCCTGTAACCAAACGCGAAAAATACAATACCTTCTACCAAAAGAGTCAGAATAACCCTCGCCGAGACAAGCAAAACCGCCCGCAATGGGCTATAGCCTTTCTCAAGCGTGCGGGACTTAAGGTCAAGCGTATACACGCCGCTGTACCGCTCAAGCCTATCAGGAAACTCGCAAACAAAAGTCTCGCCGTTTGCGGTTACCTCGAGTTTATATATAATCTCCGAGCTCAGCGCGCCGTAATAAAACGAGTATTGCCATTCCCACGCGATGCGTTTGGCTTTGGCTGGCAGGCGCGCGTCGCCTGCAAGCAACACGCAGGAAAAATCGGCGGGCGGGTTTTCTACTACAATCGTTACCGACGGAGGCTCCGCCGCATTAGCCAATGCCGGTACGGCAAAAACATAAAGCGCTAAAATCAAAATAAGCGCTGCATAAAAAACTTTTATTTTTCCCATCATCTAAACCTGCTCGTTTTTTCTCGATATATATAATAACACATGTAGTTAAATTTTTCTAGCGGCAATATTAGATTTGTCAAAAGTTTTGTAAATCAGCAAAACTTACATGGCATATCAGAAGACTGACTTGGCCCAAAATAATTGTCGATATTGCAAAATTATATTGTCGAAATATAGGTTATTTTTAATATTTTTGAAATATCCCGGAAACTATTTAATGATATAGTCGTCAATATAGGCAAAATATTCCTGCGAGAAACGAAGCGGGTAGTTTGATGTGAAAAAGTTTTACGCTTTGCTTTTTGCATTTTTTATTTTAGTTTGCGTGTGCCGCGACTACGGCGAGCTTGCGGCTTTTGCAAACAGCCCAAAAGAAACGCATGAGCCGTCACTTAAGCGGGAGCTTTCCCCCGCTTTTACCATGACAAGCCAGCTTTTGCAGCCCTCCGGCTATCACGAGGATGAATATATATCCCAGCCGCACAAGCAGCCCGAACCTGCCCAAAACGCGGTGCACGAAGGTTCAAATAAATCAATTGTAACGCAACCTGACGAAAGCCCGGCGGTTCAGGCTGACGAGAATGTTACTGCAAATGGCGATAATGCAAATGACGCAATCAATTATATAGTTGTTCCGCGGTTTTATAATCTCAGCGTCGGCAAGGCAACAGAGTATCTCGCCTCTTATGGCATAAACGCAAAGCCTGACGACGAGCAGGCGGGGGCTGACGCACCGGTCGTTGTGGTGTCGTTTTTCGGCAAATGGGATGATGAGAATTTTTACTTTATCCCCGGCAAGGACGTGACCTTGAAGGTCGGCGGCGTGCCGGAAGAGGAGCAGCCAAAGCCTTATAATAAGCCGCATAAAGCCGGCAATGTCGCGTATTTGACTTTCGACGACGGGCCGACCAAATACAACACACAAAAAATCTTAGACATACTCGGCTCATATGGCGTAAAGGCGACATTTTTCGTCGTCGGCACGGCTGTGGAACGCTTCCCCGGCCGCGCCAAAGAGATAAACGAGTCGGGGAGTATAATTGGCTGCCACTCGTATTCTCACGACTACGCTTCGATATATTCGTCAAAAGAAGGCTTCCTTTCTGACCTTGAACGCTGGTATGACGTCGTATCGGGCGAGCTTGGCGAAGATTACGCATGCACTCTCTATCGCATGCCCGGCGGCTCGGCCTGCGCGAGGCGTTATGCCGGTTACGGCGACATTATGGCTGAGCTTGAGTTTCGCGAGATGCTGGTTTTCGACTGGACGATGTCAAACAACGACGTCTGGAGCCGCTCGAAGGCCGGCAGCCTTTCTCCGATAGATTATATGAAAAAATGCTTCATCGAGCAGCTTGAGTTAATCGACGGGACAGGAAAGCCTGTTATAATTTTGATGCACGAAACATACGACGCTACGGTCGAAATGCTGCCGTGGGCGATAGAGCTTCTTTTAAGCAAGGGCTATACCTTCGATACGCTTGACAATCTTCCCGCAAGCTATTTGCAGCGTTAAAAACTTACAATAATAAGCTTGACAAAACACCGCTAAATAGATATAATGTTATCGATAAAACAATATCCGAGCCGCAAGTGTCTCTTACGGCAAGGATAGACATAATATATTCCTGAACACGAAGATATTTCTGAGTGGGAAGCCCGCACGACACGCTTTGCAATCTCAAAGCGCGCCTTCCGGGGCGCGCTTTTTGCGTAATATGCAAAGGAGAAAGCGCCATGGAAGAAACGCGGATCGCCATAATTGGCATTATCGTCGAAAACCCCGACTCGGTCGAACGGCTCAACGCGATACTGCATGAATACTCGCAATATATAATCGGGCGCATGGGGATACCTTACAGGCAGCGTGGGATCTCGATTATAAGCATCGCCGTCGACGCTCCGCACAACACGATAAGCGCGCTTTCAGGCAAAATAGGGCGGCTCCCAGGCGTCAACGCTAAGACTGTATACTCGAATGTGGGGGGCAACGCTTGAATAACAGAATAAAATATCTCGCAGATAAGCTTTATGAGCGCCACACACTCGACAGAAGCGAGCTTTACGAGCTTCTTTCCGAGCGCACGGAGGAGGCTGCCGAATACCTCTCCCGGCTTGCGCGCGAGGTGCGCGAGTCAATCTACGGACGCGACGTATACCTCCGCGGGCTCATTGAGTTTACAAACTACTGCAAAAACGACTGCTACTACTGCGGCATCAGGCGCTCGAACCGCAGCTGCGAGCGCTACAGGCTGTCCGAGGAGCAAATCCTTGAGTGCTGCAAAACCGGTCATGAGCTAGGGTTCCGCACTTTTGTGCTTCAGGGAGGCGAGGACCCGTACTATACCGACGAGCGGATGTGCGCCATTGTGCGTGAAATAAAAACACGCTACCCCGACTGCGCGGTCACGCTCTCAGTAGGCGAGCGCAGCCGCGAAAGCTACGCAAAACTGCGCGAGGCGGGCGCCGACCGCTACCTATTGCGCCATGAAACCGCCGACCCTGAGCATTACGCCAAAATCCACCCAAGCGAGCTTTCTTGTGAAAACCGCATGCGATGCCTGCGCGACTTAAAGGAGCTCGGCTATCAGGTGGGCTGCGGGTTTATGGTCGGCTCGCCATATCAGACGCTCGATAACATCGTCACCGACCTTGAGTTTATAAAAGAATTTAAGCCCCATATGGTAGGCATCGGCCCATTTATTCCTCACCACGCGACGCCGTTTTCCGATATGCCTGCCGGAACGCTTGAGCTGACGGTTTACCTTCTTTCGATAATTCGGCTCCTTTTGCCCGATGTTCTTTTGCCGGCAACGACCGCACTCGGCACGATACACCCGCGCGGGCGGGAGCTGGGGCTGCTCGCCGGCGCGAATGTCGTGATGCCTAACCTTTCGCCCACCGACGTGCGCAAAAAATACATGCTCTACGACAACAAGATCTGCACCGGCGACGAAGCCGCCGAGTGCCGCCGCTGCCTTGAGCGCCGCGTCGAAAGCGTAGGCTACCGCATCGTGGTGTCACGCGGCGACTGGCGCGGCGAGACCCGCAACATTACCGCATAATTTAGCTTTACCCGGGTATATGCCCGATAAATATAGCTGAGGGGCAAGCGAGTAGCTCACCCCAAAGAAAGGAAGCATCTTTATATGTACGATCCTAAATCCACAAAAGCCGAAGAATTTATATCGCACGACGAAATACTCGCAACGCTCGAGTATGCGGAGAAAAACAAACGCAACTCGCCGCTAATCGACGCGATAATAGAAAAAGCGAAAGAGCGCAAAGGCCTTTCGCACCGCGAGGCTGCTGTGCTTCTCTGCTGCGAGCTTGAAGACAAAAATGAGGAAATTTTCAGCCTCGCCGAACAAATCAAAAAGGATTTCTATGGCAACCGCATCGTTCTATTCGCGCCGCTATACCTTTCAAACTACTGCGTAAACGGCTGCGTGTATTGCCCGTATCATTATACCAACAAACACATTCCGCGCAAAAAGCTCACGCAAGAGGAAATCGAACGCGAGGTTATCGCGCTCCAGGACATGGGCCACAAGCGCATCGCCATCGAATCCGGCGAGGACCCGGTCAATAACCCGATCGAGTACATACTCGAATCGATCAATACCATCTACTCTATAAAACACAAAAACGGCGCAATCCGCCGCGTCAACGTCAACATCGCGGCGACTACCGTTGAAAACTACCGCAAGCTCAAAGAAGCCGGGATCGGCACTTATGTGCTGTTCCAGGAAACTTATAAAAAAGACAGCTACGAGCGGCTGCACCCGACCGGCCCCAAGCACAACTACGCCTACCATACCGAAGCTATGGACCGCGCGATGCAGGGCGGCATCGACGACGTCGGGCTCGGCGTGCTGTTCGGGCTTGAGGATTACCGCTATGAGTTCGCGGGGCTGCTCATGCATGCCGAGCACCTTGAATCGGTATACGGCGTTGGGCCGCACACTATAAGCGTACCGCGAGTCCGCCGCGCCGACGGTGTTGACCCAAGATGTTTCCCGCATGCGGTCGACGACGACACATTCGCCAAAATTGTGGCTTGCATCCGCGTCGCTGTACCTTATACCGGCATGATAGTTTCCACCCGCGAAAGCAAGGAGTGCCGCGAGCAGCTTTTGCACCTCGGCGTCTCGCAGATTTCCGGAGGCTCGCGCACGAGCGTCGGCGGCTACTATGAGCCTGAGCCTGAGGATGAAAGCTCCGCCCAATTTGAAGTTCACGACAACCGCACGCTCGACGAGGTTGTCCGCTGGCTGATGGAGCTTGGCTATATCCCCAGCTTCTGCACCGCCTGCTATCGCGAAGGGCGCACCGGCGACCGCTTTATGAGCCTTTGCAAGAGCGGTCAGATCCAAAACTGTTGCCACCCGAACGCGCTGCTCACGCTGCGCGAGTACCTAGACGACTACGCCTCGCCCGAAACCCGCGAAATCGGCAACAGGCTCATTATGTCGGAGCTGGTCAACATCCCTAACCCCAAAGTCAGGGAAATCGTAAGGGAGCGGCTAACAAGCATCGACGCCGGTGCGCGCGACTTTAGGTTCTAGCCGCATAGCTTCATTTTAAAGAGGATAACATATGGGACTTAACGATACTCCTGCTGCCGACAGGGTGCATATAGGAATTTTCGGGCGTAGGAATGCCGGCAAATCGAGCGTTATAAACGCAATTACCGGACAGGATTTGGCGGTAGTGTCGGACGTCAAAGGCACGACTACCGACCCGGTCTATAAAGCCATGGAGCTTTTGCCGCTAGGCCCGGTCATGCTTATCGACACGCCAGGAATCGACGACGTAGGCGAGCTTGGCGCGCTGCGTGTTAAAAAGGCTCGGCAGGTCCTCAATAAAACCGACGTCGCCGTCGTGGTCGTCGACGCCGCCGAAGGCCGCCGCCGCGAGGATGACGAGCTTATAAAGCTTGTACGCGACAAAAATATCCCTTATATTGTTGCATACAACAAGTGCGAGCTGCTAGGGTCAATGCCGAAGCCAGGGCCCGACGAAATATATATCAGCGCGAAGGAAAAAATTAATATCGGCGAGCTTAAGGAGCGCATCGCCGCCATAGCGGACACCGGCGAGTCGAAGTTCCGCATTGTCGGCGACCTTATATCGCCGTCGGACATCGTGGTGCTAGTGGTGCCAATAGACAAAGCGGCGCCGAAAGGAAGGCTCATTTTGCCCCAGCAGCAGACGATACGCGATATACTCGAGTCTGACGCAATCGCGGTGGTGACAAAGGAGCACGAGCTGCGCGAAACGCTCGAGTCGCTTACCCGCAAGCCAAAGCTTGTCATAACAGACAGCCAAGTTTTTGCAAAAGCTGCGGCAGATACCCCGCCCAGCATCCCGCTGACTTCATTCTCGATACTTTTCGCGCGCTACAAAGGACTGCTGGACGAGGCGGTCAAAGGAGCCGCAGCTATTGACAGGCTAAAAGACGGCGACACGGTGCTGATTTCCGAAGGATGCACGCACCACCGCCAGTGCGACGACATCGGCACCGTGAAGCTGCCGAGATGGCTGAGAAATTACACCGGCTGCGAGCTAAACTTCGATTTCACCTCCGGCGGCGATTTCCCGGATGAGCTTTCAAAATACGCGCTTATTATCCACTGCGGCGGCTGCATGCTTAACGAGCGCGAGGTGCGTTACCGCACCAAATGCGCAGTTGACCAAGGCGTGCCTATTACCAACTACGGCGTGGCGATTGCCTTCATGCAGGGCATTTTGCGCCGCAGCGTCGCGATGTTCCCGCACCTTGCGGCCATCCTTGACGGCGGCAGCGAAAGATAGGGTACAAAAAGAACTGCGGCAAGGCTTAGTCCTGCCACAGTTCTTTTATTTCTTCAGCTCGATAAATGTCTCGATGATTTTATCTATATCTTTGTTTATCCTTTTTTCGAGCTTCGCGTAAGTCGAGGCGAGCTGTATGGAATTCTTCTGGATGAGCTGTTCGAGATGGTATACAAACGTCCCGAAATTAAATACCGTTCCAAGATCGTAAACAGTCGACGTGAAGATGATATCAAGCATCGCCGAAGATTCGTTGTCGCGGACATATTTCCTCGTAAGGCAGATGTCGTAATACGCCGGCAGTATATACTTCCTTCCATAATAGGCGAGCGCGTCGGATATGTACGCCGTGCGGTCGATTTCGTCAGCGGGCGTTGTGATGGGCAAAACGTAAGTGTATGCGTGCCAATTGTTCAGCGTGTGGTAGTAGCGGCTCTGCTTTGATTCGTATTTTGGTATCGGGAGTATGCCGAACTCGTCTTCCATGTCGCGCAGCCCAAGGTTTATAAAGCGGGCGAGGCTCCAGAAGAATAGCGAATGGCCGTTTGGGAATACCCAGAATTGCGAAAGCGAAGCCGCAGCAGCGTCGCGGTGTATGCACCATGAGTAGTTCGCGTAATGCTCAAGGATTTTGTCTATTACCGTTACCGCTTTTTCGGTGTTGATGGCGGAGTACGGGAAGTCGTTTTCGTCTTTCTCGACGAATTTTACCCCGCAGCCGTTAAGCATCGAGGTCAAATAGTCAGCTTGGGTGCTCAAACCATACAAATCGTTGTCTTTGTCCATCTTGCCGTCGCCGTTTAGGTCATGCGTTGCGGCTTTCGCCATTTCATTAAACTTGTCAATCGTCCACTCGTTGTTGTAAACCAGCTCATACGGGTTCTCCAAGTTAAAATCCGTGATAATCCTCTTGTTGAACAGCATCATAGGGGTGCCGTCATAATGCTTGTAGAAGATGTCGCCCGCGATTATGTAAAGCATATTCCCTATGCTGAGGTCGTGCGTTGTGTTAACGTCCCACCAAGGTTTGTCAAGGCTTAGGTATTTAAGCCCGGTCAGCTCGTGCGCGTAGCCGTTTGTCGCAATCGTAGCGGCGTTCATCAGGCGCGGCATAAATGCGTCGTAGTCGTTCGTGCCGGCTTTGACGACTTTGTCAACGTCTGCCGTAATGTTTGTCGAGTGATACGAGCCGAATTTGACGTTGAACCTTTCACTGACTTCAAGGTTGCGACGGAAAACCGCGTCGTTTAATACTTCGCCGTTTTCTTCGGTGATGTCAAAGTCTTCAATGTCGAGGGTGTTAACATTTTCTTGGTCGACTATAACGTAGAACAAATGCCCTCAAAATCCATTGGTTCATGGGGGAATACTTCTTCCGTTTCTTCCGTTTGAGCAGTTGTTTCTACCACAACCGGTTGCTTTACTTCTTCGGCGGGTTTCGAGCAAGCTGCAAGCTGAGCGGCTATAGCAAATAAAGTCGCAACGCAAAAGAACCTTTTATACATATATTGGGCGCCCTCCCATAAATAATCCTATTATCCGCAATAATACATCCTTACCTAAATTTTATTACATTAGAGTTAAGTTGTCAATATAAAAATCACTATATCTTAAAGGTGATTATATGAGAGTTGAGCATGACCTGCTTGGAGATAGGGAGATTGAAAGCGACGCCCTATACGGCATACACACGCTGCGCGCCGCCGAAAACTTTCCGGTCGTCTTCCGTAAAACCAACATAAAACTTATTCGCGCCGTTGCCACAGTTAAAAAAGCGGCGGCGCTCGCGCATGCCGAGCTTGACAAGGAGCGCGCGGATATTTATCGGGCTATCGCCGCCGCTTGCGACAAAGTCATCGCCGGCGGGACCGATGAAGCATTTGTTGTCGATGCGCTGCAGGGCGGCGCGGGCACATCGACCAACATGAACGTCAACGAGGTTATCGCGAATATAGCGCTTGAGCTTTGCGGCAAGCCGTACGGGGACTACAGCTACATTCACCCGCTCGACGACGTCAACCGCGGGCAATCGACAAATGACGTATACCCAACCGCGCTCCGTATAGCCGCAATTGGCGAGCTGCGCCGGCTGTCGGAAGCATGCGCTAAGCTGCAAGAGTCGCTTCAAGTATGCGAGAACAAATACGGTGATATAAAAAAGCTCGGGCGCACCGAGCTGATGGACGCGGTGCCGATAACGCTTGGCGAGGAGTTCGGCGCATATGCCCAGGCAATCTCGCGCGACAGGTGGCGGCTTTACAAAGTCGAGGAACGGCTCAGGCAGGTCAACCTCGGCGGCACTGCCGTAGGCACCTCGACTGCGACGGATAAAAGGTATAGGTTCCTCGTCATTGAAAAGCTGAGGGAGCTTACCGGCTACGGGCTTGCCGCAGCTGAGTACCCGATGGACCCGACGCAAAACTGCGACGTATTCGTCGAGGTGTCGGGGCTGCTCAAATCTATGGCAGTAAACCTTATGAAAATATCTGGCGACCTAAGGCTTATGAACTCCGGTCCGCGCGGCGGGCTTGGCGAGATAAGGCTCGCGCCGCTGCAAGCCGGAAGCTCCATAATGCCGGGCAAGGTCAATCCAGTCATACCTGAGTGCGTGATGCAAATTGCGATGCGGGTCATCGCAAACGACACTGCAATAACGCTTGCGGCTGCGCACGGCGAGTTTGAGCTCAACGCATTTATGCCGCTTATCGCAGACTCTCTGCTTGAGAGCCTGCACCTTCTCGAGCGCGCGGCGAGCATACTGCGCGAAAAATGCGTCGAGCTGCTTACGCCTGATCAAGATCGGTGCAGAGAGCTTCTTGAAAAATCGCTCGCTTTTGCCGCGTCTTATGTCCCCCAGCTCGGCTACGATACCGTGAGCGACATTATAAAAAGGGCAGGCGGCGAACCTTCCGAGGTGCGCCGGATGCTTGACGAGGCGGCGGGTAAAACCAAATAAGAAAAGGCGGCCGGAGTCCGACCGCCTAGATACTACGTTTTAATTAGTAGCAGCGCCTGTTGCAGCTGAAGAGGCATCTCAAGAAGTTCGTGACCGGTTCAACCAAATAGCAGATGCAGCACTTTCTGCGGGGGTAATATGCGCCGCCCACATTGCCATAGCCATCGTAACCGCAGCCGCATCTCCTATCGTATGCACCGCCTACACTCCTGCAGCCTCCATACGAAGTGCCGGCGACATCGTACTTATCGTACACTCCGCCAACACTGCCTTGGCAACGATCGTACGCTCCGCCAACATCGCCTTTATCGTAACGATCGTACGCTCCGCCGACACCTCTGGTGCCGCAACACGAGCAACCTCTATGATAATGGCCCATTATGTTAACCACCTTATCTTTAAATTGCCGGATTGTTTTGGACGGGGTCCGGATATTTACATACGGCGGATATGTTCCGCTATTTACATTATATTGCGGCGACTGCAAGTTGTGCGCAATTTGTCGCCGCCCATAATCAAAGCTCCCGTATCAGCATATGCGCTGAACGGGAGCTTTGTTTACTCTCCACTGCTAAGATGCGTATAAAGCCCAAGCGCTTCAAACTGGGGCAGCTCTAGCGATAAAAACACTAAAAACTTTGCAAGCTTTTCCATGTCGCCGTATGTGAACGCCAAATCGAACATGCCGCTGCGGCCGCTGAATGATGCGGGCAGCATGTTTATATGGCGCAGCACAAGCCCAAACGAGCTTGCCGCGTCGAGCACGTCGGGGAGCGTCGCGCCGCCGGGGTCAAAGCTCGCCGTAAACTCAAACACACGCTCGCCCAAAACGGTAGGCGGCTGCATAATCCCGCGGTGCAGCAGAGCAAAACGCGTGAATGACTCGCCGTCTTGCGCCAGCACGTCGCAAGTCAGCACATAATTCAACTCGTATTTGCCGACCAGCGCCCTAAAGCCCGAAAGCATGCCGTCAGCCGAGTTTTCCGTCGGCAAAATGCAGTATTTCGCGCGACCGTAATAGACTTCCTCGCAAACACCTGTAAAATCCGGCGCATAGCTAACCGTTAAGCCCTCAAGCGCATCCGCAAATATGCTAAATGCCTTGTCGGTAAAGAAGTTGTGAAGGTAGCAGACGCGGTTCGGAACATCCTCGTCCGGCGGCGCTTCTATCCCCAAAAGCTCCTCCGGCGATGGGGGGCCATGCCGCCCCCCGAGGTTTTCATAGATGAAGCTGCAGAGCGAAATCCGGTCGGCGCGCAAGAGCAGCCGGCTGAAATCCCCCTCTTGCCCGGAACTTCGTCCGGGTGTTTCTACCTCATCAACCAGCCGAGTGTACTCGCCCCTTTTCGCGTCGGAAAGCTCCCCGCCGCCAAGCGCACGCGCAAGCCCGTACAGATGGGCAAACCTGCGCTCCATTACCGACGACGCCTCGTCGGTCAGCGCCGAGAGGTTTGCCGCAATAATCTTCAGTTCATCTTCTGTCATGCAAGCGACTTCTCAATCTGTTTGTAGCTGTCCTCGAGGAACTCGCGCAGCTCGTCGGGGGTCAGGCGGCGCTGAGCCATGAGCGCAAGCATATAAATGCGCTTGGCATAAGTCATTTGCTCCTCGGAGAAATTCTCGCCGGCGGCTTCGGCAAGCTCGCCGAGCTTGCGGATCGCCTGGCTTTTTGAGTTGAGTACAAGCGTGATGTCCTCTTCGAAGACGTCGAACTGCTCGCCGCTCGACATGCTGTAAAGCTTCATCATGTCGCCGAACCTGCGCGACTGCTCTGAAAGGTTGATTATCGCCGGCACGTCGGATTTTAGCACCTCGAACGTGACCTTGAGGTCGTCCTTGCCGCTGACTTTCTTAAACAGCTTCTCGAGCGCTTCCGATTTATACTCCTCGCCGTCGCCTTTCAGCGCCTTGGCAATGTCGGCGTCGACACGGACGAACCGGATGGTATGACCGTCCCATTTTTCATCCTCAAGCGTCTGTATATAGCTCGTATCGAGCACCTTGTCGAGCAGCGCGACCTCTATGCCCTCGGAATTGTACATCGAGATATACTGGGCTTGCTCGGTTTTGCTTGTTGCGTAGTATATTGTGTTCGGATGCTTTTCTTTAGCGTCTGACAGATACTCGGACATGCTTTTGAAAGTGCCGTCGGTTAGCGGCAAAAGCAGGTTGTCTTTGACGCGTTCGAGGAACTTTTTATCGCGGATGCAGGCGTACTCTACGAAAAGCTTAATATCGTTCCAGAGCTTTTCATACCGCTCGCGCTCGGTAGTAAAAAGCGAGTTTAGCTTGTCCGCGACTTTTTTTACGATATGCGCCGAAATCTTTTTTACATACGCGTCGTTTTGTAGGTAGCTGCGCGAAACGTTCAGCGGCAGCTCGGGGCAGTCGACGACGCCGCGCAGCATCAGCATGTACTCGGGTATGACTTCTTTTATGTTGTCGGCGACGAAAACCTGGTTGTAATATAGCTTTATTTGGCCTTCGAGGTTTTCGTACTCGTTACGTAGCTGCGGGAAATAAATTATGCCGCGGAAGTTAAGCGGATAGTCTGCATTGATGTGTATATAAAACAGCGGTTCGCGGAAATCACGGAATACCTTGCGGTAGAACTCTTTATATTCCTCTTCGGTGCAATCGGACGGGTTTTTAAGCCAAAGCGGATTTGTGTCGTTAATCGGTTTTTCAGGCTCATCATCTTTCTTTTCGCCGTCTTTTTGGTCTTTTGTGTCCTCTTTCTTTGACACATCTGTAAAATAAATCTCCACCGGCATGAAGGCGCAGTATTTGTCGAGGATGTCGCGTATTTTATACTCCGAGAGGAACTCGCTTTCGTCCTCGACTATATGCAAAATCACCGTCGTGCCTCGCTCGGTGCGGTCTGAGGGGTAAAATCTATACTCTCCCTCGGAGTTGCACTCCCAGCGCACCGCCGGAGCATCGGTGTAGGACTTTGTGATTATCTCGACGGTGTCGGCAACCATGAACGCCGAGTAAAACCCAAGGCCGAAATGCCCGATTATGCCGGAGGCATTTTCGCCCTCTTTGCCTTCGTACTGCCTTATAAACTCGACCGCGCCCGAAAGCGCAATTTGGCAGATATATTTTTCAAGCTCCTCAGCAGTCATGCCGATGCCGTTGTCCGAAACGGTTATCGTGCGCGCGTCTTTGTCAAGTAAAACGTCAATCCTGAACTTGTCCTCTATATCGCGCACATGGCCGAGCGATATTAGCCTTTTAAGCTTTGTGATAGCGTCGCAAGCATTTGACACCAGCTCGCGCAGGAAAATCTCTTTTTCAGAATATAGCCACTTTTTAATGATCGGGAAAATATGCTGCGTTTCAACAGAAATACCGCCCGTACGGACGGATTCGTTCCTTTCCTCAATTGCCAAAAACGATCACTCCTGTCCTTTTGCTAACCGATGTATGTTACACTTAAATTTTCAACATTTTTAAAAGCGCCGATGCAGCCGGGTCACGCTAATATATTTCGTAATAATCGGTAATGCTTCTTTCTGGCTCTTCGTATGTGTACTCGCCGGGCGCAAGCGGCACTCCATCGCCAGGCAATACGATAAACTGATACACAAAAGTACCTGATAGCCTTGCTTCAAACGAGCCCATCTCCCCGGTTACCTCAAGTACAAGCTCCGTACCCTCGGGCCGCGCCTTGTAACTTGCCGAAAAAGACTGTATTTCTAATCCCTCGGCATCGGTGACTCTAGCCGTCATCCTGCCTCCGGCTTCAAATGATAGCCTATAGACCGCATCGCCGGCATCGAGCAGCCAATCCCCTAAAAGCAGCGTCGAGGCGTCGTCCGACGGGAAAAGAGGTACCGCCCGCTCTTGTGCACCTTCCGGCGTGATAAACATCACCGAAACGTACGGGGTGCCTGTCTCATCGAAGAAATACGACAAAACTTCGCTCTCCGCCGAGTCGGCAAAGCTGCTTTTAGTCTGCGACA
The DNA here is from genome assembly GCA_012840355.1 of Clostridiales bacterium. Taxonomy (GTDB): domain Bacteria; phylum Bacillota; class Clostridia; order Oscillospirales; family CAG-272; genus DTU078. The sequence goes on along the minus strand of DULN01000006.1, from coordinate 125,866 downwards.
TCGAGCCGCGTAGCGTCTGGTAGGGCAAAAAACTTTCGTCATCCCACCCCAACTCAAAGGCGGCTTTCGCATAAGCGAGCATTACATAAAACTCGGCATGGTCTTGAGTTATGCCGAAAAGCTCCAAAAACTCACCGTAGCTTATCGCCCTGCCGCTTTCTATATTAAACATGTAAGTGTAATAGCGGCTGTCGTCTACTATGCCGTCATTAAATGCTTCTATTACGCGAAGCGACAGAATACCGTTGCGCAGGGCGGTAGCATATGATGAGGAGATATTTATGCCCTCAGACCTCCACTGCTGCCATGACTCGTAAAGTTTTTTTAGCTCCTCATTCGCCTTCTCGGCGTCGTCGGAATCGAGGCAAACTTCGGGCAGCACAATCTCACCGTCGGAAAACTCGGCTTTTTTAACAAGCTCGTCTACATTAACCGGTTTTTTTGGCGCGCAGGCAAAAGTTAAAACCGAAACGAAAGCCACAATTAAAGGCGCAATCCGCTTCACGGGAGCTACCCCCTTATGCTAAAAGCGGCAGGCTCAAATTTTAACCTAAAATCCCGAGAGATTCTTTCCAGCGCAATATACGCATTACCGACTCGTCGACCCGCGAGACGGGTATCTTTCCGGCTTTCACGGCGGCTAAAACTTCGGAGTAAGCTTCTTTGAAATCGCTAATGCAAACCATATCGCAGCCAGCAAGCACTGCGAGCACGGCGGGGCTTTCATCCCTGCCCTTCGCAAATTCCACTATCGCGCCCATGTCAAGCGCGTCCGTCATAATTACGCCCTCAAAGCCAAGCTGCCCGCGCAGCAGCGCGTATGCTTTCGGCGAGAGCGACGAAGGGTAATCGGGGTCGATAGAGGTCACGATATTGTGAGATACCATCACCGCTCCCGCGCCAGCCTGTATGCCGGCGGCAAACGGCAAAAGGTCGCTCCTCTCAAGTTCCGAAAAATCGCGGCGGTCAACCGATATGCCTTCATGTGTGTCGAGGTTGTCGCCATAGCCCGGGAAATGTTTGAGCACGCAGCCCATTCCGAGCTCGACATACCTCAGCGTCACTGCGGATATTACCTCGGCAGTCTTTTTGCCGTCTAGCCCGAGCGTGCGCGGGTATATATAGCTTTTGGGGTCAAGCGACACGTCGCACACCGGCGCAAGGTTGCAGTTTATGCCAAGCGAGCGGAGAAGGCTTGTTTTCTCGTCGACGTCGGAAAGCAGCGCGTTCAGCCCGCCTCTCCCATATATAGCCTGCGGCGCTTCAAACGGCTCACCTCTATACTGCGGGAATTTGCTTACCCGCACCACCGTCCCGCCTTCCTCGTCGACGGCGATGATTAGCGGGACCTTAGCCGCCGCCTGATATGAGGCGATAGTTTCAGCCGCCTGCTGTTTTGTGCGGTCCTCAAAATCGGCGGCGAACAGCACCAGCCCGCCAAGGTAAAAGTCCCGCACGTCGGATTCCGCCGTTTTTGTGTCGCAGCCGACAAGAAACATTTGCCCTACCTTTTCTTCAAGCGTCATACCCGCAAGAAGCTGCTCAAGCTTATCTGGCTCCTTCGGCGGCTCGGTATCGGGTGCCGGCAGCTGCGTCTCTTCGGTTACGGAGCCGGATTCCGGCTCGGTCACCGGCGCGATTATGTCGTCGGTTTCCGGCTGCGGCTCTGTGCCAAAACCGGAGGTATCAGTGTTATTCGGCATGTCCCCGGAGTTTTGGCATGAAACAATAAATGCAAAAGCAGCCGTGAAAAGAAGTAATAATAATGCTTTATTTAAAATTTTCAAGTTAGTTTTTTATACTCCGCCAAATTTCAAATGGGCTACATTCCCTCTAAATTAATTATTATACGCCATTTGGCAGCGTATGTCAAGCAAAGGGGGAAGGTATAAAAATCCGGCGACATTTTGCCGCCGGAGATATTTCTTATACTGCGGACGCGGTCAAAGCTAAACGCCTCGCTACGAGGTTGTTCCTCGCACTATTTTCCTAATGCTGTCCACCGAAAGGCAGAACATATCTGCAAGCGTTTCATAGGAATAATGCTCCGAGTACAGCCTGCGGATTTTGGCGTTCCGCTCTGCGTAATGTAGTTTCGCGCCACTGCGTTCGCCCCACACGGTTTTGGCACCGCTTTTTGCGGGGACGTAAAGCAGCTCGCCTGAACAATATCTTTGTACCTGCTCAAGTAGCTGCTCGGGAAGCACATCCCGAGCGTTTTTATAGCCCACTTGTGCCCCGTCCTTTCCGTATTAGCGCATAGCCTTTTTGTAAAATGCCAAAACGCGCCCATACGCACGACTGCTCCGAAACCCCGCAGGCGGCAGCCTTTAGCGCTGTCCACGGCGGCATTGTTTCGCCCACAGCCGCGACGCACGGACGCCCGGTAAAGCTTTTCTACCAGGCGCAAGGTATTTGCGCATCGGAAAGTCTGGGCATACCAAACCCCGACCCTGGCAGAAAGCTATGCCGTAATCACCTTCACAGTGATGGTCATCATTTCTCATCACCCTCCTTCCGGACCAGGATCGCAGATAATGCCTTATCTGCAAGCCCAATTATACCAAATATAACCTTTGTTTTTCAATACCAAGATTGTTTTTAAACATTTTATCCCCCGCAAAAACCGCCTTGCGCATTTTGGCTGGGACATTGTAAATATGACTAAAAATGAATATTTAACAAAATTATGTTGATAATTGTGGATGTATATGCTAATATAAGCTAGTAATACTCTCACGAGGTGGAAACCATCATATGTCGATGTACAACAAAAAGACTATCGAAGATATTGATGTAAAAGGCAAGCGTGTGCTTACACGCTGCGATTTCAACGTGCCGATTGAAAACGGCACGATCACCGACGATAAGCGTATCGTCGAGGCCCTTCCTACAATTAAGTACCTGTCCGAGCATGGCGCGAAGGTTATTCTGTGCTCGCACCTTGGCCGCCCGAAGGGAGAGTTCAACCCCGAGTTCTCGCTCGCGCCCGTCGCAAAGCGGCTTTCCGAGTTGCTCGGCCGTGAGATCCCGCTCGCTGCCGACGTTATCGGCGAGGACGCAAAGGCTAAAGTAGCCGCCATGAAGGACGGCGACATCATTCTGCTTGAAAACGTCCGCTTCCATAAGGAAGAGGAGAAAAACGACCCAGAGTTCTCGAAAGCTCTCGCATCGCTCGCCGACATCTTTGTCAACGACGCGTTCGGTACCGCTCACCGCGCGCACAGCTCCACTGCCGGCGTAGCCGCGTATCTGCCCGCAGTCTGCGGCTACCTCATCCAAAAAGAGATCACCATCATGGGCGAGGCGCTGTCGAACCCCAAGCGCCCGTTCATCGCGATACTCGGCGGCGCGAAGGTATCCGATAAAATCGGAGTTATCGAGAACCTGCTCGACAAGGTCGACACGCTGATTATCGGCGGAGGTATGGCTTATACCTTTATCAACGCAATGGGCTGCCCGATCGGCGCGTCCATTTGTGAAAAGGACAAGCTGGGCCTTGCCCAGGAGATTATGGAAAAGGCGCGCGCAAAGGGTGTCAACCTGCTTCTGCCTGTCGACAACATCATCGGCCGTGAGTACAAAGAGGACACCGTGTTCATGCGCATCTATTCCGACGCCATTCCCGACGGCTGGATGGGCCTTGATATCGGCGAGAAGACTCAGGAGCTCTTCTCGAAGACCATCATCGGCGCCGGCACGATTATCTGGAACGGCCCGATGGGCGTTTCCGAGTGGAAGAACTTCGCATCCGGCACCCGCGCAGTTGCTGCTGCGGTCGCGGCTTCGGGCGCAATCTCGATTATCGGCGGCGGCGACTCCGCGGCGGCTGTCGAAAGGCTCGGCTTTGCCGATAAGATGACCCATATCTCCACCGGCGGCGGCGCGTCGCTGGAATTCCTTGAAGGCAAGGAGCTGCCCGGCATCGCCTGCCTGGCTGACAAAGATTAAAAATGGATAAATCGAAACGCAGAACCGTAATCGCGGGCAACTGGAAGATGAATAAGACGCCCTCAGAGGCACGCACGCTCGCATGCGAGATAGCGAAAGCGCTCGAGGGCCTCGATACCTGCGACTGTGTCGACGTCGTGGTATGCGTGCCGTTTGTCGACATATGCACCGTCGCCGAGGCGCTCAAAGGCACGCGTATTAAAATCGGCGCTCAGAACGTGCATTTTAAAAAGAGCGGAGCATATACCGGCGAGATTTCCGCGCCGATGCTGGCTGAATGCGGCGTAACGCACGTCGTTGTGGGCCATAGTGAGCGCCGCCAATATTTCGGCGAAACCGACGAGGTTGTAAACCTGCGCGCAAAAGCCGCGCTTGAAGAAGGCATAACCCCCATCATCTGCGTCGGCGAGCTGCTCGCCGAGCGCGACGCGGGCATCACCGAAGAGGTTGTGTCCCGGCAGACCAAGCTAGCGCTTGCCGGATTTTCGGCGGATGAGGTAAAAAGGACAATCATAGCATATGAGCCGGTTTGGGCGATAGGCACCGGCCGAAATGCGACAGCTGAGCAGGCTGAAGAAGTTTGCGCCTTAATACGTAACATAATAGCGGGACTCCACGGTAAAGAAATTGCAGAGGCAGTTACCATCCAATATGGCGGCTCGATGAAAGCCGGAAACGCCGCCGAGCTGCTCGCACAGCCCGATGTCGACGGCGGCCTTATCGGCGGAGCATCGCTTTCGGCAGAAGAGTTCGTGGAAATAGTCAAAGCCGCCCTGTAAAGCAATAGGACCGAAAATCGCGCGCGAGTCGGTATTTTGACTTGCGCGCGTTCGATCCTTTGCAGGGTAAGTAGCCAAAATGTCCAAATACTTCCGTACTATAAGTTAAGACCGGAGGCCCGTCATGAAAGCTTACAAGCGAGCCGTATCTTTGGTCGTGGCTGCTATTATCTTAATATTAGCCGCGCCCGTTTCGGTATTCGCCTCGCCCGTCCAGGGCAACGCGATAACCTCCGTCACCATAAGTAAAAATAAAGACGCCATAAATGTCGCCGCCACGCTGTCCGACACATACGTAAGGGACAACCGCGGCAAAAGCATATACCTTTTCGAGCTGATGCCCGAGCAAAGCGAAAAGGACCTCTCCTCGCTTTCGCCGATTGCCGAAGCTAAGGTATCGCAGTCGCTGTCTTTCAGCCTTCCGTTCGACCCTAACGATAAAGCGCGGCTCCTTTCAAAATACGTGATTGCCGCAATAAATGCCGACGGCGTTTACACCGCATTGACTGACCCGCATTATATCTCAAACCCCGAGGCAGTTGCGGCAAATACATTCCCTTTTCCCGCGGCAGCGTCGAAAAAAGGCTTAGAAGTACAGCTTTTGTCGGACGCGCAGATGCTCGGCATATCGTACGCGGTTATAAACGTGTCGATTGACTCGCTGCTGCTTGGGGAAAGCACCCCGGATTCGGAGTCTTTTATTTTCGACGGAAAGACATATTATATTTCGCGCGAGCGGCTGGACTTGCTCGACCATCGCGTTAAAGTATTGTCGGACTCGGGCGTTACCGTTTACCTCAACATTTTGCTTGGGCCGCCAAATGACCAAACGCACGAAAAGCTAAAGGCGCTTTATTACCCCGAAGCGCTGGAAAACAGCACTGCACGGCTTTACGCCGTCAATACCGAAAATGCCGAGGCGGTGCTATATTATGCGGCAATACTGCATTTTCTCGCAAACCGCTATACCGACCCGACGGGCGAGCACGGCTTTGCGGGCGGCTGGATAATCGGGTATGAGATAAATTCCAACCGCACCTACAACTTCATGGGCCCAAAGCCGCTTGCCGACTATACGGACTCATACGCCAAAGCCCTGCGTATCGCGTATACGATTCTGCGTTCGGTATATTCTAACGGCAGGGTCTATGTGTCGGTAGGCAATAACTTCAACGCCGCTTCGTCTGAGCTAAACTTTGCGGGTGACGAGCTACTAGATTATCCCGCCCGCCTGTTCCTCGAGCGGCTTAACCAAACAATTTCTATATCGGGCAACTTCCCCTGGAACCTTTCAATTAACCCTTACCCCTCCGATCCGGCTAACACCGCGTACTGGAACGACCCCAACACGCTACAAAGCTTTGACACGCCGTATGTCACCATGAACAACATTAAGGTGATATGCGACTTTATGGGGCAAGAGCAGTTCCTTTACGAGGGCGGCAAGCGGCGCATACTGGTCGGTAGCTTCGGCGTCAGCGGCGAAGCCGTCACCTCCGGCGAAGCGCTCCAAGCCGCGGCGTTCGCATATGCTTATTATACCGTCGCAACAAACGACGACATCGAGGCGATGATTTGGCACAGGCATGTCGACAGCGCGGATGAGTCGGGCTTGCGGCTTGGGCTTTGGGCGACTGCGGAGGGCGAGTCGCTCGTGCCTTCGCAAACTAAAAGCATATACGACGTGTTCAAATACATTGACACCGAGCGGTTCGGTAGCAAAGAACAGTCGCTTGAAAAGACTGCTTTCGCCCTCAAACTCATAGGCGCCGCGTCGTGGAACGACCTGATACCTGGATTTGATATTGAAAAGGTTGTCACGCGCAGCGTTCACGAAGATATATCGCACCTTTTCTCGGATATTGAAAGCAAATACAAACCAAAGTCGCTGTTTGATTTTACGAGCGGCGAGCTTTATGGGTTCTACGCTTCCGACAACGCCGGGTATATCGAGCTACGCACCGACCCGAGCGCAAACAAATATCTCATCACCGATACGTCAGCCACGCAGCGCAACGCTTCGGTGTTATATGCAAAGCTTGAGCCAATCTCGCCATTCGAATACATGGGCGTCTCAAAGCGCTTTGAAACCCCGGTTGACATATCTAAAGCTGGGTATATAACCATCTGCGTAAAAAGCGAGTTCCCTGAAGGTATCCCGACGGCTAGCATCATGCTCAGGCTCCTCGGCAGGTCAGCCGGCTCCGATAAGCTTGCCGTATACGAAGGCGTTTCGCAGATTAAGGCTGGCGAGTGGACGGAGGTCACTTTCAAGCTTACTGATTTCGCATCGTCTGCGCCTTATGTCGACACCATGAATATTTGGGTCAAGCCGGGCGACGTCACGCAAGGCTTTGAAGGCGAGATGGCGCTCTCGGTGCAAAGCGTTATCTTGCACTCAGCATCGTCTGTAAATATCCTGAGCATAGTGCTTTGGGCGTTTTTAATCGTCGTCACCGCGGCAGTTTTGGGCTTTGTTGGGCTTATAATCCGCAACCAAATCCGCTATCGCATCAGGTTGCGCCGCCAGAAGCAGCGCGCCATGCTCAAGGAGCAAGCCCGCCGCATGCGCCAACAGCTACCGCGGCTCCCGCCGCCTTCGCAGGCTCAGACATCACAAGTACCAAGATTGCCGGCCCAACCTTCGCAGCAAAGGCAGCCAAAAACGCAACCGCCCAGCCAGCAGCCGAGAAGGCAAACCGGCACGGTATCCAAATCAGGAAGCCAAACCGCAAGCATATCGCGCCCGAGAATGGATACGGCCTCGCATGGTGGGCAAACCGGCCGCGCCGCGCAAACATTAAAGCCGGCCCAAAGCCAGCTGCCGCCTGAGCAGCAGAAGCGTAGGCCTCGCCCGACGCGTAGGCCGCCAATTTAATCGAATTTGGGAGTATTTTGCTGCATATTGTTATAACCGTGATAAAAAAGAGGCTGCTTTCTGCAGCCTCTTTTTTGTTCAGCCTTGCGCCAGCTTACGCTGAGCCATAACAAGCCTGTAGTATACGCCTTTCTTTGCGAGCAGCTCCTGATGCGTGCCGAACTCGACCAGTTTGCCGCGTTCGAGCACCATCAACTTGTCTGCGTTGCGCAGAGTCGAAAGCCGGTGCGCTATCGCCAGCGTGGTACGGTTTTGTACCAGCTTGTTGAGTGCGTCTTGAATAAGCTTCTCAGTTTCTGTGTCAAGCGAAGCCGTAGCCTCGTCGAGAATCAGGATGCGCGGGTTATGTATTATCGCGCGCGCTATCGCGATGCGCTGGCGCTCGCCGCCTGAGAGCGAATAGCCCTTTTCGCCGACCATTGTGTTGTAGCCGAGCGGCAGGTTCATTATAAAGTCATGGGCATTAGCGATGCGCGCCGCCCTGATGATTTCCTCATCAGTCGCATAGGGCTTCGAGTAGGCGATATTGTCGCGTATGGTACCGGAGAACAGGAACGTCTCCTGCAGCACGACGCCCATCTGCGAGCGGAGTGCGGCTTGCGAGATGTCCTTTATGTTGACACCGTCTATCTCAATGGCGCCTTCGTTTACATCATAAAGTCGCAGGATAAGGTTTATAAATGTTGTCTTGCCCGAGCCCGAGTGTCCGACGATGCCTATCATTTCGCCGGGGTTGATTTTGACGCTAACGTTCTCAAGCACGGGGTTGTAACTCTGGTAGCCGAAAGTGATATTCTTGACGTTGATCTCGCCCTCGATTTGGATGTCAATCGGCAGCCCTATATCGCTAACTTCCGGCGTCTCCTCAAGGATTTCAAATACCTTGCTCGCCGAGGTCAAAAACGCCGATATGGTACGTGGTATATGCGTAATCCAAAGCATCGGGCCGTAGATCATCGAAGCGTAGCTAGAGATCTGGGACAATGTGCCCAGCCCCATCTCGCCCTTGAACACTAGCAGGTTGCCGTAGTAGGAGATAAGGAAGTGTCCGAACTGGATGAGGAACCCGAGCAGCGGGAAGATTGTGTCAAACAGCTTGGCGTTCGATTCGTTCTGGTTTGAGGAGAGTACGCTGCTATCTTTAAACCTTGAGATCTCGCGCTCCTCGGTGCCGAAGCATTTGACTATGCGGATACCGTTTAGTATATCGTGCAATAGGTAACTTGTGCGCGTGTTGAGTATCCACGCCTTGCGGTTGCGGCGCTGCACGACCTCCCAAACCTTTCGCACGGCGAACACCGTAATCGGCAGCGGCGCGAAGACAAACGCACAGATAAGGGGGTTTATAATCAGCAGTACAACAAGCACTATGAGGAAAGTGGCAACCTGAATAAACAGCGACGGAAGCGTGCCCGTTATAAAGCTCTGCATTTCCGCGGTATCATGGTTGACGCGCCCCATCAGGTCGCCCGCAGTGCGGCGCTGGATCGACGCCAGCGACAGCGATTGCAGCTTTTCGTATAGCAGGGTTTTCAGCACCAGCGTGAATTTGTTACCTGCAACCGCGGAGAATCTCGCCTGCATAACGCCCAGCGCGCGCTGGAATAGGTCAATCGAGACGAATGTGACGACAATTACGATAAAGCCTGTCATGCGGTTGCCCGTGAGCGAACCCACGACCTCGCCCGTCGGCTTTATGTATTTGTCGACCGCTATAGCCTGCAGCCACGGCACTACAATCGAGAAGATAACCCCGAATGCCGAGACTATAAACGGGAAGAACATCATCAACCGCAGGCCTTTTGTCATGCCCCACAGCTTTTTGTATACCGCCAACCTATCCATGCAGTACGGGCAAATCGTGGTGTTGTGCACATACGGGCGCCCGCACTTCTGGCAGAACTGCTCGGGCGTATCGTTTGTGATCGGCTCCTCGATATGCTTTTGGGTCAAAATCTCCATCGCCTTCACAAGGACCGAGTACCGCGGAAGATGCCTACCAGACACGAAGTTGCAAAGCAGCTTCGACGTGCCGTCGATTTTTGCGTAAAAGCCGCAAATGCCGTACATCACTTCGGTCCAAAACGCGGTCGCATGCGAAAGGTCGAAAACCTCAAGCAGCCGCCCACCCTCGAGCTTGTATATCTTTTTGTTTGTAAAGGCCATGTAGCCTTCCACAAACTTGTCGTCCAAAATGTTGAACGGTACGCAGTATAAAAGCTTTTCGTCAGGCCCGACCGCCGCTTCATAAGCTTTTCTGTCAGCGTCGGGAAGCTCGTACATCAGTTTCAAAAAAATCAGCTCCTGTCAGCGATCTCTGCCGCCGCACCTTAGAGGTATATCTCTATTTTGCGATAGCTTGCGGGGTCGAGCTTTTTGGGATCGGGTATCTCAAACGTATTGCCGTCGATGTCGTTTATGAATATCCGCCCGTCTTCCATCACGCGGATGTTCGAGAACGGGTTGTTGAGTATAAATGTCACGCGCCCCGCAGTGGTTTCAGAATCCCAATACGAGTAGCCGAACTTATCCTTCACCGAGTATATCTTCTTTATCTCCGGCGTGAAGTACCTGCGGCTAAGCTCTTCGTTTATAAGCCGTACCGTCACCTCGTCGAAATCGGCGAGCCGGCGGATCATGCCTATCTCCTGCCCTTTGCCCTTCTCCTTCGTATCGGGCTCGCGGACCGAGATAAACTCGTCGGGATTTGTTATCGGGAACGCGCGGAGCACTATAACGCGCTCGAAATACTCCTCGGTCCCGTCCTCGTGCTTGAGCGTTAGCGATATAAGCCCGCCCTTTGACTTTGCGAATTTCGCGTTTTCAGGCGTCAGCGGGACCGACTCGCGCCTGTCCTTGAGTATAAGGTCGCCTTCGTCTATAAGCTCGTCAAGTATATCTTTCTTTTCTTTTTTCTCGCTAGGATTTTTATCCTCTTTGGTTTCGGTCTTTGTTGCCGAGGCTGCGACCTTGCCGTCGCCGTCGGCGTTTTCTTTCGTTTTGCCATTCTCATCGGCGACGCCATTTTTCTTCTTTTCGTCAGCCATCGATTTTCCCCTCCGGATTATGCGATTATAATATAGCCGCCCAGCCCGCTTATTGCGGATTTGCGGCAATTACATGCCTTGCAGCACTTTCTTCATCGCTTCGGTCTGAAGCGTGTATAACCTATAATAGATGCCTTTTTTAGCCATTAGCTCGTCATGCGTGCCGCGCTCCACAATCTCGCCGTTTTCTATGGCGAAAAGGTAGTTGCAGTCCTTCAGCGTCGACAGGCGGTGCGCGATGGTTATAGTGGTCTTGCCTTTCACAAGCTCGGTCAGCGCGTCTTGTATCAGACGCTCCGTTTCGGTATCCATCGAAGCGGTCGCCTCGTCGAGTATCAAAATCGTCGGGTTAAGCAGCAGCGCGCGCGCAATCGATATGCGCTGACACTCGCCGCCAGAAAGCGAACGGCTGCCTGTGCCCACTATAGTTTCATAGCCGTCCGGCAGGCGCATTATAAAGTCGTGGGCATTTGCCGCTTTTGCGGCTGCCACTACCTCGTCCATCGACGCGTCGGGACGCGCATAGCGGATATTGTCGGCTATTGTACCCCTGAAAATGAAAATCTCCTGAGAAACGATGGCTATGTTCTTTCGCAGCGACTCGCTCTTTATCTGCTTTATGTTTACGCCGTCTATCTCAATCGAGCCGCTTATGACATCGTAAAGCCTTGTTATGAGGTTTGCTATCGTCGATTTGCCGGCGCCGGTATGCCCGACGAGCCCCACATGGTCGCCGGGATTGATTTTAAACGAGACGTCCTTAAGTATGGGCCTGTTTGCGGTATAGTGGAAGTTCACACGCTGAAACTCAATCTCACCGCGCATGCGGTCGATATAGACGGCGTCGGGCGCGTCTGTGATCTCCGGCACGGCGTCGAGTATCTCAAACATGCGCTGCGCCGAGTTTATGGTGTCGGTAAGCTGGTCGGTAAACGAAGTGAAAAAGTTAAGCGGGCCGAAAATCATGCCTATGTAGCTGAAGTAGGTCGCAAAGTCGCCGTAGGTCATGACCCGGTTTATAACGTTTATACCGCCGAAGCCCCAAATCGCCCGGCTCGAAAGGCCAATGAGGAGGCCGATAATCGGGAAGATCGTCAGCGACACCATGTTAAGCTGCAGGCTCGTCTGGGTCAGCCGTTCGCTATACTGGTAGAACCTGTTTGCCTCTTCCGACTCTTTCGCGAACGCTTTGACGACTCGGATACCGTTGAGAGTGTCGCCGAGCAGCGCGTTGAGCGACGACGAGCGCCTCCAGAGTTTGGTGTACATGCGCCAGAGCTTTGGCAGCATGAACTTAAACATCATCACGATTATCGGCACCGGGATGAACACTATAATTGTCAGCTTCCAGTTTATGATAAACAGGAAAATCGTCAGGCCGATAAAGTTGATGCTGTTTATAACCAGCGAAGGCACTGCATTAATAAAGAACCCGCGCACCCTTTCGGCGTCATAGTTCACGCGCGTTATAAGCCTGCCGGTCTGGTTGTTGTTGAAGAACGACAGCGACAGCTTTTGCATTGCCGTGAAAATGTCAAGTTTCATCTTTAGCGTAACGCGCGTTGACATTTTGGCGTTTGCGCGGTTTTGCAGTATGCCTATTCCAAGCGAGACCAGCGAGATGCATATTATGACCGTCACCATGACGTATACCCAAAACTCGCTATGCATCGTACCGATCTGCCTGCCGTTGATTACATCTGGCTCGCTTATGACTTGGTCAAGCAGTATGCGGTTGGAAATAAGCGGGTTTACGAGCGCTATCACGGAGGTCATTATCATGCAGAAGAAAACCGTGAAAAGCTCGAGCTCGAACCCTTTAAAATAAGAAAGAAGCCGCTTAACCACAGCTTTGCGGTTAAGACAGTGTTCGCAAATCTTCCTGGTCTGATCCGCGTAAACGCGGCCGCATTTTGGGCATTTCAGGTTAAACTGCTCAAAAATGGAGTCGTCGGGCTTGACTTCCTCCCCTTTCCGCAGCCTGTTAAAAATGTCCAAAAAAGCAAAAAGTTTTCGCTTGCGGGCGTTGGTGGAAAACGCCACAACGACTGTTGTGAGCAAGTTGATGTCTACTTCTTCTTTTTCTTCTTTACGATCGGATTGCTCGTCTTGCTCCTTTCTGCTCTTTAGTTTCGGGATTACTCGCATCTCATCGTCCACTCGCGCGAGAACCCGGTTGGAGCACACAAAGTTGTCAACATATACATCGTAAATTGTCTTGGCGTTATAGGCGTTAAAGTAGGCAAAATTTTTTGCCGGTGATTTTGATTTCGCGGTTTTCTTTGCCCCGTTTGCGTTAGGGTCGGTCCCGGCAAGCCTGCTGCCCTCGGCTTTAAACGACGCCGAGATAACATACAGCATGTCGGTCTCCCTGCTGTATGCCATCCAGGACTCGCCGTAATTGCCCGACTCGTCGAGGTCGAGCACAACCGCGACATCTAGTTTATCGGGGTCTACGCCGTGCGCTTCAAACGCTGCTTTAGCCTCCGGCGTAAGCATATCAAGCGGTAACACAAAATCAGCTCCGATCGTTATTGGGGTGTTTTCCTTGGTGCACAAAATTTGTAATGTCACAACATACCACTGTATACTATAACACACCCCCCTGTTATGTCAAGTGCAATTCATTGTTTTTTAAAATTTCGTATAAATTCTCAGCTTTTATTTAGGCTAAGTAAAAATCTTGTTGATTTTGTACACCCCTCCGCCTTGAAATACCTCTAGCGGTATGGTATTATAAGCTTAATTCACATTATCCGCGGTAGTAGAGATGAACCTGTTTGCAAGATTTTTTGGACGGCATGCAAAAGACGAAGCGATAAGGCGCGAGCTTATCAAAAAGCTCGACGGCCGCCCGATCAAATACGTTACCGAGCGGGTGCCAAAACCCGGCGCATACGATGAGACCGAGGAGATTGTTATCGGCCGCTCGGGCGCGATTATCGTCAAAGACGGCTTTTTGCTGGTCTTTGCCGACGGCAACGTGCTGTTTCGCGCAGAGACTGAGAAGCTGAAAGCATCAGAGCTTTACTCGATGGAAGGCGTCATTTTGACAGCCCCCGATATTGAGAACGGCGGCAAAGTCCGGACAGTTATCGCATATTATACATATTTTATGAAATAAAAAATCCGCCCGCTCTCTGTCGGACGGATTTTTTAATTTATGAGGTTGCGCCTAGTTCGTCATGCAGCGTTATGTTGTTGGTCTCGGCAAATTCACGGAGCAGTTTTAAGTATTTCTCAAACGCCACTTCTTTACGCTCGTAAAGTTCTATAGGTCTCGAAATGCCTACTGCCTCGATTGCGATTACGCGGGTTTTGCGCTTGATTCCGAAAAGCCCGCGCATAAAGCCGTTATAGTACCTTATTGACGTAATCTTTGAAGCGGGCAAGTTGTGATTTATAGGCGGGCTGACACTGTCATCAGTGACCACGATTTCGTGCTTGTCAAAAAGGATTTTTTCTTCATCCATTTTTGTCGCCCTCTCTCGCTTATTTGTTATGTAAATGTTAACACATTATACGATTATTGTCAAGTATAATTATTGTTACTTTTATCAAATCGCCAAAAGCGTAACAAATATAAAGCTAAACCGATTCAACGACAAGCACCCAGTCGCACCCTTTGCCCTGCGAAGGCGGCGCAAGTGTAGCTTTCTCGTCCCGCTTTATTATGCCGAAAATCTTCTCATCGCCTGTGCGCGGGTCAAACCAGCTTACGCGCAGCGGGCTTTTTAGCCCAAGCGGCTCGGGGTCGAACGTAAAGGGAATGCCAAGCGGTGAGTAAATATACACATAACCGTCGCCCGCCGCGGCTACCATATGGCCTATACCGTAAAACTGCTCGCAGACAAGCCCAAAAACAGGCTTAAGCGAGAAGTAGTCGCGCGAAAGGCGCAGCTCTTTAAGGTGCAACATCTGCTCAGCGCCCTCGTGAGTCAACGCCTCGCTCCAGGTGTACGGGAAATAGTCCGAAGGGGCGCGGTTCATGCTCCAGACGCAGTGGTTGCCGTAAGTATGCCCGCATGCGCCCGAAAGCACATCCCAATATGCGTTCTGCCGCACGTCCGCGCTGTCCCAGTAGTAGCGGGTCTTTGTGTTAAAGCATGCCGGATGGTCTTCATAGCGCGGCTCGGAGTCCAAATAAGGCTTTTCAGTCGCCGCCGCCATTTTGAGCATCACTTCGTCGGACGCGTAGCATTGCTCAATGCCGTGCGAAGTCTGCGCAGTGTGAAAGTCGATATAATCCGCGTCGCCGACAAAATCCACGGATGTCCTGCCGCCGACGGGGTGGAAGGTCATAAGGTGACCGTCGCCTGAGCTTTTTATCCCCGCCGCCATCGCGTCAACAATTTTGCGGTGGCGCTCCTCAAGCGGGCGGTCGCCGCCGAGCATCCATATGATGTTCGGGCGGTTTTTATACCTTTCGCCGAGCCATTTTCCATATAAAAATGCGTTCTCTTCGGTGAAAATCTCTGGGCCAATACCCCACGCTTTGTTGAATTTGTCGCCCCAAGTCGGAAGTAGCGCCAAAAACAACCCGTGCTTTTCGGCATCCTCCAGCGCATAGTCCACATGTGCCCAATAGCTATAGTCGCCGTCAGTGTCGGGCTTCGTTGGGTCGGGCATTCCGCCGTCTCCAATCTTTAGCGGGAGCCGCCCGTAGAAGTTCGGCGTCCTTAGCCCGTCCTTTTCGGCAAGTGCGACGCACTGCACCGCTGTAAACCCCTGCCTTGCGCGGGTGGAAAAGTAATAGTCCATCTCCTCCCGGCTTAAGGCGTGGAAAAGCTCCCATGCAGTATCGGCAAGATAGAAAAACGGCGCCCCGTCATCCCACGAAAGGTACCTGCCACAAACTTTTAGGCCGCGCATATCGCTCACCTTCCATATATTATATTATTAAAGTACAACGCTCGTTACGGGCACATAAAAATATTGCCGCGCGACTCTAGCTGTCGGGCGGCGATATTTTAAAACTTATTTATCTCAAGCGACTCGTCGTCGGTGCCTTTTTCGATTTCCTTTACAACGACATAATAGCTGTATTTGTCGTTTACCTCAATCTTTACTCGGTCGCCGACTTTTTTGCCTAGCAGCGCGCGACCGAACGGCGACTCCTTGCTTATTAGCCCTGAGAGCGGGTCGCTGCGCAGCATGGTGACGATTTTAACCGTCTGTTCTTCGCCGCTTTCCTCGTCGTAGAGCTTAACGGTGTCAAAAAGGCCGATTTTGTCTTCTTCGGACTCGACCTTTATGACGACGGCGTTGTTTATCATGTTCTGCAGGTAACGGATGCGGCTGTAGGTGCGGTTGAGTTCGCGCTTGAGCGTCCGATACTCGTCGTTTTCGCTAAGGTCGCCGAGTGCTCGGGCGCGCTGCAGCTCTTCCCTGAGCTGCGGCGTTACCTCTTTGATGAGGTAATCTATTTCTTCCTGCATCTTTTTTATGTCAACTTCGGTAAGTTCATGCTGTTGCATATGACTGTCTCGGGTGCTTCCCTTCCTCCTTAAATGTAGAAAAGATTATATCATCCAAAGCCGTTTTTGTCAAATATAAACTGTCCCGATCCCGCAATCTAGCGCGCAACTAATCAAATTCCTGAAGGTACGCACCACGCCTAACTAAATTGACACCGCTACTGCTTGCCTGCCGACCTTGCTTTGCGCTGGTCGCGGCGGATTTTCGCGGCCATATATTCCCTGTATTCCTCCTCTGTTTCGCAAATAAGCGGAGGCACGGGAGTGGGCTTGTCATTTTCGTCGAGCGCTACCATTACAAGATATGCGCGGTTGATGTGGGTTTTCTCGCCGTCGAGCCGCTCTATATATGTGTCGACGCGCACTTCCATAGACGTGCGGCCGGTATATGTGACCTGCCCGACAAGCACGAGCGTATCGTTTACATATGCCGGGTGCTTGAACTCGAGGTGGTCGATTATCAGCGTCGTGACATTGCGTCCCGAATGCCGGCGCGCGGTCACAGCCGCGACCACGTCTATCCACTCGACAAGCCGTCCGCCGAAAAGGCGACCCGAGCCGTTTATATGCTCGGGCATTATAATCTGTATTTGCTCAGTTTTTGAATCGCTTACCCGTTTTGGCTCAAGATTAACCATAAATCCCACGTTTTCATATAATGGAAAGGTATTTCACGAAAGTATAAGGAGTGATACCGCTTGGCAGAAGCAAGCCTCCCCGCCGCAAAACACTATTTCAGCGGCGGCAATACGGCGTCGGGCTTTGTCAGCTACTATGACTACATCTTCAGGGACCTAGACAGGCTTTACATAATCAAAGGCGCGCCCGGCACCGGCAAGTCAAAGCTCATGCGGGACATAGCCAACGAAGCGAACAACCGCAACTTTACGGTCGAGTATTACCACTGCGCGTCCGATCCGGACTCGCTTGACGGCATAATCATCCGCGATATATCTGTCGGAGTGCTCGACGGAACCGCACCGCACGTAGGGGGAACGTTGCAGTTTGGTCCCGTCGAGCCGCTTTAATTTTACGCTTTAGAGCGATTACTTAAGCGTCACGCGCAGCCGCTCTGTCCCGCAGATAAGCTCATATTCGCCGGGCGTAAACACCCGCTCGCCGCTTTCATTGTAGAGCGAGAAGTCCTCGCGCGTCAGCTCAAACTCGACCTTAGACTCATGGCCGGGTTTGAGTTTTACGTTCTCAAAACCTATCAGCACCTTGTTCGGCGCGCCGGGCATATCCCACGCAGGCTTAAAGTATAGCTGGGCTACTTCGGTTGCCTTGTATCCGCCGGTGTTTTTAATGGTGACCGACACCTTGATATTATCTTCCGACTGCACAGCGGTAAAGCCGCCGTACTCGAAAGTTGTATAGGTAAGCCCATGACCGAACGGGAACACCGGCTCGCCGCGGAAGTATTTGTAGGTGCGGCCTTCCATGTTGTAGTCCTCAAACGGAGGGAGCTCGTCCACCGAGCGGTAGAAGGTTACAGGCAGCCTGCCGGACGGGCTGTATTTGCCAAATATCAGGTCGGCAAGAGCCGCGCCGCCCTGCGCTCCGGGGTAAAATACCTGCATTATAGCGTTGCAGCGCTCTTTTGCCAAGGCGAGGTTTACCGCGCTACCGCTGATGTTAATAAGCACAGTGGGTTTGCCGACGGCCATGACAGCCTCAAACAGCTCGCGCTGCACCTCGGGCCAATCGAGGTCGCGCTTGTCGCCGCCGGTGAGCGCCGCGTCTCCTTCCTCGCCTTCCATCGCGGGGGTAAGTCCGAGGAACAAGAGCACCACGTCGCTCTTCTGCGCCGCAATAACCGCCTCGCGCAGGAGGGTTTCGTCAGCGCGCCTCCACGCGCGGCAGCCCATCGCATAGTATACTTTGCCTTTTGCGGCTTGCTTTATACCCATAAGCGGGGTAATAATCTCGGACGGTATGCCGTTGTAGTTTGCAAGCGCGGTCGTGCGCTCGTCTGCATTCGGCCCAATGACCGCAATCGTCAAGTCTTTGGTATTATTAAGCGGCAGAATGCCGTCGTTTTTGAGCAGCACCATCGACTTGCGCGCGGCTTTACGGCTGAGCTTTATATGCTTTTCGCATTCGACGACGTCGTAGTCGATATTATCGTAGGGGCAGTCGTCGGCGAACATGCCTAGCTTAAAGCGTGTTTCAAACAGCATCTCGCAGGCGCGAGTGATGACGTCCTCGCTTATCAGCCCTTGCGCGACGGCAGCGAGCAGGCTGTGGTAAGCCGAGCCGCAGTTAAGCTGGCAGCCGTTATTCAGCGCGAGCGCCGCGCTTTCGGCTTCGGTGCTTGTCACCCTATGGTGGCGGTTGATGTCGCATATTGCGCCGCAGTCGGACACGACATAGCCTTCAAACCCGAACTGCTTGCGCAGTATCTCGCCGAGCAAAGTCGGCGACCCGCAGCACGGCTCGCCGTTGACGCGGTTATACGCGCACATGACCGCAGCGGGCTTTGCGTGCTTTATAACATACTCGAACGCCGCAAGGTAGGTTTCGTAAAGGTCCTTTTTCGACACCACCGCGTCAAAGCTGTGGCGCAGGGCTTCGGGCCCGCTGTGGACCGCAAAATGCTTAATTGTGGAGTCGACCTTGCGATAGACGGGATGATCGCCCTGAAGTCCTTCTACAAACGCGCATGCGATGCGGCTTGTCAGGTATGGGTCTTCGCCGTAGGTTTCATGACCACGCCCCCAGCGCGGGTCGCGGAATATGTTGATGTTGGGCGACCACATCGTCAGGCCCTGGTACTGCAGAGTGTCCCCGAATTTTTTGCACTCGTTGTATTTGGCGCGCGCCTCGTCGGAAATAGCGGTCGCGACCTTCTTTACAAGTTTGGGGTTCCAAGTCGCGGCAAGCGCGATCGCCTGAGGGAAGACGGTGGCGGTGCCGGCGCGGGCGACGCCGTGCAGGCATTCGTTCCACCAGTTATAGGCTGGGATGCCAAGCCTTTTAATTGCGGGGGCATCGAACCGCAGCTGCGAACATTTTTCGGCAAGCGTCATTTGCGCGACAAGCTCGCGCGCTTTGGCTTTAAAATCTACCATATGCGCTCCCTCATTATATTTTTCTTTGCCGGCCGCCGTTCTTTACGTGGGCAGGCATTCTGCACTATTCTTACTAGGACAAATTATAGCAAAAAGGAGCGCCAAGAATGTTAATAATATGTTAATCCGTATCAAAAACGGGCATATTGGAACCCCTTCCCACGTAAGGGACACGAATTATCCCGGAGTATGCGACGAAATAGTGAATCTCGGCGAGTTTTGGCGGACTGAGAAACTGCGGGAGTCGGGCGCCGAGATAAAGCATATAATAAACGAAAAGCATGGGCACTACACTAGGGCTCATGCTTATCTGCATGCCGCCGAACAGCTTGAAAGCGAGCTGCAGCGCATATACAGCGGTGCTATACTCGCAGAAAAAATGGCGGCTGCGGCAAAGCGAATCATCGCCGCTTGCTATAAAAGCAAAAACACAGGCTCGTGCGGCAGGCTCGTTATACGGCCGCTCGAGGCGTTCACCGCAGGCGGCGTGGTCGCGTTTGACACTTTCGCAAAGTTTGCGTCAAAACGGTTTTACATACGCGACGAGCGGGGTATCGGTTACCTCTTTTTGCGCGAGATAATCGACGGCGCGCTGGCGCATGGCGAGACCATCGAGCTTTCGTACGATGCCTATTCCGGCAAGCGCGAGCGCGCGGTCTATCTTTTGGGAGCCGACACGGCGTTTGTGCCCTACCGCTATGACGAGCACGGCTACTGCGAGGGCGATAAGCTCGTCAATATGGAAAGGTTTATTGACCCCACCGCGCTGACACAGTACAAAAGCGGCATACGCTTCACTAAGCGATACCGCGACCTGCTGTACGCGGGCGCGGCGGCTGAGCTGCAAGCCAGCCGTGCGCTTCACGACCGGCTTGAGGTGCTCTACGGCGAGGCGATGGATTTTGCGCGCAAGGAGGAGTTCACCAAACGCCTTCTGATGAAAATCTTTAGCTAACGGAGGATTCGCCCCTTTGCAAATTTAGGCTTATTGCACTTGCCTTCTATATATCCTGTTAATTTCAGCATTGCCCCAAGCCCACGCCGCCTTTATAAGGCGGCGTTTTTGTCTTTTAGGCGTCCGTGGTAATATCATGAGGAATTGTGAAACATATTATAACGGAAAGCGTCTAATTGCGGTGAAAGGTATGCCACAGATACCAAAAACCGCAGGAGGAATAAAAATGAAAAAACTCGTCTCACTTTTACTTTGCCTGTTTGTATTTGCGGCGCTGGCAATACCCGCAGCCGCATCAGACGAAATTGAGCTTTTGCCCGTTTCATCGGATATCCCCGAGGGCGAAGCGGTCGAAGTGTTTGATTACGCCGACCTTGACGCCACCTGGTACCGAGAAGCTGCGGAAAAATACGGCTATCCCGATATTTTCGGGGAAAGCGTCAACTTTGAGCCGGAAAAAGAGATTACGCGCATCGAGTTTGTGCGGCTACTGCACCGCGCGCTCGGCATCAGCATTAAATACTTTGCTGCGCCCGACATCACCGAGCACTTTGACGATATGGATAACGAAGACCTCGGCGCAAGCGAGCTTTACGACCTTGTGACTGCTGGCATAATCAAATCCGGTGGCAGCTTTGATCCCACCAGGCTGCTGACCCGCGAGGTTATGGTGCACTGGACCATCGCCGCGCTCGACTATGTCACTGGCGGCGATTATGCGATTATTTTGATCATGCCCGAGCCGTTCGACGATAACGACCAGATATCCGAGGAATACAAAAACGACGTTGTCAAAGCCGTTATACTAGGCATTATCAAAGGACGCGGCGACAACATGCTCTATCCCAAAGCCGCCGCGACCCGCGCCGAAGCGGTGACCGTTGTAAAGCGCCTTGTCGACATTGCCGATAGCCTGACAAAGGGCGTTAGGATTTCCGCCTTCGCAGAAGAGATAGACGGCGCGCTCGAGATGAGCCTCACAATATTCAACAACACCGACAATGACGTTATCATTAACCATTCTTCCGGGCAAAAGTACGACTTTAAGATTTTCGATGCCGATGGCGAGATAATCTACACCTGGTCGGCTGACAAATTGTTCATAGAAATGCTCACGGCGACCGAAATCGCTGCGGGCGAAAGCGTAACCTTCACCGAAACGCTCTCCGCTGATGAGTATGCCGCGATAAAGGAAAAAGCGGTTGAGCTGCGCGCTTATGTTGTTGGCACAGCCGATTTCTTTATCGATGAAAACGGTTACCCCGCCCCGATTGCGTAATAGTTAAAATAACATAAAAGCCCCGGCTATTTATGCCGGGGCGATTTTTGGCGTAAAAAAAGCCCGGCAGGCTGATTTGCTTGCCGAGCTCATGGAGCTAATGGTGGGACTCGAACCCACGACCTGTTGATTACGAATCAACTGCTCTACCGGCTGAGCTACATTAGCATGCTGCTGTTTACAGGGCGTATTTTTTATGCTATAATGAATAGGCTTTGAAATCGACGTAGTATACTATAGCACAAATGCTCGGTTTTGTCAAGTTGAATTTTTGCAATTTAAGGCTTTAAGAATGTCAAACCTACAAGAACCCCGACTTACCGACATTGCCTATGTAAAGCAGCTAATGGCCCGGTATGGGCGGCATTTTGACAAGCGCTTTGGGCAAAATTTTCTTATAAACCCCACCGTGCCACGAAAAATCGCCGAAGAGTGCGGCGCGCCGGCTGAGTGTGGCATCCTTGAGATCGGGCCGGGAATAGGCACGCTTACGGTCGAGCTGGCAAAGCGATTTGCCAAAGTCACGGCGGTCGAGCTAGACCGAGGGCTTATCCCAATACTCGGGGAAACACTCGCCGATTATAGCAACGTTGAGGTCGTATGCGCCGACTTCCTTTCGCTTGACCTTAAAATCTTTGTATCGGAGCATTTTCCGGGAAAAGAGGTCGCGGTTTGCGCCAATTTGCCCTATTACATCACCACGCCGGTTATAATGAAGCTGCTCGAGTCAGGAGTGCGTTTTCACTCGATAACCATTATGGTGCAGCGCGAGGTTGCGGCGCGCCTTTCCGCAAAACCAGCCACGCCAGAATATGGCGCGATTACCGCCGAGGTCGCGTGGTACTGCAGCGTAAAAAAGCTTTTCGGCGTGCCCGCGTCGAGCTTTATCCCCGCGCCGAAAGTCGAGTCGGCTGTCGTAAGACTCGAACCGCATGAGCCGCCGTCGAAAGTAGTCACGCGCGAAGAATACCGCAAAGTCGTAACCGCCGCATTTGCCAAACGCCGTAAAACGATTTTAAATGCGCTCTCAGCAGGCCGCGATAAGGAAGAAGTCGCGCGCCGGCTGAACGAAGCCGGCATTGAACCGGAGAGGCGGGGCGAGACGCTATCGCCTGAGGAATTCGCCGCCGTGGCGCTCGCGCTGCGGGGGATTTTATAAAAAAATCGCACTCGGACGAGTGCGCAACTTTATGATTTTGGCGGAGAGGAAGGGATTCGAACCCTTGGTACCCTCACGGGTATCGCCGGTTTTCAAGACCGGTTCCTTAAACCACTCGGACACCTCTCCGTAAACGCGGGGTCACCACGCCGGTTATTAATTTTATCACAATGGCAGCCTTCTGTCAAGCAAAAGTTGTGGAAGTCTAAAAATAAGAGAAAATCCAAAAACATCTTGCAATTTTATAAAGTATATGATACAATATAATTCGCTTGGCTCGTGAAAAACCGACGCGCGCATAAAGTAATCACGCCGGTTTTGCAAAATACAGCCGTGATATTGATTTGATTATACCTAAATATACGTTTTCGGAGGAAGTTAATGGAACCTGTTCAAATAGTATTCGGCATAATCCTTCTGATATTTGCGGTATTTTTAACTGTTGCGGTCCTAATGCAGTCCGGCAAATCGCACAGCCTTGGCACAATCTCGGGTAGCGCCGAGACCTTTTTCGGCAAAACCAAGGCGAAGACAATCGACAGGATGCTGAACAAACTCACCACGATCGTGGCGATTTGTTTTGCGCTTTTGGTTATTATCGTTTTTGTAATACAGGACGACAACGACCTTGCCGCACTGTACGAAGAATATCTTAAGTCGCTCCAAACCGAAACGACGGAAGAAACCGCTGAAGCCTCCGAAACCACTACTGCCGAAGAAGCGCTTACCGAGGCCGGCGTAGATACATCCGCTTCGGAAAATGAAGCCGCTGAAGGAGAGACTGCCGCGGCGGAAGCTACCGCTGAAGAAGGCCAGTAACCCCGTGCGGTTTTATATAAAATGCCGTTACCTGATTGGGGGTTGTGTTAGTACAACCCCCGGTTTTTATTCTATCAGGCCAAAAGAAAGGACTGTATAGCATGATAAAACTACATGATGGCGGAGTATTCATAAAAGGCGGCAGAGAGATTGCCGCAAGATGCGACATAAGCCCAGAAGAGGCACGTCGCGCCACAATAGCATACCGTATACTAAAAGCTCACGACGTGTCGGGCGGCGAAAGCAATCAGCTTCATCTGAAGTTTGACGCGCTTGCTTCGCATGACATTACATACGTCGGGATAATCCAGTCTGCTCGCGTGCGCGGGCTAGAGGAGTTCCCGGTGCCCTATGTGCTTACAAACTGCCACAACAGCCTTTGCGCCGTCGGCGGCACGATTAACGAGGACGACCACATGTTCGGCCTTTCGGCGGTTAAAAAATATGGCGGGATTTTCGTGCCGGCGCACCAGGCGGTCATTCACTCATATATGCGCGAGCAGTTCGCAGGATGCGGGCGCATGATTTTAGGCTCGGACAGCCATACCCGCTACGGCGCGCTCGGCACGCTCGGCATTGGAGAAGGCGGCCCAGAGCTTGTCAAGCAGCTTGTCGGCGAGACATACGATATAGACATGCCAGAAGTCGTCGCCGTATTGCTGCGCGGCGCACCGCGGCCCGGCGTCGGCCCGCACGATGTTGCGCTCGCGATTATCGGAGCTGTATTCGATAGAAAATATGTCACCAACAAGATAATGGAGTTCATCGGCGACGGCATTAAGAATCTGCCTATCGAGTACCGCAACGGCATCGACGTGATGACCACTGAAACGACCTGCCTATCGTCGATTTGGATGACCGACGAAGAGACCGAGCGTTACTTCCGCATCCATGGCAGGCCGCAGGACTTTGCCCCGCTCGCCCCGGGCGAGATAGCATTCTACGACGGGCTTATCGAGGTCGACCTATCGGCTATCGAGCCGATGATCGCTCTGCCCTGCCACCCGAGCAAGGCGTACAAGCTCTCCGACGTGATTGCAAACCCCTACGACACGCTGAAAAACAGCGATATAGACCTTACCGGCAAGATAACGCCCGACGGGAAAATCCGCGTCGATCAAGGCATTATCGCAGGCTGCGCGGGCGGCACATTCGACAACATCTGCGCGGCGGCGGATATTTTGGGTGATGCCGGTATCGGGAACGACGCATTCTCGCTCTCAATTTATCCCGGCAGCCAACCTGTCATGTCGGCGATACTCAAAAACGGCGTCGCTTCAAGGCTTATCAGCGCCGGCGCGACGCTGCGTACCGCGTTCTGCGGACCCTGCTTCGGAGCCGGCGACGTGCCCGCGCATGGAGGGTTCTCGATACGCCATACGACGCGCAACTTCCCGCATCGCGAGGGCTCGAAAGCCAGCGAAGGGCAAATCGCCGCGGTCGCGCTCATGGACGCGCGCTCGATTGCCGCGACTGCGAAAAACGGCGGCATATTGACCTCGGCGCTCTCGCTTGACGTTGAGTACGGAGATTACGAGTACACCTTTGACGACAGGTCATACCGCGCGCGCGTCTACAACGGCTGGGGCAATCCGAAGCCTGAGACCCCGCTCGTCTATGGCCCCAACATCACAGACTGGCCGGATTTCGACCCACTGGGCGAGCATCTGCTACTTGTAGTCTGCTCTGTGATTGACGACCCGGTCACCACCACAGACGAGCTTATACCCTCGGGCGAGACCTCGTCGTACCGCTCAAACCCGATTAGGCTTGCCGATTTCACTCTCTCGCGTAAGGACCCGGGATATGTAACGCGCGCTAAAGCGGCAGTCAAAGACGCGCCACCCGCCGAGGTGCTAGCGGCTGTAAAAGAACTTGTCGGCACAGATTCCCCGCAAATAGCAAGCGTTATCTATGCTGTAAAGCCCGGCGACGGATCCGCTCGCGAGCAGGCGGCATCCTGCCAGCGCGTGCTCGGCGGCGCCGCCAATATCGCGAAAGAATACGCGACAAAGCGTTACCGCAGCAACCTCATAAACTGGGGTATGCTGCCGTTTACCACCGACATAGACGTGCATAGCCTGCCTTTCGGCGTAGGCGATTATATCCTCGTCAGGAATGTGCGCAAAGCGGTCGAAGATGGCGCGACAGAGTTTGACGCGTTTGTAATAAAGCCTGACGGCTCAAATACACCGCTTGCGCTACATATGGACCCGCTCACCGAAGAAGAGCGCGAGATTATACTCGCAGGCTGCCTCAAAAATATAAAGCGCAAATAAATAAAAAAGCCTTCGGCCGGCGCCGAAGGCTTTTTTGTTCCGAAAGTATTGGATTGCCTTCTATAAAATAAACGCCGTTCGGTAAAACCGAACGGCGCCAAGTATCCAATAATTTATCTGTGCTTGCGCTTTCTAGCCGCTTCGGACTTTTTCTTGCGCTTTACGCTGGGCTTCTCGTAATGTTCCCGCTTGCGGAGCTCCGAGAGCACCCCGGCTTTGGCGCACTGACGCTTGAATCTGCGAAGAGCCATATCAAGTGTCTCATTTTCTTTAATCCGTACCTCAGCCACTCTTCATCCCTCCCTCCGCAGCGGCATTTGCCGCATCCGATTCACGCGCCTTGACGCGCAATAGCAACGCCAAACCACGATTTATCACATTCTCTCATTTGAAATACATAAGAAATTATACACCAATATATCCACGTTGTCAAGTAAAAATTTGATGTTGAGCCGAATTTCTGCTCAATAATTAACTTATTTGATTACCAAGTTGACAAGTTTGTTTGGAACGTATATTTCTTTTATGACCGTCTTGCCCTCAAGCATCGGGGCAAACTTTTCATCTGCGCGAACCGCGGCGACGACGGCGGCTTGCTCGGCGCCCATCGGAATAACGAGCGTGCCGCGCAGTTTACCGTTGATTTGAACCGCTATCTCGACCTCTTCGTCAACGGTCTTCGACTCGTCCCACTCTGGCCACTTTGCCAGCGAGATCAGCTCGCTGCTTCCGAGCACAGTCTGGTTAAGCTCCTCGCACAGGTGGGGCGCAAACGGGCAAAGCAGCGTTATAAACGTGGCAAATTCGTCTTTCGTTAGGCGGCCTGTGTCGTTTATCTTGTTGAGCAGCGTCATCATCGCGGCGATCGCGGTATTAAATTTCATGTTGTCGATATCGAGCGTGACTTTCTTTATCGTCTTGTGGAAGTCCCGCTCAAGCTCGGGCGTCACTCCCTCGCCCGATATGAGCTCGGGCAAAGCGGCGACGCGCTCGAGGAACCTGCGGCAGCCGCGTATAGAGGCGGGCGACCAAGGCGCCGCTTTCTCAAAGTCGCCTATGAACATCTCGTAAAGGCGCAAAGTGTCGGCTCCGTACTCCTCGACTATGTCGTCGGGATTTATGACATTGCCGCGCGACTTTGACATTTTCTCGCCGTTTTCGCCGAGTATCATGCCGTGCGCGGTGCGCTTGAGGTAAGGCTCGGAATACGGCAGCACGCCGATATCGTAAAGGAACTGCGCCCAGAAACGTGAGTATAACAGGTGAAGCGTCACATGCTCCATACCGCCGTTGTACCAGTCGACCGGCATCCAATACTTTACCGCTTCGGGCGATGCGAGCGCGTTGTCGCAGTGCGGGTCGCAGTAGCGGATGAAGTACCACGAGCTGCCCGCCCAGTTGGGCATAACGTCGGTCTCGCGCTTACCGGGGCCGCCGCACTTTGGGCAGGTGGTGTTGACCCACTCCTCGCACTTCGCGAGCGGCGACTCGCCGGTGTCGGTCGGCTCATACTCGTCAAGGTCAGGCAGAAGCAGCGGGAGCTGGTCCTCGGGAAGCGGCACCCAGCCGCACTTCTCGCACCAAACCATCGGCACCGGCTCGCCCCAATAGCGCTGGCGCGAGAACACCCAGTCGCGCAGCTTGTAGTTGACCTTCGGCTGCGCAAGCCCTTTTTCACCGAGCACCTCGACTATCTTCTTCTTTGCGTCTTCGACGCTGAGGCCGTTTAGGTAATCGGAGTTGACGAGCACGCCGGTTTCGGTTTCGGTATACGCGCCGCTCTCGACGTCTACCTCGGCGCCGCTGCTGTCGGCAACTACCTGGACGATTGGCAATCCGAACTTCTTTGCAAATTCCCAGTCGCGCGTGTCATGGCCGGGAACCGCCATAATCGCGCCTGTGCCGTAAGTAGCGAGGACATAGTCCGAGATAAATATCGGTATGCTCACGCCGTTTGCGGGGTTTATTGCTACAACGCCGTCGAGCCGCACGCCAGTCTTCTCTTTTTGAAGCTCGGTGCGTTCGAAATCGGACTTTCTTGCCGCCTGTGCCTGATACGCCCTGACTTCGTCGGCATTTTTAATTATACCGGCGCTTATCCATTTTTCGACAAGTGTATGTTCGGGAGCCATTACCATGTATGTCGCGCCGAAAAGGGTATCAGGCCGGGTGGTGAAGACGACAATCTCGTCGCCGGCGCTGGTGCCAAACTTGATTTCCGCGCCGTCGGACCGGCCAATCCAGTTGATCTGCTGGGTTTTGACGCGCTCGATGAAGTCGAGGTCGGCAAGCCCGTCGATGAGCCGCTGGGCGTAATCGGTAATTTTGAGCAGCCACTGGCTTTTGACTTTGCGAACCACTTCCCCGCCGCAGCGCTCGCAGACGCCGCCGACAACCTCTTCGTTAGCAAGCACGACTTTGCACGAGGTGCAGAAGTTGACGGCTATCTCCTTTTTATATGCGAGCCCATGCTTGAAAAGCTGGATGAATATCCACTGCGTCCATTTGTAATAGGACGGATCGGTGGTGTTGATCTCGCGCGACCAGTCGAACGAAAGGCCAAGCGACTTAATCTGTCTCTTGAATGTCGCGATGTTGCGCTCGGTGATAATCTGGGGCTTGATTTTGTTTTTTATCGCATAGTTTTCTGTCGGTAGGCCAAACGCGTCCCAGCCTATCGGGAAAAGCACATTATAGCCCTGCATGCGCTTTTTGCGGGCTATAATGTCCATTGCTGTATAGGGGCGTGGATGGCCGATGTGAAGCCCCTGCCCCGAAGGATATGGGAACTCTACGAGCGCGTAATACTTAGGTAAAGTGTAGTCGTTTTTGGCTACGAAAGCAGAGCGGCGATCCCACTCGTCTTGCCATTTCTTTTCAATTGCCTTGTGGTCGTATTTCATTTCCACTCTCTACCTTATCAACAACAATGTATTTTGATATATCAATCTCAGCTCCATCAGCCCAGAGCTTTTCGAGGTTGTAAAAGCGCCTTGTCTCGCTGTTAAAGATATGCACAATCACCGAGCCATAATCAAGCAGCACCCAGGTGGCTTCGTCAAGGCCCTCAATATGCGAGGGGAAGACGTTCATCTCGCCCATCTTGACCTCGAGCGTGGTTGCGATAGCCCTTATCTGCGTGTTGGAGTTGCCTGTGCAGATGATAAAGTAATCGGCAATTATCGTTTGGTCGCTGACATGCAGTATCTTGATGTTGGCAGCCCGGGTTTTTGAAAGCTCGCCTAATATCGCGCCTGCCAGCTCGAGCGGTTGCGCATGTTGCAGATCCTTTTTCGGTGCGCTTTCTTCCATGCCGTTGCTCCTTCGTTTTATTTTAGCCCTATCTTTATGCCGCTTTTTTCAATATCGTCGGCATTATAGGTGACGACGCTCCCGTCGCCCGACATATATAGGTTATAAATCTCGGTTCCGGGGTCGTCGGTGAATATCCTGTCCACGTCAAAATACGAGTCGGGAATGCTTTTATCGTATACGTTTAGATAATTATTTACAATATTCAGCATCGCTTTGCGCTGCATAATGTAAAGCGTGCCTTTCGAGTTGCCGGCTCCGGGCATTGTCATCATAGTGATGTTCGACATATCCACGCCCAACGCAGCTTTTGCGAAATATATGCAGTCGGAAAGCTGCAGGTTGGTAACGAGATTTGGCAGGATATCCTTCGCCAAGCCCGAAATCATTTGGATGCTTATCGAGGATTTTACCTTCGATATAAATGCGGTGATAAACATTTTCTGCGCGTCGCCGCGCGCAAGGTCGGCCATTATATAACCGGAGCGGTAACGTACAAAGCCCTCGGCGTCCTTGCCCATTAGCGTCTGCTGGCCTTTTTTTATGTTGATATAGAGGTTTTGCTCAGGGTCCACGTAATACATGTCGTACGGGACATACATGTCCACGCCTCCGATGCGGTCTACAACGGCCCTGAAGCCCTCTAGGGTTATCATCGCATAGAAGTCTATCGGCACGTTGAGGCTATTTGAGAACATTTCAGCAAGGCTCTTTAGCGCCTCTTTGGTCGGGTCCGGGCTTTTTGCCCGTACCGCCGCAGCCCTGAACACCTTGTACGCAGTGTTTATCTTGCCATAAGAGCCGCCGAATTCCGCATAAGTGTCGCGCGGTATCTGTACCATCGAGATTTTGCCGACATTGCAGTCAAACGAGGCGATTATTATTACGTCGGTGTTACCAGCAACCTCGTCCATGCCGAGCAGAAGGAAATTATATACATTATCGCGGCGCTTGTAAACGCCGGACTCGCTGTTTTCAGAGCCGGGTTTGCTATCCTCTACTTCAGATGATTCAAGGCTTTTCGTCTTCGTGCCGGCGTAAAGCGTATGGTATTCGCTTCTCCCGGCTTGTGGTTTTATCAAAAGGCTCCGCAATAAAAACCCACCGGTAAATACTACGGCGACAATTATCACCGAGAGGATAATAATTAAGGCAAGCTGCCAGTTTAACGCTTTTCTTTTATGCGGTTTTCTTATTTTTGTGCCATTCATCTCGCAAGTTTATTCCTTGTTTAGCTTTAGCAAATAGTAGTTGCGGGCAAGTATAATATCTACATGTATAAGGCTGCCCTCTTCGACCAGCGACGAAACGGTGTACCCAAAAGAGCGCACAAGCGTTTCGTAAAGCGCTTTGTACTTGTCCTTTTGTTCCAAAAGCGTATAAAATTCCGTGCGTAGCTTTACGCAGTCCACAAAGGTCCGCTCGGGCTCGATGTAGTCGGCAAGATATAGCAGCGCTGTTGCAAGCGGCATCGCAGGCTTTGCGGTCGTATGGAACAAAATCGCGTCGTATATACCGTCGTCGACAAGCTCCGGGAAAAGGCACCTCGCAAGGTGCGCGCCCGTACGGCTGTGAAAGACCTTCGTCATGTAGGTGTCTTCTTCGGTATATGGTATGTCATGCTTTTGGCAATACGCGATCTGCTCCTCGTCCGACCACTTTTTCGTTATATCGTGCAGCAGCGCTGCCGCGCGAAGACGCAGCGTGTCCTCCTCTGAAAAATCGTAAATCTTCGCAAGCTCCGTGCACTCTTTTTCAACAGATAGGGTATGCGAAAGCCTTTTGCGCGTATAGTACTGCGGCAAAACGCTCTTGATTTTTTCAAGGTCGGTTTCGGTAATTTTTGCTTTGTTATTATTTATTTGCATTTTCGCAATTCTTATTTACTCTTTATATAATCGCTTTTCAAGAATATATTTATACACTTTATCGGGCACAAGACCCTCTATGCTTTTGCCCATGCGAACCGCGGCGCGCAGCTCTGTCGAAGAAATATCGATAATTGGCAGCGGCAGCTCGATTATCCGCGCGCCGTATTTGCGCTCATAATGCTGCCGGCGCTCTTTAATCTTTTCGTCATATTCCTTGCCGCCTTCGGTCCGCCGCGCGAAGGCGATTCGGCAGAGCTTAAAAATATCGGGCGCGCGGTACCATTCCTCAAGCGTTAAAAACATGTCGCTGCCGCATAGGAAAGTCAGCTCGGTGTCCGGTTCCGAAAAATGCTCCAGCGTCAGCACCGTATAGCTCGGCGCGGCTTTGCTTATCTCAAAATCGCTGACCTCTATCCGCTCGTCAAGCCCAAGGAACGCGATCTTTACCATTTCGAGCCTTATCTCGGGCTTGTCGCCTTTGTCTATGCTCTTGTGCGGAGGTATGAAAGTAGGCACTATTATTAGTTTGTCCGGCTGCTCCAGCCGCAAATAGCCAAGCGCAAACGCCACGTGCCCATTATGCACCGGCGCAAACGTCCCACCGTAAATGGCTACCTTTTTCATAAAAGCTTTCGCTCCCTGCAGGCAAGCCGCCCTTAAGGAACAGCCTATTTTATAATATTCAGCGCCTTAAGTTCCAGCAGGGCGCGCGCCCGGTGGCTGACCTCATTTTTTTCGGCAGCCGACATCTCGGCGAATGTCTTGCCGGCCGGCTCGTAATAAAACAGCGGGTCATAGCCAAATCCGCCGGTGCCGCGCGGGGCTTCGAGGATTATGCCCGGGCACTCGCCGCGGACAGTGATGGGGTCAGCATTACCGAACGGCGGGCAGACGGCGATGACACAGACAAATTTTGCCGTGCGCCGCTCGAGCGGCACGCCTTTAAGTTTTTCAAGTAAAAATACATTGTTGTTGCCGTCGGCGCTGAGTCCAGCGTCAAAACCGTTTATCGCCGCGTAGCGCGCCGACCATATGCCCGGCTCCCCGCCAAGCTCATCGACGCAAAGCCCCGAGTCGTCGGCTATCCCCCAATATCCTCTTGAAGCCGCCGCCGAAGCTTTCAGGATTGCGTTCTCTTCAAACGTCTTGCCGTCTTCCACTATATCTTCTGTCACGCCGATGTCGTCAAGCGACAGCAGCGTGAACTTGCCGCGGTCCGACACGAATGTGCGGAGTATCGCTTCAAGCTCTGCAAGCTTGCGCCTGTTGCGCGTCGCGAGCACGTATTCCATATAGCTCCCTCTTGCCTTAGTTTTCTTCAAACAGCGCGGCGACGAACTGGCTGGCGTCAAACCGCTCGAGGTCGTCCATGCCTTCTCCGACACCGATAAACTTTACCGGAATGCCCAGCTCGCGGCGGATTGAGAAAACCATGCCACCTTTTGCCGTTCCGTCGAGCTTTGTAAGCACAAGCCCGGTGATGTCGGCTGCGTTTTTAAATTCTTTCGCCTGTACAACCGCGTTCTGGCCGGTCGTGGCGTCAAGCACCAGCAATGTCTCGCGGTCGGCATCGGGCAGCTCGCGCGCGATGACGCGGTTTATTTTCGCTAGCTCTTCCATGAGGTTTTTCTTATTATGCAATCTGCCGGCGGTATCCACTATCAAGACGTCCGCGCCGCGCTTTTTTGCCGCGTGTATTGCGTCGAATACAACCGCAGCCGGATCCGCTCCTTCGCTGTGCTTTATCAGCTCAACACCAACGCGGTCGGCCCACACCGAAAGCTGGTCAATAGCTGCAGCGCGGAATGTGTCGGCGGCAGCCATGATGACCTTTTTGCCCTCGGATTTTAAGAGCCTCGCGATTTTGGCAATCGAGGTGGTTTTGCCCACCCCATTTACTCCTATGACGAGTATAACCGAGGGTTTTGTTCCAAGTTTTAGCGGCTCTCCTTCGCCGACTATCTCGCGCAGGATGCCACAAAGCGTTTCTCGCGCCTCGTTTGGGTCGGAGATCCGGTGCTCGCGGATTTCATCGCGCAGCCGGTCAATTATCTCGGCTGCCGATGCAGCGCCTACGTCGGCCATTATAAGCAGCTCTTCAAGCTCTTCGAGCATGCTTTCGTCCACGCGGACGAAGTTTTTAAAAAGGTCGTTGACCTGTTTGAAAATCGCTTGTTTGGTCTTTGCAAGCCCTGCTTTGAGTTTTTCAAAAAATCCCATGCTACTGTTTTATCCCCAGTTTCGCTTCAAGCTCTTCTATGTTAAGCCCTAGCACGCGCGATATGCCGCGCTCCGGCATCGTCACGCCGTACAGCGTCGACGCGCGCTCCATTGTGCTGCGGCGGTGCGTGATTACTATAAACTGAATTTTATCGCTATAGCGCTTCATATACTCGGCAAAGCGCGCGACGTTCACCTCGTCAAGCGCCGCCTCAATCTCGTCAAACACGCAAAACGGCGTGGGGTTCACTGAGAGTATCGCGAAAATCAGCGCGATTGCCACATATGCCTGTTCGCCGCCCGACAGCGCCATCATGTTCTTTATTATTTTCCCGGGCGGCGCGACATTTATCTCGATTCCCGATGAGAGCACGTCAGCCGGGTCTGTCAGCACTATCTCGGCTGTGCCGCCGCCGAATAGCTCGGCGAATACCCGCCCGAAATGCAGGTTTATCTCCTCAAACGCCTGTAAAAACTGTGTGCGCATTTCACGCTCAAGCCTCGAAATGACTTCTGTAAGCGATTTGCGGGAGGCGGCAAGGTCGTCCGCCTGCGCTTTGCAGGACTCGTAGCGTTTTTTTACATCTGCATATTCCTCAATCGCGCCGACGTTAACCTGCCCGAGCGCGCGTATTTTGTTTTTGCACTCGGCGAGTATTTTGTTTATCTCGGCGCGGTTTTCTTCGGTGACCACCGGATAGCCTTTGCTTTCGGCTTCGGCGGCAGCTGTCGAGTATGTAAGCTCATACTCGTCCCAAATCCGCGCGGTCGCCCGGTCGATATCGGCGAGCAGCTGCGAGTATGCCGCGTCGGCTTTTGTATACTCGCGGAAATACACCTCGCGCCGCTGGGTAGCATCGCGCAGAAAGTCGCGCAGGCCAGCAAGCTTTTTGTCAAGCTCTGCAGCTTCACTCTCAAGCTGCTTGCGCTGCTCGGCAAGCAGCTTTATATCAGCGGCGAGCTGCCCGCACTGGGCGACGCACTCTTCTATCGCGTTTTGCGCCGCAATTTTTTTCTCGTTGAGGTTATAGACAGCCTCCTCGGCGCGCTCGATTTGCTTGCGCAGCGATTCAAGCGTGTCAAGCATAAAAGCTTCACTGCGCTTAGCCGCTTCGCTATCGCGCTCGAGCGCCGCTACTTTTACGGCAAGCTCAGAATGGCGCGCCCGTGCCGCCTCGCGCTCCACGGCGGCTTTTTCATGCAGGCTCTTTTTCTCCTCAATTTGGGCGCCAAGCGCCGCGAGCTGCTCGCTTATCTCGCTCAGCCTTTCTTTGATTTTTTCGCGCTCGGCTTCGGCTTTTGCGAGCCGCTCGAGAGAAGCCTTATGCTCTGCTTCAAGCTCCCCAAGCCGCTTTTCGTCCGCTGCATGCTGCGCGCGCATGACTTCAAGCTGTGTTTTCTCAGCTTGATAGAGCGTGGAAATTAAGTTGACCTTGCCGCTTAAGTCGGCGCAGATCTGCTTTTGCTCCTCAATTTTTGCAACCTTTTCGTCTATCAACATACGCTCGGCGGACGCCTTTACCTCGAGCGCTGCCGCCTCCGCCTCAAGCCGGCGGATGTCAGCCGAGCGCGAGAGCATCCCGCTGTCACGCCTTACCGAGCCGCCCGTAAACGAGCCGCCGGCATTTATCGTCTGCCCGTCGAGCGTTACTATACGGAACCTGTAACCGAAAGACTTCGCGGCTTCGGTGGCGCTGTCTAAATCCCTAAATACCGCTGTCCGACCGAGCAGGTAGCATATGACGCTCCTATAGCGCTCGTCGGTTTCGACCAGCTCATCCGCCGCACCGACAAAGCCGCGAAAGGAAAGAAGATCCTCCTTCGGGACACCGCCCGGTTGGCCACGGACTGACGTGAGCGGATAGAAAGTCGCGCGGCCGGCATTTGTGCGCTTGAGGTATGCAATCGCTGCCTTTGCCGCTTCCTCATCCTCGACGACGATATTCTGTATATTTGCCCCAAGTGCCGTTTCAATTGCTATATTGTATTTCGGCTGGGTCCTTATAAGCTGCGAAACCGGGCCGATTATACCGCGCAGCTCGCCCGAGCCCGCAGCTTCCATTACCCGCCGCACGCTTAAATTATAGCCCTCGAAAAGTTCCTCCATGCGGCGCAAAGCGTCGGCTTGGCGCAGCAAGGTGGAAATCTCAACCCGCAGCTTGCCATGCCTTTCCTTTGCGGCTTCAAGCTCGGCGGCAAGGGTGTCAATTTTCTTTGTCTCCTCTTCAAGGATGCCCCTCTCGCGCGCGATCCTTTCCGCATATTCTGCGATTGAGGCTTCGGCTTTTTTTATACGCTTCGCAATAAGCTCGACCGACTCGCGCAGCTTTACAATTTCCTCCTCATACGGGCTGCGCTGCGCGTCTTCGTTTTGTTCGCCAAGCGCCGAAAGTTTTATACGCAGCTCGACCGATTCGGCCGAAAGCTTCTCCATCTCAGCCGAAAGCGACCCTATCTCGCCCTGCAGCGCCTCCACTTGGGAAGTGTACTCGGCAAGCTCAGCCTCGGCTTCTTTGAGCTTTGCAAGCTCAGCCTGATATGCGGCTAGCTGCCCTTCCGTCGCAGCCTTTTGCTTTTTGTAATTCTCCTCTGCTGCTGCGAGCGCCGTAGTTTTTATGCTACGGTCGGCTTCAAGCTGCTTTATCTGACCGTCGATATGCGCGATGTCGTTTTCGTACAGCTTCTTTTTTGTCTCGGCGACATGCAGCTGCTCGGTATACTCGGCAATCCTAGCGGCGGCGCGCTCAGCATCGGAACGCTTTTTTTGCGCCTCAAGATAAAGCCTGTCACTCTCCTCGTCGAGCTTAGCAAGCTCGGCGTCCGCGCCGTCGAGCGCCGCTTGGGCGGCGTTTCGCTCGCGCTCAAGCTGTGCAAGTTTCTCGCGCGACCCTTTCAGCTCGTATAGCCACAGCGCTATGTCCGCTGCTTTTTTGCGCTCGTAAAGGTCAAGGTATGCCCGCGCCCGCTCGGCTTCTTTTTCAAGCGGGCCGAGCCGTTCGCCGAGCTGCGCTAAAAGGTCGTGCACGCGGATGAGGTTTTCGTCGACCTCAGCGAGCTTACGCTCGGCTTCGAGTTTTTTGTATTTGTATTTTGAAATCCCCGCCGCCTCTTCAAAAACCAAGCGGCGGTCTTCGCTTCTCTGCGATATTATCTCCGCTATGCGGCCTTGTCCGATTATCGAGTACCCGTACCGCCCCACCCCGGTGTTCATAAACAGCTCGGTAACGTCTTTAAGGCGGACCGGCTTTTTGTTTATCAGGTACTCGCTCTCGCCGGTCCGGAAAAACCGGCGCGTTATCGTTACCTCGTCGAAATCTATGTCAAGCCGGTGCTCTTCGTCCGTATTGTCAATGACGAGCGATACTTCCGCCATTCCCGACGGGCGGCGCG
The DNA here is from genome assembly GCA_012840355.1 of Clostridiales bacterium. Lineage (GTDB taxonomy): Bacteria > Bacillota > Clostridia > Oscillospirales > CAG-272 > DTU078. The sequence goes on along the minus strand of DULN01000006.1, from coordinate 89,379 downwards.
TGTCCGTGCCGCCGAAAATTATATCCTCCATTTTGGCGCCGCGGAGGTTTTTTGAGCTTATCTCTCCCAGCACCCAGCGAATGGCGTCGGATATATTTGACTTCCCGCTGCCGTTCGGCCCGACAACCGCAGTTATCCCACTGCCAAACGTCAGCAGCGTTTTGTCCGGGAAGGACTTGAAGCCGCACAGCTCCAAGGATTTAAGCCTCATCCATCCTCCCGATAGCACCGCACCTCGTGCGGTTTTTCTCCGTATATTATCTAATTATACCATATCCCGGCGGTTTTGACCATTGCAAAGCATTAACATTTTATAAAATTATTTTGACCGCGCAATCATATCCGACAAGCCGATCGTCTTCTACAAATTTAATATCCGAAAACCCGTATTTTTCGGCAAGCGCGCGCCGGACTCTCCCTTTATGCCCCGCCACTTTTGAAATCGCTCCGGGCGGAACGGCGGCTAAGAGTTTTTTATTTTCCGTGCCCATGCCTTGCGAGTCTATAGCCTTGCATATACGCCTTTTGTATAGCTCGCCCATCACAAGCTCGCCCATAGCTGGCGAGTACTCGCCGCACGCGATGCCGTCCTCCGAGAAAAGCTCATCCGACGCGCATAGCCCAATGCGCAATACCGGGACGCCGCGCTCAACAAATACATCAAGCGCGTCCGCCGCGCGCGAAATTGCTTCCTCAAGCGGCAGCGGCGCAAACTCGCCGCGCACTGCCATCCGAGCAAGCTCGGTATGGCGCAGCACCGCAAGCGGGTAAATTCGCGCGCCCAACGCGCCAAGCTCGCAAATCATGCGCGCGGTGTATACTTCATCCTCGCGCGCCGAGCTTGGTAGCCCTATCATCATCTGCCCCACGGTGGCAAGCCCCGCATTATGCAGCACCTCAAACGCGCGCACGGTATCAGCCGCCGTGTGCCCTCGCCGGCAGGCAAAAAGCACGCGATCCGACATGCTCTGAACTCCTAGCTCGACGGTCGACACGCCGGCGTCTTTTAGCTCTTTTGCAATTTCAGGCGTAACGCAGTCCGGGCGGGTCGACACCCTAGCGGCGTCTATCCGCCCTTCTTTTTTCAGCCGGCGAACGATGCCTAGCAAAAAGCGCATGTCCTCGCGAGGAATACCAGTAAAGCTGCCACCGAAATAGGCGAGCTCGACGTACTTTTCGGCCGGGGGCAGCAAGGCGAGCTTTCTTTCTATTTCTGCCGGCACGGAGGCGATGTCTAACGTTTGCGTGCCCGAAATTGTCCGCTGGTTGCAGAACACGCAGTCGTTCGGACATCCTTTGTGCGGTATAAAAATTGGTATATTTATATGCCTCATGCTTTCGCTTTTGTCGCCGTGAGCTTCACCATCCAGTTCCAGCGGTTTACTTTAACAACCGCGACTATGCATTTTAATATTTGATCGCATTTTAGGCAGGCGTATACTACCCATACCGGTGCTTTGAACACAAATGCCGCTATTGCCGACGACGGAATTACAACGCACCAGACGAAAATAAGGTCGTTTATTAGCACAAACTTCGTGGAGCCGCCCGCCCGGACTATGCCTGTCAGCGTCGACATCTGGTACGCGGTGCCGACGACCCACACGCACATGACGGTCAGCACCGATTTAGCAGCGGCAAGCGTCTCGGCGTCAAGGTTAGGATAAAGCATTAATATAAAATCGCGTAAAACGAATAATACGGCAGAGGTGAGAATCCCCATCCCTAGGAAAATCACTTGCAGCGTGCGCACCAGCCGGTGGAGGTTGTCGTAGCCTTCGGTGTCACTCTCGTCGCCAAGCGCGCCTACCGCCGCGCCTACCGTCACCGCCGAGGCTTCGCGCATGCCGAATATGCCGACCGAGATGACCTGATACACCGTGTTCGCAATGCTTATCGCCGAAATTGAGGCTTCGCCGAGCCTGCCGACGATGCCGCCCTGGACCATAAGGTTAACGCCCCAAAACACATCACCCAAAATTACCGGCGTGCCGTATCTTAAAAAATCGCGCGCTAGGTCGCGGTCGCGCGCAAAAAGCTCCGGTATTCGAATTTTAAGCCGGTCGTCGACCTTAAGCACAAACGTCAAAATCACGCAAAACTCTGCGATGCGGGAGATTAGCGTCGCGAGCGCCGCGCCGACAACTCCCAGTGCCGGAAAGCCGAGTTTACCGAAAATCAGCACCCAGTTTAAAAACACGTTAGTGACAAACGCTACCAATGAGGTATAGAGTCCGGCGCGCGCCACCTTAACGCATCGCATCGAGGCGATTAGTACGTTTGTCATGCAGAAAAATACATATGAAAACGAGAGCACGCGGATGTAGCGCACGCCCATCTCGATAACGGCGGGCTCGCCTCCAAACAGCGAGAGGATCTGCGCCGGGAAGAAAAACACCGCCGCCCAAAGCAGAAGCGACACGAATGTGCAAGCGCGCAGCGCGATGCCCACGATTGTTTTGACACTTTTCGTGTCGCCTTTCCCCCAATATTGGGAGGCGAGCACGGTCATCGCCGCAGCCGTGCCCATCGTGAACATATGTAAAAATGTAGATATTTGCGAGGCGAGATATACTCCCGACAGCGCCGTCTCGCCGAGCGATCCGACCATGACGTTATCGGCTAGCTGCACCGCGTATGTAATTATATTTTGCGCGGCGACGGGCAAAGCCAACGCCGCAAGACCAGCATAAAACTTTCCGTCGCGTATAAAAAAACTGCCGCCCCGGGCTCTTGCCTTTTCAGCCGTTTGCATATCCAGGCAGCGCTCCTTACAGCTTGATTACATTTAAGTAAAAATAGCTTAAACTATTGACTTATTATACTCCGTGTGCTAAAAATAGTCAACACCATATTAAAACGGGTAGGGGACCGGATATGTCAATCGAAATCATTACGGAAACAAAATACGAAGACATGCGCGAGATAAAAGTGGGCATAATCGGCTGCGGCGGCATCGCGAACGGCAAGCATATGCCCGCGCTGAAAAGGCTGCCAAACGTTAAAATGGTCGCGTTCTGCGACATCATTCCCGAGCGCGCCGAAGCCGCGCGCCGCGACTATGGCACGCCCGATGCGGTGGTTTATACCGACTATCGCGACCTATTAAAGATTCCCGACATCGAAGTTGTCCATGTACTCACCCCCAACAAGTCCCATGCCGAAATTTCAATAGCCGCGCTTGAAGCCGGCAAGCACGTCATGTGCGAAAAGCCGATGGCGGCGTCATCAGCCGAGGCGCACGCAATGGTCGAAGCTGCGCGCCGCACCGGCAAAAAGCTAACGATAGGATATCAGACACGCAGCACGACCGCATATCAGTTCGCGCGCAAGTTCATCGCTGGTGGCGGCATCGGCGAAGTTTACTATGCCAAAGCTCCCGCGGTAAGGCGCCGCGGTGTGCCGCTTTGGGGCGTGTTCCTCGACAAAGAGCAGCAGGGCGGCGGGCCCATGATAGATATAGGCACCCATTCGATTGACGCCTGCCTGTATCTGATGAACAACTACGACGTTGCATCGGTCACCGGCGTGACTTTCCGCAAGCTGCCTGAGATCGCGAGGTTCTCGAACGAGTGGGGCATCATTAACCCCGATGAGTTTGAGGTCGAGGACGCGGCGATGGGCTTTGTCAAATTTAAAAATGGCGCGGCACTTTATGTCGAAGCCTCTTGGCTTCTTAATATAGAAAGCGGCGGGCACCTCACGCTTTGCGGCACGCTCGGCGGCATTGAAATGCGCGGTGACACTGTGCGGGTCAACGGCGAAAAGGACGGCGCGCTCTTTACGCAGGACATCCGTCCCAACAGCACATCGCGCGACCACTTCAAGGGCGAAAACCTCACTCCCGAACAGTATGAGGCAAAGCAGTGGATTTACAGCGTCATCAACGACCTGCCTCCGCTTGTCAAGCCCGAGGAAGCCTGCGTTGTGTCCGACATAATCGAGTCAATCTACAAATCCGCCGAAACCGGCAAGACCATTTATTTTGATTAATGTTGTTAAATTTTCTGTGGGGGGCTTTTTGAAAAAAATCCCCCCCACGCCCCGTAAATAGCTCGCCCATGCTCCCAAATAGAATCGACATTCAACTACTAATATAACTCAAAAAATTAAGGGGAACACATAGCGTGCTCCCCTTAATTCGTTATGGCTTATTAGTACTCAATCTTCACAGGCTGGCCGGTAGCCATCGACTTGTTGCAGGCCAGAGCGAACATTACGGTCTTGTACGCGTCGCCGTACGGCGAGCGGATCTTCGAGCCGTCGCCGGTCAGTACGGCGTCGATGAAGGTGCGGTCGCAAATCAAGCCGAAGTCCACATTCGACCTTGTAGTAATGCCCTTTTCGCTGTCGCTGCGGCGCAGCGCGCCGTCGCCCTTGATTACAAGGCCTTCAACCTCAGGCGCGGCGTCCTCGGGCGTAAGGCCGTAAACCGTTACCCTTTCGCAAAGCACATAGTCCATGCGCGCGTTGCGTCCGCCGAACGTCATCTTAGAGTCCCAAGCCGCTCCTTCAAGCGCATAGCAGCCGGTCATCATCGTAGCCTGAACGCCATTCTTAAATACTATCAGCGTGGTCGAAAGGTCGTCGGTGAAGTAGCCCGGCCACTCCTTCTGGCTTATGTAACCGCGCGCCGCTACCGAGTACACATACTCGGGCTCGCCGAGGAAGTAGCGGAGGATGTCAAGCTGGTGAATCGTCTGCTCGACCAGCTGGCCGCCCGACTGCGCTTTGTTGCGCCACCATTCGACGCCCGGCACGCCGCCGACACGGGAAGCCTGCGCGACTATGACCTGCTCCTGTTTAAAGAACTGGAACGCGGCGTCGTTGATGTTGTCATAACGGCACTGGAAGCCAACTGCGGTTATAAGGCCTTTCTCGGTTACGCGCTTGTTGAGCTCGCGTGCGAGATCCTCATCGATTGCGATCGGCTTTTCGACGAAGAACGGGATGCCGCGCTCGATAAGCTCAAACTCGATTTGCCCGTGCGCATAAGGCGGGATGCAGACAAACACCATGTCCGGCTGCACTTCGTCGAGCATTTTGCGGTAGTCGACATAAGCCTTGCCGGAACCGGCGCGGCGCACGAACTCTTCCGCGCGGCTGATTATAAGATCGCAGAACCCTGCAAGCTCAATATCCTTAAACTGAAGGAAATGCCCGAGGTGGTATCCGCCGATACCGCCGCATCCGATCATCGCTAGCTTTTTCATGTCCGGTTACCTCTTCTTACATTATTTTATTTAAATTACATAGAGCAAATGGTACCTACCGCGTCGGCGACTTCTTTATAGAAGTCTTCCCAGCTCTGGTCGCGTTTGGTTTTACCTACCTCTGCAGTGAGGTATCCGTCAAAGCCGGCTTTGCGAAGGGCAGGAACAACTTTCGGCCAGTTGACGTCGCCTTTCAGAAGGTCGACCCACTCTCCGCCGTTGTTTATATAGCCGTTACGTTTGTAGTCTTTAACATGAATGTTTTTAATGCGCTCGCCTAGCATCTCAATCCAGTATTCCGACCACGAGAACGCAATCACGTTGCCGACGTCGTAATATGCGCCTATGTACTTGCATCCAAGCTCGTCTATAAAGCGGCACATATCAAACGGCGACATGAAAAATCCGTTCCATACGTTTTCGACGCCGACATTAACGCCCGCTTCTTCGATTTCGGGAACCATTGCTTTCAGCGCGGCGATTGAGTTTTCATACGCTTCGCGGATCGAGCAGTCTGCCGAGATCCCGCCGGGCACAACGAGTATTCCGGTCGCGCCAAGCATTTTTGCGTAGCGCAGCTGTTTTCGGAGCAGGTCTTGGCCAGCTTTCACGCGCGCCGGGTCGCGCGAGCCGAGCTTTGCGCCGCCTTCATAAAGCGAGGTCGAAATGCTGACCACCGGCAGAGAATATTTTTCGGACAGCTCGCGAATTTTCTTAAGTTCGTCATCTGTTGTTTCCATCGTCAGCGAGTGGTGCGAGGAATTGTCGCCATCGATGTTCAGCTCAACGCCGTCAAATCCGGCGGCGGAAAGCTTTGCGAACATCTCTTCGAAATCCGTTCCATGGGCAACCGACCATGCGTTTATGGACTTCTTCATAACCGCAACCTCCGGTTAATTTTTTCCTGCCATCGCTTAGTATAACATCGATACGGGCAAATTTCAAGTATAATTTTCATCGTATAAAAAAATTGCCCCCGCAAAGAATAACTGTATGAATGCCATACAAGCCTTTGATAACAAAATTACCGAACTTGACAACGCGCTGCGTGTCGGCACAAGCTTTGATATAATTAAAAAAGAAATAATGCTCGGTTGCGGCGCCCGGGCTGTATTTTACTATATCGACGGTTTTGTTAACCATGCTGTGCTGTCAAACATTATGGTGCACCTTATGGGCAACAGGCCATCCGTAGCCGACTGCATTTACAACATCCCATTTGCCGACGTCGAGCATGAGCGCGAAACCAGCAAGCTTGCTCTTGCAGTGCTTTCCGGGGCGACGGTGCTTTTGGCTGACGGCATCGACGAAGCCGCAATAATCGACAGCCGTGGCTATCCGATGCGCTCGATTGAGGAGCCGGACCACGACAAAGTCTTGCGCGGCGCGCGCGACGGGTTTACCGAAACCCTCCTTCAAAACACCGCGCTTATCCGAAGGCATATCCGCGACCCAAGGCTGACGATAAAGCTTATTAGGGTCGGCAGGATTACCGCCACAGACGTAGCGCTTTGCTATATTGACGGCGCGGCTGACCCTGAGTTTGTACAGTCGCTTGAGCGGCAAATCACCGAGATCAACGTCGACGCGCTGACGATGGCGCACGAAACCCTTGCCGAGCAGCTCGCGCCAAAAAAATGGTACAACCCCTTCCCGAAAGTGCGCTATACCGAGCGTCCAGACGCCGCGGCAGCGATGCTTGAGGAAGGCAGCGTTATAGTGCTCTGCGACACCTCGCCCTCGGCGATGATTTTGCCGACTTCGTTTTTCGATTTCCTTCAGGAGACCGGCGACTATTATTTCCCCATACTTGTGGGAAGCTACATGCGGCTTGTGCGGCTGTTAGTTTCGCTTTTGACGATGTTTTTGATACCCACTTGGTACATGCTTTTACGGCTTGAAGACATCGTACCCGAGTGGATGGATTTTATAAAAATCGACAAGCCCGCGTCGCTGCCGGTTTTCGCGCAGCTAATTTTAGCCGAGCTTGTAGTCGACGGGCTAAAGCTTGCCTCCCTCAACACTCCAAGCACGCTCGCCGGCTCGTTTTCGGCGATTAGCGGCCTTTTGCTTGGCAACTACGCGATTGACACCGGCTATTTTACCGACGAAGTTGTCCTTTACGTCGCGTTCGTTTCGATTGCCAACTTCACGCAGTCGAGCTATGAGCTCGGCTATGCGCTCAAGTTTTGCCGGATGCTGATGCTCTGCCTTACAGCGCTTTTTTCGATTTGGGGATACATCGCAAGCTTTTTTATAATAGTAGCCATGATCGCAACCACAAACGGCATATCCGGCAGGCGCGGCTACCTTTACCCGCTCATACCATTCAACGGGAAGGCGCTTATTCGGCTGTTTTTCCGCACTTCAAAGCCCAAGCCCGGCGAGCGTTGACAATAAAGCGGTGCGGTGGTATAATATCAAAAACTGCCGCGAGGTAATGGACATGAAGCTCAATTTGCCGAACAGGCTCACGGTTTTCCGGATCGCCATGGTGCCCGTGTGCATGTTTTTTATTGTCTATAACTGCATTCCGGACCTTTGGGCGCGCGTTATTTCGGCGGCAATTTTCATTGTCACCGCCGCCACCGACATGCTCGACGGGATTATCGCACGAAAATATAACCTTGTGACCGACTTCGGCAAGTTTCTCGACCCGGTAGCCGACAAAATGCTTATAATCGGCACGATGCTGGCGCTATTGATCAGAAACGGCATTTATGCGGACAGTTCCGCTTTTGTACATGTGATGGTCTGGGCGCTATTTGTAGTTGTCATGCGCGAGCTTGCCGTCACCTCGCTGCGCATGATCGCTGCCGCTTCGTCCGAAAAAGCGGTAATCGCAGCGGCATGGCCGGGCAAAGTTAAAACCGTGACGCAGACGCTCGGCGTAATCGTAATGATCCTTGAGCCTGTCATCGCACCCGGCTCCGGCTTTGTGGCAAGCTATATTATGCTCGCGCTTATAATCGTTTCGACCGCAATATCAGGCGCGCTTTATTTTACGGCATACAAGAAATTTCTAAAGCAATAAAAATCATTGCCCAAAATACCGCATATCCTGCCGCAGCAAAAGCCGCGGCTTTTTATTTTGGGCGCAATACCTTGTTTGCTTGACAACCTGCGCAAGGCGAGTTTATAATATGTGTAATTTATGGTAGCAGAGAGGGCTAAATGCTATGGTTATTATACCACTTGACGGTGAATGGCGGCTAAAATACTCAAGCGGGCAGCGCGGCGGCTATAGCACTTGGCCGCGTGAGCAAAGGTTTTTGCCCGACTATCCCGTAACGGTGCCGGGCACGGTACAAGAGGCGATGCGCCATATTACCGGAGACCCCGCATTCGGGCGCAACGTGCTCGCGGCACGCTGGATCGAGGAGATGATCTGGAACTACACCCGCACGTTTACGCTCACCGCCGAACAGGCGAAAATGCGCGCTCGGCTTGTTTTTGAAGGGCTGGACCTTACCGCGAGCATATACGTAAACGGCGAGTTTGCCGGGCAGCACAACAACTTCTATATGCCCTGCCGGATTGACATAACACGCTATGTCCACGAAGGGGAAAACTCAATAACCGTCGTTATCGAATCCGGGCTGTTTTACGCCAGCAAAAAATCGATCGAAGGGCTTGCGGGCGAATGGGAGCCAAACAACCACCTTACCCACCGCATGTGGCTGCGCAAGCCGCAGTCGTCGTTTGAGTGGGACTGGTCGCCAAGGCTCGTCAACGTCGGCATTTACAAGTCCTGTTATATCGAGCTTACGGGCGGCGTGTTCGCCGACGAAACCGGCATTTACGCCACGCTGTCCGACGACTATTCCGAAGGCAGGCTGAGTATCCGCCAATGCCTCACTGTGGCGGAGAATAATTTGCCCTACACTATAACTGCAAAGGTGCTTGAAACTGGCGACGAAGCATCTATATCCGGCACGATGCCGGAATCACGCCAGATGCCGGTTGAGCTTAGCATCAGCGTAAAAAATCCAAAGCTTTGGTATCCGCGCGGATACGGAGAACAAAACCTTTACACCTTGCGCGTAACAATTTCGCAAGAAGGCTGCGACGATATTGTCAAAACAAAAAAGTTCGGGTTCCGCCATGTTGTCGTTGACCAATCGCCACATCCTGAAAAAGGCAATTACTTTACGGTAATTGTTAACGGCATTAAGGTTTTCTGCAAAGGCGCGAATATGATTCCCGCCGATATTATCTTCTCAAAGCTCACTCGCGGCGTTTACGAGGTGCTTATAGCGCGCGCCATCGAAGCCAATTTCAACATGCTGCGCGTTTGGGGCGGCGGGATATACGAGACCGACGACTTTTATGAGCTCTGCGACGAACACGGCATCATGGTGTGGCAGGACTTTATCGGCGCGTGCGCCTGCTATCCCGCCTACGACGACGAGTTTTATAGAAACTACGCGGCTGAAGTCACCTATACCGTCCGCCGGCTCTCGCGCTTTGCTTCGCTTGTCATATATGCCGGTAACAATGAGATCGCGTGGCTCGACGCCAATTATAGCGGAAAACATTATCCCGACGCGGTGCTTTACCACTATCTTATACCGAAAATCCTTCACGACGAAGGCGAAACCCGCTACTATCAGCCGTCGAGCCCCTATTCTTTCGACGGCAGCCATGAGAACAATGACACCGTAGGCGATCAGCATCCGTGGCAAATCGGGTTTGGCGACCGCGACTATTTCAAATACCGCACATTTGTCTGCCGCTTCCCCAACGAAGGAGGTTTGCTCGGCCCGACAAGCCTGCCCAATATGATGGCATGCTTTACCGAAGGGCAGGATTATCTCCACAGTTTTGACTGGGAGCTGCATGACAACTCAATTGCGCATGGGGACAACTGCTCGCCCGACCTATTGCTCGAAGAAAAGCTCGGCATGACAACCGAGGGAATGAGCGTGCGCGACTACGTCTATTTCGGCGGGTTCTTGCAGGGAGAGGCGCTGACAGAATATATCCTCAATTTCCGCCGCCGCATGTTCAGCTCGTCGTCGGCTATTTTCTGGATGTATAACGACTGCTGGCCCGCGACGAGAAGCTGGACGATTGTCGACTACCTGCGCAACCGCACGCCGTCGTTCTGCCCCGTAAAGCGGGCGTTCGCGCCGGTCGCAGTCGACATCGTGCGCGAGGAGGACGGCAGCTTTTCGGTATACGGCATAAACGACCGCCTTGTAGAACAGCCCGCCACACTCGAGTACGGCGCATTCACGCCAGACGGCAAGTATGAGACGTATAAAACCGAGGTAAAACTCGCCCCCAACGCATCGATAAAGCTTGCCACGTTTAAAGTACCTGACGAGGGCTGGATACCCTATGCCGAGCTTAAAGCTAAAGGCGAGCCGCTCGCGCGCCGCAGGTATATTGACAAGCCCTATAACCAGCTCGGGCTGAAAAAAGCTGAAATCAAAGTCAAACGTGTCGGTAACAAGGCTATATACACAGCCGACAAGTTCGTTATGGGAGTTTGCATAGACCTTGACGGCGACGCTCCGATAGGCGACAACTTCTTCGACCTTTTCCCAGGCAAGCCTTATGAGGTCGAGCTTGCCAGCAAATCGGGCGAGGTTCTTTACGCATATCCCGCATTTTAGTTTGTACCCGCAAAAACAAAAGCGTCCGTATTCCGATATGGAGCACGGACGTTTTTTTAATATATCCTCTCCGCCTCGCGGCACAGGTTATTTAGCGCGTCGGGGTCCACCTTTTCGCCTTCTTCGAAATGAAAATATAGCACGCTCGCCTTATTTATCGGCATTGGCAGCTTCTTTTTTATGCGATCTTCGCATTTTTCCGGGGAGGCGCCGCCGCAGGCGTAAATTATAAGCTTTTTTGCGGTAAGCTCCTTTTTGTTTCGCTTTACAAACTTTACAAAATCACTATGCGCCCGGCCAAATTTCACCGGCGTGCCGAGCACGACCGCCCTATAATCCTCAAGCTTTCCGACATCGCGGTCGAAGGCTTTGTCGCTCATATTGATTAGTAGGCATCTCGATCGCAGCGCCCTAGCGACAGCTTGCGCAATGCCCTGCACTTGCAATGACTTTGACGCGTACGCGACCAGCACTTTGTTCATCAGTCCACCTCGCTCAAATAAAATGCGCCATGGCCGCGGCTATAAAATATTTATTTTCACATGCTCGCCAATATCACAAAACACCTTAATTTTATATCGTCTCTCCGTCTTTTAAATTAACTAAAAAAGCCTTGGGCGGTGCCCAAGGCCCTCTCCTTAAAATCTAAAGTATATAAACGGGTTATACGAGCCTATCGCAAGCTCTATCACGCATGGTATAAGCGCCGCGATAGCCGCTGCATCAGTCAAGATCCCACCTACGCCGATTCCTTCGAGTTTCTTTTTCAGCAGCTTTGACACAGGGGCGGACAATACAACGGCGACGACAAACATTATAATAAACTGCATGCCGAAGCCCGAACGCTGCAACACAATCGAGGCGGGAATTTCCGCTCCTCCAAGACCATAGCCGCCTACCATCGCCCGCATTATTTCGCCAATCATTGAAAGGCTTTCAGCCCTGAATATTACCCAGCCGAATATAACGCAGAGCTTCGTATAAATGTGCCCGACCGCCGGCACCTTCGAGATGTACTTGCCCCAGACCAGCCGCTCAAGCACCAATATCACGCAGTAGTAGATACCCCAGATGACGAAGTTCATGCTTGCACCATGCCAAAGCCCGGTGCATGCCCACACGATAAACATGTTGAGGACCCATCTAGGCGTTGACACGCGGTTGCCGCCGAGCGGGATATAGAGATAGTCTCTAAAGAATGTAGACAGCGAGATGTGCCATCTGCGCCAAAACTCGTTGACCGTTTTCGCTATGTAGGGGTAATCGAAATTCTCGAGGTAGTGGAACCCCATCATCCTGCCTAATCCTATCGCCATGTCGGAGTAGCCGGAGAAGTCATAGTAAATCTGCATTGTATAGGCAAGCATTGCTACCCACGCGCCGACTATACCGTAATCCGCAGCCGAGTAGCTTAAAATGCCATCGACCACCTGAGCCATGGTGTTCGCGATCAGCACTTTTTTAGCAAGCCCGCAGATAAATCGCCGCATGCCGTCGGCAAACTCGTCGAGCGTCTCCTGTCTGTCCACCAGCTCTTCCGCTATGGTTTGGTATCTTACAATCGGGCCCGCAATAAGCTGCGGGAACCCGGAAAGATACGCGCCGAGCATGAAGATGTCTTTTTGTACTTCAACGTCGCCCCTGTAAACGTCAACGACATACGACAGGATTTGGAAGGTGTAAAACGAGATACCTATTGGCAGCGCTATTTGCGGCACCGGGATATTTAGCCTTGTCACAGCATTGACGCACTCGACAAAGAAGCCGGCGTATTTGAAAACCCCGATAAGCAAAAGGTTTACTACGACGTCGACCGCCATATATGCTTTCGCTTTCGCGCTGCCCCGCTCCTCTCTGGCTATCAGGAGCGCGAAAACGTAGTTGAATGCGATGGAAAAAATCATTAGAAATATATACAGCGGCTCGCCCCAAGCGTAAAAGATAAGCGAGAACACTAGTAGCACTATGTTTCTCGCATACCGCTTTTTGCATGCGAAATACACTACAAAAAACAGCGGTAAAAACAAGAAAAGGAAAGGTAAACTTGAAAATAGCATTTTATTAGCTCCGTTAGTTTAAGTCAATAAGGTGGAGGGTGTTATCATTCTGGTTGTCAAATATACCCCGCAGCGAGTACTGCATGAACAAGACGTCGGTTATATTGTGTTTGGCTATATACTGCCTAAGGTTGCCTATCTCGTGGATCCTGCGATAGTCATAAATATATGTTTCGTCAAAGTTCGAGCCGAGCAGCTCGGAAATTCCTCTCGAGTAGGAGTCGGCAAGCACAAGCACATTGCGCCCTGTCGTGTTGTCGTATTTTAAGTACTCAGTATATGGGTAGAAATTGACATAGTGGTCGGCTGAAAGCTTTCTATCAAACCTGCCTTCAAGATACAGGCGTTTTCTCTGCTCGAAGTCATACGGGTAAGACGCTCTGAGCACATGCTTGGGGAGATTATAGTCGTAGAAAAAGAACGTGTCTTTGCACTCGTAGTAGCCGGAAATCCTCGCGTTTGTACCATAAAAATCTGCGCCCTCAACAACATAGAGCGTTCCGAGCGGCCGAGGCTCGAGGATTGACGGGGTATCTTCGCGCATCATATTGATGATATCGCAATAAGCCTCGTACATCCCATAAGCGTTCCAGTGATGGTCGGTCAAAAACAGCTTCTCAATGCTTTCCTCAAGCGTGTCGACTTTGAGCCTACCATACTTTATGTACGGGTCAAGCAGCGAGAAGAACTCGTCCACCTTTGGCTTGAGCGATTTTTCCACCGGAATGTATTGCTCGAAATTCTCCCCGTCCTGAAGCCTTGAGCAAGCGTAAAAGTAAACTTTTACGCCAAGCTCCTTGCACACCGCCGTAATGTTGTTGACAAGCTCTGCCGAGCGCTTCATGCGCCGGTCGATTAAGTTCGGCGGGGTTGACAAAGCCAGCGTTATAAGCGAAACTTTGCGCCCGTCATTGTACTCGGCGTCTATAACGTAGAAGTTTGTACCGCCGGAGTTTGTAATAAACTTGTACGAGTGTTTGACTATGTAGGGCTTATCTTCTTTAGGCTGCTCGGTTTCGGCGGCGGTTGTTTCTTCGATTGCAGAGGTAGTCTCCTGAGCCTCAAGTTTATCCACTACATCTGCCGACACGGTCATCGCCTTTTGGCCGAGCTCGGAAAGCAGCCTGTTTATAGGCTCGTTAAGATTATACTTGGCGTTTTTGACTGACGTTACTACATGCGCATAAAAAGGCAGGTAGTTTATGTAGGTGTCCTCAATCGCCGCTTTGAGCTCTTCGACGCCGTTTAACATCTTAGCAAGCGGCACGTCTTCCGAGTACACCTTTTGCGGTTCGATTATGTTGCCCATTTTTTCGGTCGATATAATGCCCACGCGGTCAAGCAGCCTAATTGTCGGCGCGATAAACATCATAATGAGCAGAAAACCGCAGGTTAACGTAATGAAAACTTTGTTTCTCAAACCGGTCCCCCATTTTTTACACTCGCAAAAAGAGGAGAAACTTGCCGCTTCTCCTCTTTTTGCGATTTATTTATGATCCAAACCGGAGGCTTGTGTCTTATGACCTTTTCTTCTTAGTAAGCCCCACACCGAGAGCGCCGGCTATGGCAAGCGCTGCTGCGGCAATCGTGACAACATCGCCTGTCTGGGCAGCCGTGGGCGCGCTGGTTTCAGTAGAGGTCTCGGGAGACGCGCTGGCGACCTCGTCTGCCGTCGTAGCGGGCTGTTCAGCCGCGGGCTGGGAAGCAGGCTCCTCTGCGGGCTGAGCGGTCTCGCCGACGGACTCAGCCGACAGTTTCAGGGTGCCCCATACGCTGGCGTTGCTCGCCGCAGAGTCGGTCTCGTCAGACCAGCCGAGGCAGTAGTCGCGGGTGCTGTTCTCGGTACCGTCGTTGTACTGATAGTCAACGGTGAGCTCTATGCCAGCCTCAAGCTTAATAATTTCAGGCTCAAATGCGACCTCTGCGATGAAGCCGTTCTCGGTAGCTTTAACGGCGGCTTTGATCTCTTTGCCGTATGTACCGTTTCTCGGAGACCTGAAGTTCCCGTCTACGCATATCGAGAACTGATATACGCCGGCGGTGTCCCACGGCGAAGACATAGGCATCGCATTGGTCTCGTCAATGTAGAGGAATATCGTGTCGTTCTTCCAGTCTTGCGCGGTGTTGGGGTCCGCAGGAGTGGCTGCAACCGGGTCGTCGTCAGTTACCTCAAACAGGAAGTAAATGTAGTTGTCGTCCCAGAGCACCGAGGCAAACGCCTTCTCGACTTCCGGCGGGAAGTCTTTAAGGTCACCGGCTTTGACATACTTCAGCTCCTGCCTGTCGGCGTTCTTCCAAATCTCGTCGATCTCGCCGTCGATTACCGGTGTGCCTCTTTTAGCCGTCATTTCCTCCCCAATGGCGAATGCCTGAGGGAGCATGCAGAGCACAAGAAGCAGCGTGGAAAGAATTAAGGCTAAGGTCTTCTTCATAGCTGTACTCTCCCGTCTTTTTTATTAAAATTTAATAGTAGACAATATTTTTATCTGCGTTTCATCATATTATCCTCAAGGCTTGTGACTACTTTTTCAATAGTCTTGGTCATAAGCTTCGTATACTTTTTCGCTGTGGAGGCGATATTGCGGTTGTTGTTCTGATACATTGCAGCAAGCCAACCGTCCCTGATCTCGCCGACCCAAATCGTATCACCCAAATCGACCACGCGGTACTCCATTATAAGGTCGAGCATGCCTGCCGAGTCGTTGTCTCGAGCATATTTCGTCTTAAGTGAAATATCGTAATATGCTGGGATGACAATATTGCCGGACTCGCAGTTGAGCACTTCGATTATCGCCGATGTCCGATTAAGGTCGGACACCGTTATCGGCACGGTGAACATGTCGAAGAACGAAATTCTCGTTATGTATTTTTCCTGTTTCTCGTTATACTTCGGGAACGGCAAAATGCCGAACTCGGTGTCCATATCGCGCAGCGACGGGACGTTAAAGAAGTTGGTCGAGAAGAACAGCGCCTGGTTGTTCTTGAACATCGAGATGAAGGTGGGACTGATCTGGTCGGTTATAGTGGTCCTAAACCAAGTGTTTGAGTCCCACATTATCTCGAAGACTTTGTTGAAAACCTCAATGAATCTTTCGTCGGTGTCTAGCTCATAAACCGGATAATTGTTCTCGTCTTTGTTTATGCTCTTTACGCCCGCAGCGAGCGTCAGAGTATATCCGACAAAGTTCGGCGTGCCGATGATGCCGTACAAATCGTTCTGGTCGAGTTTCAAGTCGCCGTTAAGGTCGGTTGTGATGCCCATCGCGAGTTCTTTCAGTTTGTCAAAAGTCCAGCGGTTTTCATAGACAATCTGATAGGGGTTTTCGATAGAGTTGTCTTCGACAAGCTGTTTGTTGAAAAGAAGAACCGAGGTATAATCGTAGAACGTAAGGTTAAGGTCGCCGACAGCAAAGTACTTATTCGGTCCAAGGTTGACGTCATCCGTCAGTTTTTGGTCCCAATAAGGCTTTGAGAGGTCGACGTAAGGCAAATCCTCAACCGTGAAAAGTAAGCCTTCGACAGCCATCGAAAGCGCCGCAGTGCACCTTGCGTTTATCATATCGTACGCATCCTCGTTCGCGAGAACGGTTGCGCGCGCAAGTTCAGTATCGGTATGCACGGTTTCGGTTATCTGGATATTGAACCTGTCGCATACCTTTGCGTTGCGGATGAATATGGCGTCGTTTATTACCTCGCCGGTTTGAGCTTCGACTGTGATGTTACCGTTAAACCACACGTCATCTCTCGAGTATACCCTGAACACGTAGCCGTCATAATTAACAGTGGGCACATCGTCGTGGTAAAGCCCGTCATCGGTCTCCTCCGCAAAGGTGGTTGTATCGGCCACATTGACAGTTGAAGAATTGCTATTGTCCGAACAGGCTAAAAGCGCCGTTAAAATAGTGGCAATCAGGCACAGCCACGCAATAACGCGAACAAATCCGACTTTCATATAAAACGCAGCCCCTCTTTCGCTCACTGCCTTCTACAATGTTGTTATAATGTTGAAATTAGCGACGCTCTGTGATACAATGTAATTGTACAGCTTGGTGCCCAAGAACGCTATTTGTAAAACTTTATTTTGTATTCTATCACAAAACTGTGAATTTGTAATATAAAAAAAGGCTTTATTTTGGCGTCATAAATATGAAAATCAACTAAGCCGTTCAATTAACTTTAACAATTATAGCATACCCGAAACGCGGAAAGATGTGCAAGGCGGAGATGAAAATATGCAGCCCAATCCACTTTATTCCGATACTGGCAGCGGAGTATTTTGCATACATCCGTCTGACAAGAGCTTCAACTTAATTCAGGCACACGCCCATGTTCAGTATGAGTTCTTGTTTTTAGTACAGGGCTCGATTTTTAGTCGAAAACAGCAAGCAGATTGTAAAAGCGACCCCTCCTTGTGCGATTATACACTGCCCTTATACCCTGCACCGCGCCCAAACCGCAGACGACCACACCGGCGTATATGAAAGGTATGTGATAAACTTTAGGGAAAGCTTGCTTAGTGACTTTTTCGAGTACATCGAAATAAGCCGCCTTAAGGGATTTGGCATGACGGTGATACCTCTGCCCGAGAAAACGGCGGATTTTTTGATAGGATGCTGCGAACAGATCATCGACGCAAACGAAAGGGGCGAACATAAAAGGAGCGTTTTGATACTCGCGACGATAGCCGACACGCTGATAAAGTGCATGCCCCGTGCCGAAGCGATAAACTCTCCATTTAAGATAATGTACATATACAATGTTATGGAGTATATAGCCGAAAACCTTCAGCTTAACCCCAAACTTGAGGAGTTGGCCGAAAGGTTTTTCGTCAGCCGAGCCAAGCTCGCATCCGATTTCAAAACCGTCACGGGAATGAGTATTAAAAAATACACGACGTTTATGAAGCTTAACCTCGCCAAGATCATGCTGAAAAAAGGCTATAGCGTCTCCGAAACAGCGGAAGCGTGCGGTTTTTCCGATGACAGCCATTTTATTATTACGTTTAAAAGCCACACAAATATGACTCCCAAAGAATACGCCCGGAAGGGCGATTATATGCATGGCTAAAATGTAGTTTCCATTGAATTCAGGTATAATTGTATAAGCCCGAGTAATAAAAAACATCGCATAAAAAAGCACCCCAGATAAAGCATGGGGCGCTTTTTTATTTTGAAACTTTTATCCCAAAAAAGGGGTTTTTTGTATTTAACTTTTATAAAAATTGCAAATTTGAAAAATAAAAAAACAAACGATATATAATTATTGAACCTTGCTTATTTATTGATTTTCAACATTTGACTACGAGGAGTGAAGTAGTTGGCAGAACTCATCGAGCGGGACATATCCGAGGAGGATACGTTAAGTAACCGCTACCTAACGTTTCGGGTAGACAAAGAGGTGTACGGCATTGAGCTCAAGTATGTGACCGAAATAGTCGGTGTTCAGCCTATCACCGAAATACCAGAGATGCCCGAATTTGTGCGCGGGATTATGAATCTCCGAGGCAGAATCATCCCTGTAATGGACCTGCGGCTTCGGTTCAAAAAACCGTTCAAAGAATACAACGACCGCACCTGCATTATAGTCGCGGAATCCGGCGAAAGGGTTTTCGGCTTCGCCGTAGACAGCGTATCGGAAGTCACGGCAATCCCCCCATCAAATATCGACAGGCCGCCAGACCTCGTAAAAAAAGGCGGGGAAAATTTCATCTTAGGCATCGGAAAAATGAATGGAGATGTAAAGCTCCTTCTTGACTGCGAAAAGCTACTTGACATTAATATTGAGTTATAAATTGGAGGAATAACTAAATGAAGTGGTTTAGCAACCTAAAAACCAGCGTCAAGCTTATTTCGTGCTTTATCCTTGTAGCCCTTGTGTCAGCTATTGTTGGATTCATATCCTTAACAAACATAAACAAATTGGAACAGTATGACACTATATTATATAATAACGCAACCGTTCCGCTCTCCGAAGTTGGGGAGATGAATGCGCTTTACCAACAGAGTCAAATGTATGTCAGGGACATGATTTTGGAAAACAATACTGACAAGATTAATCTTGCATATGCCAACATCCAGCAGAACATAAGCGCTATTAAAAACATTATGAACAGCTTTAAGAGCAAAACTGCAAGAGACGAAGTGCAAAGCTTGTTTGAAGAATTTAGTTCTGAACTGGAAAGTTACAATAATAATGTAGAAAAAGCGCTTGATTTATGCATAAAGAATAGGGACAGGGAAGCGTACATCTTTGTCACAAGTGAAATGCGAGATAGCTCAGACGCTGTCTACAATACTCTTCAAGAAATCGTAAAGCTAAACCTTGAGCTCGCAAAAGAACAGTTCGACCAAAACAAAGCTACTGCAGAAACCGCATCGATTACAATGTCTATAGCTATTGTAATCGCAATAGTTCTGGCAATTGCGCTCGGCATTTTCGTCAGCAACAGCATTGCCAAGCCGCTTAGGCACCTTGTCGAAGTTGCCAATCAAATTGCCGAGGGTAATCTTGACGTATCGGTCGGCATCTCTACTAAAGATGAAATTGGCGTGCTTGCCTCGGCATTTGATAGAATGGCTGACAACCTCAACGATCTTATCTCAAGCATAAACCTCGCGGCTGAACAGGTGGCGGCAGGCTCAAGGCAGCTGTCGGAGTCGAGCTTCGCGCTCTCGCAGGGTGCAAGCGAACAGGCAAGCACTATCGAGCAGCTCACTGCATCGCTTGAGGAAATCTCAACGCAGACCAAGCAAAACGCCGACAACTCCGCCGAGGCAGATAATCTCGCCGGCATGGCGAAAGAAACTGCGTTGAAAGGAAACAAGCAGATGCAGGATATGATGGCTGCGATGGACGAAATCCAGAAGTCATCGCGCAACATCAACAATATCATAAAAGTTATAGACGACATCGCGTTCCAGACCAACATACTTGCGCTCAACGCCGCAGTCGAAGCCGCAAGAGCAGGCCAGCACGGCAGAGGCTTTGCGGTAGTCGCCGACGAAGTAAGAAACCTTGCGTCCAGAAGCGCCAACGCCGCTAAAGAAACTACCGAGCTAATCGAAACGTCAATCTCCAACATCGAGCGCGGCACCGAAATCGCCAAGAAGACTTCCGATGCGCTTGACAAGATTGTTGAAGACGTAACGAAGGTCGCATCATTGGTCGAAAATATCGCAGTCGCTTCAAAAGAACAGGCAGCCGGCATCTCGCAGATAAACGAAGGCATCTCGCTGGTATCCGAAGTCGTGGAGAAGAACTCAGCCACCGCCGAAGAAAGCGCGTCTGCAAGCGAGGAGCTTTCAAGCCAGGCTCAGAATCTCAAAGATCAGATTGCAAGGTTCAAATTAAGACAATCCGACGCCGAAACGAAAAAAGCTGTTGTACCTCCGAAAGTCGAAAAGCTGCCGGATATAAAGCCGGCTGAGCAGCGTAACGGAATTGATAAGCACGATGAGGAAGACGACAATGATACCCCTGAAATCATTCTGAGCGATAAAGAATTTGATAAATATTGATGTCGTTTATAAATTGATTGTGTCGAAAGTTAGAGGATAACTTTTGTTATCCTCTAACTTTCTGGTTAGTTTGTGAAAATGCTTACCATAACTGCTGAAGAATTCAAACATCTTGCAAGCTATATTAAGAGCAATTATGGGATACATTTAAAAGAAAACAAAATAAACCTTCTTGTTTTCCGGCTTCAAAACATGCTTGAGCAAGAGGGTTTTAGAAGTTTTTCCGACTATTATAGCTACCTTATCTCAGACACGACCGGCCGGGCGACGGTAAAACTTATCGACCGGATCACCACAAATTATACGTATTTCATGCGCGAGGCGTTCAGCCCCGCGCTGACCGAGCCGGAAAGCCACATCGGCTCGGCTAAGGCGATTTTTGAAAATGCCGTGGTGGGCCGGGACAGGATGGCGAAAGAGCTTAAGTTTGAAGGGCAGCTGTTATAAAAACGCCCCGTGAGAGAGCGAATATATTGCTTTCCCACGGGGTTTTGGTTTTCGGTTAATCGCCTTATTCCGTTACATTTACCGTGACTGTTTTGCTGGCAAGTACATTTTCATCATCGTCTAAATCCACTAAACTAAATGAAATTGTATATTCGCCGGCATCACTGAATTTCACGGAAAAAGCGGTTGTTGCTATGTAGTCTTTGTCGATCGAGAAACCGTTCGGCGGTCCCCAGTATCCGAGCTGAGCCACATCAAACTGTTTACCTTTGCTGTCTACAGCAAGAAGATTTACCGTGGCTCCCTCAGGTTTTTGTATTTCTACTATAAACAGGACTCTGTCATATCCACGGTAGCCGACCACATCAGGCTCAATCGTAACGTCCACCGTATAGATCTGATTGGCGACAACACTGTTGGGTGCCTCATATGATAACTTTTATGTTGAAGGAGTCGGTTCAGCATTCTGAGGATAAATGTAGTACTGTACCTGATAGGGCTTAACATTATTGTTTACTGTTAATTTACCGCCATATCCGGAAACATTGCTCGCTACTTCGACATTGTCCTCCCAAATCGTCGGCAGTCCGTAAGCTTCCGTATTGTTGACGAGAATAACATTGCTTACATCCAGCGACAGGAAGTCGGTCGGGCTTCTGCCCTTGGATACCTCAATGCCGCCGAAGCCGTTGCCCGAAACGTTTACCGTGCCTGCAAGTTTTACGACAGAACTGTTTACATAGATACCGCCGTTGGCGCCGGTCGCGGTTATGTTTTCCAATATAACGCCAGTGGTGTTATGTATCTGAACCGCATAGCTGCCTATCCATACTTCGGGATTAGGCAAGTTGGCGTCTACTGTCGGTTCTTGACAACAGTATTCGACGAATGAATTACCAGTCCGTCATTTACGTTATTGCTGTTGTTGAACAGTCCTGTAAAGCTAAGGGTTTTATTGTTACCGTCGATTGTAACAGTACGTCTTACTTCAACGGGGCTGTCCTCGCTTATAATGTCATTAAGGAATACTATTGTCTGAACATCCTCTATTTGAAGCGCCGCGTTGAGATCCGTAATATTAGCGACTTCCGCAACCGGCTCAATATGCACCGTGTATACTGCGGTTGCGACCGTTTCACCCTGGTACTTGGTTTCTGTGGTGATTATATATGTGCCGACAGGCGCATCAAGTTTTACACGCCCTTCGATAGTGGTAACCTGAGGTTCAGAGGCGAAAAGGCCGAACCCGTCAGCCCCTCCGTAAGAAAACGTCGATAGGTTAAGCGGCGGTAAAAACGTCTTGCTCGGCTCTTTATCGCCTACCTGCGTTGTCAAAGAAATGTATTCAAGCAGGGTCGATAAATAAACCGGGGCTCCGGACTTATCGGTCAATGTGACGGTAGTGGTCAGACCTTCGGGGATGTCATAATTGCTTCTCAGAGTTACCGTGGAAGTAAACGACTGTCCCTTGTGGTAGCTTCCTTCTCCGATGGCAGGAACAAGTTCAATAATTTTTTCCAGATATACAGGCGCGCTTTGTACCGTTCCGAAATATGGCAGGATACCGGTGACCTTAACCTGTATATACATTCCCAAATCGCTTTCGGTAAGCGTGTAAGTTCTGCCCGTGGCGCCCTCTATTTCTTCGAAATTAACGCCATCATCAGAACGCAGCCACTGATACTTTACTGTCGCACTGGACGGATTGACTACAGCAGTCAGGACCTGACGAAGCTCGGGTGTACCTTCAATCCTAACACCGTATACCGGAACCACAACCGGCCCTGCCGGTACCTGCGGAATCGGCTGAGGCTGCGGGGTGGGTGTGGGAGTAGGAGTGGTACCGGTTTCGCCACCATCGCTCGGCGCAGGCGATGTCACAATATTGGTACCTGTGGCGTTGTTCTGAACGCTGCCCACTACGGGCACTTCTTTGCCGCCAGCTGCGGTAACGCCAGATGCGCCGCCGTTGTTTATAACGGTGTTCGGCGTCGTGACCGAAGTGTTGTCAGCAGTCGAGCCCACTGAAACGGTGCCGACTTCGCCGCTGCCGTATACCATCGTATTAGCAGCCGAAGTCTCAATCTCCGCAACGCTGCCTTTGACAAAAATCGAGGTGCCTTCCGCACTGTCGGCAACTGCTATCGAGCCAACTTCGGCATCGTCAGCCACGGTGATAACCGCCGAGCCTTCGCAGCTGACTTTGACTTCGCCAACTTTGCCGCCGCGGATTGCCACTGGCACGTCGGATGCGTTAATATCAACCGCACCGACGGTACCTTCGATGACAACTTCGTTTTTGCCGTCGTCAATAACGACAACTTCCACGTCAGCGCCGTCGACGACAACGCGCACATTGCCGTCAGCCTTTGCGACAATAACTTTGCCCTCAACGCCGCCGCCGACGATAACTATCGATTCTATACCGCCGCCGCGGACAAGCATCCTGCCTTTTACTACAACGTTGTCGAGCGTAAGGTCGCCCTCGCCAACGCCGTCGCCGACGATAAGGTCACCTTTTATCGTGACGTTCTTCAGCGTCACGTCAGGGACATTTACAACAACGTTGCCATCGGCTACTTTTGTATACTCGCCGGGAACGTTTATAAACTGCTTAACTGTGTTGTACATCAGCTGGGCAAAATCAGCCCTGGTTATATAATCCTTTGGATTCAGCGTGTCGCCAGTTCCAGTTATGTAACCGGCATTTACAAGTGTAAACACATAACCTTTTGCCCACTCAGACAGCTCGTCCGCATCGCTATACCACTTGCGCGATGTTGCAGAAGGCTCGAGCTTGAGCGCCCTTGCAAGCACCACAAACGCCTGCTCGCGGGTTATATAGCCGTTCGGATCCATCTTGTTGTCATAACCTTGCATGATGCCCATCTTGAGGGCTTTTGCCATGCTGTCGACGATCCATTCGTCCACACCGACAAGGTCGGTATAACCGGACACGTCGGCTTTTTCGGTCGCACCGAAAGCACGAGCCATTATCGCCGCCATCTGAGCCCTTGTAAGCGGGTCATATGGCATTATCTTGCCGTCGTAGCCATTTAGTAGGCCATTGTCAACGGCGAATTGCAGAGCTTCGCCTGCCCCACCGACGGGCATGTCCGAAAACTCTGGCACATCACCTTCGGCTGCACCTGTAATCGGGAACAAAGCAAATGCCATTACAAGTGCCAGAAAAACCGACAAAAACTTCTTTGACATTCTTTCTCCTCCCTGAAGTTATGTGATAATAAAGCGCAAAACAAGAGTGGGTTAGCGCAAGGTTATGCTTGCCGGCTTATCTTGGCTAATTTGCACTCTAGAATATATGTTTTTCTACACATAAAATTATATCATAATTTTACCAAAAAATAAAGATGGTTTTGCTATTTGACACCAACAAACAACGGCAAAAATTTCCCGACAATTTTGTATATTTTGCCCAGATCGTGAAAATTCAATGACTAAAAACTATATATTGTTAAAAGCCCAAGCATTTATCTTAGGCTTTAGCGGGGCGTATCATATATTATATCGTAATTTTTTAGCAAATCTTTATAAATACTCCCCAAAAACTATTCCAACAAGTTATTCATATTCCTTCTTCAATTACCTAGACGTTTTATCCTTTCGTGTACTCCTAAATCGTCGTTTCAATATGTTTGCCTTTTCAAGCCTTTAAATCGCGCCGATTAGCCCTTTTACCCTCCTTACGCCTCATAAGTTACCCCATCACGGCATATTACAAAATCTCCGGGCCAGACGGATTGGATAAGTGACTCCGCTTTTTCTTCATCAGCGAGTATGCTCGGTCCACAGTGGATATACATGAGCTTGCCTACCTTAAAGCCTTTTTCCGCTATATGCCTCGGCATCGCGTCGGGCGTGTGGTGTCCGGTTTCGGTCATAAGCACATCACAGCCGTCTTTGAGGAACTCATCAAGGTCGGACGAGTCCCTGATGTCGCCCGAGTAAATTACCCTTTTGCCTTCTGCCGAAAAGCGGTACGAGTACGACAGCCACGGCTCAGACTTGCCGAGATGCATATTGTGCAGCGCCTCGACTTTAATATTTTCGTCTTCGTACAGCACGCCGTCGGATACCGGGTGTACATTTATTTTAAAATCGCAGTGGAAGTTGCCCTCGGTGTTTTTCAGCATCATATAGATGCCGTCCCAAGTGGATGAGTTAGGTATAAAAAGCTTGATGTCATGCTCGGGCTGCCTGCTTTTAACATGCGTGAGCTTGCGGATATTCCAAAACAAGTTGCCAAGCCCGCCGACATGGTCCATATGGGTGTGCGATATAAACACCGAGCGAACTTTTAGCAAATCGAGGCCCATCAGGTGCGCAGTATACGAACTGCCCTCGCCCGCGTCAAACCAATATAGCTTCCCGCCGGCTTCGGCTGCAAAAGCGACATGGCGCCGCCCCGGCATAGGCTCGGTGCCCGAACAACTGCCGAAAACATGTATTTTCATTTAGCTTCCCCCAAAGCGATATGTCAGGTTAGCAAGCCCCGTTTTTCCTCATCGCCGCTATCTTGCAGGCGCGTTTGTATGCTTCGGCAAGAAAATCGGTTATATCCATTTTCGCGTATATATCATTTTCATGCCTGCCGGGCTTGCTCGATCTTGTAAGTTCCAGCGTAAGCTCGCCACAATAGCCTTCCCTATCGAGCCTTGCCGCTACCTCTTTCCAATCGGCGATGCCGTCGAATGGCAAAAGATGCAAATCGTCGCGCCATGTAATTTTGCCGCCAAAATCTTTAATACCGAGGTTGTCGTGCAGGTGCGTGCAAATAAGCTTTTTGCCGTATAAAGCTAACAGGTCTACACTGCGGTTATAGCACATCTCGTGCCCGCTGTCCCAGCAAAATCCCACAGCCGGCGAGCTTGCAAAATGCCTCATCAGCGCCTCGAGGAAGTTTTCGCCTTCGGTGTTCTCAAACGCGATTTTCACGCCGAGCCGTTCCGCTTCGGCTATGACTTTGCCGTAAACTTCAAGACCAGCCTCGGTCGGCTCGGCAGGGTCAAACCCTATGTATGCGTGCATCACCATAATAGGCACGCGGTTTTCGGCGCAATCATGCAGGCAAGCGAGAAGGTCCTCTACCGCCGCGTCGGCTTCGTCGGTTTTTTCCCACATTTTCGCGGCGTAGCCAAACGGAGCGTGCACCGATTGGTATAAGAGCCCCAGACTGTCGGCGAGCTGCCGCCACTCTTTAATCGGGCAGCCTCGCCACCAGCCGGTGAAAAACCCGTCAAAACCTATCTCGTAAAATAACTCAAGCTGCTCGGGCACCCCAAGCCCGAAAGAGTCGCTTATTCCGATGCAAAGCCTATGATTCCACATAAAATTCTCCAATCTATTTCTTCAGCCGTTTTTGCCTAAAACCTCTGAAAACGCCTCGTTGATCTTTTCTACGTCTTTCAGCGCTATTTTTTCAAACTTTTTATACATCGAGGCAAAGTCGGTGGTGTTGTTTCTGAACATATCCATTATACGCTCGTTGTACGTGCCGATTTGATAAGAGGCGCCGACGTCGTAAAGCCTTGTGGAAAGGATTATATCGAGCATCTCGCTCGACTCGTTGTCGCGCAAAAGCTTGCCTTGAAGCGAAATCTCATAATAAGCTGGGGTTATTATGTACACCGACTCGCACGACATATCTTCAAGCACTATTCCCGTCATCTCGACGTCCTCGACGACCAGTGGCACGCATATAAACGAGTTGCCATAAGCGTGCACAGTCGTGTGGTATTCCTTTTGCGCCTCTTCATAAAGCGGGAACGGCAAAATCCCGAAATCGGTTTCCATGTTGCGGTATTTTTTCACTATATTCAAATAACGATTATAAAACAACACTTGGTCGTTTGCAAACATGTTTTCAATATGGTCGCCCGAGTGGTAAATTGAATAAGCAACCGTCCGGTCGCACACCAGGCTCATAAACTTCATCAGCATATCGACATTGCGCTCGGTGTTAAGCGTCAGCTCAATTTCGCCATTTTCGTTAATCCTGCCTATCCGCCCGCCGGCGGCATTAATAGCGGCAAGCATACCATCCTGCCAGACACACATCCCGTAAAGGTCATTGTGGTCGAACTTCGAATCGCCGTTAAGGTCGCTCGATACTTGCCTTGCCATCCTGACAAAATTGTCCATCGTCCATGTGTGCTTTCTGACCAACGTCATTGATAAGCTCGCCGTTCATTTCCGGCGCGTGAAAATCATATGATTCGGTCCAATCGTTAGCCCAGTTCCCCGAGACAAAGATGTCAAAAGACTTCCCGCCATAGTCCCTGCTGGGCACACCGGCGCTTTTCCTTGTGGTTTCCGCGTAACTTTCCAAAGAGCTTGCCATTGTCCCCCCCGGCGCCTTTACCTGCGCTGCCTTATCCGAGCACGATATCGCCAAAAAAGCAAGCGGCAATAAAGCCATAAGCAATATTGCGGTAGCTTTTCTCATGCTGCGACCCCCGCTTTCGTTAATCGTTCCCGCCAAAGCGGATTACATTAATACTATAACTAAATGCCTTCTGTAATTCAATAGTATTTATGGTGTTCTTTGTCTTTTTAGTAGTATTTCGGCAATCTCTATCAATAAAGCTTTGCATCATGAGCCGCGGCGGGCAGGTGATACTGATTAACTCAGTCTCGCGCGAGGTGCTCCTCGACGCGATGCGCAAACTCGAAAAATACCAAAACCTCGTCGTGCGAGTGTCAGGCTTTAGCGCATATTTTATAACCCTCGACCGGCGCGTGCAGGAGGATAACCGAACATGGGGGATAATGCAAAAAGCTATAAAAAATCTCGGTGCTAAAGCCGGCACCGAGCATTTTTATGTACTCTATCAATATAGCCTGTTCTCTACGAATCTTACCAATATATCGTTGAACTCGTCTTTCTGGTCATAGAAAACCCCGTGACCGGAGTACTCGAACGTCGCAAGCTTTGAGTTGCGGATTAGCCTATGCTGTTCATCGGCAAGCTCCATCGGCACAATCTTGTCATGCACACCCTGCATTATCAGCGTCGGGACGCTTATCTTTTTCAAATCCTCAAAAAGCACCTCGTTAATCCAAGTCTGCGCAACCGCCGCGGTCGCCCAGCCTGCTGCTTTAAGCCCGATTTGGAAAAACCAGTCGTTAAACGCTTCCGATGTATTCTTGAAGAAAAACCTTTCGCCAAAATTGCGCAGCATTTGGGGCCGATCGTTATATGTATCGTTTATCGTCTGAATTATCGAGAGCTTTTCGACCCCATACGGGAAGTTCGGCCGCTTTATAAGGCTCGGCGCGGCTGCAGCGACAAGCACCAAATTCCTAACGCCGTATTCTTTGTGCCGCCCCATATACCTTGCCGCTATCGCGCCGCCGGTGGAATGCCCTAGCAACGTAAAATTTCTTAGCCCAAGTGCCTCTACAACTTCCCTAACGTCGTCGGACAAGGTATTATAGTCATATCCCCAGCAAGGTTTGTCGGAATTGCCGAACCCCCTTGTGTCAAGACCTATGCACCTGTAGCCCAGCGAGTATAGCTTATCGAATTGATACTCAAACAGCGTATGGTCGCCCGGCCAGCCGTGGAGGAAAACTATCGCTTTTTCAGCATTTGGGTTTAGGTCCTCGACATATATTTTGACTTTGCCGCTAACCTCAACAAAATATCCCATATTCTCACCCGACAATGATATTCATTTAGATTATATTCTGCCACTGAGGCGGTGTGAGCGGATGAATATGAGCCGCGGCATATTATTTTTTCTGAAAAATAAAAGAAATATAATAATGACAAATGTATTTTAAGTGCGCTGCGAGTTAAATTACCATTGCTATGTACCCTCTCTTACTGCACGCAGCGTACACCGAAGATGCAGAGACCGCTTTCGCCGCGCCGGAAGCCTCTGCATTTTTATTTTTGTCAAAATCCGGTTTCTGCTAGCAGACATAATAATATTGAAAAAGGTAGGAAATATGTGTGCGTAATGCTGTCATTCACACAAAAGAGCAAAAGCGACAACAAAAACTTAAATTATATTAATTTGACTTATAATATTATCGCTGATATAATTAATGCGAATCAATAAAGCAGAAAGGAACCTGGCAAATGCGCTATTCCGGCGTGACCGCAAAAGGCATTATAACCCCCATCTTCAGGCGTGGCGACAATGTAATCGGCGGCATTGTCGAAAGCTTGCTCCGCGCGGCGGAACATGAAGGCTTCGGCTTCAGCGATGGCGACATTGTAGGCGTCACCGAAGCGCTTGTGGCAAGAACGCAGGGCAACTATGCCAGCTGCGAGCAGATAGCGAAAGATATAAAGGAAAAGTTCGGCGGCGGCGAGCTTGGCCTCGTTTTCCCAATTTTAAGCCGCAACCGTTTTTCGATCCTGCTTCGGGCGATTGCGATGGGCGTCCAAAAGCTCTATGTGCAGCTTTCCTATCCTGCCGACGAAGTCGGGAACCCTTTGGTTGACAGGGAAATATTCGACGAGTCGGGTATTAACCCCTACACAGACAGCTTTACTGCGGAAGGGTTCAGAAAGATTTTCGGCAAGAACGCCACCGTGCACCCCTTTACCGGGATCGATTATATTGATTTTTACAGCAGCATTAGCCCGAACATCGAGATTATTTTGTCGAACGACCCGACATATATCCTAAAATACACGAAAAATATCTTAAACTGCGACATCCACTCGAGATTCAGGACGCAAAAGCTCATAAAGAAGGCAGGCGCTGAGATAAGCTATAGGCTCGACCAAATTCTAACTGCGCCGGTCGACGGCAGCGGATATAACCCGGAATTTGGTCTGCTAGGCTCGAACAAAGCGACCGAAGACACCGTCAAGCTTTTCCCGAGAGACTGTCAGGCTTTCGTCGACTCCTTAGCCGCAGCTTTGAAAGAAAAGACCGGTAAAAACATAGAGGTACTTATATACGGCGACGGCGGTTTCAAAGACCCGGTCGGAGGGATTTGGGAGCTTGCGGACCCGGTAATCTCGCCGGCGTACACAAGCGGGCTTGCCGGGACGCCTAACGAGCTTAAAATCAAGTATTTTGCCGACAACGATTTCGCAACGTTGTCCGGCGAGGAGCTCGAGCGCGCAATGAAAGAACAAATAAAGAAAAAAGACAAAAACCTTGTCGGCAATATGAAGTCGCAGGGCACAACCCCAAGAAGGATAACCGATCTTGTGGGCAGCCTTTGCGACCTTGTCAGCGGCAGCGGCGACAGAGGCACGCCCGTCGTACTCATTAAAGGATATTTTACAAACTTTGCGACCGAATAAAAATTTAGCGCACCATATCACATGATACGGTGCGCTTTTTTGCGTCCATGTCTACAACCTTTTATATTAAAGCAGCTTAACCTTTGTCGACGGGCTATGATCCGCAAAAATTTGCTCGATTTTTTTAGATGCGCCTTCGTCGCAAAACACCGCATAGTCCGGCTGCCGGCAGGCTATCTCTTTTACCACCTCCGCAGTGAGCTGCCCGTCAAAAAAGGCGAAAAGCTTTCCGTTATCCACCTCGTAAACTTTTTTGCCCGCAAGCTCGAGCATCGATATTTTGCCGCTCGGCGGTACACCAAGCTCAAGCATCGCCCAAAACAATAAATCTTCGTGCGTGCGGCCCTCTTTAATAAAGATTATGCCGCCCGTCTCCTCACGGCTCCGGGTAAAATATGCGTCCATCACGTTGCCGCTGTCGACAAATAGCACCCGGAATCCTACGTCAAGCTTGCCCACAAGCTCCGGGCGCTCTTCTAGTATTTTCTTTCCCGCGCGGCGGATTCGCTCTTTACCGATATCGGCTACAGTTTTAAAGCCTGCTTTGTAAGCAACCGACTGCTCGCCGCAAGGCTCAGGAAGCTGCACCATTATAAATTTGCGGTTGCCGCCGTCCTCGGCGTTTAGCTGCATGACCGCATGAGCAGTTGTCGCCGAGCCCGCGAAGAAATCTAGCACAATGTCGCCTTCGCATGCGGTGAAATATGTTGCTCCGAGGATTATTTCTTTTAACAGTGAGAGCGGCTTTGGGTAATCAAAGCACCCATCAAGCCCAAGCGCTGCAAGGTCTTTTATCCCTGTAGCCGAAAGGTGTTTTAGCACGCTGTAAAATTTCGATGTGTCTTTTTTTATATTGCGCAACTTGCCCACAATGTGCATGCCGTTCGGTTTTGGGACAAGCACATACTCGCCTTTTTTTAGCTTTTCGTCTACCTGTTTTTTTACCTTTTCGCCTTTGTACTCAAGTATCTCCTCATAATGGCAGCTGCCGTATTTGCTGAATTTTTTCCTCAGCCAGTCTTCTTGGATCCAGTACTTTTCACCGTCTTTTTCAATCACCTTGCCTCGGATCTCCTTAGGCCTCGCGAGCGGCGTGAATTTTGAGATGTTTTTGGCATATACCAAAAGGTAATCGTGCCCTCTTACAACCTGTTTCGCTATGCCGCCGCCCTCGGACCGGATAACTACAAGCTCTGCCACCTTGTTGCGCTCTCCGAAAATCTCATTCATGATTTTTACCGTGTTTGCCATTTCGGTGTCGTCGATGCTGACAAATATCACCCCGTCCTCGCGCAGCAAATCCCTTGCCACAATAAGGCGCGGGTACATCATGTTAAGCCAATCCGAGTGCATCCGCCCGCTGTATTCGCCCTGCCCGCAGCGCGATATATAATCGCGCAAGCTTATCCTAAAGTCGTCGGTATATATAAACTCGTTGCCGGTATTATAAGGCGGATCGATATATATAACTTTTATCTTGCCAGAATAAGCCTTTTGCAACAGCTTCAGCGCTTCAAGGTTGTCGCCCTCTATAAAGAGGTTTTCGGTATCGTCAAAATTCACGCTCTCCTCGCGGCGGGGGCGTATTGTCTTATATGTGGGAGCCCTCGCAAGCATCATCGTCCTTTTTTTGCCAGGCCAAGTGAACTCGTATCGTTCTTCCCCACTACCTGCCAACGCGTCCGAAAGCTCGGCGCAAAGCGCGTCAAAATTTATCGCCGGTTCTACAATTGGGCTGCCATCTGGAAGGAAGCCTTTCGCCGCTTCGGTTAAGACCTCCGGGAATAGCTCGGCAATTTTCTTTATGTTATCCTTAGTCTTGTCGCGGGTGTGCATTTTGAGCTTGTCCATTTCGCTCTCCGCTTACACCTTCATACTAAAGCACAATAGAAATAATACCACATTTTTGATTATTTTTCAATATATGGTTTCTTAAGAAACCTCTGCTCTTTTATTGAAATGGCAGCCGAAATGTATTATACTAACCTTGACCCATGGTTATATCCGGGCGGAAAAGCCCATAGTATTTTTATTAGAGGTGCGCAATGGAACAGCTTACAGGTAAAGAACGCATGTCCCGTATACTACGGCGCGAGCCGGCCGACCGGGTGGGACTGTACGAGCATTTTTGGAACGATACCTATGCCGAATGGGTATCGAACCAAGGATGCCCTGGGGATTTTACCGCCGAGTTTGGCTTCGATATGGTCGAATGCTGGCCTACCAACTTCACGGCTAGGATCGATTTTCAGCCTGTTAAAATTTCCGAAGACGAAGACACGGCCACATATCTTGACGGAAACTGGGCTACGCTGCGCCGGCACAAAAAGCACGACTCGACGCCCGAACATATCGGATTTGGCATCGACTCCCGCGAAAAATGGGAGGAGCTTGTCAAGCCCCTTATAACAAATGAAGCGGACCTTGAGCGCCGAATCAATTTTGAGGCATACAGGCAAACGAAAAAATACGCCGAAGAGCGTCAGCTTTTCTTCGTTTGGAGCGGGACCAATGTGTTCGAGCTGATGCATCCGCTTGTCGGGCATGAGGAGCTGCTCGCGGCGATGATTTACGACCCCGATTGGGTAATTGACATGGCTCAAACTTATGCGGAGATGACCGTCAAGGCGCAAAAACTCCTTTTCGAGCGCGAGGGCAAGCCCGACGGCATCTGGTACTACGAGGACATGGGCTATAAAGGCGCGCCTTTCATGAGCCCGGCGTTTTATGATAAGTTTCTTTATCCCGCGCACAAGTACACTTTCGATTTTGCAAAAAGCCTTGACCTGCCTGTAATCGTCCACTCGTGCGGGTTTGTGGAGCCGCTGGTCGACGGACTTTTGCGAGCCGGCATGGATATGCTCCAAGTCATAGAGGTAAAGGCGGGCATGGACCTATTGCGCCTGTACGAGAAATACGGCAAGCGCCTGTCGTTTATGGGCGGAATCGACGTGCGCGTGCTGTATTCCAACGACAAAAAGCTAATCGACGAGGAGCTTGAAAAGAAAATCCCGGTTGTCAAGCAAGGCTACGGCTATGCCGTGCATTCCGACCACTCTATACCCAAGACGGTTAATTACGAAACATATAAGTATTTCGTAAAAAAGGCGCTCGAGCTTGGCAGGTACGACTAAAAATAAAAAGGCAGCGCAAAAAGTGCACTGCCTTTTTTATTTCATCGCAGCTTCCACGGCAAGCTTATACGCGGATTTCCTTTTTCTCTTCAGCAGACTTATAAATAAAGTCAAGCAATTTTGCGCTCTCGAGCACCTTTTCGATGTGGTTTCTCGTCCGCTCGCCCGTGCGGATAGCCTTTATAAAGTCGGCGTCCTCGCGCTCGTACATGTTGGGGATGTCATACTGCGGGCGATCTTGGACGAATTGTCCGTTTTCAACCGTATAGTAGGTGAAATATCCGCAGTAGTCCATGCGGATGCCGCCCTTGTCGCCGAGGAAGTCGATAAACATCTCGTTTTTCTCAATGTTCTGTGCCCAGGCGCCGTTGAATGAGATGCTAGCCTTGTCGGTCCTTATATAGCCGGTGATAAAGTCTTCGACGTCGTTTATACCGTCAAGTACGGGCGGGCCTGCCCACATGTCCCTATAGACGTATGACTTGATGTCTTTTGCCATCTCGCTGTATGCGTCGGCGGAAACGGACTCGATTTTCGCCCCGCCGAGGATATATAGGATAAGGTCGAAGAAATGCACGCCCCAGTCTATAAGCACGCCGCCGCCCGACTGCGCCTTAATCGTAAACGGGCCGCCGAGCCCGGGTATCGAGCGGTGCGCGCGGAACGAGCAGTAAATGTGGTAAATTTTCCCGAGCTTGCCAGTTCGGTTCATCTCCTCGATTGTCTCGACAGTCCTGTGGTAGCGGTTGCATACGCCTATGACTAGCTGCTTGCCTTTTTCCTCGGCTTTTTTCGCCATCTCGCACGACAGCTCATAGTTAACGGTAATCGGCTTTTCGCAGAAGACGTGCTTGCCCGCCTCGAGCGCGTCCATTGTAATTGTATAGTGCGAGTAGTTCGGCGTCAGTACATAAACGGCGTCGACCTCGGGGTCGGCGAGCGCGACTTTATAGTCTGTAATAGCATAGCGTGCACCGAACTTTTCAACCTTGTCCTTTGCCTTGCTTTCGATTATGTCGCACGCGTATTTTATTTCCACGTCTTTCATTTTCGAAAGCGCAGGGAAATGCGCGGAGTCGGCAATTCTTCCGCACCCGATTACTGCAACCGTGATTTTGTCCATAAAAATACCCCAATTCCAATATTTGTTGTGTTTCGTTCATACGAGAATATTATAATTAAAAGGATAAAATTTTTCAATCGCTTTTTACAAATTCGCGCTATAACCTAATACCGGCGCGCTTTTTATTTACATAAGCTTCGGTCTGTGATATAATTATACATCACTAAAGAGACACAATACATGAGGATAAATATGACTTCACGCGATATTGTCAAAAACATTTTCATGCGCAAGAATAACGACGGGCTGGCCTTTTGGACCGGCCATCCCAACCCTGCCTCCGTGCCGAATATGGCGAAAGAATGGGGCATAGAGCCTACTTACGAAGCAATTTACACTTTCCTTAACGACGACTGCCGCTGGATTTCCGCCGACGGGGGCTATAAGCACCCCGAAGGCCGCCCGATGTTCGATACCGCATGGGGGACGAGCGGCAGGCCGACACTCAGCGCCGGCGGCACGTTTGCCGATACTGAGGACGTCACCGAGGTCGAGCGCTATCCTTGGCCCGACCCTAAATACCTCGACTTTTCCGATGTGTACGCCGCGATCGAGCGCCACTCTGACAAAGCTGTATTCACCGGTATGTGGAGCTGCTTTTACCATATCGTCGCCGACTTTTTCGGCATGGAAAACTATTTTGTAAAAATGTACGAAAACCCTGCGGTCGTCGAAGCCGTGACCGAGCATGTGGTGGACTTTTATGTAGAGGCTAACGAAAAGTTTTTCGCGGGGCTTGGCGACCGCGCTGACATCTTCTTTTTCGGCAACGATTTCGGCACGCAGCGCGACCTGATGATTTCGCCCGAGATGTTCCGAAAATTCGTGCTGCCCTCCGTCAAGCGCCTTGTTGCGGTAGCTAAAAAATACGGCAAGTTTGTGATGCTTCATTCCTGCGGCTCGATTTACCGCGTCATACCCGACCTAATAGAGGCGGGCGTCGACGCACTGCACCCAATCCAGGCACAGGCGGCGGGCATGGACGCAAAGTCGCTTTCGCAATACAAAAATGATCTCGCCTTTGTCGGAGGAATCGACGCGCAGAGCTTCTTCGTAAACGCCGCTCCCGAGGAAGTCGAAGCCGAAGTCTACCGCGTGCGCGAAATCCTTGGCCCGAACATCGTCATCTCGCCGAGCCATGAAGAGATCCTCCCGAATGTTCCTCCCGCGAACGTTTTGGCTATGTCTCGCGCTGCGCACAGCCGAAAAAGCGAGTAAAAGTAAAACCCCACGGATTAGCCAAAGACAAAACGGGCAAAATTAGAGCCGCATGCCGAAGAACACCGGCTGTGCGGCTTTTTTAGTTGGCTTTGCGTCAAATGTCTGAATTACACTTTTACATATTCATGCATCGGCCTGACAAGATAGACGTTGTTCGGAAGTTTGTCGGTCGTTATATAGCCCGGCTCGCTGTTTATAAGTGAGGGAATCCTGTTGACCAAGGTGGCGCATGTCAGCTCGACGGTCGCCGGGCGGTTAACGACTATCGTTGTGTCCGGCTCGCCGTAGAACGTCCACTCGTTTTTGTCGAACTCTCCCGGTGCGTAAACCTTACCGATGCACTGGGTTTCGATTGTAATGCCTTCTGCGGTTTCTGTTGTTACGACCGCAGCCATTCCGGTCGCATATCCAGCCTTTATCGTAATCCCAAGCGTGCTGGAGAATAGGTCGGTGTCGTGCGTCGTGGGGATACATTTCTGGGTTTGCAAAATCGGGGTAAGCCCGAGCCTTGCGCAGAGCCAGCCGTTCTGGTTCCACATATAGCTCGGCTCGACTTCGCCATTTTCGATTTTCTCCTTTATTTCGTCGGGCGTAAGGTCGTTGTATTTGCCGATCTTTTCGGCAAACTCGTCTAGCGAAAGGCCGGCTCCATGCCCTTCGGCCAGCGCGATACCGTAATCTTCGACATTGTAGCAGCTTACGCCTTCTATCCTTGTGATTTTATGCATCGAGCCTGCGATGGTGTCTATCATCACGCCCCAATACATGTCCGGGTAGCCGCTTCCGGCGAGCGTGCAGTTATACTTTTTGGCTAGCTCGTCGAGCTCTTTTGTGATTTCAGGTGAAGAGTTCCACGGATAAAGCGCTTCTTCGCAGGTCGATATAGCGTTTACGCCATTTTTGGCGCAGACCGTAAAGGCTTCTTTAACCTCTGCCATTGTGCTGCGAGTCGCGATAACGCAGACGTCAGGTTTCAGCTCGGCAAGCACGCTGTCGGCTTCCCGCGCGTCGGTAACTTTAACGCCGTGAGGCTCCGTGCCGATTATCTCGCCTATGTCTTTACCAATAATCGCGGGGTCAATATCGAACGCGGCGACTATTTCCGCTCCCTTTTCTAGCATGTAACGCATAAGGTACACGCTCATTTTGCCGCATCCATATTGCACAGCCCTGATTTTTCTATTCATTTTCCTATACCTCCTCAACGCCAGTAACCAACATATCCCACTAGGTTAAGTATACATTCATATCAAAATTAAGTCAATGCCGCCGAGCAATTGTTTGCTTTATTTAAACACAAAGGCGCATAAGTTTTAATATTTTATTAAAATTCTCCAAAGACCTATTTTACATCCATAGAAAATACCGCGGCTGTCGGCTTGCCCCAGGTGGCGAGTGGGACAAGCTTTATTGCTTTGCAGCGCATATCGACCTGCTTTTTGATCAGACGCGCGCGGTTATTAGTTTCATGCGCAACGGTTTGCTCCTCGCCGCTTTCGGTTATGGTGACTATCTTATACTCTTTCACCAGTGTATTTGGCATATGTTCCTTTGGCATATTTAAAGGATAATTTGAGGGCATATTTAACCTATTGCGGCCGAGGTCGCTATCAAATACGATGCGCACTTCCTCTATATATGTGGGATTGTCCCATGTATATGTAATCTCCTCGCCTGGCGGTACAACGGCAGGATTTGAACGGTCGTCCCCGTCCTTCAGCATTGGATAGCTTGTCTTTGCCGCCATTGTCTTGTCTGTTGGCACTCTGGGCTTTCCCGGAAGCATGCAGTCGTCCCAAAGCAAATCCGTTTGCAGCTCTCCTACATCTACTTCCGCGCATGAGCCCGCGCCACTATGCACTGCAAGTGCTGCGGCGGTGCCCACCGCTTGGCCGAGCATGGCGCAGGTACCCATCACGCGCGAGGAGCTGAACGCCGAGTGCGTGACGCTTATGTTCCTGCCCGCAAAGAAGAGGTTGGGGATATTCACCGAGTACACCGCGCGGTATGGTATCCCCCACGGCGACGGCGCCGGGTGATAGATGGTGGGGTGACCTTTGCGATAGTAAAAGCCTTCCGGGAAGTGGTCGTCCATTGGCCAGCCGCCATAGGCAATAACGTCGTCGAACTTACCGCCCGACTCCACGTCGTGCTGGGTCACCACATATGGCCCGCGGTAGCGCCGGCTCTCGCGCTTGCCGGGCAAAAAGCCGACCCAGTCGAGCACCCAGTTTTCGCAGCCGTGTTCGCCGCAGTTTTTCATATGGTCCCACACGCCAAACGCGATTTTTAACAGCTCGTCGCGAATCTCGTCGGTGTCGTGTATGCAGTCAAGCGTGCCGCCGTATTCAATCCACCAAAAATTTGTGTTTACCGAGTGGTCGGCAACCGGCATATCGGCGTCTGTCTGGAACTTATACGCCCATTCGGGCGGAGTGTAAGGCTGCGGGCTGTCGGTCTCGCGCAACATCATTATAATGCTCATGCCCATGGTCTTTTTGTCGGCATTCTCAGGCGCAATGGACTCGCCATACTCGTTGCGCCCTTCTCTGCCCATCACATGCTCGGCTCCGGTCAGCGGCGCCAAAATCGAGTCGCCGGAGCAGTCGGCGAAAAATTTCGCTTTGACCGTATGATATGTTTCGCTGTTTAGCGTCCACCCGATTACCGATAGTATGCGTCCATCTGTAGGGTCGGTATTCGCGGTTTGGCATGTGCAGTTTAATAGCAAAGTGATGTTTTTTTCAAATCTCGCTTTTTCGTAAAGCACACTGTCCCAAATAGAGTAGGACATGTTGTGGTTTCTGTAGTAGTTTTCAAGGATTATTTCCTCAAGTATGCCGGTCTCTCTGTTGCCTTCGCCGCGCGCGCCGCAGATATGCATTCGTACCTCGCTTGACGCGTTGCCGCCAAGCACAGGGCGGTCATGCATCAAAGCGACGCGTATGCCATGCCTTGCCGCGGCGATTGCGGCGCACAGCCCCGCCATCCCGCCACCGACGACGCATAAGTCTACCTCATGAGTCACATGCCTCAATTGCCCTTCACCTCTCCGTGCTTTTATTTTTGCTACATTATAGCAAACAATTAAGGAGCACTGACAATATTAAGCATTGTTGCTTTTTATATTAAAATTTTCCACGAAATAATTAGCAAAGGGATATATCCCCTCGCGATATATGCTGGTGAATTCTGACTATGCGGTTTTGTGATTGAAAATCTAGGATTCAGGATTTATAATTAGGTATATTAATATCTTTCTTTCCGCTTGACTTTTCTGTCTACATCGCAACAGTTCACTTTGGTTACAATAAAGTCGAGGATAAAAATGGACAAATCCAAGCTTTACATCAACGACACTTATTGCGGGGAAACCAAGGAAATACGTCGCATTAGTTCCGGGACGCTTGACGGTATCCTAAATGTGGCGACTCACTTTGGTTGGCATTGTGTTAACGAAAATTACGGGTTACACAGGCCGGAAGGCTTGCAAGACGAGTATCTTGTAATCCTTTCGATCGGCGGGTGCGGAGATATAGTTATAAACAATAACAGCTACAAAGCCGACAAAAACAAGATATGCATATTCCCGCCAAGCATTCAGCACAGCTATAGCACTAAGGGTGCCGTTTGGGAATTTTTCTGGATAAACATTAAAAAGAGCAAAAACACAAACATCCTCGATTTTATATCTCAAAAGCGCGGGTATGTCTTCCCCGCCACCAACATCCGGCAGCTTACCGACAAAATAGACATATTGCTCGAGTCTCAAAACTTCGGCATAGAAGCCGAAATAAACGACTCGCGCATTATCGGCTTGCTGCTGCACGACTTGCTCGAGCAAGCCGTCAAAGACGTTAGCATGGGACCCGACAACGGCGATATAATCAAGGAAATCCTAAGCTATATCGAAGCGCACTATATGGAAAAAATCACTATAGACGACCTCAGCAGGCTTATTTGCAAATCCGCCGGCCACACCATTCGCATTTTCAAATATTACACCGGACACACGCCGATTGAGTATATTAAAAAATACCGGATAATGAAGGCATGCCAGCTCCTTGATTTGACAAGCTACCCGATAAAGCGAGTCGCGATTGAAACAGGGTACAAATCCGTCAGCCACTTCATCGCGGATTTTAAGGCATTAAAATCTCAGACCCCGCAGGAATACCGCGATAAAAACGCAAAGCTTCAAAAGCCAAAATAGCTCCGCCCGGCACCCGCCTCGCACCATCCTAGCCCGCCGAGATGATGCCTTCCGGGCGGGTCGTAACCGAACAAGGCGTTTAGGTCGGTGTAACGACTATTTACCCTTCTCTTCCTCCAGCGCTCGATCGAGTAAAAGCCAAACTCCGCCTGGTAAAATTGGCGCGCCGGGTACAAGCCGTAAACTACCCTCATAAGCCTCGCTCCGCGGCTCATCTTTTCCCGCGGCACCATCATATGGACGCTGTCCGCAGCCGCATTTGCCATCATACAAGCCTTCTCGAATGTTGCTTTTAGCCGATATGCCCTCTTAATTATATTACCGCCGGATGGCAAAGACAACAAAAAGATGAAAACCCCTCGGCGTAATTTTGCCAAGAGGTCTTAAGCTAGTAGGTACAGTATTTCCTGCGAAAAATTAAGATTTTCGGGCTCCCAATCCCTTTTGGGGCAGTCAATAGTTTTATATGCAATCCCGAGCGCGGCGACAAATTCTTCAAATTCGCTGTCAAACCACGGCGGGGTCCACGCGCCCGACCTGCAGATGTGGACAGCCGAAACCGTAATCTTTTGCACAAACTCGGCTAAGTCACAGTATTTGATATTAAAAGCCCTGTTTGCCCAGTCAAACATCTCGGGCCGCTCGTGGGTGTGCATGCTTAGGAATATGTACGCCGCTTTTGCTACCCTATCCCTCAAAAGCATTCCGAGCCAGTTTGAACAGTTAAGCTCAAAATCGAGCGACTGTGGCCCGCCATAGCCGAGATCGGTGTGCGAGTCAAAAAGATAGACGGTGTCGCAGCCTGTCTTTTTTGCTATTTCGTAAGACAAAGCATGCGAGTCTGAAACATAAACCTCAACATCGCCCGTAAACGCGAAATATTGCTCAATTTTTTCCCAAAACATCCGGTTTTCCGGTAAAAGGTGGTATAGTTTTTCTATATCCCTGCCTTGCGCTTTTTCTTTTATATATCTTTTATACCAGGTGTCGACCAGGTTTTTTCGGCTTTCAGCATATGAACCGTAGTTTATATCGTCCTCTTTGACAAAATAGTCCCAATCAACCGATAAAAGGCGCCTTTCCACAATATCACATCCCGTTCCAGAATTCCCGTCATAGCATCCATGCCGAAAGACAGGTCATATTCTCAAATTGCACGCGGATGCAATATCGCATTTTATGGCGGGGACCGAAAATCCGCTGATAATTACTTTATACACCAAGCTCTTTAACAATAAATTAACAGCTATACCAAATAATTTAAAGATGTCACATTGACATCGGCTTCGCGCGATGATAAAATCTGCTATACTACAAAGTTAAGGACTAGTAAAATGAACCACTTCCTTGTTGCGTTTGATACGCCGTCCGTCCTTTCGGCGCCCCTGGTAATAACCCGGGAGCGCTGCAGGGATAGCTATCCGAGCTTTTCAGCTTCGCAAGCTGCTGGGCAAAAAATAATGCCCCACCTATGCAGGCAAACTCCGCCGCAAAGGTGGGGTATGTTTTTTTAGCCTAAAATTTCGTCAAGCGGAAGCTCTTTGAACCCAGGGCAAGCCTCGGCTGCCATTTTCATAAGTTCGGGTAGATGTTCTTTAGTTTGCATCGCGGGGTCGACCGACATCCAGACGTTGCCTTCGACCGTGTTTTTGTATTTCGGGTTTGTATGGTCGAAGTTAATGTCTATATGCTTGTGGTTTATTATCACATTATTTACTATCCTCGCATAATGCGGAAAGCGCTGCTCTGTTTCGGGGTCCCACGATAGGTATTCGGCTATTTTCGGGTATTTCTTTTTCCACACCTCGTTTTGCCACGGCGTAGCCTCAAGCCGCCTAATATGCTCGCCGCCCTCTTTGAGCGAGCCGGGGAACCAATATTGGCTCAGCGACACCGCGAACTTCGATTCCGGCCTACCTCCGACAATTAGGTTGTTCTCAAATGTTATATCATGCCCGCCGTGCAGGTGGCAAGCGGATTGGACGTTGAGGAATACGTTGCCGTAGAAAGTGACATTAGCCGAGTTGTCATCGGCATACACGCCGAAAATCCCGACCCCAACATGCGCATCGCTGGCTAAATCGTGGAAGAAGTTATACCTTATAATATGCCCCTGTGAGGTGTAGTCCCTGCCGGTATAAAACGCCGAGGCATCGTCCGACTCTCGCAGCACGTCGTATACCTCGTTGTACTCGATTATGTTATCGTTGCCCGAGAAAAATAGCACGCTGTGCGGTGAGTCGTGCAGTTTGTTATGAGCCACCCGCGCGCCCACCGCGTTTAGCGCTATCCCGAAGCAGTAGGTTTTGCCGATGCGCGAGCAGCCGTGAATATCGCAGCGCTCAATCGTTATGCCGGTCGGCTCGAGAGTGTTGCGGTCACCAGCCCTTATATCAAAGCCGCCAAACCCGCAGCTATGCACGCGGCAGCCGGTAAAGAGGTGGTTTTTACCGCCGTCTCCGAGCACGCCGAACGGCGTATTGCCGCCGTGCCCTATCAGCACCGCTTTTTTACCAATGTTGTAGATTTCACAGCCTTCGAAAATGAGGTTTTCGCCGCCGGTTATATCTATCGCGTCGGCTCGAGTATAGCCGAATGCAAGGTTACGGAAAACAATATTCGACGCGCCGTTTGCCCGTAACAGCCGGTGTTTTGCAACTGTAACACGTACCTCGCCAAAGTTTTCAGGCGGTAGAAAATACGCGCGTCCAGTTGAAGCGTCAAGGTACCACTCACCGGGCATATCAAGCTCTTCAGGGATATTGTAATAGTAATAGCGCTGGCCGTTTTTTATACCATAGTGCGGCATCTCGGCAAGAGTTATTGTTTTGTTTTCTTTATCAAGCTCGCCAAGCGCTACCGAGGCGTCGGCCCAATCGAAATAAAAGTATCCATGCAGCCGCACGCCCTCAAGCGATGCCCAGCTTTCAGGACGAGGGTCACTGTAGCCGAAGACCGCGCTCTCCCTGTCCGACGACCGCTCAACCTCTACAAAACCATCGTTCGGATAACGCGCGCGGATAAACGGCATGCCGTCTACAAAAAGCTCGATATCCGAGCCGTCCCGCATGGGGTTTTTGCCCGAGTAAGCCATGCCAAACCCATGGCAGCCTTCTGAATACACCTCAGGCGCAACCCCAAGCTTGCCAAGGTCAAACTGCAGCGTCTTCTCCGGGCAAGGCAGCCTGCTATAAAGCGGGTCGTCCGGCAAAACCCTCGTTATTTGCCCTTTCCCAACAGCTATCGACGCATGAATCAGCGCGCGCCCCCCTTCGCACTCCCAAACGACTGGGCTGCCCGGCTTTCCCGAGTCGCTAGAGTCAAACTCTATCGGCGAGACTATATTATACTCGCCCGGCGCAATCTTCACGGTGACGCTTTCTGTATCGGGGGCCGCTAGCAGCTCCCGCACTTTCTTTTGAGCCTCGAAAATGTTGCCGATTGGCTCATTTTTTGTGCCGTCGCCGCCTGCCGCTCCGGGTTTTATGTATATGACATGCTTCATTATGGGCTTCCTCCATTTAATTTTTAAGCCATTGTTATTATAATAGCTTGCGCTGGAAATAATATCAAGCCAAAACAAAAAATAATCCTGAGCCACGCGCCAAAAAGCACCCTACGCGGCTTTGGCGCAGGGTGCCATAGTTTTTACTGTTTTTTCAGCTTTTTGATGATCTCTTCTACTTCTTCGACACCTTCGGCGTAGAATTTTTCCTCGTCAGGCGCAAGCTCCTTAAGCAACCTTAAAAACTCGCCGGCATGGACCCTCTCTTCATCGGCGATGTCGCGAAGCACCTCTATTGCCAGCTTGTTGTCGGTCGACTCTGCAAGCTGCATATAAAGCTGTATCGCCTCGTACTCAGCGGCGATCATGAATCTAATAGCCCGGATAAGCT
This sequence comes from Clostridiales bacterium, assembly GCA_012840355.1. Lineage (GTDB taxonomy): Bacteria > Bacillota > Clostridia > Oscillospirales > CAG-272 > DTU078. The sequence continues at coordinate 45,645 of DULN01000006.1, read as the reverse complement.
CCTCGTGCGTGAGCTTGCGATCCTTTGCTAGTCCGGAAAACGCGTGCCCGAATTCAGGCATTCTTACACCCCCACTATTGTTGGCTAATCTAAGTATATCCCATTTTTAGCCTTTTTTCAATATTCTTTATGCAAAGTACGGTATTTTAAATATCCATGGTATAATTATGTTAGTAACATGTTAGCGCGGGTATAGGCAGCATGCGTTACAAGCCAGCTGCAATTTTAGGAGGGATTTTTTTGAGCGGCTACATAGAAGAGGAAAAGCAAAAGGTGCCGATTTTATGCGACTGCGACGTTTTAGTCGTGGGCGGCGGCGTGGCGGGCATCGCGGCGGCATTGGCGGCTGCGCGCCATGGAGCTCGCGTTGTTCTGGCAGAAAGGGAGTTTTTGCTCGGCGGGCTTGCGACTTTGGGGCTTGTCACAATCTACCTTCCACTCTGCGACGGAATGGGCAACCAGGTTATCTTCGGGATCGGTGAGGAGCTACTAAAGCTTTCGATCAAGCATGGTGCAGAGGGAAAATACCCCAAGGCGTGGCTCGACGGCGGCAATCCGGAAGAGAGGAAAGCCGTGCGCTACGAGGTGCAGTTTAACCCTCATCTTTTTGCAATTGAAGCGGAGCGACTGCTTCTCGACGAGGGGGTGAAAATCCTTTACGGGGTGCTAGCTTGCGCCACATCAGTCAAAGATGGTAAAATCCGCTCGGTTATATTTGAAACGAAAAGCGGCAGGGTTGCAATTGCCGCGAAATCCTTTGTCGACGCGACCGGCGATGCGGACATTTGCCGGCTCGCCGACGCAAAAACCGCGGTGTTTGCGAAAAAGAACCTGCTTGCAGCATGGTATTATTACCATCGCGACGGCGCGTATGGCTTAAAAATACTAGGCTCGGCTGACGGTATATACGATGATACAGGCGCGGAGAGGTATTCCGGGCTTGACGCCTTTGAGATAAGCGAGATGCTCTACCGCTCGCACGAGCAAATCCTATTTGATGTGCTCCGCCAAAGGGAAACCGCAAAACAATACTGGCCAGTCGCCGTGCCAGCCATACCTCAGCTAAGGATGACCCGCAGGCTTGAAGGCGTCACGGTGCTGAGCGACGAACACCCGCATGAGTCCTTGGAAACCTCAGTTGGGCTTACCGGCGACTGGCGCCGCAGCGGGCCCGTATACGCGATACCTTTTGAAGCGCTGTATGGGAAAGAAATCAAAAACCTCCTCGCCGCCGGGAGATGCATTTCGGTGACCGATCGTATGTGGGACGTCACGCGTGTGATCCCATGCTGCGCCGTCACCGGTCAGGCAGCAGGCACCGCCGCCGCGATGAGCGACGAATTTGCATCGCTTGATATAAAAGCACTGCAGCAATCCCTTATAAAAAATGGCGTGCGAATTTCGCCTTGATAAAATGCAGCACGTGCAAGCAGTTATTATTTAAGGAGCAGAACCACCTTTTCTGCTCCTTTTCTTTTTCAAAATCCGAGACCTGTGACAGCGCAACATGTTTTTCGTACAAATATTATGATATGTTTTATGTAATTTTTATAAATATCTAATTCTATATATTAATTATTTGCGCCAACATTAATAAATATGATATAATAATATGCAGCAATGGAAAAAGGAGGCATTTTATGTTAAGGCGCATGGGTATTTTAAATTTTCTGTCGCTTTTGATAGCTCTAACTGTTACATTTACGGCATGCGCGGGTACATCGGAAACGGCTAAAAACGGCTCAATAAAAGAAATGGCATCCGATATTGACGAAACTTCCGAAATCCCGCGCGAACTCACGCCCGACTCGCTGCCTGACGACCTCGATTTCGGCGGTATCTCCATACGCATAACTAGCCGCTCCGGGGATATTAACGTTCAGGAAGTATACCCTGAACTTTCCGGCGACATTGTCGACGACGCGGTTTATAATCGCAACCGCATGGTGGAGGAAAGGCTCAACATAAAAATCGTTGCCACATTCGACGGCGCGCCTGCCGACCATGGGAACGTGCTGCGCAACTCGATAACCTCCGGTTCCGACGACTTTGACCTTGTCAGCGGCGCGCAGTGGATTGTCCTGCCCCAAGCGCTCGAGGGCATGTACATGAACCTGAACAAAAGCCAATATATTGAACTTTCACAGCCGTGGTGGTGGGAGGACTACATAAACGAGCTAAAGATTGGAAAAGCTAAAACTTTCTTTTTAAACGGCGACATTTCGCTGTCCAGTATTTACAATATGAGCTGCATTTTCTTTAACAAAAACATGATGGAAGACCTAGGGACGCCGGCGGACAACATTTACAAACTTGTGCTTGACGGGAAATGGACCTACGATGAGCTATCGAAATACTGCAAGCTTGCATACCGGGATATAAACGGTGACAGTAAGCGTGACGAGAACGATTTATACGGCTTTATGGCACGCACCAGCACCGAACCCGATCATTTTACATATACGGCGGGCAATGTGATGTGCACTCGAGACAGTGACGGAATCCCCTCGCTCAATGTTTTGACCGACTATTTTGTAAGCTATATGCAAACCCTTTATGACCTTTACTATAACAACGAAGGCGTCTACGTCACCTCTGATGAAACGCTGATGCGAACGCGTTTTGCAAATGGCGGCACGCTGTTTTTAATAAACCGCTTTGTGTCCTGCCTATCCTTGAGGGAAATGAAAGAAGAGTATGGGATAATACCTTTCCCAAAATTCAACGAGTCCCAAAAAGAATATGGTGCGCTTGTTCACGACAGCGCTACGGTATACTGCATTCCGGTAACATGCCAGATATTCGATGAAGCGAGCGCGACGCTAGAAGCGATTTGCGCGCAAAACTATCGGACTGTTATACCGGCATTCTATGAGATGGCACTGAAAGTCAAATACACGCGCGACAACACCGCTGGGATTATAATCGATTTGATTAAAAACTCGGCGAAGACAGACTTTGTTTACGCTTATAACTACGCGCTAAACAACGCCGGGCTTATCTGCAGGACTTTGCTTGGAAGCAAAAAATACGACGTCGCATCCGAATGGGCGCGCATACAAAAAGGCGCGGAAAAAGGCTTGCAGGATATAATTGAAATGTACAGCAGGCTTGAGGACTAAAAAAACGGGCCGCCCGATTTGGGCGGCTCCTTTTTCTATTTGTTTTTACACCTCATAAATCTCCGTTTCTTCGCATTTACCGGTTTGCCCGGTGTCGACCTTTATGCCATACCTTTCAATATCCTCACCGCTTATCTTCTCGCCGTTTACAACGTACGTTTTTGCCGGGTCGACCACAGGGTAAATCACCGCAAAATAATGGGTCGAGCGCTTGACGAACGTAAATATCTTTATCTTCGACTTATCTACGCTGCAAAACTCAAGAGAGGTGAGCGTTTCGGTATCGGCAAGGATTCTACCTTCGGCGGATATATAAAGCTCCCGGTCTTTTTTGAATTTCTCGATATGGCTTGCAAGCATCTCAAGAGTATTTTCCGAAAGCTTTGTAAGGTTGCAGCTTATGCCGAGCGGGCTGCCGGACATGAACCCGCGCAGCCACGAGCTTCTCACGCTGCCGAGCATGTCCCAGCCGGCATCGTGAGTCGTAACGATTTTCTCGGTCTTCCCGCCGCTGTAAACCGGCTCGAAATCGGTGATCGTCTCGATAACCGCCCATTTTTCAATCCACTGCGGCGGCATCCTGAGCATCGTATCCTTGAAAATCCGCACGCCCTCGATGGCACACTGGTTGTCGGAGAGCCAGAAACTGTCAAAATAGAACCCGTTTGCAAGCTGCATGCGCATGCCGCCCGAAGCGCAGTTTTCGCAGTAAAGGTCGGGGTGGCGCCGTTTCAGCTCTTTGAGGAACTCAACATAACCTTGGTAATACCTAATAAACGCCTGACCCTGCGGGTCGTTAAACATATCGGCGTTAAAGTCAAACTTTATAAAGCCGATATTATAGCGTTTAATCCTATCGGTGAGCAGGTCAAGTATGTATTTTCTCGCCTCGGGGTTTGCGTAGTTTACAAAGTACTGACCGCCGTAGCTTATATAGTAGTCGGGATGAAGCCCGGGCGACTTTGCCGCCGGCGCGGCCCTGTCTATCTCAAACCAAAGCCCAAATTTCATTCCAAGCGCACGGGCTTTGTCCGAAATATCCTTCATGCGCCCTTTAAGCGCTCCGTGCTGGTATTCCTCCCAGTCGCCAACGCTTTGCCACCAGTTTCCCGCCTCGCCAAACCAGCCTGCGTCTATTACGAAATACTCGGCGCCGATCTTCGCAGCAAGTTCCACTTGCTTTTCCAGCGACTCAAAAGTAAACCAGTCGAACGCCGAAAACCATGTGTTGTAGATTACCGGCATGGAGCGCCGCGGCGCTATTTTGTTGAGATAGCGGTGAAGCTTCCAGCAGTCAAGGTCGGTTTTGTTTCTAAACTCGTAATATATAATCCTTGCGTACTCCAAGCACTCGCCAGGCTCCAGCTTCAGCTCAAAACGCTTTGCACTCGGGCCCATCGTAACCTCTACACGGCTTTTTCCGCCGCCGATGTCAAACCGCCGGGCGCTCATCGACCACGAATACATCGGCAATAGATGGAATACTATCCCACGGTTTTGCTGCCGGTTCCAAATCGCAAGGACCGGCGCAGCGCCAACCGTTGTCCGCACGCTTTCCACTTTTGCGAACACCCCGGTCACAAGCGGCTGCCAGCATCCCATGCTCTCGTTGTGCCAGTTACTATATTGCGTATATACTTCATAGTCGCCGTCAGGCAGCACAAATCTTGAGGCAAGCAGCGTTATATTTACGGTATCGCCCGAGATATTTACAATTGTGTCACACCGCATGTATACCTCGTCTTCGCTTATATCCGTTTTCGCTTCAAGCTTTACTTTTTCGGTTTTGTATTTTGAGATATGCCCGTCGTTTATAAACTCGCCGCCTACGGATTTATAATCGCAAACCACGTCGAAGAGGTCGCCCGCGTTATAAGAAATAATCTCCGTCAGCAATCTGCCCATAACTTCACTTCCTTTCGAAAGTTTTTCTTAAGCAAAGTATATCACAAAAACCAAAGTCTAACAAGTATTTAGATTTTACCCCAATAAAAAACACCCCATATGCCATAAAAAAAGGCAAATGAGGTGCCAATATTTTTGACCCTTATTCCTTGCTCGGGGTATATGTAAACGAAAACTCTTTGCCGCTTGCAGTCGAGCCGGTTACCACGTTGTTTTTTATTTCATACCATGTATCGCAGCAGCTCCTTGAGTTTGCCGATTTTAAAATCCAGGTAATACTCATACGGAGTTTTCCCCACATGCTTTTTAAACAGCTTTGTAAAAATGCGATTTGCTCATGTGTACGGCCTTTGCGATCTCGTCAGCGCAGAAAGGCTCTTTCCAATGTGACTTTAAGTACTGTTTGCCCAGCTCGACCTCTTCTTTACCCATATAAAGGTCTTTGAATATGAAAACCGCCGCGAAATACTCTATTTTCCCGTCGTCGGACACCAAAGGGAAGCAGGTTATATCCGCGTTTATATATTTTAGGTTCCGTTCCCTCAAGTTAAAATGCAGAATGAGTTCATCATATGGCGCGAGAAAATCAGTTATATAAACTATTTTGCCTTTTAGCACCTCTTTTGCCTTTTCGGTCACGCCAAGCTTTCGGACTAACGGGTCCTCGAAAACATTGTAATTCCCAACATGATCTTCCTTGTTTACGATGCCTATCATCTCAACTGCCGCATCATTTATCATCCTTGATGTGCCGTCGCTGGAAAATATCTGAAGCGGGTAAGGAAACGCTTCAAAAAGCTTTGTTAACCATTCCTGCATGCCATTTCTTTGCGCGCATTCTGCCATAAGATTATCCTCTGCAAACTTTCCCTTTAAACTCTTCGACGTTTTATGCCCGATTTCGTATACCTTAAACCATTGTCCCGACGGCTTCTCCCTCGTATGTAAAGAGAAAATCCTCGGCGACTTTACGCATTTTTACCGAAACCGTCCCTGAGTCGAACACAAAATCGGCCCAAAGCCTGCCAAAATAGTCGTCAATAATCTGCACATTAAGCAAAAGGTGGCTGTCCGATTTCCATGCAGCCGAGGCTGCGCACCTATAATAGTTGCCCGGGCAAAACACCGAGCCGACCTCTCTTGAATAGCCCTCTTCCGGGAAGAGCCCAAACTCGTTTTTACAAAGCCCGAAATTCAGCACCTTGTCGCCTTGAGCGTTTGTGTACTCGAGTTTCCCGTTGTCCTCACTAAATAAAAAGCGGAGCTTTTTTATACCCATTGGGTTTTCGCCAAACGCATACCAGCGCCCGTTTATCTCTTTTTCAATTGTAGCATGCTTTTCGCCATCTTCATATGCGAGCACTAGCGAGCTGACATAGTCACTTAGCTCTTTTTGCGCCTCGGGGTTTTCCGGCAGCGAGTAGCTTCCGCTTTCGTCGGGCATTTTAGCCCTGCGCGCGATTTTTTCAAAAAACGAGCCGATTATAAGCTCGCCGGCGTAGTCAATACCCTGGTTGTCGCCGTTGTAAATCATTATGATGTCGCTCTTTGGTATGCAGAGCGCAAACTGGCAGCCCATGCCGTTAAACAGGAAGCTGCCGTCATAGCACATCCAGATTTGATAACCATAACCTTGGCCGGTAAACCCCTTTCTCTCGCTTAAAGTATCAATCTGTTTCGAGGTCGCAGCCTTTACATACTCGGGGTCAAGCAACTGCTCGCCTTCCCAGCTGCCGCCGTTAAGCATAAACCGGGCAACAAGAAGCAGGTCACGCGGCTTTGCGACCAACGCGGAGTCGCCCCACGAATGCCCTCCGGGGCAAAACAAAAACCGCGCTTCTTTTGAAACCCCGATTCTGTCAAACAGCTTTTCCCTAAGATACTCAATCAGCTTCTTTTTCGTAAGCCGCTCGACCATTGCGCCGAGCACAAACGAGCCTGAGCTATCGTACATAAACGCGCTACCGCAGGGCGCAGTCGTTACCGTATCCCTGAAATACTGCCTAACCCGGTCGTCGCTGCGCGCGATAAACCAACTGCGCCCTCTTTTGGGCGTGCTCATCATCAGCATCTGGCGAATAGTCTGCACGCCCATGTTCGGGTCCTTGGTTTCTTTGACTTCGTCGGGGAAATACTTGTCAATAGGGTCGTCAAGGCTTACAAGCCCGTCTTGTATTGCAAAGCCGACGGCTATCGCCACAATGCTTTTTGTAACCGAATACATGCGGTGCGCAAAATCCGCATGAAACGGCGGGCGGTAGTTTTCAAACAGAATTTCGTCCCCGCGCGCGATTATTATGTCGTGCGTCGAAAGCTTTGCGTTTTCAATTCCTTCAATCCACTCTTTTATATGGGCGCTATGTATTCCGCCATGCTCAGGTGTGGTTTTAACCATATAAAGCTCCCCCTAAAGTGAAAGTTCAAACAGCAGGCAGTCAACCTCAGTCCCGATATCCTCGTAAAAAATCGGCACGGAGCCTATATTTTTGAATCCGAATGATAAATACAGCTTTTGCGCCGCCGTGTTTCCATCCACGCAGTCGAGCCGGATTGCCTTTTGGTTTTTGCTTTTTGCTACCGATAGCGCATGCTCCATGAGCCTTTTGGCATAGCCGCGGCCGCCGTACTCGGGCATAACACGCAAAGCGTGAAGCACCATAACCTCCGACCGCGCGGCGCTGATTTGCCAATTCGCCTTATCGTAAGCAGGGTCGCAGTCGTGATTAAGTATATATGCAGCGACTATTTTGCCGTCTACTACGCCGACATACTGTTCTTTATTTTTAACTGCGCCCTCAATCATTTCCCTTGAAGGGTAACCGCCTTTGTTGCCGTTCGGCAAAAACGGGCTGTTTGCCAGCACTTTGCACATCCGGTCGTAAAACTCGACAAGCTCATCAATCTCGCAAGAATTCGCTTCCCTTATTACCATAGCTATTGTTGCCGATTATACTTATTTTTCCCTAGCAATGATTATACCATATCTCGCTTCAAAGACAACAAGTTTTACCCATAATCTAACATAAAACACAGCCCCTTTCGTAAAACAATGCCCTCCCAAGCTTTCGCTTCGGAGGGCTTATAAAGTTTAGCGTTTATTTTGACGTAAGCTCCATGTATTCTTTGCAGCCTTCGACATAATCTGATATGACTTTTTCGATTGTATTCCTTTGTGCCCTTAAGTACCTCGAGTTGTTGGGCTTTGAACTATCTATCTGCGAGCTAAATAAGCCGTAATACCCGAGGTTGACGCCGAGGTCGTAGACGTTCCATTCAAATATTATATCGAGCATCTTTTTCGAAATAGGGTCGCGCGCAATCTTTTCGCCGAGCAGCACGTCATAGAATGCGGGTATAACCGTGCGTGAGCTTTCTGCGGCGAGTAGCTCGGACACCAGCCCCACAAGCCGCGGGTCGGAGACCGACGCCGGCACGCACATAAAGCCCGCCCAGTTGAGGGTCAGATAATTATCCTGCGCCTCATCGTATTTTGGCAGGGGAATTATGCCATAATCGACCTCCGCGTCGCGGAAAGTGGTTGCAAGGCTTAGCGGAGTCAGGTAAAACAGCGAGCGGTTGCTCCTAAAATCCACCGGAGGCTTGCCGCCTTGGTTGGGGTCATATGCCGAGGAATACGCCCATGTGTAGGCTATACTCTTGTTGTGGATAATCCCGCAAATTAAATCGAGCACATTTTGCGTCTTCTCGTTGTCGCACAATATTGCGGGGAGATTATCCGGCCCTTTACCGAATAAGAACTGGTTGCAAGATATAAGTGCGGATGTAAACTGCCAGCCGCGTTCGCCGACAAAACCGTATTGGTCCTCGTCGTCCATCTTGCTGTTGCCGTTTAAGTCTTTTGTAGCCTCCGTTGCCATTGCCTTCAGCTTATCCCATGTCCATTTGCCGGAAAGCACAAGCTCGTATGGGTCTTCGAGCTTCATGTCGTCGATTATGCCTTTGTTGAAGAAAATCGAGTTTACGTCGGGCAATATATAATCGCTTGACATAAACGGCAACATTCCATAAACCTCAAAACTTTCGCGCACCGACTGGTTCCAATAAAGCATGCTTAAATCGGCGCCGGGGATATCATTCCAGTTCAAAACCAGCTTATCGGTGACGTAGCTCAAAAGCGATGTAGCACAATGGGTCAGCGCCAAATCATAGCCGGGGTCGCCCGCGCGCACCACTTTCTGCACTTCCGGCAGGATAGTCTCAATATACCCGCGGGTTATGTACTCAAACTTAATGTTTAGCATCTCTTCGACATAGCGCGCACGGTCGTAAATCGCGTCGTTTACCACTTCGCCGTTATACTCGGTGGCGAAATAGTAGTGGTTGTAAAGCGACCATTGTGGATAAATTATGTTAAACTTCCTGCCCCCGAAATCCTCTTTTTCAACATTCGGGGCAACATATCCGAACTCGTCGGCTGTCGTCTCGGCTGAGTCGACCGTATTTGGATTTTCTACAGGGGTTTTACTTTGAACCTCCCCACTGCCGCATGAAACGAGCAAAAGGACTAGCTCTAATATAAAAGCCAGCATTACCGATAATTTGCGCCACATATGATTTTCCCCTTCTAGCTTATGATTTATTGTATAGATTTTGTAATGATTATCATTTAATGCTATATCACACGATAATATTATTGATATTATACATAATATTTTACTTTATTGCAATAATTTCATCTTTGCAAAATCTGCCTCTCTGCAAAAATATCACTTTACACAATACTTCACAAGCCGCATTTTACTAATATACTTGTAATCTCATCGCCTTAATGCTATAATTGGCAGCGTGTAGCCATACTTCCATTTATTTGTTGTTTTTCTTGTTTGTGCTATTTTCTAATATATTATCCATTGGAGGTTTTGCGGTGAGCACACGCACGAAAGCGAAAGTAGAGCGCTGCCTGCAATTATTATCAACGGGATCGTATACCCTCCCATGCTTATAACTGTACCAATTCGCAATCCGGAATACCTTAAAAAACTTGGCGACGCGGGGCTGAAGATTTACTTTGTCACGGCGGACACCCACTGGAACCAGCCGGGCGATGAAAAGCATCCGTCTGGGCTTGAAAGGACGCTTTCCGACCTTGAGCTATTGCTTTCTGCCGTCCCCGACGCATATGTTATGTTAAGGCTAAACGTCAGCCCGCCGCCCGAGTGGGTAAACTCGCACCCTGAGGAAATGGTGACCTATTCCGACGGCTCACATGAGCGCACGATATGCACCTCGGTTTCAGGCGAGCCGATCGACGGAATGCACTCGTTATGTTCCGAAGCCTGGCGGAGGGACGCCGACGCTGCGCTTGACGAGTATTTCGACGAGCTTGAAAAATCCCCCCACTTTGACAGAATCATCGGCTTTTTCCTCTGTGCCGGTGGGACAAGCGAGTGGTATTACCCGACCGGGCTTGTCAAATCGAGAGGCGCTTACGGCGACTTTTCCGAGCCGTTCCGCAAGGAATATGAAAAATACCTGCGCAGAAAGTATGGCGACGAGGCAACCTTGCGCCGCGTTTGGGGCCGCCCAGACGCCACGTTTGAGCGCCCGATAATCCCCGAGCCATCCGAGCGGCAATACATATGGGACGCCGACGACAAAATTCTTTCGGCTCTGCGGAATTGGGAGGTCGAAGGGCGCTCCATCGGCATGAAACTTGACATGAACGCGAAAATGCCGGCAAACGTAGGCGTGTTCCTCATTACCGCACATCCGATTTGCACCGGATTGGCGCGCCGGTGGACTGGTATTTCCATGACGACCTAGCCCGGGCGGATATGCCGGACTATAAAATGTACGTTATGCTCAATTGCTATTACCTCACAGAAGCGGAGCGGCGGGCCATTTTCGATAAAGCGCGCAAAAACGGGGCTACAGTTGTTTGGCTTTACGCGCCCGGCTATATTTGCCCCGATGCCGATCCTGTAACGGACGCCAAAAACATCTCCGAAACCGTCGGCATGAACGTCTGCATGGAAGCCAAAACCGCGTTCCCGTACTTTAAGGTCGACACCAGCCACCCGGCAATGAGTTTTGCAAGCCCAACGCGCCGCTACGGCCATATCGACCGCGACGTGCACAGCAATATTTGGATAAGCCCGACCGTGTTACCCCCCGCATATGTCAACCCGTTGTTCTACATTGACGACCCGGTCGCCGAGGTACTTGGCCGATACTGCTCAGACGGAAAGGCTGCGCTCGCGGTTTCATACAGGCACGGCTTCCCAAGCGTATATTGCGCCGCGAAGGTGCTACGCAGCGAGCTTTTGGCTTCGCTCGCCAAATGGTCGGGCTGCCATATATACACGACCTCGGACGACGTGCTTTTCGCAAACGAAAACTTTGTCTCCATCCATGCGAGCTGCGACGGCAAGCGCATAATCCGGTTTAAGCGCCCCTGCTCGCCTTATGAAGTTTACGAGCGCCGATACTATGGGCACAATGTAACCAAAATTGAAGTAAAGTTGAGCCTTGGGGAAACGAAAATGTGGTCGCTGGCAGGAGCGTTTTAAACTGAGAGGTAATAGCGCGCACACAAGCAAAAACGCATAAGAAAAAAGCCCTGCCATATTTGGCGGGGTTTTATGTTCACTCGTGCGCTAATGCTACATTTTTTACCTTTATATATTATTGATATTTGCTCGGTTTTAATATATAATTAATAAAATTAGACAAAAAAAGACATGTAAAATGCATGGCCGCACAGGCGTTTTAGGCTGCATCAAGGTGAGGAGTTAATTTTTTATGATTATTACGCTCGTGAACGACACTTTTAATATAAACAACAACGGGACCACGATATCGTCAATGCGGTTCGCCGAAGCGCTTTCAAAGCGCGGGCATATGATTCGCGTTGTAACCTGCGGCGATCCTGAAAAAAGCGGCATTGACCCCGAGACCGGGTTTGAAATATTTTATCTGCCCGAGCTTAAAATCCCCATCGCGAGCATGCTGGCGCATCGGCAGCACACACTTTTTGCAAAACCGGTCCGCTCCACGCTAGAAAAAGCCATCGAGGGCGCCGACGTAGTCCATACTTACCAACCTTGGTGGCTCAGCGATATGGCGCAGCGTATCGCAAAACAGATGGGCGTACCCGCCATCGCGGCGTTCCATATACAGCCTGAAAACATCACATACAATATCGGGCTTAAATGGTTCCCTCCCGCCGCGCATCTTATATATTTTTTATTCGGCGCCCTCTTTTATCAGAGGTTTTCACACATCCACTGCCCTTCTAAATTTATAGCAGAACAGCTGAAAAAGCATGGGTACAAAGCAAAACTGCACATTATTTCAAACGGCGTGCACCCGACGTTCCGCCCGCCCGCCGAGCCAAAGAAGCACGATTCAAATCCTATTAAAATTTTAATAGTTGGTAGGCTTTCCCCTGAAAAAAGGCAAGACGTAGTTATCCGGGCCGTAAAAAAATCCCGACATGCAGACCGCATTCAGCTTTATTTTGCCGGGAGCGGCCCCTGGGAGAAAAAGCTGCGCCGCATGGGCAAAAAGCTGCCCCATACCCCGGTGTTCGGCTATTATAACCGCGAGGAGCTTATAAAGCTCATGCACGGCTGTGACCTTTACATACATGCTTCCGACGTTGAAATTGAGGGAATATCGTGTATAGAAGCGCTCTCATGCGGTCTGGTACCAATTATATCCGACAGCAAGCGCAGCGCCGCGACCCAGTTTGCGCTTGGGGAGGAACACCTTTTCAAATCAGGCTCCCCCGCGTCGCTGGCAGAGAAAATTGACTTTTGGCTGGAACATCCTGAAAAGCTAAGGGAAGCCGAGGAAAAATGCGTGCATTTCGCGCAACAATATGCGCTCGAACGGAGTATTGACGAAATTGAAAACGTATACCTTGCGTTAAAAAACGAAGCCCGCCTAACCGCCGAAAACTAAGCATAAATACAAAAAACTGCGCCTTACCGCTTTCACGGCAAGGCGCAGTTATTTTTTATCGATTATCCAACATAAGCGGTGGTGAAGATCTTGTAGCCAAGCGGGCTTACAAGATAACCTTTGAGGTTCTTACTCGACATATAGATGTCGGTGTAGTAGTAGATCGGGCAGATAGCGCCGGTCTCCATGAGGATGTCCTCAGCCTGATGCATAAGGTCGAAGCGGGTAGCGGGATCCTTCGTCGCCTTGATTTCTGCAATCAGCTTGTCATAGGACTCCGCCCAAGTCTTGCCGCTCTGGCCCTTATAGGTGTAGCCGGCGAAGGTGGCATGCTCGCCGCGGCCAAACTGAACGTCGTTGTTACCGCTGTTCGTGGTCCACATGTCAAGGAAGGAGATCGGGTCGTTGTAGTCGGCAAGCCAACCGTTTCTTGCTACCGAGTAGTTGCCTTCCTTGCGGGTGTTAAGGAATGTGCTCCACTCCTGGACCTCAATCTTCATCGTAATGCCATACTGCGAGTAGATACCCTGCAGGTTGGTCGCAATGGCTTCATGACCGGTTCCGGGGTTGGTAATATACGTAATCGTCGGGAAGCCCTTTAATACATTGTCTTCAACGGTGAACTTACCCGAAGAAGCTGCGACCTCTTTGAACAGTTCAAGCGCTCTCTCGCAGTTGGCTGCGTAGTCGTTTGGATCGATGCTGAAATAGCCTTTACCGTCGCGATTCGTACCGTTCCTCTTTATAAACTCAACGCCGTCGGGTTCGGTCAGACCCATTGCGACAAATGCGTTAGCGGGAACCTGCCCGGCCTTACCAATCTCTTTGACAATGTAGTTTCTGTCGATAAGCAGCGACAGAGCCCATCTGATCTTAGCCTTCTCTTCCTGAGTGAAGCCATCCAGAACGGGGTCGTTTACGTTGAAGCTTATATAATAGGTACCGAGCTGGCCTTTGATGAAGAACTCGTTCGGATACTCCTGTTTCAGAGTATCAATTTCTTCGTTCGGTACGCCGTCGATAAACAGATACGAGCCGTTCTTGAAGTTAGCAAGAATCGAGTGGTCGTCTTCGTTGAACGCGAAGATGATCTTGTCGACCTTAACCAAATCTTTATCGTGATAGTACTCGTTCTTCTCCATCACGATGCGGCTTTCGGAGAACTCAGTGACTTTATACGGGCCGTTGCCGATATAGGTCTCCGCCTTGGTCGCCCAAGACTCGTTGCCGTCCACTACGGATTGCTTTACAGGCATATAAGTCGGGAATGCGCAGATCTCGTAGAAGTAAGGAACGTCAACAGGGAGAACGACGGTCAGGAATTTGCCGTCTTCGGAAGCCGTTACGTTAAGCTTCGCGCCCGGAACGCCGTTTACGACATCCTCATAACCGTCAATGATGTCGAACATATAGCCGTAGTCGGCACCGGTCGCGGGATCGGCAGCCCTATTCCAAGCATACACGAAATCGTGAGCCGTGAGCGGGGTGCCGTCGCTCCACTTGAGGTCGTCTTTCAGCTCAAAGACATACTGGACTTTGCCATCGGGCAGGGTGGTGGGAGTCGGAAGCTCTTTTGCACAGTCAGGGTAAAGCTCAAGCTGTTCCCCATCGTTGGACTGCTTCCAACCCACAAGGCCTGCGAATGCGTGGACAATATAGCTTGCGCCGTCCACCGCACTGTTAAGCGCGGGGTCGATTGTGTCGGGATACGGTCCAAGGCAGACCACTAAGTCGGATGCCTTCTTCGAGCACCCGGCAAGAAGCAGCGTGCCAAGCACCATAACCAACACTAAAAGTAAGCTTAGGGTCTTTTTCATAGGTGTTTTCCTCCTATATATAATTTTAAATTATTGGCACTTTTTGACTTGCTCAAACATGGATGCAGGCTGCGAAATGCCCGGGGGATTTTTCCTCAAGGGGCGGCACTATCTCGGCGCATTCCTTTGTAGCGCGCGGGCATCTGGTGCGGAATGCGCAGCCGCTCGGAACACGCAGCGGGCTTGGTATATCGCCGGCTAGCGTCACGCGATTCTTATTCCGAGAATGATTCGGGTCGGGAACCGGCACGGCGGAAAGCAGAGATATCGAGTAGGGGTGCAGCGGCTTATTATACAGCTCCTCCGATGGTGCAATTTCTACAATCTTGCCGAGGTACATGACGGCAATCCTGTTTGAGATGTGCTTAACCACCAAAAGGTTATGCGCGATAAACAGGTAGGTAAGGCCCAGCTTCTTTTGCAGATCCTCGAACATGTTTATAATCTGCGCCTGAATCGAGACGTCGAGCGCCGATACAGGCTCGTCGCAGACTATAAACTTCGGGTTTACCGCCAAGGCCCGGGCAATGCCAATGCGCTGCCTCTGGCCACCCGAGAACTCATGCGCATAACGTGTTGCGTGCTCGCTGTTAAGCCCGACAAGGGACATCAGTTCCAAAATCCGTTCGCTGCGCTCTTTCTTTGTGCTATAGAGCTTGTGCACGTCTAGAGGTTCGCCGATTATGTCGCCTACTGTCATTCGCGGGTCTAGCGAAGAATATGGGTCCTGAAAGACCATCTGGGCCTTTTTTCTATATTCTTTAATTGTTTTTTTGCTCTCGATTTTTACCCCGTCGAATATAATTTTCCCTGATGTCGGTTTATATAGATGCAAAATGCTGCGCCCGACAGTCGTCTTGCCGCAACCTGACTCGCCGACAAGGCCCAACGTTTCCCCTTCTTTTATGACAAATGAAACGTCGTCAACCGCCTTGAGTGTCAGCGATTCGAAAAGGCCGTTAGGTATACTGAAATACTGCTTTAGGTTTTTAACTTCAAGCAGGTTTTTACACTCGCCATTATTCATTTCTCGCAGAGCTCCTTCAAACGCTCCAGTGTAATAGAGCCGTCGGCCAGCTTGTCCTTTATGTTCTTCCAGCAGCGCGAATAATGCCCGTCGCCGACGGCGATTTCTTTCGGCATGTGCCTTAGGCACACCTTCATTGCTGCGTCGCATCGCGGTGCGAACGGGCAGCCGTCGGGCATATTCAAAAGGTCAACCGGAGAGCCTCCGATCGGGCGCAGTCGCTCTCTCTTTTCAACAGACGGAAGCGACCTGAGCAACCCTTTCGTGTACTCGTGTTTCGGATTATAGAAAATGTCGTCAACCGAGCCTCTCTCGCAGATACTACCCGCGTACATAACGATAACCTCGTCGCACATTTCCGCGACCACGCCTAGGTCATGCGTGATGAGTATTATCGCCATGCCAAGCTTTTTCTGCAGCTCCTTCATCAGGTCGAGTATCTGCGCCTGGATTGTGACGTCGAGCGCCGTCGTCGGCTCGTCGGCTATAAGTATGTCGGGATTGCAAGCCAAAGCCATCGCAATCATGACTCTTTGGCGCATGCCGCCCGAAAACTCGTGCGGGTATTGGCGTATACGCTTTTCAGGCTCGTTTACACCGACAAGCGTCAAGAGCTCAATCGCTCTTTCGTAAGCCTGTTTTTTTTCAAGGTCGGTATGAAGCAGGAGCGTTTCCATTAGCTGATTCCCGATTGTGAAGACCGGGTTAAGGCTTGTCATGGGGTCCTGGAATATGATGCTTATTTTATTACCCCGTATCTTTTGCATCACCTCTTCGCCAGCCCCAACCAGCTCCTGCCCTCTGAACTTAATGCTGCCGCTCACGATGCGGCCGGGAGGAGTGAGTATCTGAAGTATTGAGTATGCGGTCACGCTCTTTCCCGAGCCGGACTCTCCCACGATACCCAAAACCTTTCCCTCTTCCAGCTCAAAGCTGACGCCGTTTACCGCCTTTACCTCGCCGGAAGGGGTGAAAAAGGATGTATGCAAATTTTCAACTGTCAGCAATTTCATTTTTTCCTCATATCAACATAGCAACTGATTTATTTTTTCAGCTTCGGGTCAAATGCGTCGCGAAGCCCGTCGCCAAGCAGGTTGAGCGAAAGGACTATTAGGCAGATGACCACAGCCGGGATTATTAGCCTGTGCGGATAGCTGTACACGCTTGCCAGAGCCTCCGAAGCCAGCGATCCGAGACTGGGCATCGGGATGGACACGCCGAGGCCTAAGAAGCTAAGGAAGCTCTCTGTGAATATCGCGGACGGGATTTGAAGCGCGGTCGAAATAATTATAACGCTAATGCAGTTTGGAAGCAGGTGTTTTGTTATAATCCGGTATGAGCTTGCGCCGATGGATTTCGCGGCAAGCACAAACTCCTGCTGTTTAATCGACAAAATCTGTCCCCTAATAAGCCGCGCCATGCCCACCCAGTAAAGCAAGGCAAAAACTATAAATATGCTTATCATCCCGCTGCCTAGCTTTGAAAGCGGCGAGTTGTCTATGACGTTTCCAAACGCTATTTTAAGGACGACCGAAAGCAGGATTATCATTAACATATCGGGCAGCGAGTAAATAATGTCGACGATACGCATCAACAGAAGGTCTACTTTTCCGCCGAGGTATCCGGCTACGGATCCGTAAACGACGCCTATTATCAAAACGATTATGCTGGCGAAAAAGCCGACCATTAGCGAAATCCGGGTTCCGTAAATTATCCTGATGAAGTAATCCCGCCCGTGGTTGTCGGTGCCGAAAATGTGAGGGAATATTTTCTCGCCTTGCGCGATGCGCTGCTTTTCGGTTTCGCCGAACTCAAAGGGCTTGAGGTTGTTATAAGATGAATCAATAGGCTGCCCGGGGGTTATACCAAGCTGCTGGTCGTATGAATAGGGATAAAATATCGGGACTATAGTCACTAACAAAACGATTGCAACAATTATAAAGAAGCAAGCCATCGCTATTTTGTTACGCCACAGCCTTTTAAGACCGTCCTTTAAGAAGGTGGTGCTTTCGCGCATCCGGTCCTGCAGCGCCTTCTCTTCGCTTGTGGCAAGATCGAAATCTTTTAAATCTATCTGAAAGCTAAGCGGATTCTTTTTCGGCATGGTGTCTATGTCATGAGTTGAGTTTTTTGGCATCGGTAAGCCTCCACATTACGACAAATCCACACGGGGATCGAATATTTTATAAAGGATGTCGGATACCAGCATGAGGATCACTATAAGCGTGGCAAGGAAGATTGTGGTGCCCATAATCAAGGTGTAGTCGCGGTTTGTGATGCTCGAAACGAAATATTTGCCAAGCCCGGGCACCGCGAATATTTTCTCTACAACAAGGCTGCCGGTAAGTATATAAGCTAGCATCGGGCCGGAATAGGTGATAACCGGCGTCACTGCGTTCCTTAAGGCATGCTTGAAAATAATCTTTGAGGGCTTTAGGCCTTTAGCACGCGCTGTGCGTATATAGTCCTGCCCAAGCACGTCGAGCATGCTCGAACGCGTGAGCCTTGTTATATACGACATTGGGTAAAGGCTCAATGCTATGACTGGGAGTACAAGCCCACCGACAGTATCGCCGTTCGCGGGCAATAGGTTTAGCTCCACGCAAAATACCAAAAGCATAAACGTTGCCACGATGAACGATGGCATCGCGACAAAGGCTGTCGATAAAACCATTATAAGCTTGTCCAGAAATTTGTTATGGAAAACGGCGGCTAGGGAGCCGAACACCAACCCAATAGTAATGGCAATAGCAGCAGCAACCGCGCCGATTTTCATGCTGACTTTAAACCCTTCCTTGATGATGTCGGACACCATGCGCCCCCTTTGCTTTATGGAAGGGCCAAAATCAAATCTCATAACTCCCTTGAGGTACTCGACGAATTGCTCGCCGAGCGGTTTGTCAAGCCCGTATTTAGCCTCGAGCGCAGCCGTAACTTCGGCGCTTGGCGATTTTTCGCTCAAAAATGGCCCGCCGGGTATGGCGTGCATCGAGAAGAACGTAATCGTTATAATTAAAAAAATAGTAACAATCGCAAGAATCAAACGCTTTAGTATATATTTAGCAAGTTTTGTGTCCACGAAAACCCTCCAACGCATTACTATATTAATTTACTAAAACAAAGTGCAACCTTAGCTAGTACAAATATGCATTTTAATATATTTTTAAGTAAAATGCAATACGAAATAAAAAAATATTTTAGGTTTTTAATAACCAATTTTCATGGTTAAATTATCTTTATTAGAGGATCTTGCAGCATTTTACATAAATTGCTTCTTTTGCGGCCATACGCCCTGCTTTTTGTAAGTGAAAGTCTAAATTTTTCCGCCTGCAAGGCTAATTTCCGTGGAAATAGCATATTTACCCTTTTTCCTACTCATTTATATGGATTCAAAAGGATATATCTTTTTCCGAAGGAAAATATATTGAATACATAGTGAAAGAAAAATTGTATAAATATTCAAAATAAGAATTAATACGAAGTCAAAAATTGATTTAATTCGGCACACATTGTGTTTTTAACAGACAATTATTAATTAATAAAATTGCGCAAGTTTATAGTTATTTTTTTCATTAAATTATTGCTTTGTTAAGGCAAACAAAAAAGGGCTTTACGAGATGATCAGAACTCGAAAAGCCCTATTTTGGCTATGTTTTACTCCCCGTAAAACGCGTCCATGGTTTTCTGAATGCTCGAGTCAATCTGTTTTTTGTACCTTTCAATAATCGAAGCCACACTGCTGTTGCCGCCGTCCACCGCGGATATGATCGCGCCGTTGAGCGCCGATGTCCATCCGTAGATGATGCCGGCGTCAAAATACTGCGTGTCGCGGATTAACTTCAGCATCTCTATTGATTCCTCGTTGCGCAGCCCCTTCTGCGAGAGCGTCACGTCATAGAATATCGGCGTGACGTCCCTGTAGCTTACATACGCCATCGCGTCCATTACCGCGCCGGTGGTATTGGGGTCGGGGTTTGTCACCGGGATAACCAATAGGAACGCCTGCCTGGTTTTTGCCGAGTAGTATTCTTTCTGGGCCTCCTCAAATTTTGGCGCCGGCACTATGCCGTACGGGTCTTCCATCGTCCTCAGGCGCGAGGCGGCTTTCAGCTCGGCGCAGGTGAAAAGCGCCCTGCCGTTCATAAAGATGTTTTCATAATGGAACAGGCTGTCGACCGACTCGTTAGCGTTCAGATAATACCCTTGCGTGGAGAGCAGGTCGGCTACTTTCGTGCAAACGTCATAGAAGCGCTGGGTTTCAATCGCAAGCACCGGATAGCCTTGGTCGTCCTTGCTGACAAACCGCTCGCCCGAGCCGAGCAGCAACGTTAGAGTACCTGCATTGAACGAAGTATAGCCGTAAATGCATTTCCCGTTAGCGTTCCACGAGAAGCTGTCGTCGCCGTTGAGGTTTGCTCCGGCTTTGACAAGCTCCGCGAACTTGTCAAACGTCCATGTCCCGTCTTTTACAAGTTTATAAGGCCGCTCAAGGTTTAGGTCCTCAAACAATTTTTCATTAAAGAAGAGGCACCATGTACCCTGAAGGGTGAATATATTTATATCGCACGCTGCAAAAAACAACGCGCCGTCTTTGCCTAAAGCCCCTTCGGTGCGTAGCTTTTGGTTCCACCAGTTGCCGTCAAAGTTGATTTCGGAAATCTTTGACAAATCATAAAACATATGCTGAGCAGCATATGAGCCGAGATATGTCGTGTCACCCGTCCAGCCCGGGCAGAATATCGCGTCGTACGCGTCTTCTCCCGCCTTGATAACGGTGTTAATTTTACTATACACGTTATCTATTATCTCTTCGGCGACAGCGATTTTAAGGTTGAAAGTTTTCTCAATAAAGCGGTTCCGATTATAAATAGCATCGTCGAGGACTTCGCCGGTCATTGTATCGCGGTCAAGATACTCATAAAAGCCCCATGTCGTCGTTGTGCCGAGGAGAGTGAAGTCTTCGCCGCCCAAATCAAGCTGTGGATATATGTATCTTTCCTCTTCCTCAGCTTCCGTGGTGTCCTGTACGGCGGTCGTGTCTGCCGTCTGGCTGGTCTTATTGTCCCCTGCGCAAGACGAGAAAACGAAAACAACCAAAAGTATAAGCGCAAGCAAAAAGGCTATAGTTTTCTTGCCCATAAACTTGCCTCCCTAGCATTTTGCCGAGCGTTAACCCGCAACGGCTTTTGTTCAATTTCATTATATTACAGAGGATTCCCACTGTCAATATTTTGCACAACTAATAATTAGTGTTATTTTCGATATTTTATTCAAGCTGAAAATGCGCTTCCGCACCTTGCGGCTCCATAATATGGCGCGCCAGCCGTCAGGTTTGTAACAAGCACGGTTAAAAAATAGGGGCAAGGCGATAACCTTGCCCCGTAAAGTCTTTAAGCTTTATATGCCTTGACGCTGAAACACCCTTCCTTTGGAACCGTTTTAGTCATTACAATCCTATACACGCCATCCGCACCCCATGCGGACCTGAGCCGTGCGTCGCTTGTGTCGCAATGCTCGATGTCGACCTTTACGTTTTCTTCGCTAAACTGCATATAGAATGCGGTTTCTTCGTTTATCTTTATTTTAATCAGCCCGCTCTCTATAACCTCGGGCTTCTTCCACACCATGAAGTTCCAGCATATCGTGCCCTCGCCGGTTTCAAGCACGAAGCTGTCGGTAATCTCAATATACCCTTTTTCGCTTTCCTTACGGTGCATTCTGTATGTGCGGCTATATA
This sequence comes from Clostridiales bacterium, assembly GCA_012840355.1. Taxonomy (GTDB): domain Bacteria; phylum Bacillota; class Clostridia; order Oscillospirales; family CAG-272; genus DTU078. The sequence goes on along the minus strand of DULN01000006.1, from coordinate 24,111 downwards.
GCTTTACATTCGCGTCTTTCGGGTATGCGTTATTTATATCCAACGAGAAAACCGCCTCGTCATCGCTCATATCATATTTGACATTAGTAGCGCGGTATTGCCCGCCTGGGCTTTGCATTTTTCCGTTTATAGTCGGCAAGTTATGGTACTGGGACTGCATTGTCCAAATTTCATACCTTTGTGAGCTGAAGGTCTTCTTTGTATAGGTCTCGACCCCGACGTCTATTATGCCCGGTAGCCCGTCGACGAACACAATGCAGGATCCGACGTCGTTGTGGTTGTGGCTTTCGGCGTTGTGCCCTCCTTTTGCCGCGAGGTATAGCCCTTCTGCAGAGCCGGCTTTCTCGCGTGCGACCATAACCTGTATGCCGTCCATCCACACGTCCCGGACATATGGAGGCTCCGATTTTTGGCTTGCCAGCTCCGCGTAGTTGAATATAGCCGGCAGCGCTCGCCTGAGCGCTTCAGACCTGAAATCGGCATTTGTCGGAACTCCGACGGCAAGCGCCACCATAGCCGGGTCGCCGATACGCTTGCCATAGCGATAAATCATGTCTTTTGCAATATCGATCCTCGCGCCGCCATCCGCAAAGTTTATAAAGTATTTGTCCGCGATATGGCAGCGGTAAATATAGCGACCGATCTGGCGGACCAGCTCGTTCTGGAAGAAATCGATTTTGCCGCTCGATGCTTTATAAAGCTGGTCGAGGCAATCGAACAGCGCACCGCCCGCGACATTCCAATATGAGGTGCCTTCGTCGCAGCCACCGTCGTCGTGGTATGAGTTTACAAAGCAGTCAAGGCACCTGAACATTTTTTCAATAGCTTTGGCTCGACGGACGCTGTCGGGCTCGCATAAAAGGAAAACGCTCATTACGTTTGCGACGATCCACGGGGTCCAGTTGTTGACCGCCCTGTTTACGGTTCCCATCCACCAGAAGTCCTCGCGGCACAAAAACGGCTTTTTAATGCGCTCCTCAAGCTCAATATCTATCCTTCTTGACACCAGGTGAGTAACCTTGTCAAGCTCGTCGGCCAAAAGGTATTTCGTCCAAGCCAAAAGCCCGCCCGTTTCGGCGGCGAAAAGGTCTATGTATCTGTCCTCGACGTCGGGGAGCGGCTCGTTTGCCCGCACGCCGTTATGGGCGGACACCCCCCAGAATGACTCCTCGCAAATGCACCAGATGCCGTTTATAATGTCGTCTATAAACCTGCCCTTACCTTCCACGCATTCGCCGAGCACCAATGCCGCCAAAGCCCTACGCCTTGGGAAATGGCGGTCTTCGTATACCCTTCTGTCGCCTGTCCTCATATAAGCCATAAAGCTGGTCGCGGGAAGCGAAGGCCACTCAAATCCTAAATATTTTTCCGCCTGCCGCACACAAGCGCTTGCCACTTCCTCGGGAATGTTCTCCCATTTGTCCCTCTCGGACGCTTTGGGATATGGGTGAAAACTCTCGGGGGCTTCGATAAAATCGATTACCCTGTTTCTTCTTAGCCACTCGACAAACACGGCTATGGCTCCTTTCAAGCAGTTTTTGAGCGGACTGCCTACAAAACGCGCGATACGTCTTGCGGGTTTTACTATATTATACCACTCGACGGCTATCGTAACACAAAGAAGTTCTGTTGTCAACCACGAAAAACCAAAAAACCTCTGCTTGCCAAACGGGCAAGCAGGGGGATTAACTTATTCGGTTATTTGCCAAAGAAATATACATACCTCATAAGCAGCGTTGCGGCCTGCGCGCAGGTGGCGTAGCCTAGCTTTAGGCTCGGCTTTGACCGGCTCAAAGTTGACATCCCTCTAAAAACTTTATAAAATTAAAGCAGTCCATTATTGCGAAACAAGAGGCATATCAATGGGCAAATACGGAATAGTTATGACCACATTACAAAATGAAGAGCAAGCGCAGCCGGTTATTGAGGAGCTTATTAAATCAAAGCTTGCCGCATGCGTCCAGCAGATAGGAATAAAGAGCCACTACACTTGGAAAGGCGAGCTTTGCCGTGAGGATGAAATTTTAGTGCTTATTAAAACAAAAAAGGAGCTCTACCCGCTCATTGAGAAAAAGCTCCTCGAGCTTCACCCGTACGAGGTGCCGGAAATTATAATGCTAGATATCGAGCAAGGAAGCGCCACGTATCTCGCTTGGATAGACGGGGAAACCCAAAGCGAATAAGCCACGATACCAGCGCAGGCTTATGATGGAGGCAAATATGAAAATTAGGCTTTTAAGCTACAACATTCAACACTGCCGCGACTATTTACGCTCAAAGAAAGAAGGCAGGGAGATTTTAGATTTCGACCTAATAGCCGGCGCAATTAAGTCACAAAACGCAGACGTTGCGGTGCTAAACGAGGTCAGGGGCGAAGGGAGCCATCCGGATTATTTAGACCAAACTAAAATTTTAGCCGAAAACGCCGGATTTGGCTACTACAGATTCGGGGAGGCGATAAAGCTCCCGCCCGATTTGCCATATGGCAACGCGCTGCTTTCAAAACATCCGATTGCCGAATTTGAGGTTATAAAAATCCCCGACCCGCCGGTTAAGGACGAGAATGCGTATTATGAATCACGCTGTATAATGCGGGCGAGGATAAAAATAGGCGAAAAAGAGCTTACAGTTTTCGGATCCCATTTCGGGCTCGCGCGCAGCGAGCAAAAGAACGCTGTAACGGCTGCCGTAGAGCTACTTGACGGCTGCGATACGCCCCATGTCCTTATGGGCGACTTTAATATGGAGCCGAACAACGAAAAGCTTTTGCCCATTTACGAGCGGATGGCCGACACGGCGGAGTTTTTCGGGGAGGTAAAATACAGCTTCCCGTCAGATAATCCCACCCGCAAAATCGACTATATATTCGTTTCATTAGATTTGAAAGTGTTATTTGCCGACATCCCCTGTATCGTGGCGTCGGATCACAGGATGGTTGTAGCTGATATAGAATTATAAAAGAAACGCTTCCACATGGAAAAGCACACCCTGTGGCAGCTTTTTAGCCTACATAATTTCGGCAATAGCAACGATTATTTTTACATTATGGTGCTTTAAGAGAATATTAAAAGCCGGCAGCCTCCCCAATAGGAGCCGCCGGCTTATTTATTCCTTTAGCCTATCTTTTCAAAGTTCTCGCAGAGTTTTTGCAGCGTAGTTTCTGCCGACTTGAGCGTTTTTGCAAATGTTGAAGCAACGTCGGTGCTTGCGCTCTTTTCAAGGTTTACAAGCATTGTCCTGAAATTTCCGATGTTAGTGATATACCCGATGTCGAATATCTTGTTTGAAAATATAATGTCAAGCATTCCTTTCGACTCTTCGTCGCGCACGACTTTGCCGTTAAGGCAGATGTCATAAAACGCGGGGGATATGGTAGACACCGACTCAGCCGCAAGCGACTCGAGGATAAGCGATGCGAATTCAGGGTCGGCGGTCACCGGCACGCTGAACATTATTGAGGTTTCTTCGGGCAGCGTGTAATACTGGATCTGTTTTTCGTCGAGCTTCGGGAACGGGACTATGCCGAAGTTAACCTCAAGCGAGCGCAAATCGCGAGGTATCGGCTCAAGAACCGACGAGCGGAACAGCGCCCCGCCGTTTGCAAACCACGCGGTAGCCGTGGCCCAGTTCCCGCCGTTATTAGCGACATAATGGTTCGCCATCAGAGTTTTCGATTTATCAATAGCAATCTCAAGCGCTTTAATCGCGAGCTGTATATTGCGGTCGGTATTGTAAGCGACAACAAGCTCGCCGCTCGGGTCTTTTACAACCACTTGGCCGCCGCCGGCGAAATACATCATCCAGGAGCACCCGTCCTGGCTGAAGAACCCCCAGCGGTCATTATAGTCCATCACCGAGTCGCCGTTAAGGTCGGTGTTTACGTCTGTTATGTATTGATTAAACCTATCAATTGTCCATGTGCCGTCGTACACATACTGATATGGGTAGTCGAGATTCAAGCTCTTACACATGTCCTTGTTAAATACCATTGTGTACACGCGCACGTTCGTTGCCGGAGAAATATCGCCTGTGAGATTATATAAAGCGCCGCGATACGTAAGGTCACGAACTATAGACTGGTCCCACCACGGGGCTTCAAGGTTTGTATAAGGCAGGTTATGGAAATTTAAAAACTGCCCTTCCTGCGCAAGGGGGTATGTATCTGAAATCCTGCCGAATACAGCGCTGAATGTGGTATCGCCCGAAGCTATCGCATTGCTAGCGTCGGTCCTTATAGCCGTCGAATAATGCGAAACAATTGATGTGTTGTATATTTCGCCTATTTTCGCGTTGCGGTTGTACATCGCGTCGTTTAGAGACTCGCCATTTAGCTCTTCGGGCACGACCATATACCACGTAAGCTGCTTGTTAGGAGGCTCACGAGTAAGGACAACAAATTCCCTGCCATCAAAGTCTTTCTTCGGCAGGTTTGCCGATTCCCAGTTTATCTTATTCGTTTCCGCAATCTCCCCCGAAGTCGCATCAGCAGCATTTTCGGTGTCAACCTTTGATACTGGGCTGTTTGCTGCGCCGCCGCATGAAGCAGCTAATAGCGCAGTCAAAAACGCTAAAGCAAACGCTATAAACCGTCTCGGGCTCAGCATCATACACACATCCTCCGCTGTATTTTGAGAAATATTGCAACAGCTAGCATAAAATTTCATTGTTAACTACGAAAGAACCGTTTTTTAACACACTGTTAATTATCTTAATATTCCGTAAAAGAAAATGTATGCCAAAATTGGGCAGAATTGTTGACATCGTCTGTAACGTTTGCTACAATGAACCTGATATGTGAAAAATTTTCGTGCGCCAATACCCAGCCGAATCGAAGAACGAAAGGGGATATTTGAGTGTCAAAAAGGCTAATATCTTTATTATTGCTCGTCGCCGTATTAGCCTTCGGCGCTTGCAGCAATGCGTCTTCGGGTAAATCGACGCTGCCGGAAGACACCACCAGTACTGCCGAGCTACAAAGCGAAAGCGAGGGGTTAAACAGCCGTGAAAAAATTGACGACGAGCTGGGCAGCTACAATTTTGACGGGTATAAATTCCGTATCGCGACTTGCAACAATATGACCGACCACTACTTTATGGAAGAAAGCTCTGGCGATGTGGTCGACGACGCGATTTACACGCGCAACCGCACGGTTGAAGAACGCTTTAACTGCAAAATTACCGTTGTAAACGATACCGGGCACCGCGAAACCGGGATTATAATCAATACCGTCACCGCAAACGAGGATGCGATTGACCTCGTGTGCTGGCATGTGGTGGTCCTTGGCCAAATCGTGCCTAACGGTTACTTTTTAAACTGGTACGATATCCCTAAAGTGAATTTCGAAAAGCCTTGGTGGTCCGACTCCAACATCAACGACCTTACATACAACGGCGTTTGCATTACCGCAATCGGGGACTTCATTTTATCCGCAATTGGCAAGACGTACTGCGTTTTCTATAATAAAAAGCTTGGGGCGGATTACGGCATCCCGGACCTATATAAGATTGTAAACGACGGAAGCTGGACTATCGACTATCTTATCAGCCTTTCTAAAGACATTTACGTCGACCAAAACCACAACAGCCAGGTTGACAACGACGATCTTTACGGCTTAACATCAGACTGCATGTCTAATGTATGCGCGTACCTCTGGGCATTTGACAACCCGATTTATAGAAAAAATAATGAAGGAAAGCTGGAATTCTCGCTCAACCTCGATAAGACTGCGAGCATCGTGCAAAAGATTCTCGAAGGGTTTACCACCTACGAAGGCATTCGCATGGACCGAAATTACACCAACGTCGACGGGGCATTTAGGCACATGTACGGCCGCGACATGTTTGCGCGCGGGCTTTCTGTCTTCGCTAACGCCAACATAGGAGACGCGCTCGGATATTTCCGCGACCTTGAGGACGATTACGCGATTTTGCCCTACCCGAAATGGGACGAAAACCAGTCGAAATATTACACGATGGTCGACGGCAGCCATCAGGTAATGGCTGTGCCGATAACCGTTTCGAATACCGAGCTTATCGGCGTTATCACCGAGGCGCTTTGCGCTGAAAGCTATAAAAAAGTCGTACCCGCTTACTATGACGTCGCCCTGAAGTTCAAAGGCACCCGCGACGAAGAATCGATTGCGATGCTCGACATGATTGTAAACAGCCGGGTGTTTGATTTCGGCTATGTCTACGACGCATGGAGCGGCGCGGCATTCATCATACAAAACCTTGTTGACCAAAACAACCCCAACGTCGCATCATATTGGGCAAAATACGAAAAGTCCATAATGAAGCATTACGAATCGGTCATCGAGTATTTTGAAAACTTCTACAGCAACCAAAACGCGTAAACTTTAAGCTCGCCCCGTTTGCCATCCGTGAAAATGCGGCTTAGGCAAACGGGCGATTTTAATGCCTTTTCGGAGGGATGAGCGATGAAAACATACAGGGGAGAGTATTTGAGGGAAATTGTCTTCCCGCTCTCGGGCATAGGGACAGGCGGGATTGGGATTTCCGGTATAGGCGCGCTTGTCGACTGGGAGTTAACCGGTAGGGCTAATAAGTTTTCAGTAAACGAATACACCCATTTTGCAATCAAAGCCGAGCGGAGTGGAAAAGTTTTAGACGCGCGGGTTTTGCACGGAGATTTGACAAAGGACCTCATGGGCGTGCCATACGCCGCGCACCACCATTCCTGGGGCTATGGACATGGCCCGAACCGTACCACGCTCGCCGGGATCCCGCACTTTAGCGACGTCGCATTCCGCGGATTTTTCCCTTTCGCAAACATAACATACAGCGCTGAAAAAATGCCCGCAGATATTGAGCTTCTCGCCTTTAACCCTTTCATCCCGGGCGACGAGGACAACAGCTCATTGCCAGCGGCATTTTTCGAGTGGAATATAAAAAACACCTTTAGCGAAGAAACCGACTACACGCTTGCTTTTTCAGTAGGGAATCCGTTCCGGACTTCCGACGGCGGGTTTGACAAGTTCCTTTCGGACGGCAGTACGTCTTCTATCCTTCTTTCAAGCAAAAACTACACGCCCGAGCAACCCGAGTATGGCGAGCTTTTGGTGTCGACCAACTGGCTGGATGTTTCATATCAGGAATACTGGTACCGTAGCGGGTGGTTTGACGACCTTGTGACCTTCTGGCGCGAGTTTTCGTCGCCCGGCAAGCTGAAAAACCGCCATTATGATAACAATAACCTCAACGGCAAGATTGACACTGGAGATATGGCGACACTCGCCGCACATGTCAGGCTCATGCCCGGCGAAAGCAAAAAGATCCGCTTTTTGCTGACGTGGTACTTCCCGAACTTCGTAAAGTATTGGGACAATCAAAGGCCGGTGTGGAAACACGAGTACTGCCGGCGGTTTAATAGCGCAATAGATGTACAGCGGTACTGCTTTGAAAATTGGGATACGCTTTACTGTGAATCGATGAAATTTAGCAATGCGCTCTTCGGGAGCTCGCTTCCGCCTGAATGCGTCGACGCCGCCGCTTCAAACCTAGCGGTCCTTAAAAGCGCTACCTGCCTTAGGCTTGAAAACGGCGAGTTTTGGGCTTTTGAAGGCACAAACGCAAACAGCGGCTCGTGTGAGGGAACTTGCGACCATGTATGGCAGTATCAGTATTCCCTTCCCTTCCTGTTCCCGCGGCTTGCACGGAATATTCTAGAAATCAATTACGAAAACAACGTCAAAGAAAACGGGGAGATGATGTTCCGCACCATGCTGCCGCTCGGCAGCGGGAAGTGGAACTTCAGGGCTTGCGTCGACGGGCAGATGGGCAGCATCCTCCGCTTCTACCGCGAGTGGAAACTTTCGGGCGACGACGCATGGCTGCGTAAATATTGGGGCACTGTCAAAAAGACGCTGGAGTATGCGTGGAGCCCCGATAACCGCGATTTATGGGACCCTGACAAATCCGGAGTGCTGACGGGACGGCAGCACCACACGCTGGACGTCGAACTTTTCGGCTCAAGCTCGTGGCTCACGGGTTTCTATCTCGCCGCTCTCGCCGCCTGCGCCGAAATCGCCGACTACCTTGGTGAGCATGATAAAGCCGAAGAATACCGCGTGATTTTAGAAAAAGGCAAAAAACATGTAGAAAACGAGCTTTATAACGGGCGCTACTACATTCAGAAAATTGACGTGTCCAACAAATCCCTGCTCGACCGCTTTGCGGAATATGACCCCAGTATTTACAGCTACTACTGGAACAGCGAGAAGAACGAAATAAAATACCAATATGGCTGCGGCTGCGAAATCGACCAGCTCGTCGCGCAGTGGCACGCCACATTGATTGGGATTGGAGATATATTTGACAAGAATCATCGCAAGACCGCAGCGCGCTCGCTATATGAGATAAATTTCAAATCCATGCGCGAAGTGTTTAACCCCTGCAGGGTGTTCGCTCTAAACGACGAGCGCGGCGTTGTAATTTGCGAGTGGCCGCAAGGCGAGTACAAGCCGCAAATCCCAATCCCGTACGCCGAAGAGTGCATGACAGGATTTGAGTATGCGGCAGCGGGGCTGATGATTCAGGAGGGACTCGTCGATGAAGGAACCGAGGTAGTGAGGGCAATCCGCGACCGGTACGACGGCAAAAAGCGCAATCCCTATTCGGAAATTGAGTGCGGGGCAAGTTATGCGCGCTCGATGGCAAGCTTTGCGCTGCTTGCCGCGTTCTCAGGCTTTAGGTTTGACATGACTAAAGGCGAGATCGGGTTTGACCCGGTTACAAAAGAGCGGCCGTTTATGTGTTTTTGGTCCGTCGACGGCGCTTGGGGAACAGTGCAAATCGGAATTGATAAGATTGTCCTCACGGTACTAAAGGGAAAACTAAATTTAAATGCCTTCATACTCCCAGGCGGTTTTGCTGCGAAAGCGGCTTACAACAGCGGCGAAAAGGCGCCGTTTGACATTGAAGGCGGCAAAATTATGTTTGTCAGCCCCGTATGCGTATACGATACGTTGTGTATAGAAGCATAAATAGGCATTGATTTGAGCCGCAAACTAACCTCCAACAAAAAATGCCTGACCTTGCCCATTTTCGGGCAATATCAGGCATTTTTTATTTGCTTTTTATTCTTCGCACTTTTCAGGCATTTCGGTCATGCGCAGCCTCGCGCAGCCGTAGGGGATAAAGCGTTTTTTAACTGCAGGCCCAGTCGGCTTGCGCGAGTTTGGCTCGACCGCGCATATACCATACTCCATCTTCCAGTCAAGCGGGTACATATAAGTTTCGATAACCACCGGCGGTTTGGAGTGCGAGAACGGGATATCCGAGACCTCGTTTTCGTGGACCTCAAACTCGCCGCTGGCAAAGCCGAACGCCCAATCCGAGTCTGTGTAGAGCTCGTAGTCGCAATATGGGAATTTGCGCTCAACGCCGCCTCTTATGTACTCGAACGGCCTCCATTCCTCGTTTAACTCGAGCGAGTAAAGCAGCGGGCCTCTCCAAAGGCAAGCCATGCCGCGCGGGCGGGCTACAAGCGAGCACTCGAAAACGAGCTTAACTTCAATTTTGCTTTGCCCCGACCAGGTTCGCTTTATGCGGTAAAACTCGCCGCATTTTACCTGCTCGCCGTCGACATACGCCGCAGCAGCCGAACCGGGTATGCGGATTGAAAACTCAAGCTCAACCGGTTTTTCGGCATCAATAGTGTATACGAGCAAGCCTTTGAACGGGTATTCTGTGTCGAGCCTGCACTTTACCTCTGTGCCGCCTATTTCAATTCGCGCCTCAGACGGAACCGGTATGACCGAAGCCAGCCCACCCGGCGTGCGCATGAAAGCCGACAGCGCAAATTTCGGCCAGCCCTGGTTAAAGTTTGCGGTGCAGCAGCCATAGTTCGGTTCAAGCCCGAACAGGTGGGACTCGCCGGAATTGGTGCGGAAGATCACATGCCCGTCGGGTAGCCTTGAGCACTGCACTTGGTTTGTCATCTGGTCGTACTGGTGGGTCCACATATCCTCGCTGATGGTAGCGGGAAGAGCGTTAAACGCAAGCTTCTCGAGCCTGTCGCCCCAGTATGGATCGCCGGTAATCGAGAGCAGCTGCTCATATGAATACATCGCTTCGACCACGCCGCAAAGCTCGGTGCCTTGCACGGGGCTGTCGCCCGAGACGCATTCGTCGCCTGTAAATTGGCCGCATGCCATGCCATGGTACTTGTCAAGCGTTTCTATCGCGAGTTTTGCAAATCTATTCGGGTCCCCGCCATACATCCTGCTTATCAGCGCGCCCGATTTTAAGCACATCGAAAGGTTTACTACATGCGTAAGGTAAGTCCAGCGCCTCTGCGGGACCATGTCCCTGTAATGCTCAAACAGGGTCTGGTAGTCAAAGCCCTGCACCCTCAGCTTGTGCGCAAGGTCAAGCAGCCAATCTTCGCTGGTTTTCTCGTAGAGCCAGAAAATCGGTATCAGCGCCTCAAACCATCTCGCCGCGCCCCAGTTGAACAGTGTGCAGGAGTTGATATGGTTGCTGAAATTGCGAAGGGCTGCGGTCAGCGCCGGAACAATGCGCTCGTCGCCGGAGCACTCCGCATAGACCATCATAACTTTAGCCATTAAAATTAGCGCCCACATATCATAGCCGCCGCGATGTTCCGGCGGGCAGGGGCAAATCCAGCCGTCCGGTTCCTGGCGGTTCAGAATTGCGTCCATATATTTTGCCGCACGGCTCTGCATGTCCTTGTCGTCAAGCAGGTAGGCGAGCGGAATAAAACCGTCAAGCCAATAAGGAACCCGCTCCCAGCCTTCCCTGTCGCCACCAACCCAGCGGCTGTCGCGCACATCCGGCCACATTTTATCAAGATTGCCGGAAAGCCCGTTCGCCTGTATTTCAAGCTGCCGCCTTAGCCAGCCAAGCGGCTTAATGTCGCGCGGCGGCAAAAATTCCATTGCAACGGGTCTAAGCATTTTTGCTCCTCCCTTTTTTAGCTATCTTTTGTCTCTCTCCTTGAGTGACCACCGAAATTATAGCAGAAAAACGCTACGGTTGCACTACCTTTTATAATTTTTATCAAAAAAGCCCGCAAAACAAAACGCCTATCCCGGATTGCCCGGAATAGGCGTTTTAAATTTTACTTTATACTATATTACTTCCACTCGGCGGAGAAGCCGGCGTTGAACTCACGGCCGCCCCACGCGTCTTTGATGGTGACAACGAGGTGGTTCTCGCCCTGTTTGAACAGCTCAGCCACAGTGGCGGTGTCGAGCTCGTAATGGGTAAGTCCGCCGTTCCAGTCCTGAGCTACGCAGTTACCGTCGTCGACAAATATCTCGGTGCCGTTGAGGTATACATGGATCGTGTTGTCGTAGAAGCAATACCAGTCGAAGTAGTCGGCTGTCTTGAGCTTCTCAACGTCGGTGATCTCGATAGTCCTGTAGAGAATGAGGCCGTGGTTGCTGCCGGTCCAGCCGATCTCTTCTGCCACCGCGCTAAAAGGCGACTTGGCGGTCGGCCAGGACTTGAGCATCTCGGCGTCGGTCGTGAAGTTGGGATTTTCGGCTATGAACTTAGCCATCTCGTCGGTGGCTTCATCGTAATAACCGCCGGCAGCGCTGCCGTCGATTTCGCCGTTACCGTCGGTGTACGGGCAATAGAATACTTTGTAATGCCACTCAGCGCCCGGGTCAAAGAACCTGAGCGAAGCCTTCGTGGACGATTTCTCGTAAGTAAGCGAAAGGTCAAGCTCGCGCCCGCCCCAGCAGTTCTTAATCGAGATCGCTATGTAGTTTGTGCCTTCAACGAGGAAGTCCTTAAGCGTGAGCGGCTGGTCGTCGATATTGTAGTTTATCGGCTCATAGTCGCCGTTCCAGTCGCCAACGCCGCAGTTGGCGTCATTTATAAAGTATGGCTTGCCGTTTATATAAATGTAAACCGTGTTATCGTAAAATACATTGAGCGAGTAATGAATGTCGTCGCTAAGGTCTTTGATCTCAAAAGTCTTGTAGACCATAAGGCCGTTGACGTTAACCGGGTCGGTGATGAAAGGCGTTTCTGCCGCCATCATAACGCCGATGCGGTCGCCGAACGGTGCGCTCGCAATATCCCAGCTCTCCATGAGCTTTGTGTCCTTATACCACTCGGGATTCTGCGCGATGAACGCCGCCATTTCGTCGGTTGCCGGGTCGAAATAGCCGTTAGCGGCGCTACCGCCAACCACGCCGTTGCCGTCAGTATAGGGGCAGACGAAAGTGGTGTAATGATACTCAGAGTACTCCTCAATTATATAGCCGAATTCCGGGCCCGCAGTTTCCTCTTTCGGCTCGGAGCTTGCGGAAGGTGTTTCTTCAGCTGCGGTTGTTTCTTCTTCAACTGTTGCTTCCTCTTCAGTGGATTCGACCGGGGTTGTCTCCGACGGTTCGTTGCCCGCACTTGTTTCGGCATCGCCCGACGACGACTCGCCGCCTGAACAGCCGGCAAGGGCGAACACGGCGAATGCCATAATAAAGGCAAGTACGAGCGCTATTAGTTTCCGTGACATTTGCTTAACCTCCATGAAAATTTATATGGGTCAACTACTTAAAAGCATTACAATTATAATACAAATTCTCACATATTACAAGTATCATAGCTTAAAATCCGGGGCAAAAAACGCTCCGGGAGGTAATTTACAGGGTTTATGAAGCTTATAGCATGCATTTGTTAGCAATATCGTAAAAAACTGCACGGCAAATATAAGCTCAGCAGTTAACCTTGATAAAAAAGCCGCCTGCATTCAGGCGGTTTTATTTAAAATTGCTTAAGGCTATGTAGCGCTTGAAATAAAAGCATCGACGGTTTTTTGCAAGGCAGAGTTTGCCGCTTTCTCGCGTTTTTTATAGAACGACATGAAATCTTTGCCCGACATCATATTCGCCACTATGCTAGACGCTACCGCGCCCCAATCATACATGCGCGCCAGGTCGTAGACGGTACTATCAAGTATTATGTCAAGCATCTCTGCCGACTCCTCGTCGCGCAACCCTTTGCCAGTAATCGTAATATCATAATAAGCCGGCGTGATATAATAATCCGAAAGGATGGCGAGTGCCTGCAGCACATAGCCCGATACTTCTAAATCATTTGCCGTAACAGGCACCGAAGCTGAAAAAATATCGTAAGGTATTACATAAGAGTAATACTGCTTTTGCAGCTCGTCATATTTGGGCAAGGGGATTATGCCAAAGTCGTCTTCCATCGGCCTAAATAGGCGCACGCATGCTAAAACCTGCCCGCAGAGCAGCGCGCGGCCAGCCATAAATGCCTTGCCCTCATACTCGATTAGCGTCATGTCGTTTTGGGTAAACAGCAAAACAATTTTATCATAGACCGATATAAACCTGTCGCTGCCGGCAGTAATCACCGGAACCCCTTCGCTGCCTGCGCGCGCAAGTGGCTCGCCGCCGGCAATTAGCAGCGCATAGTAGTTTACCTCGTGTGTCGCTAAACCATACCGGTCAGCGTCGGCGGTTATTTTGCCATCTCCATTAAGGTCGGCGGTTGCAACGGTCATCATTTGGTGCGATATGTCAAATGTCCATTTGCCCTCTCGAACTAGCTGGTACGGATCATCAAGCGCAAAATCCTTTATTAGCCGTTTGTTGAACATGTAGCACCAAATCGCTTCGTTTTTGCCAAGCGATATGTCGGATACCCCATAATAAAGCTTGCCTGCTATGCTGAAATAATCATTGGCGTTTTGGTCCCACGCAGGGTTTGACATATCAAGCGTCGGAATGCTGTAAAGATTAATAAGCATGCCGTCGCCCGCAAGCGTTGCACTCTCGTTCATATTCGCAAGAATAAATTCATATGTGCTATCATTTGCCATTATGAGCGCGCGGATTGTATTTCCGACGGAGTCGACATGTTCCGTCAAAAACTTTATATTGCAAGTTGACTCAAGCTTCAGGTTGCGGTTGTAAATGGCGTCGTTGATAACTTCTCCGTTTAGCTCGGTAGCGCTAATCTCTGTAAGCTGCCACCACGAGTTTTTTCGTGCCAGCGCGCGAACCGTTAGCCCTTTTAGGTCCACTTTCGGCAAAGTGTCGAGTATGGTGGTAGTTTCGGCTACAGTGGTTTCAGCGGCGCTTGGCTATGAGCCGCAGCCAGGCGAAAAGGTAAAGGTATTCCTTAAGGGCGGGGATTACAACATAACAAAACCGCTTGAAATCAAAGAAGGGGTATACCTTTACGGTAGCTTTTCCGGCAACGAGGTTTATGAAGGCGGCAGAATCAAAGTTGACCGTGACAAAAACGGCATTATCGAGCCTTGGGAATTCATATCGCCCACGGTTTTAAAAGTCAGTGGAGTTGTTGTTAAGATTGCCGGCGGAGTCGTTAGCGGTGTGACAATAGAGTCCACATCCGACGGAAGCGGTAGCATTGCCGAGCTTGAATCTGGCGGCGTGCTGGAAAACTCGATAGTAACAGGCGGCGCCATTAATTTAGACAACGGCTCGCTACTGTCCTGTTACATTCATGGGAACAAAGCCCCCGAAAGCGATGGGACAATCAATGTCGCCGGTCCCGCTATAATATCCCATTCCCGCATTGAAAATAACGAAGCAATAAACGGCGCCGGAGTTTATATTGACACTTCGAGCGACGTATATATCACAAATAACCTTATTGCTTACAATAACGCGGCTATATCCGGCGGCGCAATTTATATCGCCGGCGCAGCAAATGCCCGTATTATAAACAACACTTATAAACAACACTATTGTTTACAACGGTATATCCGAAGAAAAAGGCAAAGCAGGTGCCGGCGTACATATAACTGTCGACGACAATATCAATCTGGCATTTTACAACAATGTAATTTGGGGCAATGACGGCGGCGATCAGGTCTATAGGGAAAGCAAAAGCGAAGAAGTCCTCGGCACTTACGCGTTTTACAATAATGCAATAGGCGAGCAATCACAAGACTTTATTCTTTTCGACGATACCTATAATAACATAGACATTTCCAAGTCCAATCATAAAGATCTGTTCAAAAACTCGGGCAGCTTTGAGCCAAAGAGCAGCTCGGTTTTAGTTGACAAAGGAAATAACGACGATTACACCAGTAATGCACGTTCATTTTCTACCGCTCACAACGTGCTATTAGGCTACGACTTAAAAAATGGCACGCGTGTCAGCGGCACAATCGACATCGGCGCATATGAGTTCATAGAAAAACCCGACATGCCCGCCCCTAGCTTAAGCTGGGCTCCCGCCGGCGGTGGCGGCGGCGGGGGCACACCGAACAAGCCTGAGCCGCCCAAGTGCACGTGCGATGGTTGCACCGGCGATGGCTGCGAGTGCAATGGCAACTGCCCAGAATGCAAATGCCCGGGCTGCGAACAAAGCGTAGAAGAGCCTACCTGCCCATGTGAAGAATGCGACGACTGCGATTGCCCCGACTGCGGCTGCGGCGAAGGCGGCGACGAGCAGCCCAACTGCCCATGTGACGTTTGCGACGAGTGCGACGGCGATTGCCCTGAATGCGGTTGTGGTGATGGCGGCGGCTCCAATTGCCCGTGCGATGGCTGCAGCGAGTGTGATGGCGACTGCACCGACTGCGATTGCGGCAACGGCGGCAGCTCCAATTGCCCATGCAGTGAATGCGGCGACTGCGGCGGCGACTGCACCGACTGCGATTGCGGCAATGATGAGCAAAAATGCGGCTGCGGTAACGATTGCACGTGCGGCGAAAACTGCGATTGCAGCGAAGATAATTGCTCATGCCCCAATCCAGATATGCCCAACTGTCCATGTGATAAACATTGCTTTGGAATTTTGTTCTGCAAATGCTTAATATTAGGCTGTAAAAATGTTGGCTAACAAAATGGATGCGTTTTATACTTGGCTTGTTCTTTTAATACCGCCGATAAGCCGATAATATAAAAAGCATTTAAAACCTCCTGCGATAGGTTTTGCTATCACAGGAGGTTTAGTTTATTTAATTACACCAACATCGGCGTTTTATGTTATGACGTCGTACTGCTCCATAAGCTTTTCAAGCGCTTTTTGGGCTGCTTTGGCTACTTTTTTATAAGTAGAGATGAAATTGGAAGTGCTGCCGACCGCATATTGTCTCAAATATATAGAGGTTTCGCCAAAGTTGAATATTGTGTTGAGATCGACGGTGATGTTATCGTATACGATGTCGAGCATTTTTTTGGAATTCTCGTCGCGCGCGATTTTTTCTTTCAGCGTGAGGCTCAAGACATTGGGCTGCACTGTGGTGTAGCCCAAGTATGCCATTGCGTCTGTTACAATGCCGACTTTTTCCGCATCGGAAACGGTTTTAAGAAGCCCGATCCCGCTCGGCATCCAAGGGTCAAAGAGCGTATAATACGATTTCTGCGATTCTTCGTATTTAGGAACGGGAAGGATACCGTAGTCGTCTTCCATATCCCTGAGGTATGACATGACGAAAGCTGCACGGTTTAAGCTAAACAGCGAGCGCCTATTCTTGAAAAGCGAGATTTTGTACGACAATCCTGACGGGTCATTTCCAAGTGATTCGGTCTGTATAACATCTTGAGTAGTGAAAAGGGAGTTGAATTTATCTAGCACGGTTATCGAGCGCTCGCTGTCGATGACGAGTTCGGGTATACCGTCCGGGTTTCTTTGGGTCGTCTTAAGCCCTGCCCCGGCGTAAAGGGCGTTGCCCTGCGAGTCGTCAAGGTCAAGTCCATAAAAGTCCTCGGTATCGGCTCTCCCATTGTTGTTCAGGTCGGCGTACACTCCTTTAATTAGGCTAGCGAGCATATCAATTGTCCATTTTCCGTCAATAACGGCATTATACAGGCTTTCATCTGAAATCCCGCGGTCAGAAGCAAGGTTTATATTGAAAATAACAAAAAATGTGCTATACAGGTATGCCAAACATGCCGGTCCCGTCGCCACATACTGTTTGCCGTTGACGACCATCTCCTCGTTCATCGACTGGCACCACCAATCCTCGTCCAAAAGCAGCGAGTCCACAGAGCGCAGGTCATACAGATACCCGCCCGGAGCGAGGGTGTTGAACCCATCCGCGGTGGTGGTCAAAAGCAAATCATACGCGTCTTCCTGCGCATTAACAGTGTTCATCACCTTTGTCCTTACGGCACCGCGGTCTGTGTCCGATATATATTCGATATTTATATTAAATAGGTCTTCAACTATGCGGTCACGCCTATATGCCGAGTCATAAAATATATCTCCAACTTCTTCTTCGAACGGCATATTAGGTCTTTCCTCGGTATGCGTGCACAATATCGTAAAGGTTTCCCCGCCGAAATTTTGGCCGCTGAGTTTTGCAATGTAATCGGATGCCGTCTCGGCATCTTGCAAAGCTGACGAATCACCCGGTTTTTTCGATGCGTCTGCAACATTGGCGGTTTTTTCGGCACAGGATACCAGCGTAAAAAGGATGGCAACAACAAGCGTTAAGGCAACCAGTCTCCGAGAAGGATTTGACATAAGCGCGCCCTCCATTTTATGTAAAGTATTAATTAAGGGTCAACTTTTTGCTTATCCTCTTAACGCTTTTATGGGTATATTGCATGCTTAAATCTTAGCAAACGATAATCGTCACCCTTACTCTTTGTCCGCGGGAACGTCGCACAAAAATCCGGCATATGGGAATTTATAAAGCATTACCGGCGCGCCGAACCTTTCAATGATCTCCCCTTGCGCTTTGCCGCTTATAATCTGCTCCGCGCCTTCGATAAGCTTGCCAATCAAATCGGGACCGACCGGGAAGCTGCCGTGCGACGGATATACCGTGTCAAACTCATCGGTATACTTAGACAGCTTCTTCATGCTCTCCAGATAGCGGGACATATTCCTGTGTTTCCCAAACATAAAGATGTTCCCGTCTTGGACCGAGTCTCCCGATATAAGCGCCCTGTTTTTTATATCCAGCACGGCAATGCTGCCGGGGGTATGCCCGGGTATGTAAAATATTTTCAGGGGTCTGTTGCCAAGCTCTATTATATCGCTATCATTTACAGGCAAAATTGTGCCTTTGCCCCCGTGCGCCCTGTAGAGTCCTTCTTCGGCAGGATGCATATAAATATACTCAAAACTGCCGTTACCGGAGATATGGTCCGGATCGGCGTGCGTGTTAAGAAGCATTAGTGGCAGTTTTGTAATACCCTCTGCAATCTGCTTTGCATTCGGGGTACCTCTGCCGCTGTCAACGAGCAGAGCCTTATCCGCGCCGGTTAAGAGGAAAAATCTGACGCCGTTATCTTCAATTCTCCATGTGGTATCGTTTATCTGGATAATCTCCGCCAACTTTATCCCTCCTAATATTATCTTGTATATATTTAAGTTTTGCGATATAATTGAATGCAAGCTTTCTCTGCTTCTGGTGTAAGTATTTTCTATTATACCATTTTTTCATAACAAATAAAGTGTTTTTTAGAAATAATCTATAATTTTGTTTTCATAAGGAGATAGTTTTTGTGGCTATAAAAAATATCTTTAGGGCTTGCATAATCTCGCTGGCATTTATTTTTCTACTTAATCTTTACGGCTGCGCAAGCAGCGGTAATTACGATAATAATGATAATAATGATAATAATGACAATAATGATACTACTATAACAGTGCCTACAGTGCCGACTGCTAGCGGTATACTAACAATATCCGTACTAAAAGCCGGTCAGGCAGACGCCATTGTTATTACAACGCAAAACTCTTGCATGGTAATCGACTGCGGCGAAAAAGACGATGCCGATAAGGTTTTACAATACTTAAAGGAAAGAAATATCAAGACAATTGACTACCTTGTAATCACGCATTTTGACAAAGACCATGTGGGCGGTGCTGCAAAGATTCTTAGCAATGTTACAGCTAATATAATTTATGTGCCCGATTACAAGGGAAACACCGACGAGTATAAAAAGTATATAAACGCGCTTGAAATGAACAGTATGTCGCAAACCGCGATAACCGAAAACGTGTCATTCTTGCTTGACGATGTGCTTTTTGAGATATACTCTCCGCTTAAAACCTCTTACCGCGGCGATAACGATTATTCCCTTGTGGTTTTGGCAAAGCACGGAAATTTGAGTTTCCTTTTCGCTGGAGATGCCGAATCCGAAAGGATTTCGGAACTTATGGAGCAGCTTGACGGCAATTACGATTATTTTAAAGTCCCACACCACGGGCGATTCGACGATATGACGTCGGAATTTATTAATTTTGTAAACCCGTCAATTGCCGTGATTACAGATAGCGAAAAAAACCCTGCAGACGATAGGACGATAGAGTCGCTTTCGGCTCTTGGCTGCGAAGTATACTGTACGAAAGACGGCACGGTAACCGCTATATCAGACGGCAGCGAAATAACGGTGGAGCTAGTACCATAAAGTGTAAATCAGCATCTCAATGCTATAAGTTTCTAGCAAAGGGGTGCTTTATTATATTAGCATAATTATCCTCACTCATTTACAGAGCAGCCTCTGCGACACAATATCGGAGTAAATCTCTAAGCCGTCTGTTTTTGCAACATGGATTACATCCTTAAACTTCCTGCTGTCAGGTAAAAATGAAGGGAGCAAATTTTCTTTTTGTAAAATGCGGTCGGGGTTAAATACGACGCCTTCGTAGCCGTCAAATATGGCTACATAAAAAATTTCCGACTCAACGATGTCATGGAAGAAGTGGCTGCCGTAAGAAAGCTCCGGCATAAATCCATCCTTCGCCGATGAATACTCGCAAACTACTTTCATGTTACAAAGTTCTGCAAAATGCACAGGGACTCCGAGTGACGGCGTTGTGCTGCCCCATCTGCCGGGACCGACCAGCATGGCGTTTTTCCCTTTAATCTCCTTGTTTATAAGCCCAATTTGACGGGCAACGTTGTATTTTTCCTGTTCGCTCAAGTTCAAATATGCGCCCGCATTAACCATAATGACATAATCGATTGGCAATCGCACATTCCCGCCCATAAAGTTGCCTTTGCTTGAAAAGAAGCAGTCATATGCGTCCTTTATTTCCGGTATCTTTACTGTCTTTCCTAAGCCTTTGGTCTGCAGCGGGCGGCACTGCAGAAGATTTATTTTATAGCTATTATCCTTGCTAAAGTTGACAGTGAACTCAATATCGACAGGGTAATCGTATGCTTTCGAGAGCACAGCCAGCATTTCTCTCATTACGTCAGCGAAATTTGTGTCGGTAAAAAGCTTTTTAAAATCCAGTATATATGGCGTTTTCCGGTTATGGTAACCCAGCTCGCGGAGCCTGGCTTCGGTTACATAGTCGGGACTTGCAAATAGCTTTTTGTCGGCTTTCAGTGGCAACGATATAACATCGTCCAAATCCTTGCTTTGCAAGGCATTTTCAGAAAGCGAAAGAAGGTCTACCCGGTGCTGTGAGAATTTCTTCTGGTCTTCGAAATTAATCGGGGGCGTGCGGAGCGGGTTGTCAAGGGCTACAACCTTTACATAATCCCCGTCGGTCCGGTCCACCGCCCTGGTGCCAAGCCCGAATACAAGGCGCAGCATCCCTGCGTTCATATCTATACTTTCATCCCAGACGTAAAGGTTAGAGGAGACCCCCACGCCTGCTAAGTGCGGAAAGAAATAATCCCCAAAGCGGTCTCCCGAGACCCGCTGCACAAGTATAGCCATCTGTTCGTCCTTCTGCGCCAGCCCTCGGTTCATGCGGTAAGCCAGGGCGTCCTCGTTCATAGTGCTTGCATATATGATGCGGACAGCCTGTTCAAAAGCCTCGTAACGCTCTTGCGGAGTACCCTGGTTTACGCAAAAAACGCTCTCGTATTTGCCGGCAAATGCGTTCCCAAAGTTGTCCTCAAGGAGAGAGCTTGAACGCACTATTATCGGTGACTGGCCGAAGTACTCTAGCATTCCGATAAATTGTTCCTGAATATCTTTGGGGAATGTGCCGTTCAAAAGCTTCTCCTTAAGCTCCGCCGCATATTTAAAGTAGCCCTCGGGCGTCTTTTGTTTTGTGCGGAGCCTCCACCAGCCGTTTTGTACAATATATGTGTAAAAAACATCCGAGCCTATATAAAACGAATCGTGAGGCTCAAGATATGATGTAAAACGGCCATCGCCTTATACTTCAAGAATCTTCCTCGCAAGCAGCATGCCGACGCTTTTTCCGCCGATAAAACCTGTGCCTATTTCCCTAGATGCGACGGCGAGGATATCACTTAAGGTAAAATACCGATCGCACAGCTCGAGCATTCGGGACTGGTTGCCGATTATCATTTGCATAAGGCGCCTTTTTAAGGTATTCTGCTCCTCGGCGGGTGCATCCAGCATATTTTTTGCGTCGCTGAAAATTCTATTCCAATGGTCAAGCCTTATTTCATAGCGGTTAATGCTATTAAAAAGCTCCGAGGCATCGGCGCTAGACGTAATGCATACCGCATCCTGCCCCTGAATGAGATGCGGGAAGAACATTGTCGGCGAATAGCGCTGCCATACCTTGAGTGGGTGGATATATGTTTTTTCATTTATTTGATATAGGTCAAGGAGAAGCTGGGTCGTCTCACGGATTCCGGCGATGGTGCTATAGGTGTGATAATTCCGTCTGATTGCAAAATATGCTACCGTCTCAAGGTCGTACAAATACGGGCATGTGGCTTTAAAAAAGTTACCGATCATCAGGTCCGAATGCCAGTATTCGAGCAAATCAGTCAGGCAGTCAAATACATATAATACTCTCTTACCCTCTTCATTTATTAGGTTGTGTATTTCGATTGTAAAGCTCTCAAAACCTTTTTGAGGGTCAATGTGATAAGTCATTATATCACTGGTATTAAAGATAGGCTCGTGATTTGCAAAGCGGACATAAATCACCCGCATTTTTTCCGATTTGGAGCTTTTCACAAAATACTCGGCCATTTTTTTATAGCCCGAAATGGAATCCACCTGCCATACTACGTTATCACCCAGCCGCAGGTGGTCGATTACATGGTCAAATCCCTTTATGCCCGTGCTGACCCTGTCGTATAAGTTCATGGGCTACCCCTTCTTGTTTTTTATGATAATATCGGCTAATCCAACACTAAGATTCTCTATTTACACTCCATATGCGAATCCGAGCCTGCCAAAAGGTACACAGTCCCCGGACGTATAATAGCTCATCATATCGTCCGGGCACTCAACTCCGTCGGCTACTTTGAATATAAAGCCTTCATTCGCGCCAAGTTTTACAGACGTTCGGGGTATACGCAGTTGTATCGTCCTGCCCGATAGGTTATATTCCGCAGTTCCGACACGCGAATACCCGGGCGCTCCGCCCTCAATAACCGGAGCAGTAATTTTGTGAACGCTTGATACTGAGCCTGAATATATTTCGCGGCCTACGACATAATCAAAGCCGCCAAGGCCCGTCCCGCCACAAAGCGGGGTGATAAATATATTCATACAGTTGCGTTCATCCGGATACAACCCGATATTCTCCGCCGCACGTATGTAGAAATACAGGTAAGCCTCGTCGTCAGCCACACGGACTTCGCATATAGCGTTGCGCGGCGCCGGCGCCGTATAACGCATTTTGGGCGAATGGCTAAGGCAGTCGCGAGCTGTGCGGTCGCCGAAACCGCGGTATATAGTCTTCACGTCGTCCCATTGCGAAAGGTCGCCGTATATGTCGAGCGTTTTTGCCGTCCGATACTTTTCGCCTTGATTTGCGGTCCCCTTGTATCTCCGTATATTGCGAGCCAACTGCAAATAAAAATTGTCGCCGTAACCGCCGCGCATCGGTTCGATATCGCGCGAGAATTCCTCATCCGCGCAGTCGACGAAAAATACACGTTCACCGTACTTACCACCAGGGTTACCCACAAATTTGATAGCTATCCACTCATTCCAACCGGTTACAAAAACTATCTTCGGATCGCACTCAATCGCATGATTCCACTGTTCCTCAAAGTTGGCGCCGGATTCGATTGCGCCTTTATCGTTCTTTCCATTGTGGAATCCGCGCCCCCAGTTGCTATCGTGTTCCTTGAATTGTACAGAATCGCTGAACGGAAGTCCCGGATGCTGAGCGACAGATACACTCATGACATCTCCGTACAGCTTTTGCGGGCGGTGCCAGTCGATCCATGGGAAACCGCCTTCGCGGTCGGGTTCATTAGGCCACTGGGAAGGACGAAACCAGAAAAAGTCACGCAGCTTTTGTTCTATCTCCGATTCCACGCCAATGATAAGCGGCTTGCCTTCGCGGGTAAACCAAAGGTCGCGGTATCGGCCAGGCGCGTACAGCACATCATACAGATGCCTGACCGTCCGCCCGGAAGCAGTGTTTGTATAAAACGCAATCTTCGGCACATCCCAACCTGCCAGGCGGTATTCTTCAAGAATGGCAAATAGCTTTTCCCATACCGCGTCGTATGTGACTGCATTTGTCGTATCAAATACGAGGAAATCCACTCCGGCTAAAGTCAGCATTTTGATGTGCCGGCGCATTACCCATTCGTCAAGTGAGTTATAATAACCAAACAGCGGTTCGCCCCAGAAATGATACTCGCCGACCGGACTTGCTTTGTTGCCCGCCGTATCCCAGAGCAGTTCGGGCGAAGATTTTAGCAGCTTTGTGTTGTCATATATCTCTGTATCTTTTTTTACATGCTGCCCAAGCCATAAAAAATAGAAAATACCGACATAGCGGTCTTTTCTTTCGCTGCCAATAGGTATAACTCTACGGCCCAGTCGATCTGTTGCTGCAATCAGTCTTATTATGTTGTCCATATTAATCCCTTTAATATATTATAATATTATATTGTAGATTATATTGTACGAAATCGCAACAGTTCGCTTTCAAATATATCATAACAATTTATTTAAAAAAATAAGTGCGCCCCGTGGTAATCATACATAACATGATAACTGCTAACAATAATAAAATTAAAATGCCTGATTATTGCATCTAGGGAATAGAGCAAATCAGGCATTTTTTATTGTGGGTGTACAGGTTAGATGTCGGTGGTCGTTGAGTTTACAGGTTGGATGGCAGGGGGAGTGAGTGTACGGGTTGGATGTTTACACATGATTAAATGGGCGAACTCGATCAACCAATGACTTACGTTGCTACAACTATGTCTTCAAACACATAAAGATAGTAATCTTCGAGAGTTGGTGT
>DULN01000005.1 GCA_012840355.1 Clostridiales bacterium | reverse complement strand
TTGCCGCAGGCTTTTTTGTTTGCGCCGGCGCCTGTTTTAACCAAAGCAAGGCGGCGCGTATATGCTTCCTTTATGGTAGTTACGCTTGGCTTGACCAAGCCCCATGCATAAAAGTTTTTAAGGGCGTGTGGGGGACTTTTTACAAAAAGCCCCCCACAAAACCGAACAAACTACTCAGTGCGCAATGCTTCGACGGGGTCTTTGTTGGCTGCGATACGGGAGGGGATAATGCCGGCGATAAGCGTGAGCGCCATGCTGATTAGCACCAACACGACAGCGTGCAGCGGCTTTATAAACGCGTTTATCGCCGTAACGCCGCTAAGCCGGTGTATCAGCGCGCTAATCGGGATGCACAAAAGCAGCGATATGCCAATCCCCATCATGCCGGCAGCAAAGCCCACGATGAGCGTCTCGGCGTTGAACACTCGCGAGATGTCCCGCTTCGACGCGCCGAGCGAGCGCAAAATGCCAATCTCTTTCGTCCGCTCTAGCACCGAGATGTAGGTGATAATCCCTATCATTATCGACGACACCACGAGCGATATCGAAACGAACACGATAAGCCCGTAGGAGATAGCGTTTATAATCCCCGTGATGCCCGACATAAGCAGCGCCACATAGTCGGTGTAGACTATCTTTTTCTCCTCGCCGACGCTGTCGTTGTATTTCTTTATCTCGTCGGCGATTGCGTCCTTGTTCTCGAACGTCGCGGCGTAAATGTTAATCGCCCTCGGCTCGGCAAGGTCGACCGCGCCGAGCTTTTTTAAGTTGTCGGCGAGCGTTGACTCGGACACCTCGCGCGGCATGTAAAGGTCATAATACCGCGCTAAAGTCTCGACGTCGGTCTCCGAGCCGTACTCAGCGTCGAACGCCGCCGCCACCTTAGCGTAGCCCTCCGGAGTGTATGGCTGAGCGGCCGCGGCATAGTACTCCTTCGCCTGCTCGGCCGCGATACCGTCCACCAGCGCGTCAAGCTCGGCGTCGGACAGCCCGCTAAGGTACGCCATAATATCGGCAGTAGGCATTCCCGTCTTTTTCGCCCAGTCGGAGGTCACGTACGCGGCTTTGATGTCGCGGTTTATAAACTGCGCTTTTATCTCAGCTTTTATCGCCTCAAGCTCCTCAGGCGTCGGCGCCGTCATAATGGCCTTGACGCGCTCTTCTGCCTGCGCAGCGTACTGCTGCTTTATCATATTCGCAACCTGCTCGCGCATCATATCCCGCAGCTCCTCGTCGGAATACGAGGCAAGATAGCCCTTTACCGACTCGGCGTCCATGCCGTACGCCTCGGCGACCGCAGCCTCCATGCTCTCGCGCGTCTGGTACTGCGCCATATACTGCTCGAGCATCGAGCTTATATACTCCTCGCTCGGCTCGGATATAATCTGCGTGTAGAGCTTCGCTTTGCCCGCGTCGTCGAGGGATGCGAAATACTCGCGCACCCGCTCCGCTTTGTACTCGACGGTCGGGTTCTCGGTTTCTTCTATCTCAAACGGCAAGCCGGTGAAAATGTCGAAGTTTGCGTTCTCCTCGGCGCGCTGCGCTTTGACGGCGGGCGAGGTTTCGGTGTACTCTATAAGGTACTCGGTGAGCTTGTGGGTATAGCCGAAAATCCCGGTCAGCGCCGTTGCCGTCGCGTCCTCTTTCGGGCGGATAATGCCCGAGATGCGAAGCTCAAGCCCGCTGCCCACTCGCAGCGCCAGCGCCTCTTTGTCGTCCGCAATGCTCGTCCACACGCCGTCGCCGTCGGAATCGGCGTAGAGGTCGCAGGCGGCGAGCAGCCTGAACCTAATATTCAGCGCCTCCTCGTAGTCGAGCTTGCGAGTGCCAATGCTTATGCCTTTCTCGTTTACAACGGCTGTGAGTATTTCCTCAACCTCTTTCGCCGTCATCTGCCCGAGCGAGTAGAATGCGAGGTCGGAAATCTCGTTGTTTTTGTTAAGTATCAGCACGACCTCGTCCTTATCGCGCGGCCAGTCGCCGTACACAAGGTCGTACTGCTGGTAAATCATGTCGGAGATAAGCTCGCCGTTTTTGCCGGGCATAAGCTCCTGCCACAGCCCGAACCGCGAAAACTGCGAGCGCAGCATCGAAGCCTGCCGCGAGAGGTTCCTCGGCAGCGCGGCGAAGGCGTCCGACATGTCGGTGTTGACCCAGTCGCCCTCGGGTGACTTTACATAGGTGCTGAACTTCACGCCGTAAAGGTACTGAACCGACGACACCGCGTCCACCAGCCCGCCGGAGCCGGGCTCCTTGGCAAGCTCGGCGTCAAGGTACTCCTTGAACGAGCGAAGGTCGTTCTTCGTCACCTCGGGGTTGAACACCGCGTTAAAGAGCTCATACAGGCTCGCGTCGGAATAGACCGCGTCCGCCGGGTGCTCGGGCTTCGACGCGCCCGACCTGCTTTTGCCAACCTCGCCCAGCGCTTTCATAAACGAGCTTATGTCGGTCTGCTCGTCCTCGATGGTGATAGGGTAGGACGAAAGGGTATCGCGCTGCACCTCGTCGATGTATTGCTTGACGCCGGTCGACAGCGCCAGAATAAGCGCGATGCCGATAATGCCTATGCTGCCCGCGAACGAGGTGAGTATAGTCCGCGCGCGCTTTGTCATGAGGTTGTCGAGCGACAGCCCCAGCGCCGTGAAAAACGACATCGAGGTCGAGCGACGGCGCTTTTTCTTCGCTGTAGCCTTTTGAGGCTCGTCCTCCGTGCCGTCGTAGGGGTTGGAGTCGCCGGTCACCTGCCCGTCGAGCAGGTTTATGACGCGCGTAGCGTAGCGGTGCGCAAGTTCCGCGTTGTGCGTCACCATTATCACGAGCCGGTCACGCGCGATTTCTTTCAGGATGTCCATTACCTGCACGCTGGTCTGCGTGTCAAGCGCGCCGGTCGGCTCGTCGGCGAGCACAATCTCGGGATTGTTGACCAGCGCGCGGGCGATCGCGACGCGCTGCATCTGCCCGCCCGAAAGATGGGTCGGCTTCTTTTTTATCTGGTCGCCCAGCCCCACGCGTTCGAGCGCCTCAATCGCGCGCCGGCGGCGCTCGGATTTTGAGATGCCCGAGAGCGTCATCGCCAGCTCGACGTTGGCGAGTACCGTCTGGTGCGGGATGAGGTTGTAGCTTTGAAACACAAAGCCAATCGATTTGTTGCGGTAGTCATCCCAATCGGCGTCGGCATACTCTTTAGTCGAGCGCCCGCCGATGATAAGGTCGCCCGAGGTGTAGCGGTCAAGCCCGCCGATGATGTTAAGCATCGTCGTTTTGCCGCATCCCGACGGGCCGAGTATCGCTACGAACTCGCTTTTGCGAAAGTTAATCGACACGCCGCGCAGCGCCTCGACGCTGGTGCCGCCTGCGGTGTAGCGTTTATGGATATCAACAAGCTTTAGCAATGCCGTCTGCCCCTAAAATAATTAGTTTTATAATAATTCATAATACCATATGAAAATGCACATTTCTATAAAATTTTAAAACGCAGTTGTAAATTAAAAGGGAAGATTTCTACGTGGGCCGGAGGAACCATGCCTACTCGGCGCGTACCCATGCCCTACCCAAGCCGCCGTAAGGGGCGGGAGAAGGCGGCGCGGATTGCGTGGGCGAAAAAACTTTATACAAATAAATTAAGATTTCACTTGAATAAAATTACCAATTGTAATATAATAGAAAAAAGTACAAAATTCTACGAAATATGAGGCAGTATTAGTGGACAGATTGTGTAGGCATGGATTTTAAAACCGTAATATTAATGCTTGCGGTCGGCTCGTTTTCGTTTGGGCTACTGATTCTGCTTTTCAAGTTCAGCCTAGGCAAGCCCCAGCTCGCGCCGTATTGGGTCGAGGCGAAAATGCTCAAGGCGGCAGGCTCGTTGCTTTTATACCTGCATGCCGACAGCTTCGATATTTTGTCGATGGTAGCGAACACCGCGCTGCTGCTCGGCTGCGCATATGAGGCATGGGCGGTGAGGGTGCTAAACGGGCTAACCGTAAGGCGCAGGCTGCACCTTTGGGCTGCGTCCGCGATCGTGGCGCTCAGCGCCGCGTTTTTCTACCTCAAAGAGCCGTACCGCGCGGGCGCGTATTTTCTCGGGCACAGCATACTTTATTTTTTGCCCGGCATTTTCCTTTTACGCTACTCCGACGCAAAGTTCTCGCTGCGCATAATGCTCGGGATAAGCTACAGCGTAACCTCGGCGGTGTACCTGGCGAGCGCGGTATTGTACTTCGCCAGCTCCGAGTTTGCGCTTTCGGCAGGGCAGGGCGCGATACTCGCGCTGGTCTCCGGCACGGGATTTTGCAACTTCCTTTTCAGCGGATTTATCCTGCTTATGATCGCTATGGAGCGCAGCGACATGGAGCTGCACATGTTCCGCCGCATCGTTGAGATCGCCAACGAAGGCGTCATGATGTTCGACGAAAACTATAAAATCCTATACGCCAACCGCCACATGGCGAAAATGCTCGGCTACACCACGGACGAGCTGGTAGGCATAAGCTACGAGTCGCTGTTCCCGCCGGACATGCTTGAGGTCTACCACGAGCAAAAGGCGCTGCGCCGGCTCGGCAAAGACTCGGTATACGAAAGCTGCCTTTACACTAAAGACGGCGTCCGCCGCTGGTTTTTGGTCTCGGGCACCGCGATATGCGACGAAAGCGGCGAGTTCGAAGGCTCGTTCGGCGTGTTTACCGACATAAACGAGCGGAAGGAAACAGAGCTGCAGCTTGTGGAATCAAACCGAATACTGACCGAGCTTACATACCAAGACGGGCTGACCGGCATCGCCAACCGCCGATGTTTCGACGCCACGCTCGAGCGCGAGTACCAGCGGCTCGCAGGGTCCAGCGCGATGTTGTCTGTCATAATCATCGACATCGACCACTTTAAAGAATACAACGACTTCTATGGGCATCCGAAAGGCGACGAGTGCCTGCGCGAGGTCGGGCGCGCCATCGCCTCAAGCATCAGGCGTGGCGTCGACCTTGCGGCGCGCTACGGCGGCGAGGAGTTCGCCTGCATTTTGCCCGACACCGACCTCGAGTCGGCGGTGAAGACCGCCGAGCGGATAAGGCAGCGCATCGCCGAGCTTGAGATCGAGCACCGCGCCTCGAAAGTGTCGGACCACGTGACCGCGAGCCTAGGCGTCGCGACCGTCCGCTGCTCGCCGCGCCGCTCGCCGGCAGAGATAGTCGCCGCGGCGGACAAACAGCTCTATAAAGCCAAGCTTTCCCGCAACACCGTCGAGTTCACGCTGCTAGCCGACGAAAGGTAAGGGGCGCCAATATTGACACTCGGGGCAAATGTGGGTAAAATATATAAAAATATGCATTATGCATTTTGTAGCTGCGCCTAAATCCGAGCTTTGCGGGGACGCCGATGAAGATACTATGGAACCGTAAATATAACACTATAGCGGTATACGCTTGCGTCACAGCGTTCGTAATTATCACCGCCGTCTGCCTTTTCGTCAACTTCGGCGCGGTCAAAAATGCGGTCGACCGTGCCGTTTCAATTCTCGCTCCGGTATTGTGGGGGGGAGCGTTTGCGTACCTGCTTTACCCCGCGTATAAGTTCTTTTACAGCCGCGCGTTTAGGGGGCTTTCCGGCACCGACAGCAAGCTGCGCGCCAGAAAAGCGCTCGCGCTTGTCGCAACTTATCTTTCCGCGCTTCTGCTTTTGTCGCTGTTCATTTTGGTTATAGTGCCGCAGATAGTGGGCAGCTACAGGGAGCTGCAAGCGCGCGTCGGCGGGTATTTTACCACGCTTCAGGAATGGCTCGAGCAGCGCGCGGAGCGGTCGGAGTTTTTCGCCGAGTTTTACGAAAAGCTCCTCGAATATGTAGACGTCGGCAAGCTCAGCGCTAGGCTGCAAGAGCTTGTGCGCGAGTCGTTCGATATCGTCGTGAGCGGCACCTCGTATGTGTTCTCGCTGCTTAGCAGCTTCGTCACGCAGGTAAAAAACATCACGCTGGGCTTTATAATTTCAGTCTATATCCTCATATGGAAGGAAAAGCTCAAAGCGCAGTCGAAAAAGCTGTTTTTCGCGCTGTTTGACCGGCGCGCGGTGGAAAAGCTTTTCGAGCTTTTCAGGATGACCGACAAGACTTTCGGCGGGTTCATCGTCGGCAAGATAATCGACTCGCTTATCATAGGGATGCTCACGTTTGTCGTGCTCGGCGTCTTCGATATGCCGTATTACCCGCTCGTCAGCGTCATTGTCGGCGTGACTAACGTTATCCCGTTCTTCGGCCCGTTTATCGGCGCGATACCTAGCGCTTTTATAATCTTCGTCGCCGACCCTGTTAAGGCGCTTTGGTTTGTGTTGATAATATTAATAATCCAGCAGATAGACGGCAACATAATCGGCCCGCGGATACTCGGCGACACGACAGGTCTTTCCGCCCTGTGGGTGATTGTCGCGATTATAGTGATGAGCGGGCTTTTCGGCGTAGCCGGCATGTTTTTTGGGGTGCCGGTGTTCGCGGTGCTGTATACGCTTATAAAGCAGGCAGCCGAGTCTCGGCTTATGCGGCGCGGGCTGCCGGTCGAGACCTCGGCGTACTATACCGGCGGAAACGGCGGCGTGCGTTCGGTTAAGGTAAAGCGCTACTCAAAGTTTACCGCCGTCACTCCCGGCGATGGCGGCAACGATGGGGATGAAACTGCCGGCAAACGCCCGGACGAGCCTGGCGATGATGCCGGCAGCGATACGCGGGAAGGCGGTGGCGGCAGTGGAGTTTGACCCGAAAAACGAACGGTATTTCACCGTCGCCGTCTACGTTTTGATTTGCGCGCTTGTCGTGTCGGTATTCGCGGTGTCGCTTTTCAACTTTGGGAGCGTGCTCGCGGCGCTCGGCACGCTGTGGAAGATTTTAAAGCCGGTGGCGTACGGGGTAATATTCGCGGTGATAATATCCTCTCCGGCGAGGTTTTTCGAGGAGCGCGCGTTTGCCTTCCTCGACCGCGCGCCTCGCGCACCGTCGCCGAGGTGGCCGCGCCCGATTTCACGATTTATCAGGCGGGTGCGCTCCGCGGTGCACCGAAACGCGGCGTTCAAGCGCGGCTGCGCGCTAGCGGTCACATATATGCTGATTTTGACGTTTGTAGCCGGCTTTATGGTGCTCGTGGCTCCGCAGGTTGTGCGCTCATACCGCGAGCTTACCGAGGTGCTGCCGCGCTATCTCGCGTCTGCCCAACGCTGGCTTGACGCGGTGCTCGACCAGCTTCCGATTGCGGATATCGGCTTTGCGGACGCTGATACGGGCGAGGCGGAAGGCGAGGCAGGGCTTTCGGCAGGCGTGCCGGATTCGGAGCCCGACCAAGGCGAGCCGGGCGGGTTTGCCGGCCTTGGCGAGTTTTTCGAACTAGACGGCTTCGGCGTCGCTTTTGACGAGAATGATGAGTTCGGCGAACCCGGCGAGGATAGCGGTTTTGGCGAGCTGTTTGGCTCTGAAGAGTTTGGCGAGCTGGATGAGCTTGCCGATGCGCCGAGGAGGCTTGACCTTGCGGACATCTTAAAGCGCGGGCTTGCGTTTTCGCTTGAGCTGATGCGCGGAGCGATGCCCCAGATTCTCGGCGCGCTCGGGTCGGTGGTGACCGAGCTGAAAAACATCGCGCTGGGGCTTATAATCTCGGTCTACCTTCTTTACTCGCGCGAGAAGCTCATCGCCCAGATGCGCAAGTACCTATGCTCGGTTTTGCCGGTGACGGCGGTCGAGGCGCTCGCCAAAGTGGGCAGGATAACCGCGAAGACTTTCACCGAGTTTGTTACCGGCAAAATCATCGACGCCATTGTGATTGGCGTGCTGTGCACTGTGTCGATGATGATTTTCCGGCTGCCTTACCCCGCGCTCATAGGCATGCTGGTCGGCGTGACGAATGTAATACCGTTTCTCGGCCCGTTCCTTGGCGCGGTGCCGGGAGCGATTATAATATTCTTAGTAAGCCCCATCAAAGCGGTCTGGTTTGTGTTGCTTATTATCGTGCTGCAGCAGCTTGACTGCAACTTCATCGAGCCGTATATTATCTCCGACAAGACGGGGCTTGAGTCGGTATATATTGTGACCTCGGTCGTCGTGATGGGCGGAATGTTCGGGGTAGTGGGCTTGTTCCTCGGCGTGCCGACTTTCGCGGTCATCTACGCGCTGGTTAAGGACTGGTCGGAAAGCCGGCTCGCTAAAAAATCGCTGCCTACCGAATCCTCCGCATACGCCGGCGGCGCGTTCCCCGAAGGAGAATAGGGAGATACGCCGGGGAGGCATGGCCTGACGCGCCGGGGGCTGCATTTAAATAAAAACTACGTGCCCCTGAGGATATGGGGCGCCTATGTTACGGGTGATAAAGGTGAACTATGCCAAGCTATCCGAGCTGCAAAACCTATGCGAGCCTCTGCGCGACTTCGCGCGCTACCTGACGGTCACGCAGGGGCGGCAGCCCGGCACTGTCGAGCAGTACCTTATTGACCTTATGCTGTTTTTCCGTTTCATTATAGCCAAACAGCGCGGGCTGCCTCTCACGGGCGAAGAGTTTGACAACATCGACATTGGCGGTGTAGACTACGAACTCATAAAGACCATAACGCGCGCGGATTTGCTCGACTACCTCTACTTTACCGCCATCGAGCGGTCTAACTCCGCACGAACGCGCGCGCGAAAGCTGACCTCGCTGCGCTCGTTTTACCGCTATTTGACCAAAGAGAAGATTGTAACCGAGAACATCGCTAAGGACATAGACTCGCCGAAGCAGCGCAGGACGCTGCCGAAATACCTCACGCTCGACGAGAGCGAGCTTTTGCTCGACACGACCGCCGAGCTTGCGCCGGAAAAGACGCGCGAGCGCGACTATGCGATACTCACGCTGTTTTTGAACTGCGGCATGCGGCTTTCCGAGCTTGTGGGGCTGAACCTCTCGGACATCGCGCCCGACCTTTCGCATGTGAGGGTGCGCGGCAAGGGCGCGAAGGAGCGGGTCGTTTACCTCAACGACGCCTGCCGCGAGGCGCTTTTGGCTTACCTAAAGGTGCGCCAAGCCGACACTCAGGTGAAGCCCGGCTCCGCCGACGCGCTGTTTTTGTCGTCCCGTCACAGGCGGATAAGCCGCAAGACCGTGCAGTGGATGGTCTACCGCAGGCTTGCCGAGGCGGGGCTTGAGAGCAAGAACCTGTCGGTCCACAAGCTGAGGCATACCGCCGCGACGCTGATGTACCAGACGGGCAAGGTCGACATCCGCGTGCTCAAGGACATACTCGGTCACGAGCAGCTTTCGACCACGCAGATATACACGCACGTGGCTAACTCCGCAATGCAGCGCGCGGTCGAGGCGAACCCCCTCGCGAAAAAGCGCAGCAAAGGCGAAAGTGAATAGGCAAACATTTCACAGCAGGATATTGCATTATTAACATTTTGGAATGTATAATACATAGTAATGCTAAAAGAAGGTAACATGAAAGGCGGTCGGGCGCACGAGCGGCATGCTCGGCCCGGCGGTGGCGGCGAATGGCTATGATTAGGTTTATTAAGGATAACTCGTACCTGATTTTTAAAATGATGGTCAACCAGCTCGGCATGATGATGTTCGGGATGGTGCTGTCGATGGCGACCTATAGCGACGATAGGCTGCACATCGCGACCAGCGTCTTCGCCGTGGGCTTTTATATGGTGCTGCTCTATATGATGTGTTGGGAGTATGGGCAGAAGGAAAGGGTAAAGGTTGACCACGGGCGGCTGCCGTATATGCCGCTGAAAGGGCTGTATATGTCGCTCTGCGCGAATGTGGTTAATATACTGCTCGCAATTTTAACAATCGTCGGGTTTGTTTTCATAACCGACATGGCGAACAAGCAGCCGCTTTGGGCATACAGGCTCTACGATTCCGCGCGCTTTTTCGCGCTTATGATACAGGCGATGTTTATCGGTCTGGTCAATTTGCATAGGAGCATGAATAACGGCGATATAAACCCGCTCGTGTTTGTTTTGATTATTTTGCCCGCGCTCTCCGCAAGCACGCTTGGCTATTTCCTCGGGCTAAAAGACGTCCGCCTGCTCGGCCTGCTCGGATTGGGCAAAAAAAGCGGCGACAAAGAAGATAAAAGGTAACGCTTTCCCCCAAGCCGGCTTGGGGGAGTTAATATTTATGGGGAACTTCCCCCTAAAGGCCCATTCAAGAACTTTAAGACATGGGGGCAGCCCAAGCGCCGGCGGCTGCCTGCAAACGTCCACCTCGAGCCGTACCAGCCGCAAAGCCGGGCGGATTAGCCTTCCATCCTTGTGCAAAAGCGCCCAAAGGCAAATCCCCCGCCGCCCCGGCATAGGATAATACATCGAATTTTGCAAACCCTCGCTTTTTTTGCCAACACCCCTTGACAATTTCCGCCGAGAGTGATAATATATTAGTGGTTAGTCAAAACTAACCGAGCGTTGCGGCCGGTGGGCAAGGCTCACCGATTTATATAACCCGCGAGTTAGTTAAGACTTACTAATTATATTTAAGGAATGATGTCGAAGTGATGCCGCTTTTGCTTGCCGGTGTCGGCGAAGACAATATTATAAAGAAGATAAGCGGGACGCCGGAGGTCAAAAAGCACCTTGAGCACCTCGGATTTGTGCCGGGCGGCGTCGTCCGCATAATAAGCGAGTCGGGCGGAAACCTCATCGTCAGCGTCAAAGACTCGCGGATTGCAATCAGCCGGGCGATGGCCGGCAAAATAATGGTTTAGCTTGGAGGGAAAGATGAATACACTCAGGGCGGCAAAAGTAGGGGAGACCGTGCGCGTCAAAAAGCTGCACGGCGAGGGCGCGACCAAACGCCGCATAATGGACATGGGCATAACGCGCGGCGTGGAAATATACGTCCGCAAGGTCGCGCCGCTAGGAGACCCGATAGAGGTCACCGTGCGCGGATACGAGCTGTCGATAAGAAAATCGGATGCGGAAATGATTGAAATCGAATAAATCACGGGGGGGCACGCCCCCTAAAATCAAAAATCACAGTTAGCTAAGGCTAACTCGAATTAAGTCGGGCGAAAAAACGCCTTTTGGAGGGGACTGATGGACAAAAGCATAAAAATCGCGCTGGCGGGCAACCCGAACAGCGGCAAGACCACGCTGTTTAACGCGCTGACAGGCTCAAACCAGTTCGTCGGCAACTGGCCGGGCGTGACGGTCGAGAAAAAGGAAGGGAAGCTGAAAAAACACGAGGGCGTGACGGTCACCGACCTGCCGGGGATATACTCCCTTTCGCCCTACACGCTCGAGGAAGTCGTCGCGCGCAACTACTTAGTTAACGAGCGCCCGGACGCGATACTTAACATCGTCGACGGCACAAACCTCGAGCGCAACCTGTATCTTACGACGCAGCTGCTCGAGCTTGGGATACCGGTCGTCGTCGCAATCAACATGATGGACGCCGTTAGAAAGCGCGGCGACAAAATCGACACGAGAGAGCTTTCGCGCGCTCTCGGCTGCAAAGTCGTCGAAATCTCCGCCCTCAAAGGCGAGGGCATAGACGAGGCGGCGCGCGCAGCAATCGAGGCGGCGCAAAGCCCGCCGCAGGTGCCGCGGCACACCTTCTCGGGCACGGTCGAGCACGCGCTGGCGCATATAGAGGAGGCGGTTCTGCATGACCTACCCGCCGAGCGGCAGCGCTGGTACGCAATCAAAATCTTCGAGCGCGACGAAAAGGTGCTCGAGCAGCTCGCTTTGCCCGATGAAAAGCTAGCGCACATCGAAGAGGACATAAAAGCGGTCGAGGCGGAGTTCGACGACGACGCCGAAAGCATCATAACGAACGAGCGGTACGTCTACATCGCGGAGCTGATGAAGGCTTGCTACAAGAAAAAGAGCGCGGGCAAGGCGAGCACGTCAGACAAAATCGACCGCGTCGTAACAAACCGCATACTCGCGCTGCCGATATTCGCGATTGTGATGTTCGTGGTCTACTTCATCTCGGTGACGACCGTCGGCGCGTGGGCGACCGACTGGGCGAACGACGGGGTGTTCGGCGACGGCTGGCACCTTTTCGGCATCGGCGCCGCCGAGTACGAGGAAGCCGCGGCAGAGTACGGGCGCTATTCGGCTGCGGTAGAAGCGTTTGAGGCTGCAGCTGAGGCTGAGGGGCTTGACCCCGCCGAAGCCGAGGGCGTTGCCGCCACGGCGCTCCTTTACGATGACGAAGGCAACATAGAGGAAGAGTTCCCAGTCGATTTTGCAGCTTACAAAGAGGCGCTCGGCTATGAGGAGCCAGACCCAGCCGATTACGGGGTATGGGTGCCCGGTGTGCCAGCGCTTGTCGGCGGGCTGCTCGAGCGCGCGAACGTCGCGCCGTGGCTTGAGGGGCTTATCATGGACGGTATAGTCGGTGGCGTGGGAGCGGTGCTCGGGTTTGTTCCGCAGATGCTGGTGTTGTTCTTCCTGCTAGCCTTCCTTGAGGCGTGCGGATACATGGCGCGCGTGGCGTTTGTGATGGACCGCATCTTCCGCAAGTTCAACCTTTCGGGCAAGTCGTTCATCCCGATGCTCATCGCGACGGGCTGCGGCGTGCCGGGCGTCATGGCGTCGCGCACTATCGAGAACGAGCGCGACCGGCGCATGACGATAATGACGACGACGTTCATGCCCTGCGGCGCAAAGCTCCCGATTATCGCGCTTATCGCCGGCGCGATGTTCGGCGGCGCGTGGTGGGTAGCTCCAAGCGCGTACTTTGTGGGCATCGCCGCGGTAATCGTCTCGGGCATAATGCTCAAGAAGACGCCGGCGTTCGCGGGCGACCCCGCGCCGTTCGTGATGGAATTGCCGGAGTACCGCCTTCCGACGCTGGGGAACCTCCTGCGCTCGATGTGGGAGCGCGCGTGGTCGTTCATTAAGAAGGCGGGCACGGTGATACTGCTTTCGTCGATCCTGCTTTGGGTATTTATGAGCTTCGGCTTCGAGGGCGGAAGGTTCGGGCTTGTTGAGTCGCTTGAGAACTCCATCCTCGCGAAAGCCGGAGGTGCGGTGGCGTGGATTTTCGCGCCGCTTGGGTTCGGAAGCTGGCAGGCGACGGTCGCGACGTTTACCGGGCTTATCGCCAAAGAGAACGTGGTCGGCACATTTGGCGTGCTTTACGGCGGCATGGAGGAGGTCGCCGAGAACGGCTGGCAGGTATGGCAGAGCATCCGCGCGGCGTTTACCCCGCTTACGGCGTACTCGTTCTTGCTGTTTAACCTGCTTTGCGCGCCCTGTTTTGCGGCGATCGGCGCTATAAGGCGCGAGATGAACAGCGCGCGCTGGACGCTGTTTGCGATTGGATACCAGACGCTGTTTGCTTACGCAGTGTCGCTCATGGTCTACCAGTTCGGAATGCTGTTCGCGGGAAGCCCAGACCCGCTCGGGCTTGCCGCAGCGGCGGCGGTGTTTGCGTTTATGATGTTCATGCTGTTTAAGCCTGAGAAAGGCCGTCCTAAGCTCAGCCGCGCGGGAGCAAAGGCGTGAAGTTGATTTTATAAGGAGGCGTCGGGATGCTTGCGTGGATAACTGCTAATATAGGTACGATTATAGTCTGCCTTGTGCTCGCGGCGGTGGTCGCGGCGGTGATCGCCACTATGGTGCGTAACCGAAAAAAGGGCAAATCAAGCTGCGGGTGCGGCTGCAGCGCTTGCTCTATGGCCGAGTTCTGCCACCCTGCGAAAAAGTAGGGCAATGGGTAGGGGGAACTATTTGAAAAAAGTTCCCCCTAGGCTGAAGCTTTAGGCTTGGTGAAACGCCTTGTGTCGCTGCCCGGCAGGTGGGGTTTCCGCGCCGCCCTCCGGGCCCCTTCCCCTCGGGCGGCTTAGGCGGCACAAAGGATAACGCCGGGGAAACTATGTCCCCCGGCGAATTTAACAACAGCAATAAGCAAGGTATTTAGCAAGTCAAGTAAGATAGCAAAAAATCACGTTCAAAATCCGCAAGAAACGGTTGTGGGGAAATGCCCCACATTTTTTATTTTAACTGCGCGCCGGAGCCGAGCATCAGAGTGCTGTACAAAAACAGCACATCCTGCCCCGATGGCTCGATATATTTGCCGAGCAGCTTTTCCGGCACAAAACGCAGGTCAATGAGAGTTATTTTACTGTACCCCAGCGCCAGCAGCGGGGCGAGCGAAGAAGCGAAGCTGTCGCGGAATACCACAAGCTCGCGGTTCGTCTTCGCCAGCGGCGAGTAAATCGTCACAACCGAATGCACTCCGCCGGTGTACACGCTGTACGGGTCAAGCGACTCTAGCTTTTCCTCCCAGTAAAGCGGCATCGGTGCAGGCAGCGCCGGGCCGTCCATATGCGCCGCGTCGATCGCCGCGCAGTGCAGCGTGTAAATCGTGTCGGGCATAAGCGGCAGCCCATACTTGCGCGAGTACAGCCCGCGGTAGGGCGCCCGCTCCCTCACGGTCAGCCCGTCCTCTGGGTAAAGCCGCACGCCGAGTCCCATCGCGTCGGCGAGCGCCTCTGCCACCGGCATAAGGTACCGCTGGTCCCAATGCGAGTCGGTGCGGTAGTAGTGGGAAAGCCCGAGCAGCCCCGAAATATCGATATATTTCGCCTCGGGCAGCGCCGCGGCGAGTATAGCCGCAACGTCGCCGGGCTCGGTGCGCGGCAGCGGCGGCTCGGCGAGCCAGTACCATTTGTTGGGCACAATCGCGAAGAAGAGCCGCGAGCCGGAAAACCAGTCGCGCGCCGCGTCGGCAAGCTTTTTTGCCGCGTATTCAATCTGCGCGCGGTCCTGCGGCGGCGCCTCTGCCGCATAGCCGGCTTTGATAAAGACGCCCTCGGCCGCCGGCAATATCGCCCGCCCGAGCCACGGAAAGCCTGGCGCAGCGGGCGCGGCTTGCGTTCCCGGCGCCGGCAGCATCAGAATCGCCGCGAGGGCGAGCAGCACGGCGAGGGCACGCGCCGGTTTTGCCATATTAGGCTTTGGCGAGGTTATCGAAGTTTTCGGCAATCTTGTCGGCCATGCCTTCGTAGCTCATGACGAGCAGGATAGTGTTGCCCGCGCGGCGGACGATGACTTTGTCTGCCGAAACGCAGACCCACTTGAACGGGTCGGCTTTTTCTGCGATCTCGTCCGCGATAGCCTCGGTGTCGGCGCCTTCTGGCACGCGCAGCAGAACGACCGAGTGTGTCGTAATATTTATCATCGCCTCGCTGCAAAGCGCCTCGTAGCCCTCTTTGTATTCGGTGAAGACAAAGTTTGCGAAGTTCTCTTCGTTAAGCTCGACTTCGTAAACCTCGGGCAGGTTCTCGACGCCCTCGTAGATTTTCTCAAGGATATCTCCAAGCGGCATTTTGTCAATCGGCGAGCCTGAAGGCTCTTCGGTTGCCGGCTCTGTCACAACAGGCGCGGTGGTCTCGGAGCCGGTGGTGTCGCCGGTAGTGTCGCCGCCCGTCTTGCCGGTGCTGTCAGAGCACGATGCGGCGGAAGTGATAACTGCAACAAGTGCAAGGGTTAAAAGAAGCTTTTTCATTTATAGTGCTAGTCCCTTTCGATTTTTTCGACGCCTTACGCGTCCGGTGTGTTATGACGCGAGAGGCTTTTATTTGTTCCGAGACATTTTTTAGCCCAGCTGTCGGAAGATATCGGTTTTTGCGTTTATTAACAAATAAGCGCTTGAAAATACAATGTAGTAAATGTAAAATAATGTTCATAAACGCCCTGTTTTGCCAAAAGCGGCTCGCGGAGCGGCATGGCTACGACTTCAAAGCCTGCACAACCTAAGCTGCCGCTTAGGTAAGGCGGCGCCTGTATTGTACTAGCAACCGGCATAGGGCGGAGCCAGTTTGCGGTGTACGGGGACCATGTCCCACCGGGGGTATCCCCCTTTTCGTTCCCCACGATAATAACTGACGAGGAGAGTGATAGGCATTGGAAACGACGCTTGAGGCGGCATGGGAGCTGCTTTGCAAGTACAACAAGGGCGAGTTCCACCTCAGCCACGCTAAGACTGTCAGCGACGTGATGATGTATTTTGCCGACCAGCTCGGCTACGGCGACGAGAAGGAGTTTTGGGGTGTCGTCGGGCTGCTCCACGACCTCGACTTCGAGATGTACCCCGACCGCCACTGCATCGCGTCGCAGGAGATAATGAGAGAGCACGGAGTCGACGAACGCGTAATCCGCGCCGCCGCAAGCCACGGCTGGGGCATAACTTGCGACATTGCCCCCGAGCACCAGATGGAAAAAGTGCTGTACGCCGTCGACGAGCTAACCGGGCTTATAGGCGCGACTGTCCTCATGCGCCCGTCAAGGAGCATCGTGGACCTTGAAACCAAATCTGTAATGAAAAAATTTAAGGACAAGCGTTTCGCCGCGGGCTGCTCGCGCGAGGTGATACAGAAAGGCGCGGAGCTGCTCGGCTGGACGCTCGAGGAGCTTATAACTCGCACAATCGAGGCAATGAAGGCAACGGGCTATACCCCTCCGCAGGGCAAACCCGAATCTTAATTTGCGAAGGGTGATTATACATGGCAAAAGAAGCGATAAGCACCGATAAAGCGCCGGCAGCTGCCGGCCCCTACTCGCAAGCTATCCGCGCCGGCGGGTTCGTTTTCGTGTCCGGCCAGCTCGGCATCGACCCCGCGACCGGCGAGCTCGAAGAGGGTTTTGAAGCTCAAGCAGAGCGCGCGCTCGCCAACCTCGGCGCGGTACTCGCCGCCGCCGGGCTAAGCTACGGCGACGTTGTCAAAACCACCTGCTTTTTAACCGACATGTCAAACTTTGCGGCGTTCAACAGCATCTACTCGCGCTATTTCGATACGTGCAAACCCGCGCGGAGCTGTGTAGCGGTCGCATCGCTCCCGAAGGGCGGGCTTGTCGAGGTGGAGGCAATAGCCGCCGAGCGCCAAGGCGGCAAATAAAGCTTGACAATACAAATATTCGCGTTCGCAGCCGTTTTCGCCGCGCCGCGGCAAAAACACCGTCACCTCCGCGCACGGCGTATTGACCATGTTTGCGGCATCAAGGCGCCGTTTGCTCTAATACTATCGCATTTAAATGCGACCGTCATCTTAGGGCGGCCGCAATTTTTTTATTTTAGGGGGAAACGCCGGGGGACATTTTTAAAGTGGTGTGGGGTGACTTATAAAAAAGTCACCCCACAATTTTCATAGTCAGGAAACTGTTATACTGCACAAAAACATTCTGCCAATTTTGGCAGTGTTGACGGCATGGAGGATTTGCCAAGCGATGAAAATTATTCACAATGTATGAACTAGACTTTAACGAAGGTTACAGTTTTATTTCAAATGCACAAATTCCCTTGAAAGCGCGGCGGCTGCGTGGTATTATGCAAATGCGGCGCGGGCACAAGGCCAAGAACCGGTCAGCCGTGCCAAAACAATATTCCACAGGAGGAATAGAAAAACATGTCAATTGCCAAGCGTTTTATAAAACGCAGCGGCGCTCTCATGCTCGCTTTGATGCTGATGGTCGGCATGCTTCTTTCCGCTTCGGCGAAGAGCTTTGCAGACGTCGGCAGCGACCATGACTACGCCGAACAGATCGGAATACTTTCCGATATAGGCGTCATCATCGGCACCGGGGTCGATGAGAACGGCACCCCCGTATTCTCCCCCGAAATGAAAGTCAACCGTGAGCAGATGGCAATGCTGCTGTTCAGGCTCATGCTGAACCGCGCAGATGCCGGCACAGTCAACAGCTCGCCTTTCACCGACCTTGTCGGCGAAATCTACAACGGCGCCATCTCGTGGGCGCACGCGGCGGGCTACATAGTCGGCACCGGCGCGCACACCTTCAACCCGAAGGGCGGCATTACCCTCCGCGACGGTATGACGATGGTCGTCCGCGCGCTCGGTTACGGCAGCGCGGCGATGGACAAGGGCTATCCTTGGACCTACATCGACATGGCTATCAGGCTCGGGCTTGACAAGGGCCTCGAGAACGTCCGCTACACCGACGAGCTTACCCGCGGCCAGGTCGCGTGCCTGCTTTACAACGCGCTGACCGCCGAGTACCTCGTACCGGTCACCAGCGGCCCGATCACCTTCACCCGCAAGAGCACGATACTGCAGGAAATCTACGGCTACACGATTTCCGACTCCGTGCTGACCGCTACTAACGACTACGCTATCGAAGGCGCGCCTGTCGTCCGCAAGGGCTACGTCACCTTCACCGACAAGTCGGGCAAGGCACTGACCGTAAGCTTCGCGCAGACCGGGCTTTCCGGTACGCCGAACCAGTGGCTCGGCCACGGCGTCAAGCTCGTTTACAAAGAGTACGGCTCGAACATCACCGTGCTCGGCGCGTTTGACAAAGGCAGGACCGAGACTCACGACACCGCCACCTTCGCTAAGGACAACGCATATGTCACAATCGGCGGCGAAAACTACAACATCGTAACAACTGTTAACGACAACCTCGACACCAACATCAACCAGATTGTTGTTTACGCGTTCGGCGCGAACAAGCAGCTCCAGAAGCTCGAAAGCAACGCGAAGCTCGCCGAGCTTATGGGCACAAGCACAATCACGCTGCTTTATGACGACAAGAATTCCGAAATAGCAAACCGCGCGCTCGTCACCACCTATAAGTTCGGTAAGCTGACGATCGACGGCGACGGCAAGATCAACCTTGCCGAGAACAAGACCGAGGCTGAGCTGACCGGCGGCTTCAACAACGCGGCTGGCGCAGTTTCCGGCAACTACGTCCTCTATTACTACAACCCCGAGAACAAGGCGCTCACCATCGCTGAGGTTCTCGTTCCCACCGAGCTTGCGTTCGTCACCGAGCTGACCGCAACCTACGCGGTTATCGGCGGCACCAAGTACACCTTCGGCTGCGTGCCCGCAGGCGTTGAGCCGGCATCGATCGCGGCTAAGCTCGCGGCTGGCGCAGTGGTCAGCGTCGTCGCTAAGGACGGCATGATCCTCGAAGTCATCGGCATGACAGCTCCGACGGTCGACTCGACCTACCTCGTAGCGGTTACCGGCACCGTGCCCGTATATGTCGACGGCAACGTCTACTATGCGCTGACCGCTAACATCGACGGTTCGAACACCTCGATACTCACCACCCGCAGCGACATCACCCCCAACATGGTTTACCGCTATGTCAAGAACAACGCGGGTATCTACACTCTGATTGAGTACTCGAACGAGAATTTCACGCAGTCCGGCGAGAAGAAAGAAATGCTCGAAAATAGGAGCAGAAACGACGTCGTGCTCAGAATGAGCAACGGCAGCTTCACGCTGAACCGCGTCCGCTTCGTAACCGACTCGAAGTCCGTGATCGTCGTCAAGAACGGCAACACCTTCTCGATCAAGGTCGGCAAGTTCACGTCCGACATCACGGTCGCTAAGGGCGCGAAGGCATACGCGGCGTTCAAGGACGAGGTTGGCGAAGTTGAGACCCTGAAGTTCCTCTTTGTCACCGACGGCAGCCTGGGCGAGGTTGACTCCACGACCACATACGTGCGCGTCATCGCTAAGGTCGGCTCGGTCTACGAGAACAACACCGTCTACTCGCTCTACAGCGTGTTCAACCTCGGCACGGGCAAGGTTGAAAACCGCAAGTCGGTTGAGACCACGCTCGAAGCCGGCAAGGACTACGCGCTCGGCGCAAACGGCCTTGTGCTCGGCATCACCGGCGAGCCCGCCTCGAAGGGCAGAATAAACGGCTACACCGCCGAGACCGTCACCATCGGCAATAAGGTTTACAACCTCACCTCCGAGACCGTCGTCGTCAAGCTTAATATGGCTAACGGCGAGCTCACCAAGGTCTCCGTGGCTTCGCTGCACAACACCGAGGTCGAGTTCATCGCCTCCGGCA
Organism: Clostridiales bacterium; assembly: GCA_012840355.1. Classification (GTDB taxonomy): domain Bacteria; phylum Bacillota; class Clostridia; order Oscillospirales; family CAG-272; genus DTU078. The sequence continues at coordinate 66,264 of DULN01000005.1, read as the reverse complement.
ACAACGTAAGCCTCATCTTCGTGACCGAGACACCGGCTGAGTAATAGGCTGAGTAATAATAGCTAAACCATAAAGGAGCACGCCCCCGCGCGTGCTCCTTTTGCTATGTTAGGGAGATGTTAGGGGGAAGCCCGCGATGCTCGGCGGCGCCTATTCTTTTGCCGGTATCCACAGGCTCGGCGGTATCGGCTTTTGTGCCGCCGCCCGTGCCCGAAGGCGCGTCGGAACATGAATAAGTTCCCCTAAAAACTCCCCTATGAGTTACCTCGTGCAATACTTTTCAATAAACGGTATCACGCCGGCGGACCAGCCGTGGCAGAGGCTGTGCCGGTAGCCCACATAGCAGAACTTGCCGAAGTCGCCGTGCAAATCCTTCAGCCCCGGCGGCGTTGGCTCGTCGATGCGCCCGCTGCCATCGAGCCAGTCCATATCGAAATCCTCGAAAAACGTCGTCGCGCCGCGCTCCAGCATCGCGCCGTAGTACTCGAGCATCATCGCCACGGCTTTGTCCACGCCCGCGGTCTGCGCAACCGCGTCGAGTATAAAGTAGCTCATAAACGTCGACATACCGCGCGCGCCGCCCTCAAGCAGCAGCTCGACCTCGTCCCGCGAAAGCGAGCCTGTCGCCGCATACTTCAGCCCCAGCGCTTGCTTCGCCGAGCGAACGGCAATCGGCACCTTCTGTAGCCGCGCGCGGACTTTATCGGCAAGCTCGAGCGAGCCGGGAAGCTCAAGCTCGCGCGCAAGCTCCGCCGCCTTCTTCATCGCCAGTATCGCCAGCGCGCGCACGCCCGGCTCCTCGTCGGGCTGCCCGTGCGTCGGCCAGTCGAGGAATATCCCCGGCAGCCGTATCTCCCCGTCCTCGGCTATGTGCTCGGCTACCTGCTCCAGCAGCCCGTGGAAATAATCGATATAATCCTCCACATAGTCGCGGCAGCCCGTGAGCTTAAAGTAATCGGCGAGTATCACAATCCACCAAAGCGAGTAGCAGGGCATTCCGTTCATCCAAGTGGGCAGCGGCGTTTGCCCTACGATAAAGTCGAGCGAGCGCTCAACCGCTTCGGTGCGCCCGTAAAGCGTCACCAGCGCGCGCATCTCGGGGTACATGTCGCCAATCCACACCAGCCGGTCGCGCTTTATGCCGTCCCATACCATGCCGCTCGACGTGCAGAGGTCGATAGTGCGCTTCGCCGCCTCGAATATCCTCGCGATGCGCGGGTCAGGGCCGGTGTATTTATAGATTTGCGGCGCGTCGTAGATTTTGCCGCAGGCGACGATGTTTTTTATCCTCACGGTGCCGCTGCCGAGAAAGTCTATGCGCAAAAACCTAAAGCCCGTGTCGCAAAACCGCATGTCGGAGTAGCTGACAAGCTCGGCCCTAATATCGCGCAGCGCATGGTCGTTACAGGCGCCGCGCTCGCCAAGCTCGGCGCAGCACTCGCCAAAAGACTCGCCGAACCGCAGCCTTATGGGGCAGGGCTGCTCGGCGACAAAGGTCAGTATCCTCGCGCCGCCGGCAATCTCGCGCCCGAAATCGAGCACTATGTAGGCGTTGCCGGTCACCGTCATAACGTCCAGCTCGGCAAGCCCAATTTGCAGCGGGCGGATATTAAAAAGCGCCTCGGCGTTCTCAATGTCGCCGGACGACTCGACAATCCTTGCCGGATAATATAGCTCGTCTTTTATGTGTTTTGGCATAGATACTCCTCCTTCGTGAGGATATACCTTACCACGGTTCGGTTAATGCCCAGCAGCTTGTAATAAACGGACTTTTCGCCAACCCGCTTAAACCCGGTCTTTTCGATAACGCGCCGGGAGCGGTGGTTGTCCGCAAAATGCCCCACCGTCACTATGTCGGCACCGAGCGTTAAAAAGAGGTACTCGAGCACGCGCCGCACCGCTTCGGGCATAAGGCCCTGCCCCCACTTGTCGCGCGCGAGCACATAGCCGATTTCCACTATGCATTTGTTTTTGTAGGCTTCGTTGTCATCGGCCCACGACTTGTGAAACCCGAACGAGCCGATAACCCGCCCGGTCGCGCGCTCGACTATTGCAAAGTCGTTTTTTTCGGCGAGGAACCTTTCAAGCACGCGCTTTGAGTCCTCGATTGAGCGGTGGTGCGGCCAGCCCGCCGCCTCGCCGACGCCCTCGACCGAGGCGTAAGCGTTGAAGTCGGCGAGGTCGTCCTCGCGCCAGCAGCGTAAAATCAGCCGCTCGATCTCAAGCGTGACGGTTGAGGTGTCGATTGTCGGGAACAATGCTATGTACCCTCGTTTCTTTTGTTTTTTGTGTGGTGTGCTATAGGTTTGCTGCTTGGTAGCCGCCTAAGGATTTGCCTAAGCCTAAAGCGTGGGGGAACTTTTTTTAAAAAAAGCTCCCCCGCAAAACTCCAAAAACAAATCACAAATTCTTCATCACATACTCGGTGAACTGCTCGCAGGTAGCGCCGGTGTCGCGGCCGGTGATGACGAGGGCTTTGTCCTCGAACATGCAATAGTCGAGCGCGCGCGCGAGCCTGTCCGATTCGGCCTGCTTGCCGATGTGCGAGAGCATCATAACGGTCGCGCGCAGCATCGAGCACGGGTCTGCGTACTTCGCGCGCCCCTCGGCAACCATGCGCGGCGCCGAGCCGTGGATAGCCTCGAACATCGCGTAGCGGTCGCCGATGTTTGCGCTGCCCGCCGTGCCGACCCCGCCTTGGAACTCCGCCGCCTCGTCGGTGATAATGTCGCCGTAGAGGTTAGGCAGTATAAACACCTGGAAATCGGTGCGGCGCTTTTCGTCCACGAGCTTGGCGGTCATTATGTCGATGTACCACTCGTCGGTGACAATCTCGGGGTACTCTTTCGCTATCTCTTCGCAGATATTGAGGAACTTTCCGTCGGTCGTCTTTATGACGTTCGCTTTCGTGACAATCGAGACACGCTTTTTGCCGTTACGCCGCGCGTACTCGAACGCCAGCCTCGCGATGCGCTCGGTCCCCTGCGTCGTCGTTACCGTAAAGTCAACCGCAAGGTCGTCGGTCACATGTATGCCCTGGCTTCCAACTGCGTAGCTGCCCTCGGTGTTCTCGCGGAAGAAAGTCCAGTCGATACCCTTGTCCGGCACCCGCACCGGACGCACGTTCGCGTAAAGGTCGAGCGCCTTGCGCATCGCCACGTTCGCCGACTCAATGTTCGGCCACGGGTCTCCCGCCCTCGGCGTAGTCGTCGGCCCCTTTAAGATGACGTGGCACTTATAAAGCTCATCCATAACGTCGTCGGGTATAGCCTTGCCGTGTGCTGCGCGGTTCTCGATAGTCAGCCCCTCGATATCGCGCAGCTCGATACGGCCGGCGCGGATGTCGCCGGCGAGCAGCTCCTCAAGCACTTTCCTCGCCGCCGCGGTGATGATCGGGCCGATCCCGTCGCCGCCGCAGATGCCGATAACGATTTTGTCTAGCTTCGTGTAATCTACCGCGCCGCTCTGGCTTTTGATCCTCTCGACCCGCTCGAGCTGTCCGCGCAGTATTTCTTCAAACCTCTGTTTTGCCTTTTCAATTGCGTCCTGGTATCTGTCTGCCATGTTTACCTCGTATATGTGAATTTTACTTGAATTTAAAACAAACTTGTATATGCAACTTGCGTGCCGCTGTTTTCCACAAAATCCACAAAGATATCCACAACTGTGGCTGAAAAACAAGCCCTAAAAGGCTAAACTCGCAGGCTTTTCGGGTATTTTTTCCACAACCATGGGGATTATCCTGTGGGGAAATCCCCACAGCCGCGCCCGCAATATATTGTTGGGGCGGGCAAGCTAACGGACGCGTCCCGGGCAAAAACCCTTCCTCCGGCGCTAAAGCGTGCGCTATAAATTTGTGCGTTCTGATGGAATGGCTCGCCCGCACCGATGCAGCCGTGCGCTTGTGTATATAGCATACAAGCCGCGCCACTAAAACTTGCCGGCGATACTTAAAATTTCGGGTTTTTTATGAATTATGCATCCTGCGCAGATACCGATAAAGTGGCTTTTTTCCACAATCTCCACAGGGTTTTCCACAATTCCGGGTTAAAAATGCGCCCTTTACGCCTTAATTGGCGGGGTTTTGTACAGGTTTATCCACAGCCATGGGGATAAGTTTGTGGGGATAACCCACAGCGCAAACTCAGTAAATAATAGCAAAATCTTATCGCGGGAGGGTATTGCGGCCTGCGCCTCGTGGGAGCTGGCATGTTAAGCGGCGCCTTCTTGTGCCAGCCAAGCCGCCGCTCAGGAAAGGGGCCCGAACAAGGCGGCGCAAATTTTTTAGAAGGTACCTTTACGGTAGAAGGCACGGCAAAGGCCAAAAGTTAGCGTTGTGTAACATGTACGGTAGCCACGCCCGGCAAAGGGCGGAGCCAGATTGGGGGGCCATGTCCCCCCCGGCGCATTATTTACAGCTCCGACTCGCCTGTGGCAAGCCCGTTCAGCGAGGGCGGCGCTACGTTGCCTTCGAGCAGCTCGAAATACGCCTGCGCGGCGACCATTGCTCCGTTGTCGCCGCAGAGGCTGAGCGGGGGAAGGTACAGCCGCACGCCGCGCCGCGCCGCAAGCTCCGCAAGCGCGCGCCGCAGATGGGAGTTGGCTGTCGCGCCGCCGGCGGCAAAGAGCGTGCGCGCGCCGGTCAGCTCGAGCGCCTCTTCCAGCCGGCGCGTTACCGAGCTGGTGATAGTAATGGTAAGCGCGGCGGCTAGCTCCGCGGGGTCGGGCTCCTCGCCCTTCATGCGTTGGTGGTTTATCATATCGAGCACGCAGGTTTTAAGCCCGCTGAACGAGAAATCGAGGGTATCGCCGGCAATTGCAACGGGCGGCAGCGTAAACGACGGCGTGCGGCCCGACTCGAGGAACTCCGCGGCGAGCCGGTCTAGCGCGGCGCCGCCGGGGTAGGGCAGCCCGAGCACCCGCCCGATTTTGTCGAACGCCTCGCCCATAGCGTCGTCGCGCGTGCGCCCTAGCGTCCGGTAATCGGTCGGCGAGCGAAGAAGCAAAATCGAGGTGTGCCCGCCCGAGGCGATTAGCGCGAGCGCGGGCGACTCCTCAGTGGGCAGCGGCGCGGCGCCGAGCTCTTGCACTGCGCCTTTTGTGGCATCGGCTGCGATGAATGTCGCCGCCGCGTGCGCTTTGATGTGGTTGACGCCGACGAGCGGCACGCCGTTTGAGTACGCTAGCGCTTTCGCGAAGTTGACGCCTACAAGCAGCGCGCCGATTAGCCCGGGCGTGTAGGTGACGCCGATTCCGGAAAGCCCGTCGACGCTTGTCCCGGCGCGCCCTAAAGCTTCAGTTGTGATGCGGACGATAGCTTCGGTATGCGCGCGGCTGGCTATTTCGGGCACGACGCCGCCGAACCGCCGGTGCAGCTCTATCTGCGAGGCGACGACGCTCGAGCGCAAAATGAGCCTGCCGTCGCCCGCCGCCTCAATCACCGCCGCCGCCGTCTCGTCACATGATGTCTCTATGCCAAGTATAAGTTTACTCATCTTAATGTGTTGCTTTATTTTGTGGGGAAACTTAAAAAAGCATTCCCACGCCCATAAAAAAACTTTAAAACATTTATGCTAAAAAACTGTGTCTTTCGTTACTGCCCGGCAGGAAGTGGCGTAATGCCGGGCATCCTGCCGTGCAGGCACCTACAAAGCCCGCGCCATGATTATCGCGTCCTCGCGCGGGTGGCGGTAGTACCCGCGGCGGCGCCCGGCGGCGGTAAAGCCCCGCGACTCGTAAAGCGCGCGAGCCGCGGCGTTCGACTCGCGCACCTCGAGCGTGACATGCGCGATGCCATGCGTGCGGCAGAACGCGAGCGCGTCGTCGAGCAGCGCTGCGCCTATCCCCCGGCGCCGCATCTCCGGCGCCACAGCGATGTTGGCTAAGTCGGCGGTATCCGCGGCGTGAATAAGTATTATATAGCCCGCGACCGAATCGCCCACCAGCGCGACGCGGAAATAGGCGTTCGGGCTGCCGAGCAGCGAAAGAAAGTCGCCCTCGCGCCACGGGTCGGAAAAACAGAGCCGCTCGAGGGCGGCTACCGCGCGGATATGGCACTCTTCCGCGCCGGCTATCCGCAGCGCGCCGGGCGGGCTTTCCACTACGTCTGCGCTCATTCTTCACGCTCCAGCGGGAAGGTTTGGCGCAGGCTGTCGGTAATCTCGGCGAGGCACTTTTTGTAGTCCTCGAGCGTGCCGCCGTACGGGTCGGCGATGTCGCGCTTCATCACGCTGATTTTCGCCGCGTGCTGCGGGTACTCGCGCATGAGTAGCAGCATGTGCGACTCGGTCATGCCGATAACGCGGTCGGCTTCGGCAATCATCTGCTCGGTCACCGTCCGCGACTTGTGTGCTTTGTAGTTGTTCGACGGGGTCGACACGATGCCCGCCTCCTCAAGCGCCCGCACCGCGTAGGGCGAGATTGGTATGCCCGGCTTTGCTACCAGCCCCGCCGACTGCGCCGCATATCTCCCACCGCCGAGCGCGTTGAGCACCGCCGCCGCCATGGGGCTGCGGCAGGTGTTGCCTGTGCACACGAACAGCACGCGCATCGGCTTGTTAAGGTCGGGAGAGGGCATCGCGGCAAACTCGGCAAGGTCCGGCAAAATCTCAGTATCGGGCAACTGAAGGTTACAGTCGATTCCCATACATTCCTCCCGCCGTACCGTCATTCGGCGTCGCTTGCGCGCGGCAAGTATTTGACAAGCAGCTCGCCCGCGTCGTAATAAAGCTTTGTCGACCGGTCATAAAAATACGCGTTTTTGCCGTTGTCAAGGTATAAAATATCGTAGTACAGCCCCTCGAAAACCGATGAGGTGAACTTCAGATGATAGACTTTGAAGCTCTCGCGCTGGGTGACCAGCTCCGATGGCTCGTAATCGAGCGGGTTTTCCGTCGCCGCTTTGACTATCGCTTCGACGTCCGCCGGGTCGGTTATCTCGGCTTTCTGCACGGTGATGACCTCGGTCTCACAGACCAAAACGGCGTTCGCCTGCCAGCCGCCAAGCCCGGGCAGCTCTATTTTGTCGGAGTGGTAGATCGCGCCGACGCCCTCGTATTTTTCGGTGAGCCACTGTTTGGGGTCTAGCCCTTTGATTTCGTATAGCGTGGTATCGCCTATCTGGGCGTACGGCTCTCCGACGGCGATGGGCTCGTAGTTTATGTCGGCGGCGACGTATGCAATGCCGCCGGAGCGGTCGACGTATTTGCCGCCCTCAGGCTTGAGCTTGACGAGCCCCAGCGTCGGGCCGGCGAGCGCGAAATATATTGCTACTGCCGCTATGGCGACTGCGGCTGCTGAAAACGCGATTGTAAGCTGGAGCTTTTGCTTTTTTTCCTTTTGTTTTTTTGCTGCTTCTGCCTGTGTTTTTTTCGCGGCAGGGGATTTTCTCTTTTTCAATACCCGAATTCTCCTTTGATGCTTTCGTCGTCGGCTATCCAGTCGGAAACCCTGTATACTTTGTAGTCGGTTTTAGTTTCCCGCACGACGACGGTTTCAATGCCTGCGTTTATAATAAGGCGCTTGCACATGGCGCAGGAGTTGACCCCGCCGACGATTTCGCCGGTCGCGGGGTCGACGCAGGCTATGTATAGCGTTGCGCCGAGCATCTGCTCGCGCGAGGCAGCTATTATCGCGTTCGCCTCGGCGTGGACCGACCGGCACAGCTCGTACCGCTCGCCGCGCGGGATGGCGAGCTGCTCCCTTATGCAGTACCCAAGGTCGCTGCAGTTTTTGCGCCCGCGAGGCGCGCCGTTGTAGCCGGTCGCGATGATGATGTCGTTTTTGACGATAATTGCGCCGTACCGCCTGCGCAGGCACGTGGACCGCTCCGCCACTGTCTGCGCTATGTCAAGGTAATAGTTCGTTTTCGAAACCCGTTCCATATTGTTTGTCATATACTCGGGAAAACTTCCCCAAAAAGTTTCCCGAACCCTTCAAATTACTTTTAATATTGGGTATACGGAGGGGGGACATGGTCCCCCCGCGCCCCGCGATCTGGCTCCGGCCTGTGCCGGGCGTTCATGTTGTACCGCCTACGCAGCCTATGCCGCGTTATTACAGCGCCGCTAGGTGCCGCTTATTGCTGCGGCTGCGTCTCCTTGCAGTAGCGGATGTTGATGTCGTCGATAAGAGTTTCGGTCGCGGCGTCGCGCACGCACGGGATTGAAATCTTGTTGCCGTCCTTAAGCTCAATGCAGAGGTATGTATCCTTCCTCGCGACGGTCTCGCCCCCCACTTTGAGCTGTATATCGGTTTCGTCGAGCCATGCCCTGGCGAGCCCGAAATACGGCAGGGAGATGCTCTCCATTTCGTCGTCGTCCTCAAGGAGCGACAATGTGAAGAGGTAAAGCTGCATTATCTTGTTCATCTCGTCGACGAAGAGCATAGAGAAGCCGTATCGCGAGGTGAACACTTCGCCGTGCTTGGAAAGGCGCATCTTCAGCTCGGCGCCCTCCTCTTTCGGCGTGTAGAGGAAGCGCTGGAACTCGTAAATTTTAGGCGTCGAGAGCTTTTTCGCTTTGACGTACTGCCTCTCGTAATCGGCGCGGGCTTCGGTGCGCAGCTGGTCGACCCTGATATTTATGCCGTCGGTAATATCGCTGTCCTTAGCGAGCGACGCGAAGTACACGCCGAGGTAAATCAGCGAGCCGACAACAAGCACGATGCCATAGGCCAGCATATCCTGCACGAACAGCAGCACGAGTCCGACAAACAGCACGACAAGGCCACAAATCCAGAAAAGGGGAGAGGAACCTTTGAAATACTTTTTGTTGAGCGCAAAGTTCATGCGGTAACCTCCTCAAAATATGTAAAATTAAACGTATCGCGTGGCTATAGGTCAGTGCGGCTGCCGCGCACTATATGTGGACAGCCAGCCTTCGTGCGCTTTGCGCGCGGTGGGTGCCCGGCGCGCCGCGGCGGCAATTGTGCCGCCGCAGCAAGTGAGAAAAAACCGCTCTTTTGTGGGCGCGCCGGACGGGGCATAAAAGGGGGCTTTGCCGGCGGCTATGTTTAGTCAAGCTTTAAGTTCTTTAGGAACTTGCGGAACTCCTCGCCGACCTCGGGGTGCAGCAGCGCGCGCTCGACGTTTGCCTCGAGGAAGCCGAACTTCGAGCCGAGGTCATAGCGGCGCCCCTCGAAATCGAGCGCTATCATGCCTTCGGTCTCGGCAAGCGTCTTCATCGCGTCGGTAAGCTGCAGCTCGCCGCCCGCGCCGAGCGGGGTGCGCTCGAGTATGTCGAAGATATCGGGCGTGAGCAGCACCCTTCCGAGCACCGAGAACAGCGAGTATTCCTGCCCGGGCGCTGGCTTTTCGATCATCGTATCGACTGCGTATACGCGCTCCTCAAGCGGCTTGACGCGCAGAGAGCTGTACTTGCGGATCTGCTCCGGCGTGACTTCCTTGACGCCGGCAACCGCTTTGCCGTATTTATTGTACACATCGATAAGCTGCGCGCAGGCCGGCTTAGTTTCGGAGAAGATTATATCGTCGCCGTAAAGCACTAAAAACGGCTCGTCGCCGGTGAAGCTGCGGGCGCGGAGCACCGCGTCGCCCAGCCCGCGCGTCACCTTCTGGCGCACGAAAGTGACGTTGACGCGGTCGACAAGCTCATAAAGAGGCGGTATCCACGACTCCTTGCCCGACGAGCGGAGCTTATCCTCGTACTCCGGCGAGTAGTCGAAATAGTCCTCCATTGCGCCTTTGCCGCGGTTGGTGATGATGAGTATATCGGTAATGCCGCTGTTAGCCGCTTCCTCCACGAGGTAGTGGATGGCGGGCTTGTCGACTATGGGCAGCATCTCTTTTGGCACCGCGCGCGCTATCGGCAGCATCCTTGTGCCGAGCCCTGCCGCGGGTATCACGGCTTTGCGCACTGGCTTTTTGTTATCGCATCTTTCCGACATTTTGACAGCTCCTTCTATATATAAAGTAATATAGTATAATAACCGGGTTAAGATATAGTGCTTTTATAAAGCACCTTTGATTAAGTTTAAGTTTTACTTTACTTTTAGTTTAGCTTTATGTTTATATGGTAACGAACGTGCACGAACGTGCACAGCCGTCCGGTTGTTTTCAAGCTTAAGAGCGCGCGCTTTTTATAAGCTCGTCGATTATGCCCGAGTCTTCGGCGAGCGCTTTCGCTGCGCGCTGGCGCGCGACGCGCTCTGAGGCAATCTTCGCGTTGGTATTGCAGCGCGCGATGTAGCGTGCCTTGTCTGCGTCTAGCTGCGGCCGAAGGAAGTGGAAGGCGGTGTTGACCGCCTCGTCCGCCGACAGCGCGGGCAGCCGGTCGGATATAGCGTACGCGAGCATCATCCGCACCAGCGCGCCCACTTGCGCGTCGCTAAAATGGCTTACCTGTTGGTAAAAGTCGTAATGTATCAGTATCGCGTTCGGCTCAGGGGAACGGGTCTTCGCCATGCGTTTTACCTCCGCACCTAGTCTTTTGCAGCTTATATGTTAGCACATATATATAGCGAAGTCGTCCCCTGTTTGTCCCTTCAACCTAAGCCTCCGCTCGGGAAAGGGGCCCAGCGGAGCCGGTTTGCGGGTCCGGGGGGACAATGTCCCCCCGGCGTATCCGTATCCCCCTTGGCCAAAGGTTTTTACAGGGGTAGACACCTAATTTGTCATCGCGAATCCAATCTTCGGCGCGACGCGGCGCAGCGCCAAGATAAGTGGCACGCCGAGGGCGTAGCACACCACGAGCTCGCCGAACCCGACGCTCGCCAAATTAAACAGGTACGCCGCCCAAAAGCCCGCGCCCGCGCCTACCTCCGAGTAGGCGATGACCGCGCCGACGATGAGCGCGTTGCAGATAACCGGCGGCAGCGGCGCGAGCCATACCGACTTTACGCGCGAGGTCAGCACCGCCGCAATCAGCGTCGCTAGGCTGCCGAACACCACGTCGAGCACGACGATGTTCGGCGAAAGGAGGTTCGCCACGATGCAGCCGACAAAAAGCCCGGGTATCGCCTCCGGGATCAACAAAGGCAGAAGCGTCAGCGCCTCCGACAGTCTAAACTGCACCGCGCCGAACGATATAGGGTAAAGCGCGAGCGTTAGCACGGCGTAAATAGCGCCGACCAGCGCCGCGCGCGAGATGAACTTTATCGCTTTTTTCACTAAAGCTTATTCCCCCAAACTCGATTTTTACCATAAAAACCGGCGGCTAAAACCGCTCGGTCAGCGTTTTTTTGTTGTCCGAGGTCCAAATCTCGCGGATAATGTTCTCAACGTCGGTGCCGCCCTCGAAATAGACCGAGGAAAACGGGTAAAACACCGATTTGACAAGCCCATCGCCCCCGCGCAGGGCGACCTGCCTTGTGCCCGGCATAGCGAAATGCCCGCCGCCGCGGTCTGCCTCAATCACCCAGCGGTAGGCGTATGCCAAAAACACGCGCTGGTACCAGTACGGCTGGTTCGCGAACCAGCTCATCTCGTCGTAGCCCCACCAGTCGGCGGAGGCTATGTCGGTATGCTTCGGCAGGGTGCCCGCGGGCGTGTCAAAGCCGCAGCTGTCAAGCTCTATAATGTACGGCAGGCTGTCAGCCGCCCAGCCCGAGTATGTACGCCCGCCGATGCTGCGACCGAATATAGAGTCGCCATACCCGCGCGAGAATATGACCTTCTGCGGGTCGTCCTCGGTCGGCGGATGGTCCGCCTCGGTCTCCGGCACCATGCAGCGCGCGCCGTAGCGGTGAAAATCGCAGAGCAGCTTTCCGTCGCTGCCGACTATGCCGTGCGTCTGCCCCGATAAAAGCACGAACCGCCTGCGCGCGTATTTTGACGCGTACTCGCGGATGAGGCTGAACACCCTCGTCCAGCCGGCGTTGCGGCCGTCGTGTTTGCCGGGTAGGAGAAGCTGCCCGAAATAAAGCGCCTCAAACCCCGCGTCTATGAGCGTCGCGGCGCGGTAATAATACCACATCTGAGTCTCTGTTTGCCTTATGTCCGGAACGCTGCCGGCGTCGCCCCAGTGGCCGACGAACTCGCCCTCAGGGAAGAGCATCGCCTCGTATGAAAACGGCCGATTCTCGGGCTTTATCCCAAAGGCTTTGAACACCCATGCCGGCACGGCGAACTCGCCGACCGACGGGGAAACCGCCTCGGGTATATACGCCTCGAAGATTATGTCGGGATCGGCGGTGTGCATGTCGTTTATCGCTTTCGCGTACTCGCGCAGCGCCGCCTCGTCCGACGCGCCCGCGCGCCAAAGGCTTGCCGCGCGCAGGACGAACTTCGCGCCGACGTTTAGTATAAACCGCCTGTTATGCTTTATAAACTCCTCGTCGGTGCGCTCGAAGAACGAGTGGCTGACCGCACGGGACAGGTAGGCGTGCAGCACCTTTTCGGGCATCATGTCGGAAAACGCGAACACCAAGCCGGTGTTTGCAGGGTGCAACGTTTTGTCGTACACCGTCGAGAACACGCCGGCGCTGTACGCCGCTCCGCAGCCCACGCGCCAAAGATATAAAGAGCACGGCTCAAGCTGCTTTGAGTCGTCAAAATGGCGGACCGTCTCGCCCGCCTGCGCGCTTATCTTCCATGTCGCAACGGGCGTCCAGCCTTTGCCGTCGGGCTGATGGACCTCGATCGTGTGCTCGCCGGCGCTTCCGGCGGTGAAGGTGAAGACCGGCGAAATGGTCACGTTCTCTTCGCCGCGCGCGGGCGAAACAATCTCAGGCGCGTGGACGATTTCGCCGTACCCGGCAGGCACGCTGACGGTTTTGCTGCCAAGCACGAACTCGGCAACAAAAGAGTCGACCGCCGCCGCGACCATCTCGTCGTCAGTGCCGGTCAAGACGAGCGTGCCGCCGCTTTTTATCGCCGCGTAATAGGCGCGGCCATTGAGCATCTCCAGCGCGTCGACCGAATAGTCGCGGCAGGTATGCCCGACGAGTATCTCATGCGGCGCCGGCGGCTCCTCGGGCGAGTCGGTAATAATCGGCAGCGACGCTCCCGTCGACTCGCGGATAGCCGCCCGCAGCCGCTCCGCCGCTTCAAGCACGGTGCGCGACGCGTTCTCGGGGCATACGATGACATAGTCGCTCGACGCGCCGCCGATTAGCTTTATCGCCCGCGGCTGGTTGGGCTTTGCGTTTTTCTGCGGGTCGCCCGCCGATACGATTATCAGTATCAGCAGCACGCCGCAGAGCAGGAATGCCGCAAAAATCAGCGCGGCTTGCAGTGGTAGCATTGACAAATCCCCGATTAGCCTGATACATTTTTGCAATATTCTGTAATATGATAGCATATTTTACGCCGTTTGTACAGTCGTATTTTTATAAAATTCGGTAAAAAAAGCTACACCTGTGGTCCGGCGCTCGGTTGACAGCCCCTCCCGCGCGGCGGTATAATGTGAAAAAAGTAAAATCCCCCGGCGCGGTTTTGCCGGGGAAGAGGGGGAATGGCAAAAGTGGCAGGCTCGCTCCGGTTTATACTCGGGCCGGCGGGCAGCGGGAAGACGCACCTGCTTTCGCGCATGCTCGTCGAGTCGCTGCGGGGCGGCGGCACCGAGTACCTGATCGTGCCCGAGCAGAGCCTTGTTTCGGCAGAGTCGCGGCTCGCGGAGCTTACCGAAGGCATTGACTCAAGGGGGCTGTTTGTGCTTAGCTTTACAAGGCTTTGCAACCTCGTATTCCGGCGGCTCGGCGGGCTGTGCTACCGCTATGCCGACGCGGGCGCGCGCACCGTCGCGATGTGGCGCACGCTAGACGAGCTTTCTGGGCTGCTTTCGGTATACAAGGTCGAGCCGGATTCAAGCCGGCGTTGGGCGGAGGTGTTTTTGCGCGAGTACACCCGCCTGCGCACGCGCGGGATAACGCCCGCTATGCTCGAGGCTGCGTCAAGGCGGCTGCCGCCCGAGCACGCGAGGCTGGCGGGGAAGCTTTCGGACCTGTCGCTCGTCGGCGCGTCGTACTCGAGGCTGCTCGGCGAGCTATACGACGACCCGCTCGAGGACATCCCGCGCGCTACCGAGCTTTTGCGCGACACGGACTTTTTTTCCGGCTGCGGCGTGTGGCTCGACTCGTTCGACGGATTTACGCACGAGCAGTACGGGCTGCTGCGCGAGGCGCTGCGCTCGGCAAGGCACATCACAGTCGCGCTGCGGATGCCCGAGGGGAGCGGCTCGCCTGCGTTTGAGCCGGTGCGCCGCATGCGCGCGGCGCTTTTGCGGCTCGCCGATGAAGTGGGTGCAAAGGTCGAGGAGCCGATAGTGCTGCGGGATTTGCCGCGCTACCGCTCGCCCGAGCTTGCCCTTTTAGCGGCGTCCCTTTGGGAAGACGGCGGCGCTGGCGCGGCGGATGATGCAGCGGGCGAGCCGGCCGGCTCCGCCCCGCCGGGCGCTATCCGGATAGTAGAGTGCGGGAGCAAGTACGAGGAGGCGGAGCTTGCGGCGGCGGAGATAATGAAGTTCGTGCAAGCCGGCGGGCGCTGGCGCGACTGCGCGGTGATAGCCCGGAACATCGCCGACTACGAGGGGATAGTTGACGCTGCGCTCGAGCGTGCCGGCGCGCCGTACTTTCTTTCAGCGCGCATAGACGTGCTGTCGCGCCCTGTAGTAAAGCTCGCGCTTGCGGCGCTCGCGGTCGTCGCCGGCGGCTGGCGCAAGGCGGACATAATGGAGCTGCTGCGCACCGGCATGGCGGGCGTGACGTCCGAGGAGTGCGACATGCTTGAGGAGTACCTCACGACGTGGAACATCTCGGGCGAGCGGAGGTGGCGCGCCGAGCACGAGTGGCGGATGAACCCCGACGGATATACCGACGAGCTTTCGCCGCGCGGCGAGCGGATACTCGCCACGGTAAACGCCGTGCGCGCGAGGATTGTCCCGCCGCTTGCGAAGCTCGCAGATAGTTTCCATGCGCCTGACGGTGGGGAAGGCGGCAACATACGCGGCGCCGCGAAGGGGATTTACGAGTTCCTCATCGAGATGGGCGTGCCGGGGCAGCTTGAGGAAAAAGAGGGCGGGCTTGCCCGCCAGCTTTGGGAGGCTATAACCGGAGCGCTCGACACGATAGTCACGGTGGCGGCGGGCGCGACGGTCACCGCCGACCGGTTTTCGCAGCTTTTTTCCACGGTGCTGCGCTATGCGACGGTCGGGCGAATACCGCCCGCGGTCGACTGTGTCATGGTGGGGCAGTCGGACAGCCTGCGCGCCGAGGACATCAAGCTCGCGGTGCTGCTCGGCGCAGCCGAGGGGGTATTCCCCGGGAGAGCGGAGGAGGCAGACGAGGTTTTCACCTCCGCCGAGCTGCGGGTGCTGCGCGAGGTGGGCATCGACCCGCGCGACGACGTCGAGCTGCGCGCCTCGGACGAGCTGCTCGGGTTTTACCGCGCGGCGGCGCTGCCGGCGGAGCGGCTGGTCGTTACATACTCACCGCGCGAGGGCGCGGGAGCGCGGGAAGAGGCAAAGCCGTCGGCGGGAGTGTTGAGGCTGCTCGCAATGTTCCCGGGGCTTGTTGCCGAAAAATACTCCTCGTTGCCGCCCGAGGAGCGGATTTTCTGCCGCGAGCTTGCGCTCGAGCACGCGGCTGCGTCGCCTAACACGCCCGAAGGGATAGCGCTGCGGGAGCTGCTTTCAGAGGACCCGTCTGCCGCGGCGGCGCTAGAGTCTGCAAAGTCGCCGCTCGCCGAGCCGGAAGCCCAGCTTTCGCCCGAGCTTGCGGCGGAGGTATTCCGCGGCGACCTCGCGCTGACGCAGTCGCGGCTTGAAAGCTATGTGATGTGCTCTTTTTCCTACTATTGCCGCTACATGCTAAAGCTGCGCGAGCAGCCGAAAGCCGAGGTCGGCGGCGCGGACGTCGGCAACTTCGTGCACCGGGTGCTAGAGCGGTTCTTCCGGCGCGCGGTGCTGCCGGACGGCAGGCTCGACCCGGCCCTCACGCGCGAGGAGCGGGCAAAGCTCGCCGACGAGGTCATCGAGGAGTACATAGCGCAGACCTTCGGGCAGGGCGAGGAGCGCTCGGCGCGCGCGCAAAACCTATTTAGGCGGCTGCGGCGCGCGACGGCGCTTATAATCGAGAACATCGCCGAGGAGCTGGGGCAGAGCGAGTTTGTGCCATGCCGGCTAGAGCTGCCTATCGGGCGCGGCGTGGCGGAAGACGGCGGGCGCGCGGTCGAGCCGCTGCGGATACCGCTGCCGGACGGCGCAGCGGCGTATGTATACGGCAAAATCGACCGAGTCGACGTCTACAGGCGCGGGGGGAAGGTGTACCTGCGCGTCGTCGACTACAAGACCGGGACAAAGAGGTTTTCGCTCTCGGATGTCGCCTTGGGGCTGAACTTGCAGCTGCTGCTTTACCTTTTCTCGCTTTGGCACGGCGGGAAGGCGGCGGTCGGCGCGGAGGACGCAGAGCTTTTGCCGGCTGGCGTTATCTATATGTCTGCGGGCGCGCCGCGGGTCGACGCATTGCCGGGCGAGGGTGCAAAAGACGTCGAGCTCCGAGCGATGGGCGAGCTTTACCGCTCGGGCGTGTTTATCGACGACGAGGATATTTTGCGCGCGATGGAAAAGGAGCTTGAGGGCAAATATATCCCGGTAAGGCTCGGTTCGGGCGGGCTTGCGGTCAAGGGCAAAAGCTCAGGGCTGTGTGACCTTGCGGGGTTCGGCAAGCTCATGCGCGAGGTCGAGGGCATCGTCGCGAAGATTGGCGCCGAGATGAAAAGCGGCGAGGCGTCGGCGCGCCCGCTGCGCGACAGCCGGCGCGACGCGTGCAGGTTCTGCCCCTACGGGCCGGTGTGCCGTACGCGCAGGCGCGATTAAATGAAGGGAAGAGTGCCTAAACTTCCTGCGCGTTGCGTCGTATTCTTTCGCGATAAGGCTAAACTGCTTTTTAATATCCATGTCGCATCCCTCAAAAAACATGGCACCGCCTGCGGACGTGCGGGGGCGGTGCCGTTTTTTATCTCCTCGCGACGCTTTCGACGTTAGGCACGTTTTTAAGCCGCGCGAGGATGGATTTTAGGTGGTCGAGGTTTTTGCATGAGATTGTCATATTGATTACGGTCCGCGAGCCTTCGGTGTGCGAGTCGATGCCGGTGAGCGACACCTTCATGTCGGCGAGCGCCATCGTGATGTCGGCGAGAAGCCTTATATCCGGGTGCGCGACGATTGTGATGCCCGCCTCGTATAGGCTGCTGTCGAGCGCCGTCTGGTCCCAATGCGCGGGCACCCAGCGCGTCGCGTACTCGGGGTTGTCGTAGTTTTCGACGACGTTCGGGCAGTCGCGCTTGTGGATCGACACGCCGAAGCCTTTGGTGATAAACCCTATAAGGTGGTCGCCGGGCAGGGGGTTGCAGCATTTTGCAAACTTGAACGCCAGCCCCTCGACGCCGTCGATAACCACGCCGCCGCCGCTCTTTTTCGGCTTTTGCGCCGCGATTTGCCGGACGAGGTCAGCCTCGGTGACCGGTTGCGGCTCCGGCTCCTCTGGCCTGACGACGCGGTCGAACTCGTCGCGCAGCTTCGGCGCGAGCTTCGACATCGGCAGCCCGCCGTAACCGACGGTGTTATAAAGGTCGTCAAGCTCGTGGAAGCCCAGCCGCTTTGCGATGTTGGAAAGGATTTCGGTCTTCTGCGCCTCGGTGTATGGCCTGTTGTACCGCCGCAGCTCCTTGTCTATCTCGATTTTGCCCATCGCGATGTTCTCGGCGCGCTTTTCCTTTTTGAACCACTGGCGGATTTTCGTGCGCGCCTCGCTGGTGCGCACTATCTTCAGCCAGTCGCGGCTCGGGCCTTTCGCCGTCGGTGAGGTGATAATCTCGACAATCTCGCCGTTTTGCGGAACGCTGTCTATGGGCACCATCATGCCGTTGATTTTGGCGCCCACCATCTTGTTGCCGACCTCGGAGTGTATCGCGTAGGCGAAATCTATGACCGTCGCGCCCTGTGGCAGCGTGACTATGTCGCCTTTGGGCGTGAACACGAACGTCTCGTCGTGCAGTATATCTATTT
Organism: Clostridiales bacterium; assembly: GCA_012840355.1. Taxonomy (GTDB): domain Bacteria; phylum Bacillota; class Clostridia; order Oscillospirales; family CAG-272; genus DTU078. Next base: position 48,301 of record DULN01000005.1, on the reverse strand, counting down.
TCAGCGCGCGCAAAAACTCATCCGGGTCGCGCGTCTCGTCGTTTTCAAGCAGCTTCGCGATCCAGGAAAGCTTGAGGTCGACGTCCTCGCGGGACTCGGCTATGTCGGACTTATATTTCCAGTGCGCCGCGACGCCGTACTCGGCGATATGGTGCATCTCCCATGTGCGGATTTGCACCTCGAACGGTATCGAGTTGCGCCCTATGACCGTGGTGTGCAGCGACCGGTACATGTTGGGCTTAGGCGTCGAAATATAGTCTTTGAACCGGCCGGGGATCATCTTGAACATGTCGTGGATAATGCCGAGGACGACGTAGCATTCCGGCTCGGTGTCGACGATTACCCGCAGCGCGTAGAAGTCGTATATCTCGTCAAAGCTCTTGTTCTGCTCGTACATCTTGCGGTAGATGCTGTAGACGCTCTTGACGCGCCCTTCTAGCGCAAACTTAATACCGGACTCGGTGAGCTTATCGGCTATCTGCGCCCTTGCCCGCTCGAGGAAGTCGCGGCTGCGCCCGTATTTTTGCTCGATGTCGCGCTTTATCTCCTCGTAGCCGATGGGGTCGAGGTACTGCAGCGCGAGGTTCTCAAGCTCCTGCTTCATGCGCTGCATACCGAGCCGGTGGGCGAGCGGGGCGTAGACGTGCATCGTCTCGAGCGCGGTCTGCCGCCGCTTTTCGTCTTTTTTCACGCCGAGCGTGCGCATGTTGTGCAGCCGGTCGCAAAGCTTGATTAAGATGACCCGCACGTCTTTCGACATCGCGAGGAACATCTTGCGCAGGTTTTCTATGTGCTCGGCTTCCTTGTCGTCGAACGGGATGTGCACGAGCTTGGTCAGCCCGTCGACGAGCGCGGCGACGTCCAGCCCGAACTTTGATTTTATCACCGAGATGTCCACGCCGCAGTCCTCGACGGTGTCGTGCAGCAGCGCCGCGCAGAGCGAGTCGGTGTCAAGCTCTAAGCTTGCGACTATCTCCGCAACTGCAACCGGGTGCGAGATGTACGCCTCCCCGCTGTCGCGGTACTGGCCCTCGTGCATCTGCTTGGCGAATAGGTACGCGCGCTTTATCTTCTCTATGTCGTATTTTTTCCCGGTCTTCTCAAGAGTCAAAAGGAGCTTGTCTATACCGGCGTACGGGTTGGCATCGGTGTTCGCCGGCGACGGCGGGACGGTTATCATGTTCTTTTTAGTTCTCTCTCTTTCTGGGAGTGTTTTTGTTTAGGGGACTTTTGTAAAAAACCCTCCAAGACCCCTTTTAAAAACTTTTGAACAAGGGAGGTATACGCCGGGGAGCATGCGGCATGTGCCTGTGCCGCATGGCACCGCCGCTTGGCGCTACCTCGCCATTTGCGACTTCAGCCGCCTGTATATCGACGACTTGTCGAGGTTGACCTTGCCTTCGACTGTGTTGATTTTAAACCTATAAAGCTCTGCGCCGCGCGAGGCGACTATTTTCGGCGGGCGGCCGGCGCGCCGCTCGTCTATAACGACGCGCTCGACATTTAAAATTTTCGTTTCAACCAGAATATCGACGATAAACCGCAGCTTTACCGGGTTAATTGGCCGCACGTTTTCAAAATGCCTGCGGATTTTGTGCAGGCTCAAAATATCGCAGCCGGCGCATACCTCGTGCTTGATATATAGGTAGACCGAGGCGAAATCCTCGCGCGTTGGCACAATCTCAGCAGCCGGCAGAGCGGCATGTCCTGACCTTACAAGCTCATAAAGCTCGCGCTCTCGCCTGCGCTCGGCCTTGTATTCCTCGCTGCCGTCGATGTCGCGCACGACAAGCTGCGGAGTCTGCACGCCCATATAGTCATTGACGCCGAGGTTGAAAATGAGGTCACAGCTGTCGCCGGGGTAAAAGTCGAGCTCTGCGGGCGTGATGCCGAAATAAATCGCAGCTATTGGCTCCTCGCCCGGCATGCCTTTGAGCGTTATTTTAGTATGCCTGCCCGAACCGACGGCGCAGACGTCGAGAACCCTCGCGCCGCGCAGCATAAACACTGGCACGGGGTTAGCGATGCCGAAAGGCTCTAGCAGATACAGCTCCTGCGCTTGCCGCAGGGTTATCTCGTGGATGCGCAGCTCGCAGTCGACGTCGACTGTCGTCGCGAGGTCCTCGTCCGAGAGGTGCGCGCGCGCGTACTCGTTGATGCGCCGGCGGAACTCGGGTAGCTTCGCGCGCTCGATCGACAGCCCCGCCGCGAGCTCGTGCCCGCCGAACTTGACGAGGAGGTCGGAGCAGTAGTTGAGCGCCTCGACGAGGTTTAGCCCCTTGATGCTGCGGCCCGAGCCTTTGCCGATTTCGCCCTCGCCCTCGGAGCCGTCGAACGATATGAGTATCGACGGCAGGTTATAATGCTCGGTGATTCGCGACGAGACGATGCCGATGACGCCGTGGTGCCAGTTGTCGTCGGCAAGGACGATGACGCGGTCGCGCTCGAAATCGTGTTCCTGTTCTATTTTGCGGTAGGTCTGTTCGATTATGCTGTTTTCCTCGTTTTGGCGCTCGCGGTTGGTGTCGCATAGCTCGGCGGCGATTTGCCTTGCCTCGTCGGGCGAGCTTGTCAAAAACAGCTCGACGGCTTTCGAGGCGCAGGAGATGCGTCCGGCGGCGTTGATGCGCGGCGCGATGACGTAGCCGACCAAAGACGAGGTGACGCGCTTTTTGCGATGGTGCGGGCCGCGCGAGCCGGCGGGCGGCGCCGCGCCGGACAGCTCGAGCAGTGCGGCAAGCCCCGGTCGCTTCGTGTTCTCAATCGCGCGCAAGCCGAGCGTGACAATAAGCCGGTTTTCGTCCACCAGCGGCATCACGTCGGCGACGGTGCCGAGCGCCGCAAGGTCTATGTAACCTTCGCAGGCCGCGCGCAGCCAATCCTCGCCTCCGCCCGCGTGGCGACGGCACTCGAGCGCGGTAATGAGCTTGAACACCACTCCAACGCCGGCAAGCTCTGGAAACGGGTAGCGGCTGCCGGCGCGTTTGGGGTTTATCACCGCGGCGGCGTCGGGCAGCTTTGCGGGGCACTCGTGGTGGTCGGTAACGATGACGTCCATGCCAAGCTTGCGCGCGAGCTCAATCTCCGCCACCGCCGTTATGCCGGTGTCGACGGTGACGAGCAGCGTGCAGCCCTCGCCTGCGAGCTGCTCGAGCGCGGCGGCGTTGATGCCATAGCCTTCGCCCGCGCGGTTGGGGATATAGTAGCCCGCGTTGGCGCCGCGCGAGCGCAGATATAGCAGCAGCGCGCTGACCGACGTGACGCCGTCGACGTCGTAGTCGCCGTAGACGACTATATGCTCGCCATCCCTAATAGCGCGCTCTATCCTTTCGCACGCCACCTCCATGTCGTCGAGCAGAAACGGGTCGTGGAACCTGATTTCGTCACGGTCGAGGAATTTTTTCGCAAGTTCCGGTGTCGTATAGCCGCGGTTATAAAGGAGCACGGCGGTAGGCTCGAGCAAGCCCAGCGCGCGGGCAAGAGCGGCTACCTCGTCGCCGTGCTCGTCACGGTTAGACAAAAGACGCCATTTCTTGTGTGTGCTCAATTTCCATACCTTATTCTATTTCTATTTTTTATTTTCGACAATCCTAATGATGCGCGCCGCTCCGCGCGTGCGCAGGTGCAGCCGGTCAAGCGCGACGATGGCGGCGAGCGAGGCTAAAAAAGCCGCAGCCATGGCGAAATATCCCGCGGTGTCGCCGAAAAACGCCGAGACGGCAAAGTAGCCGGCTATCGGCAGCGCGGCGGGCAGAAGGAAGGTGAGAATCGGCAGCGCGCCGGCGGTTTTGTTCGGGATATAAAGCTCCACAATGTCGCCGGGGCGCGCGCCGGCTTCGTTTAGCGCGGCTGCGGTGACGGCGCGCGGCATTGCGCAGCCGGGGCATCCGCCCGCGGAACAGCCTGCGCAGCCGTCCGGGCGCCGTATCTTTACTACCGCGCGCTCGCCTGTAACTTCAATTACTTGCGCTAGTTGGGTCATCTTTGCCCTCTAAGCTTAATTGTAGCTTAATTATATTATATCATAAAAGTGCGGCTTTGTGCCGCACGGAGTTTGCTGGGTTTAATACTTAGAAGAAACTTTAATGGAAAAAGTTTCCCTAAGGCCCCCAAAAAACAGGGGGCTAGGGCTCATTCCACGGGCGCGTACCGCCTCACGATTGCGTCCGCAACGCGGAGCCCGTCCACCGCGGCGGACGTTATGCCGCCCGCGTAGCCCGCGCCTTCGCCGCAGGGGTAAACGTTGCCATGCCCCGGCGCAGTGAAGCCCTCGCCGCGGAGTATCCTTTAGTCATGCCTTTTGATTTCCGCTAGCCCAGCTTTACCATCATCGTGTAGTTGCCAATCTCGTAAACGTGGTTTGCGAGGCTGGGCGGGACTGAGATTGCGACCGGCGCCATGACCGTGCCGCTTGGGTTTTTAAAGCCCGAAAGGTCGATTGTCGCCGTCACGTTTTTATCGCTCAAATACGATAGCATCGAGAGGGGGCCGCGCAGCGTGACGATTAGCTCGTCGGAAAGCAGCGTGTAGCTTAGCCCCTCGGGGTTTATAACCGCAAAGTTGGTGAGCGTAACCTGCTTTGTTGCGGTCCCGACATGCTTTATCGTTAGCGTCGCCTCGGTCACGCCGGAGACGTTTGTCAGCCCTTCGGTCAGCGCTATCGGTATCGTGTACTGCCCGTCGCCGGTGATTGCTTTTTCGTCTATGGTATAGTACCACTTACCGTTCTCGATTGCCGAAGTCTCGCCCCTGACAAGTATCGTTTCGGGCGACCAGGTGATTTGCACGTTGCTATTGTTATAGTAGCCGTATTTGTAGCTGAGAGTCAGCGGCAGGCTTACCTGGCGGAAGACCGGTATCTCGACCGTCGCCTCGCTATACTGCATCTTGATAAACGTTGACGACACCGCCTTGCCTTCCTCGTCGACCAAAGTAAGCGGCGCTTTCGCGGTGACCGAGCCCGAGATTTGCCCAAGCGTTATAGTAGCGCGCGCACTCTTTATGCGCGAGAGCAGGTCCTCCGGCCCGGTGACGGTAATCTCCGAAGGCTTGGCGGACGGCACGCCGAGCACATACTCCTCGGGCAACGTGTACTCGGCAATGTCGACGTCGACCGGGACAGACACCGTCGTGCTGTTGCCGAAATAGAGCAGCATCGACTCGGGGGATACCGACTGCAGCGTCGTGCCCGAAGGCACCGACACGTCTACCTTGACTTTTTGCCAGCCCGGCGATCTTATTGCGCTTATATCTACAAACGCCTGTATCGCGCTTGGGTCGAGCTGGTTTATCATACCTCGCCGCCCCTTAATCGTGACGGTGACGTCGGTGATGCCGGAGATGAGCGCGTACTCGCCTTGCCCGGTGAGCTGCACCGGCACCGACTCGAAGGTGCGCTCCGCCGCCGGGCTGTCGTTCGCCATGACGTATACCCAAATCACGAACGCAACCAGCGCGCAGCCTATTTTCGCCACAATGTCGCGCTTTCGCGTCCGCCTGTCGGCCACGCTGATGGCAGGCTCGGCGGGCGCTTCGGCTGACTGAGCGGCAATTTTCGCCGCGCGGGGAGTGCTGCCGTTAGGCCCGGCGGGCTGGGCGCGGCTATCTTCGCCGGCATCGCCCGCGGGCGAGACGGTTTCGTCCGGCCCGCCTATTGCCTTTTGTGAGCTGTCTTTTGCGTCTATATGTTTCATCGCGTTACACCGTGCATATGCTTTGTCTGGATGCGTTCAAGCTCCGCTCTGAGGCTGTTGTAGTCATACCCCCGGCGCAGCTTGCCCTCGTGTGCGATTGAAACTGTGCCGGTCTCCTCGGACACGACTATGACGTATGCGTCGCTGTTTTCGCTCATCCCAATGGCGGCGCGGTGGCGGGTGCCGAGGCTTTCGGCTATCTCTTTGTTGGTCGATATAGGCAAAAAGCAGCTTGCCGCCCATATCCTGCCGCCGCGGATTATGACGGCGCCGTCGTGCAGCGGGGCTTTGTTGAAAAATATGTTTTTAAGCAGGTACGAGTTCATGTCGGCGTTTATGATTATGCCGCCTGCAGCGATGTCGCCGAGCGGCGTCGACTGCTCGATTACTATAAGCGCGCCGGTGCGCTCAGCCGCCATGTCGGTGACCGCGTCGCAGAGCGGTTTTATCCACGCGGCGGATCTCGACTGGTCGATCCTCTCGCGGATCTCGCCGATGCTTTTTAAGCTGCGCAGCGGCTCGCCGCCCACTTTCTCAAGCGCCGAGCGTAGTTCAGGCTGGAATACCACAATCAGCGCGAGCAATCCCACCTGGAAGACGTTTTGCATTATAAAGCGCATTGCGTTAAGCTCGAGCAGCTCCGCGAGAAGCTGCAGCAAAATGAGTATGACGACGCCCGCGGCGAGCTTGCCGGCGCGGCGGTCGCGGATGAAAACGTAAGTAAAATAAAGCAGCGTCGCGACCAGCGCGATATCGACAACGTCAAATATCCCCGCGGACGATATGAGCGATACTAAAAAGTCCCACGATTTGCTCGCGAACTCCACAAAAGATTCCATAATATACCACGCAGCGTATGGTGATTCTCATTAAAATTGTACCACAAAAGCCGGCGGATTTCAAACAGTTTTCGCTGATATGTAAAAGTTTTATCTTTATTAATATTTAATAAGATAAATCGCTTTAAAAAAGCTCGAAGGTGTGCTATAATAATCGAAATGGACAAGGAAATGAAGAGCCAAACCGGCGAGCGCGCGGCGCTCGGGCTGCCGAGGCTAATTGCCGTCGTGGGGCATTACGGCAGCGGTAAAACTACTGTCGCGGTGAACCTCGCGATGCGGTATGCGGAGGCGGGCGAGCGCGCCGCTATCGTGGATTTTGATATCGTCAACCCCTATTTCCGCACCGCCGACGCGAAGGGGGAGCTTGAAGCGGCGGGCGTGTACTGCGTTTTGCCGCCGCTTGCGAACACCAACGTCGACATACCCGCGCTGCCGGGCGAGATATACTCGCTGTTTTCGGCATCCGGCGCGGCGAGGTTCGGACGCGTGATATTCGACGTGGGCGGCGACGACGGCGCAATCGCGCTCGGCGCATACCGCGAGTACTTTTACCGCGAGCCGTACGCGATGCTGTATGTGGTGAGCATGTACCGCCCGCTTACCGCGTCGCCCGAGGACGCGGCGGAGCTGCTGCGCGAAATCGAGGCACGTTCCGGGCTGCGCGCGACGCATATAGTCAACAACAGCAGCATTGGGGACGAGACCGCCGCCGACGACGTCAAAGCGTCGCTCGGCTACGCGCGGCGGGTATGCGAGCTGTGCGGGCTGCCGCTGCTGTTTACATCCGTTATGGAGGGGGTATGCCCCCGCCCCGGGTGGTTTGTAATGAAAAACTACACAAAACGCTATTTTTGAGCGGTAGGGTATATGCCGGGGGGACAAGGTCCCCCCGGGCCCCGCAGGCCGGCTCCGCCCCGAGCCGTCGGCGCAGAGGGGGTTAGGGTAACTTTTTTCAAAAAGTTTCCCCACGATATAACACCGTTTACAGATATTTTATGACTGGAGCGTTAAAAAATGAGTGCAAAAACCGGTACGAACCGTGTGACGTTCGACATTGAGCGGTGCAAGTCGTGCGGGCTGTGCGTCGAGGCGTGCCCGCGGAAACTGATTGAGCTTGACACCGGCTCGATGAACTCGAAGGGGCTGCACCCCGCGCGGATAGTGGACCAGTCGCGCTGCATCGCATGCGCGCTGTGCGCGATAATGTGCCCCGACACGGCGATAACGGTAGAAAAGAACGTATAGCCTAAAGGAGATACGGCAGAAAAATGGCAAAGGTGCTCATGAAAGGCAACGAGGCGATAGCGGAAGCGGCGATCGCCTGCGGTTGCCGGCTTTATTTCGGTTACCCGATAACGCCGCAGACCGAGGTCGCCGAGTACATGGCGAAGCGCATGCCCAAGGTCGGCGGGCTGTGCCTTCAGGCAGAAAGCGAGATTGCGGCGATAAACATGGTGCTCGGCGCTGCGGCGGCGGGCGCGAGGGTAATGACCAGCTCGTCGTCGCCCGGAATAGCGCTCAAAAGCGAGGGCATAAGCTACATAGCCGGCTCGGATTTACCGTGCCTGATACTCAACGTCCAGCGCGGCGGCCCGGGGCTAGGCGGCATCCAGCCCGCGCAGTCCGACTACAACCTCGCGGTCAAGTCCGCGGGGCATGGCGACGCGCATATGGTGGTCTACGCGCCGTCGTCGATACAGGAGATAGTAGACCTCACCGCCGTCGCGTTCGACGTCGGCGACAAATACCGCGTGCCGGTGATGATGCTTGCCGACGGCGCGCTCGGCCAGATGATGGAGCCGGTCGACCTTGAGTCCCTCGGCGAGCGCAAGCCGCCCGAAAAGCCTTGGGCGACGACGGGCCACGGCGGATTACGCAAAAAGAACATCATAAACTCGCTTTACATCGAGCCGGAGGAGCTTGAGGAGAAGGTCCGCGCGCGCTTTGAGAGGTACGCGCAAATCGCCGAGCATGAGGCCCGCTGGGAAGAGTATAAGCTCGGCGACGCCGAGATTTGCCTTGTCGCCTACGGCATCACCGCGCGGATTTGCAAGACCGCGGTAGAGATGGCGCGCAGGCGCGGGATTAAGGCGGGGCTTTTCAGGCCGATAACGCTTTGGCCGTACCCGTCGCGGCAGCTCGACGAGGCGTGCCGGCGCGCGGGGGTAAAACGGGTGCTCGTTGCCGAGCTGAATATGGGCCAGATGGTCGACGATGTGCGGCTCGCGATAAACTGCCGGCTGCCCGTCGCGTTCCACGGGCGCACCGGTGGCGTGCTCCCGTCGCCGGAGGAGCTGCTCGGCGAGATCGCGCGGCTCGACGCCGAGATAAAGGAGGAGAAAGACTGATGGCTGAGCTTGTGTTCGGGCGCCCGAAATCCTTGTCGGACGTGACGCTCTCATATTGCCCGGGCTGCACGCACGGCATAGTACATAGGCTCGTCGCCGAAGCGATTGACGAGCTTGGGATAGAGGGCAAGACAATCGGCATCGCGCCGGTAGGCTGCTCGGTGTTCGCGTACAATTTCTTTGAGTGCGATATGATACAGGCGCCGCACGGGCGCGCGCCCGCAGTCGCCACGGGCGTCAAGCGCGCGCTGCCCGACAGGGTGGTATTTACATATCAAGGCGACGGCGACCTCGCGGCTATCGGCACTGCCGAGACGGTACACGCGGCTGCGCGCGGCGAGAATATAACGATAATCTTCATCAACAACGCCATATACGGCATGACTGGCGGGCAGATGGCGCCGACCTCGCTGCCGGGGCAGGTCACGACGACCTCGCCCTACGGGCGCAACCCCAAAATCCAGGGCAACCCCATCCGCGTATGCGAGATGCTCGCGACGCTCGACGGCGTGGCGTACGCCGAGCGCGTTGCGGTCGACTGCCCAAAAAACGTCCTGCGCGCGAAAAAGGCGATACTCAAAGCGTTCAAAACGCAGATAGAGGGCAAAGGGCTGGCGATAGTCGAGGTGCTCTCGTCCTGCCCGACGCAGTGGGGCAAGTCGCCGGCGGAGGCGCTCGAGTGGATACGCACGGCAATGATGCCATACTACCCGCTCGGTGTGTACGTCGACCGGACCGGGGGTGACGCCGAATGACGGTTGAGATACTCATGGCTGGTTTCGGCGGGCAGGGGATACTCTTCGCGACAAAGCAGATAGCGAAGTCCGCGATGGTAGCCGGCAGGCAGGTGACGTGGATACCGTCGTACGGCCCCGAGGCGCGCGGCGGCACGAGCAACTGCAGCGTCATCGTCTCGGACGAGCCTATCGGTTCGCCGATAGTGACAAAGCCGGATATACTCTTGGCGCTGAACCTGCAGTCGTTCGACAAGTTCGTCCCGCGAATAAAGCCCGGCGGCATGCTGATATACGACAGCTCCTTGGTGCGCAAGCCGGTCGGGCGCGACGATATTGAGGCGCACGCGATACCGGCGACGCAGCTCGCCTCGGACCACGGAATTGCGGGCGCGGCGAATGTGATTATGCTCGGCAGGCTCATCGCGATAACGGGCCTTTTCGACCCCGAGGAGTTCAAGTCGCACCTTGTAGAGGGCATACCCGACTCGCGCGCGCAGATGCGGGAGAACAATATAAAGGCGTTTGAGATAGGATACGGCTACAAAGAATAAAAAACCGCGGCACGGGCATGGCGCCCGCGCCGCTTTTTTTACTGGTGCATTATGTTTTTTATGTTGCGCTCGTTGATTATATAGATTACATAGTCGGGGGCGAGCTTTGAGATGCGGTCTAGGTTAAACGAATAGTCCCACATCGCCTGCCACGTTATCTTTGAAAAGCGGTCGGTTAGGAAATTGAAGATTGGGCCGCAGAAGGAGTCGCGGATGATATAGGCGCTCGGAAGGTTAAGCCCGGTTAGGTTGCTTTCGGTGGTTTGGAACTTGTTTGTTATGTTGTGGTTTATCACCACGCTGTTGCCGTCGTAAATGTAGCGGAACCCTCCCGGCGGCTCGAACTTGAACTTGACGAACGTTGTGTACTCCTTCAGCACGTTGCGCTCGAGGCCCAAGGTGGCGTAAATGTCGCCGAAGTAGACTTTTTTATTGTAAAACTCAAAGTCGCTCGGCGGGCGCGGCGCGGCGTCGGGGAACTTTCGGGCGATGTACTCCATTAGCTTTACATAGCCGAAATACGCGCCGTAATCGCTCCAGTGCGAGTCTGTGCGGTGGAAAATCTTAAACTCGTCGTATTTATGCTCAAGCATTACCTCCCGCAGGTCGATTACCGTGACGCCGGCGCCGTTCATCGCATCAATGAACTGGTCGGCGAGGGTTGCGCCTGTGTGCTGCTTGCGTTTTAGGTAGCTTGGCACATGCTCGGCGTAAAGGCGCATCGGCGAGGGGATGAGCAGCACTATTATTTCGGTGTCAAGCCCCTTCGAGCGCAGCCCTGCCACCTTTTTGGCGTAGCGCTCCTTGAGCTTTTCGGCATCGCCGGCTTTCAGCAAGTCGCTGCCGGTGAAGCTCGGCACGCAGTCCTGAAACCAGCTGAAATAGTCGTTCCCCACTATCACGCCGAAGACGCCGCTGTCCTCGAACAGCGTTATGCCTTTCTGCGGGCGCACGATATACTTTATCTCGTCGCTTGGCGCTTTGCCGGGCACGGCCGCGGTGAGCGTAAGCGCCGACACACCCTTCGGGTCTATCGGCACCTCGACGAGCCAGTCGCCGTAGTCGCTTTTCGAGTTAATCTCCTCGGCGCCGCCCTTGACGCTTATTACCGCGCCTTCCTCGCACGAGCCGCCCAAAAGGAACATCGTGTTGCGCGAGTATTTGCAGACGGTTACGGTGGGCGCCTCGGTCTTTTCCCCCTCCGGATGCTCTTCTTTATGCGCCGGCTCGAAAATCGATAAGTCGACCTTTATAACCGGCTCGACGTCCACGACCGGGACGGATTCGACGGGGAAGGTAAACTCCGTTTTTTCCGCCGCCTCGGTGGGGGCGCTTAGCAGCTCGGCTTTTATCTCTACCTTTCCACCGAGCAGCGCGGCGATTGCCTCTTGCGCCTTGTCGTTGTCGGGCGTGGCGAGCATTATGGCGTAGTTGCCGACGGTGAAGATGCGGGCATTCTCAATAAGCGGCACGTCCGCGGGGTTATAAAAGTGGAGGTCGGCGCTGTCCTGCCGCTCCCTGCGAGCCTCAAGGTACGCTGTAGCTTGGGGTAGACTGCCACTGTCTTTTACCTTTAGCACGTCGACCTCGAAGGCGTACCAGCCGTTTGGGACATAAAAGGCGAAGTCCGAAAGCAAATCCATGACAGGGTCGGCTTGCATTTCGCCCGAAATCAGCCAGCCGCTGCGCTCAGGCTCAAAATACCCGCTTGAGCCTTCCGGCGCGCCGTGATGATACCTCGTCATCGGCGGCAGTTCCTCTCCCTCGAACGCCGCCATTGCCGCGTCGGCGATATCCTTTGCCGGCAAGTCGGCAACTTCCGCGGCGGGCGCGCCGTCCCCGCCGGGGGTGGCATCTCCCCCGCGGGTATGCACCGAGCAGCCCGGAAAAACGAAAGGCAAAGCTAAAGTTAATATAATCAAAAGCGCCACGCTTCGAGTTTTAGCCATAGCCTGACCCTCTTTTGTTTTTTATGGCATGATGGCTATGATGTCGGTGTTCACAAGGTCGGCGTAGATATATCCCTCCGGGAAGTTGAAAGCTCCTGTGCCGTTTTTAATGTATGTGTCCAAAAACAGATTCACGACGCCGGTTATGCCGTCCGGCGCGGTCGAACGGAAATAAAGGCAGTCGCCCTCGACCGTGATTTTTATTAGCCCGTCGATATCGATTCCGGTGTCGGCTAAAACCAGCGCGCGGTCGAACTTATCGTATTCCGCCGAGGCTTCCATCATAAGGTCGAACCCCGTCCGCTCGAGGATAGCGTCGTGCAGCGTTTTTGCCGCCTCAGCATAGCCGGGCTTGTCGGGGTAGACAATCGTGTAGCCCGCGATTGAGTTGCCGTTTACCTGGATATCGCGGATGGGGTAGCTGTACTTTATATACGCGGCGAGCGCCTCGTCTGCACCGTAGCCGAGGATGCGGTATATGACGCTCTGCGTGAGGTTTTCCATGTTGCCGACGATAAGGACGCGGTCAATGCCTTCCGTCAGCACGAGCTTTGATACCGAGTCGGAAAAGTAGCGGAGATCGAGGATGACAAGGTCGTAGTGCATCGCGAAGAAGGGTATCATCGCGTGCGCGAAGCTGTCTTTCATTATAAGCAGCTTTTCGCGCTTTTCGCTGCCTGCGCGGGTGATGTCCACCCTGCCGTTGTTGCCGCCGATGAAAGAGGAGTATTTGTCTTTTTTGTCAAGGTAGCTGCGGTCGTAAAAGCCGTAAAAGCTTTTTCCCGTGTCCTTTATTTCGGTTATAAAATCCTCGTCGCCAGCAAAGCGGAAATACTCCATCGTGTCGGGCTTTATCCATTTTAGCCCGGCTTTGCTCCAAGTCGTGCCGTAAAAGCTGTCGGAAGCGGCCTCGATGGTAAACTCCGAAAGCGGCGCGGGGGTCTCGCCCCAAGCTTTCATAATCTCGGCGTAGGCGTAATACGCTCCGAGCGTCGTCCAGTGGTGGTCGGTGCGGTAGTAAAGCGGCCCGCTCGCCCGGCTGCTTTCGGCAATCGCCCTAAGCGGGTCGGCGAGGTTTATATACAAAAGGTCCTTGCTTTGTCCGGCAAGGTAGCGCGCGTATTCCCAAAGCTCGTCGGACAGCGTCTTGGGGAAAGTTTCGGGCAGGTATTTTTTCATCACGTCGTAGGTGCGCCCGGCGATGGCCAGCGTCACTGGCACGTTCATCTTCTTCATCAGGGAGGCGAAATCCCTGATGGGGTCGATGTTGTCCCTCAGCGTCGAAAGGTCGGGCTCCGGCGGGCGGGTGATTAGGTACCCGTCGCGCCCGAGGATGACGGAGTTGTTCTCCTGCTTTAAAAGCGCAATCTCCGCCATGCCCTTTATACCCACGAAAAAGTCGCGCGCGGGGAACTGGTCGGCGTAGTATTTGGCAAACTCGAGCGTAAAGCTGCCGTCAAGCAGCCTGCCTAAAGGCTTGTCGTAATACGAAACTTTGGGGAATTGCTGCAGCGCGCGGTTTTCCTGCTCTGAGAACGTCTTATCCGGCAGTACAATAAATAATATTGCCGTGGCGAACAGCGCGAAAACAAAGGTGAAGATAGTCAAAAGGTCGACCAGCCGCGCCTTTTTCGCGCATCGCAGCTGTATGTCGAGGATTATATCCTGTTCAGTGTTTTTTTCAGGCCTTTTGTCCATGACCCTGGCGATTCTCCTTAGAACCTAAAATAAAGGAAGGGGTTGTACGAGGAGTTCACAAGGTACGACACCCCGAGCACCAGCGCGAACACCCCAGCGGCGTACGCCGCTACCTTGACCCACATGTGGTTTTCGTAAAGGCGGTAAAAGAGCCTCTTGGGCAGCGGGGTGCAGGCGACGACGCAGATTGTGATAAAAGGCAATAGCCGCAAAATGTTGTAGGCGTCAAGCTGCGAGGCGAATCCTGCGGCGCCGACGCCGAACATGTTGCCGAGGTACGCGACGCCCGCGGACATGTCCTCGAACACGAACAGCAGCCACCCGAAAAGCACGAAAAACAGCGTGTAAAGGTGCTGGAAAAACGCGGGGGTATTTTGCAGCTTCTTTAGCAGCACCTGCTTTTCAATCACAAGCAGCACGAAATAGTAAAAGCCCCAGAGCACATAGTTCCAGCTCGCGCCGTGCCAGACGCCAGTCAACAGCCAAACGACAAAGAGGTTGCGGATATTGACTATGGTCGAGCGGCGGCTGCCGCCCAGCGGGAAGTAGACGTATTCGCGGAACCAAGTCGAAAGCGACATATGCCAGCGCCGCCAGAAATCGGTGATCGACCGGGCGATATAGGGGTAGTTGAAGTTTTCAAGGAACCTAAAGCCGAACATCTTGCCCAGCCCTATTGCCATGTCGGAGTAGCCGGAAAAGTCGAAGTAAATCTGAAAGGCGTAAAAAATCATGCCGAGCCACGAGCCTACCACCGTGCGCTTGCCCAGCGCGATGGCGGCTTGCGCGCTCCAAATTTCGCCGGCTATGTTGGCGAGAAGTATCTTCTTTGCGAACCCCGCCAAAAACGTGCGTATGCCCGAAGCGAACAACGCGACGCTTTCCTCGCGGTAGCGCAGCATCTCGTCAATGTCTTTATAACGCACTATCGGGCCGGCGATAAGCTGGGGGAACAGCGTGACGTAGACGCCAAAAGTCGCAGGGTTTTTCTGCACCCTCGCGTCGCGGCGGTATATGTCGATTACGTAGCTGAGCGCTTGGAAGGTATAAAAAGATATGCCTATCGGCAGCTCGAGGTTCAGCATCGGCAGCCCGCCAAGGCCGGGGATGAGCCTTAGGTTGCTGACGACGAAGTCGTAGTATTTAAACACCCCGAGTATGCCGAGATTTATTATTACAGCCGCGACTAGCGCGCCTTTGGCTTTTTTCGGCTGCGCCTCGCGGTACTTGTCGATAAGAAACCCGAATACATAGTCGACCAGAATGGTGGCGATCATCAAAAACACGTAAACCGGCTCGCCCCAGCCGTAGAAGATGAGGCTGGTGACAAGCAGCACCACGTTGCGCCACTGCAAGTATTTTTTCGGGACGGCGAAATAAAGCAGCAGAGTCGCCGGCAGGTATAAAAACAAAAACTCCAAGCTTGAAAAAACCATGCGATGATCCTTTCGGTGTTTATGCTACGCGCCAAAAACCGGCTTATGTTAAGCGTTTTCGATTATTGATTATACAATAAAAATTATACCCGTGTCAACGCATCGGCAACAAGCGCCGGTGAAAACTTTCTAAATAAAAAATAGCCGCAGACAACAGTCTGCGGATTATTTTTGCAAGTTTTTCGGCTTACTATGACTAACAAATAACGTCAACTACATAATTGGGTTTTGCTTATATTTTGCCGTATACGCCAACAAAAACCCCTCTACGGCATTGCGGTTGCCGTAGAGGGGAGGTCAATATTTAGGCGGATGCCCCATATTCTTAATGCTTAAAATGCCGCTTGCCGGTGAAGACCATCGGGATGCCATATTTGTTGCAGGCGGAGATGGAGTCGGCGTCGCGTATGGAGCCGCCGGGCTGGACTATCGCCGCGATGCCGTGCTTTGCGGCAAGCTCAACACAGTCGTCGAACGGGAAAAAGGCGTCGGACGCTAGCACCGAGCCGCGCGCCCGCTCGCCTGCGTATTTTATCGCAAGCTCGAGCGCCGTCACGCGGTTGGTCTGACCCGGGCCGATGCCTACGGTCATGCCGTCTTTAACAAGCACAATCGCGTTCGATTTGACGTGCTTGACGACCTTCATGCCGAATTTCATGTCATAAAGCTGCTCGGGCGTAGGCTGCGCCTCGGTGACGACTTTTACGTCAGCGTCGTCGTAAAGCTCTGCGTCAAGCTCCTGCACGAGCAGCCCGCCCGCCACCTTCTTCATGTCGAGCGTGCCGCTTTGGTAAGGCTCCGCCGCCGCGGGCAGCCGCAAAAGCCGCAGGTTCGGCTTCGTCTTGAGCACCTCGAGCGCCTCGGGCGTAAAGCCCGGGGCTATGACAATCTCAAGGAAAATCTTTACCATCTCTTCGGCGGTCGCCTTGTCAATCGGACGGTTCGCCGCGACAATGCCGCCGTAAATCGAGACGGGGTCGGCTTCGTATGCCTTCATGTAAGCCTCGTGTAGCGTCGGAGCGACCGCGACGCCGCACGGGTTCGCGTGCTTTACAGCCACGACGCATGGCAGCTCGTTCCCAAACTCCTTCAGCATGTCGAGCGCGCCGTTCGCGTCGTTTATATTATTATAGGATAGCTCTTTGCCCCAAAGCTGCTCGGCGAAGGCTATCGTGCCATCAAGCCCGCGCCCGATCTCGCGGTAGAACGCCGCAGCCTGGTGCGGGTTTTCGCCGTAGCGCATGTCCTGCACCTTCTCAAAAGTCAGCGTTAGCGCCTGCGTGAACCCCTCGATGCCCGCCTGACGGCGCAGGTATCCGGCAATCAGCGCGTCGTACTGCGCCGTGTGCTCGAAGACTTTGGCGGCAAGCCGCAGCTTCGTTTCCCCGCTCACCTCGCCGGTATCGCGCAGCTCGTCGAGCACCGCCTCGTAGTCGGCTGGGTCGACAATCACCGCAACGTCCTGCCAGTTTTTCGCCGCCGCGCGTATCATCGTCGGGCCGCCGATGTCGATGTTCTCGATAGCCTCCTCAAGCGTTACCTCGTCGCGTAGTATCGTCGCTTTGAAGGGATAAAGGTTCACCGCGACGATGTCGATTGTCCCAATCCCGAGGCGCTCAAGCTGCGCCATGTGATCGGGGTTAGACCGCATCGCGAGTATTCCCGCGTGGATAGCGGGGTGAAGGGTCTTCACCCGCCCGTCAAGGCACTCGGGGAAGCCGGTGACGTCAGAGATTTGCGTGACGGGCACGCCGCCCTCCGTTAGGTGCTTAGCCGTCCCGCCGGTCGAGATAATCTCGTAGCCAAGCTCGCACAGCCCGCGCGCGAAATCAAGCGCGCCGGTCTTGTCGGAAAGGCTGATAATTGCGCGTTTTTTCATGGCTTTCTTTCCTCCCGCATAAATCCGGAAAATTTGCGAATTTTATGTATAGGAGGGCACCCGCGCCGGCAAAGAAAAAAGCCGGCAGCCCGGGTAGCCCAAAACGAGCGGCGGGCAGGGGCAAACTGGCGTGATATTCGCCCTGCCATCCGCTATGTTTTTGCCCAGACGGTCGGCAACTTTTCGCCCGCCGCGCTTCATGTGGTGAGCTCCACCCGGGGCACATGCCCCGTTACCGTCAGTCGCGCGGCGAGTTATTCGGTTTTACAACATAATATGATAAACCATTTTGCCGAAAGCTGTCAAGTATCCGGGCGAGTGTTTACACCGGCGACATATAATGTTCATAACGGCATGCTCGTATTGACAAATAGGTGCGGGTGTGATATACTCATTATACGTTTTGGGGTTTATCACAGGACCATACCAGCCGGGGAGTTAGCGGTGCCCTGTAACCTGCAATCCGCTATAGCAGGGGTGCATTCCTTCGCCGAGGGCGGTAGCCTTGCGGCCGCGCCGGGCGCGGAGCGTTGACGAACGGGTCCCGCGCAATCGGCGGCTGTGAACCATGTCAGGCGGGGAACCGAGCAGCATTAAGCAGTTATGCCGATGTGTTGCGGGGTCGCCTGTTCCGAGCCGAGCGCACGGCTTCCGCGCAGGGCTCTCCGTTCGAGGGAAGGTGTATGGTCCTGTGACAAGCCCCAAAAGGGGTTTTATTAGGGGAATTTTCCCCTGATTACATAAGTTAAGTTAAAATAGGCAGACGAAAGGGGCTGGGCGATGCATCTGGCGCTTTACCGTAAATGGCGGCCGAAGACCTTTGCCGACGTTTACGGGCAGGATCATGTGACGTCCGTGCTGCGCCGCGAGGTCGCGACCGGCAAAATTTCGCATGCCTATCTTTTTTGCGGTTCGCGCGGCACGGGTAAAACCAGCTGCGCTAAAATTTTGGCCAAAGCCGTAAACTGCGAAAACCCTCAGGACGGCGAGCCGTGCGGGGAGTGCCCGTCTTGCCGGCTAATCGATAACGGCACGGCGACCGACGTGCTCGAGCTTGACGCCGCGTCGAACAACGGCGTCGAAAACGTGCGCGACATCCGCGACGAGGTAGTATACACCCCCGCGGCGCTGCGCCGCCGCGTCTATATAATCGACGAGGTGCACATGCTCTCGGTGGCGGCGTTCAACGCGCTGCTTAAAACGCTTGAGGAGCCGCCGGCGCATGTGGTGTTTATCCTCGCGACAACCGAGCCGCATAAGCTCCCGCCGACGATTATCTCGCGCTGCCAAAGGTTCGATTTCAGGCGCATCGACAACGCCTCTATCATAAAGAGGCTTTCCGAAATCGCGTCGGCTGAGGGCATTGAGCTTGAGCCGGGCGCGGCTTCGCTTATCGCGAGGCTCGCGCAGGGCGGCATGCGCGACGCCATCTCGACGCTCGAGCTTTGCGCCGGCGACGGGGCTCCTGTCACCGAAAAAAAGGTGCGCGCGGTCACCGGCGCGGCGGACAGGGGGTTGCTTCTCGCCGCCGTGCGCGCGGTGCAGGAGCGCGACACCGAGGCGATTTTTAATGTGATTGAGCGGGCATATGAAGCCTCCACAGACGTAACTGTGTTCTGGGGCGACCTTGTGGGGCTGTACCGCGACATGCTGGTCATAAAGTCGACTAAAAACCCGCGGGCGTACCTTGACCTTACCGATTCGGAGTTTGTGGCTGTGGCGGAGCTTGCAAGGCGTATCCCCGCCGAGGCGCTGGCGAGGCAGAGCGAGCTTGCCGACGAGGCGCTGGTCCGCATGTCGCGCCCCGGCTCGCAAAAAAGGCTCGTCGCCGAGCTTGCGCTTGTCCGCATGGCGAACCCGCAGTTTGAGGCAGACTACAGCGCGCTGCTAGAGCGCGTCGCGGCGCTCGAGGCGGCGGTGGCGAGGCTGTCGGCGGGCGCTGCTGCAATAGCGCCGCAAAAGGGCAAGCCGGCTGTCCCCGCCGAGGGGCAGGGCAATACCGCAGATCTGGCCGGTAGCCCTGCGCCGGATGATACAGATTCCCCGCCGTGGGATGTGGCCGCCGACGCAAGCGGCACGGCTGGTGGCGCGGAAACAGAAACGCATGATGAGGATGTGGCGGCGGCTGAAAGCGCGCCTGCTCCGGTGCCGGCGGCTTTTGTCGATACGAAGCAGGATGCGGCGGGCGAGGGCAAGCCGTACGGGCGATGGGCGGACGTGGTCGAGCGGTTCAGGAAGGACCCGATATATGAGGGCGAGGCAGGCTTCCTCGTGCAGGGGAGCGCCGCCGTGAGCGGGGATAGGTTTTTGGTGACGCTCGGCTGCTCAAGCTCGATGCTTGGGTTTCTTGACAGGCCCGACGTGAAAGCCCGGCTTGCCGGGATTTTGTCCGAGTTTGAAGGCAGGGAAATATCGGCTGACGATATAAAATTCATAACGGGCGCGGCTAGCCCGGCGCCTGCCGATAATTTTGAAGATTTTAAGCTGTAAAGGGAGATTTGGCATGAAAGCAAGGATTCCGCGCGGCATGGGCGGCGGCCCGACGAATATGCAGGGCATGCTGCGCCAGGCGCAGAAACTCCAGGAGCAGATGGCGCAGCTGCAGCAGGAGCTCGAGCAGCGCGAGTATGAGGTAACTGCCGGCGGCGGCATGGTTACCGTGAAGATAAACGGCAAAAAGGAAATACTAAAAATTGATATAAAGCCCGAGATTGTCGACCCGGACGACATCGAGACGCTCGCCGACGTCATCACGGCGGGCGTGAACGAGGCTATACGCAAAGTCGAGGAGACGAACGCATCCGAGCTTGCGAAAATCACGGGCGAGATAAACATTCCGGGGCTTATCTAACTTTACCCGCGGGAACCCCCTGCGGTGATTTAAACGGAGCGAAAGATGACTGAGCTTATACTTCCCCTGCAGCGGCTGGTGGAGCAGTTCCGCAGCCTTCCGGGCATCGGCAGCAAGACGGCGCTGAGGCTGGCGCTCGCGGTGCTCGACATGAGCGAGGAGCGGGTAGAGGAGTTTGCCGGCGCGCTGCTCGATGTCAAGCGCAACGTTCGCGAGTGCGCGCGCTGCCATAACATTGCCGAAGGCGAGCTGTGCGCCGTCTGCGGGGACGAAGGGCGGGATGCCGGGCTGATTTGCGTGGTCGAGGACGTGCGCTCGCTCATGTCGTTTGAGCGGACGCGCGAGTATAAGGGGCTTTACCATGTGCTCGGCGGCACGATTTCCCCGCTCGACGGGCGCGGGCCTGAAAAGCTTCATATTGACGACTTGGTCGCTCGCGTCGAGTCCGGCGGCGTGCGAGAGGTTATAATCGCGACCGGCTCGGACGTTGAGGGCGAGACGACCGCCATGTACATCGCGCGCAAAATCAAGCCGTACGGCGTTAAAGTGAGCCGGCTCGCGTACGGTATCCCTGTCGGCAGCGACCTCGAGTACGCCGACGCGCAGACCCTCACGCGCGCGCTCGAAGGCCGCCGCGAGGTTGAGGCGTAGGGGAGAGGGTGGGGAACAAAGTTGCCCCACGCCTAGCAAAAAGCAGGGGGCGCGCCATCGGGCGGCTAGCGCGGCTAAAATAGCGAAAAAAGGGCAACCGGCCCCGCAAGAGCGGGGCTTTTAGTAATATTTATGGGGTGTAGGGCGATGAGTGTAGTTCCTTCCGCAAAACAGCTTGAGTTTCTAAGCTGGGAGTTCGGCGTCTTTTTCCATTTCGGCATCCGCACGTTCTACGAAGGGCACCGAGACTGGGACGAAAGGCCAATGCCGCTCGAGGGCTTCAACCCTCCCGAAATCGACTGCGACGGCTGGATACGCACGGTGCGCGACGCCGGCGCAAAGTACGCGATCCTCGTATGCAAACATCACGACGGTTTTGCCAACTGGCCGTCGAAGTACACCGAGTATAACATTGCAAACACGCCCTATATGGGCGGCAAGGGCGACGTGGTGCGCGACTTTACTGAAGCCTGCCGCAAGTACGGGATAAAGGTCGGCTTTTACTACTCGCCCGCGCAGTGGGGCTCGCGCAAGATGGACCCGCGCGAGTACGACGACTATTTCATCGGGCAGATAGGAGAGCTGCTCACCGGCTACGGCAAAATCGACTACCTTTGGTTTGACGGCTGCGGCTCGGAAGGGCACGAGTTCGACCGCGAGCGCATAATCGCCGCCATCCGCTCGATGCAGCCGGAGATTACAATTTTCAACATGTGGGACCCCGACACGCGCTGGGTGGAAAACGAGGACGGCGTCGCGGGCATAGCGAACGGCAGCGTTTTGCGCGGCTCGGACGGCACGGCTGTGTTCCTCCCCGCCGAGTGCGACTGCCGCATGAGGGAGGCGAACTGGTTCTACAGCGACGCCGACGCGCACACCGTAAAAAGCGTCGACGAGCTTATTGGGCTTTACTACCTTTCGGTCGGCTGCGGCGCGAACCTGCTTATAAACATCGGGCCGGGGCGCGACGGCAAGCTCCCCGAGCCTGACGCTAAAAGGCTTTTAGAGTTCGGCGCGGAAATCCGTAGGAGGTTTTCAAACCCCGTAGCTGCTGGCTTTGAGCGGCGCGGCGACAAGTACGTCGTAAAGCTTGGCGGCCGCAAGCTTGTAAACCACCTCGTGCTTGCCGAGGACATAACCTCGGGCGAGCGGATTAGAAGGTTTAAAGTGACGGGCAACATCCCGGTGGCCGGCGGGCATGTGCAGCTGTACGAGGGGCTAACCGTCGGGCACAAGCGCATTATAATGTTCCCGACCGTCCGCGTGTCGGAGCTTACCGTCGAGGTGACCGAGTGCGAGTGCGGACACGCCCTCAAGTCCGCTGAGGCGTTTTACGTCGAGCGCGCCTGACGTTTTGTAACGCTTACATGACGCATAAAAGGGAAGCCGGTTTCCGGCGGCTAGCTGAGGCAGAATAAAAAAACAACAAAACGGAGGATATACAAAATGGCAAAGATAATCGGCAAACCCCTCCCGAACATCCCTTGGGAGGACAAGCCGGCGGGCTATAACGCGCCGGTTTGGAGGTACTCGAAAAACCCGATAATCGGGCGGCACGCTATCCCGACGTCCAACAGCGTGTTCAACTCCGCCGTGGTGCCGTTCGGGAACGGCTTTGCGGGCGTGTTCCGTTGCGACAGCCGCGCGCTTGAGATGAACATTTACGCGGGATTCAGCGACGACGGGATTAACTGGACAATCGAGCACGAGCCTATCGTTTTCGAAGGCGACCCGTATGTGACGCGTTGCGAGTACAGGTATGACCCGCGCGTGTGCGAGATTGACGGGCGGTATTATATCACCTGGTGCAACGGCTACCACGGCCCGACTATCGGCGTGGGCTATACCGACGATTTTAAGACGTTCTACCAGCTTGAGAACGCGTTTTTGCCATATAACCGCAACGGCGTTTTGTTCCCGCGCAAGATAAACGGCAAATACGCGATGCTCTCGCGCCCGTCGGATACCGGGCATACGGCGTTCGGCGATATTTTCTACAGCGAAAGCCCGGACATGATTTACTGGGGCCGCCACCGCTTTGTTATGGGGCGGCGCGGAGGTTGGCAGAGCCTTAAAATCGGCGCGGGGCCGGTGCCGATTGAGACCGACGAGGGCTGGCTGCTGATTTACCACGGCGTTATTTTAACCTGCAACGGTTACGTCTACCGCGTAGGCTGCGCGCTACTCGACCTTGACGAGCCGTGGAAGGTGAAAATGCGCTCGAAGCACTATATCCTCGGGCCGGAGGAAATCTACGAGCTTGCCGGCGACGTGCCGAACGTAACGTTCCCGTGCGCCGCTCTCGCCGACGCCGATACCGGCCGCATCGCCATCTACTACGGTTGCGCCGACTCTGTCACTGGCATTGCCTTCACCACCGTCGACGAGCTGATTGAGCATATGAAGAAGTACCCGATGTAATTGGGTTGTTATAGTAGGGCCGTTTCGTGGGGGGACTTTTTGAAAAAAGTCCCCCCACACCCCTTCTTTACGCCGGGGGGATCCCGGACCCCGCAGACAGGCTCCGCCCTGTGCCGAGCCTCCTGCCGTGCAGGCGACGCCTACAAAATCCGTGCTATTTTCCCCCTATCCAATACCCGTGCGGCGGATTGGGTGAGTTGCTATTCGCAACGCGAAGGCGATTTTTTACCATTTAAATATAGATATTTCCGTACCGATGTGCTATAATATACCGGTAGTGCTCAAGTTTCGGAAAGGAGCGCCGCTAAAGCCGGCAAGGCAAGCCATGAATGGGGTATTCAAATATTCATTCGGCGAACCGGAGAGCGTCACTCCGGTCAAATTGTTTTGGGAAAGCGCAAAAGCCCGCGTAGTCCCCGAGCGCGAGGAGGGCACATGCGAGTACGCGCCGCCGATCGACCCGGCAAAAATGGAGTTTCGGGCAACGCCTCGCGGCGCGCAGCTAATCTTGCCGCTTGAGCCCGACGAGGAGATTTTCGGGCTGGGGCTTCAGCTTAAGTCCGTGCGGCAGCGCGGCAAGAAAAAGACGATGCGCGTCAACTCCGACCCGTCTGCCGACCTTGGCGACAGCCACGCGCCCGTGCCGTTTTTCATCTCGAGCCGCGGCTACGGCGTGCTGGTCGACACAGCGCGGTACGCCACCTTCTATTTCGGCACGCACGTAAAGCGCGAAGGCGGTGCTGGCGCGGGGCAGCATACGCTCATCGAGGTCCCGCTCGCGCGGGGCATTGAGATTTACGTTTTCGCCGGGCCAGACATTGCGGGGGTAGTCAAGCGCTATAATATGTTCTGCGGAGGCGGCGCGCTGCCGCCGATGTGGGGGCTTGGCATCTGGTACCGCACGTGGATACACGCCACGCGCGAGATGGTCGAGCGGCAGGTAGAGGGCATCCGCGCCGACCGCATGCCGGTCGACGTCTTGGGGCTGGAGCCGGGCTGGCAGACCCACGCGTATAGCTGCACTTATGTCTGGAATGAGGAAAAATTCCCCGACCCTGACGGGTTTGTGAAAAAGCTTGCGGAGATGGGCTTCCGCACCAACCTTTGGACCCATCTGTTCGTGCACCCCGACTCTCCGCTGTATAAGGATCTTGAGCCGGCGGCGGGCGACTATATGGTTTGGGGCGGGATTGTGCCCGACCTTTCGCTAGAGGATGCCCGCAAGGCTTTCTGCGACTACTATAAGCGCGCGTTTCTTGAGCGCGGAGTCTCGGGCTTTAAAATCGACGAGTGCGACAGCAGCGACTTTATAAGCCCGCCGTGGTCCTACCCCGAGCAGACGAGTTTCCCCAAATCGGGGCTAGACGGCGAGGCGATGCACACGCTTATGGGCATGCTCGCGCAGAAGATGCTCGAGCCGGCGTACCGCGAGGTCGGCAGGCGCACGTACAGCAACGTCCGCAGCTCGGGCGCGATGGCTTCGCCTATGCCGTATGTGCTCTACAGCGACCTTTATGACATCGACGACTTCATCCGCGGTGTTATCACCGCCTCGTATTGCGGGCTGCTTTGGACGCCCGAGGTGCGGCAGGCAAGTACCGAGGAGGAGCTGCTTCGCCGCGCGCAGACGGTAGTGATGTCGCCGCAGGCGAACTTTAACTGCTGGTGGATACCGCACCCCGACTGGAAGCAGTACGACACGGCGAAAAACCACCGCGGCGAGCTGCTTTGTGACGGCGGCGAGTTTGAGTCGAAGATGCGCCGGGTGTTTGAGCTGCGCATGCGGCTTTTGCCGTACTTTTACTCGGCGTTTTTCGAGTACATGCGCACAGGTTTGCCGCCATTCCGCGCGCTGCCAATTGATTTCCCCGACGACCGCGAGACTTACGGCATCGAAGACGAGTACATGTGCGGGCCCAGCCTGCTATACGCGCCGGTGACGCACAAAAAGCG
Organism: Clostridiales bacterium; assembly: GCA_012840355.1. Taxonomy (GTDB): domain Bacteria; phylum Bacillota; class Clostridia; order Oscillospirales; family CAG-272; genus DTU078. The sequence continues at coordinate 23,292 of DULN01000005.1, read as the reverse complement.
CACGCGCTCGGTTTATCTGCCTGCGGGCAAGTGGCACAACTTCTTCACCGGCGATGTATACGAGGGCGGGCGGAAGTATGAGTTTACGCCCGCGCTCGAGGAGATGCTCATTTTCGTGCGCGACGGCTCGATTATCCCGCTTGCCGAGCCGCTGCAGTATGTCGCCGACGACGCGGTGTTCACCATCACGCCAAAGAAGTTCGGCGAGGGCGACGCGGCCTGCCGGCTATACGAGGACGACGGGGTAAGCTTCGCATACGAGCGCGGCGAGTACAACGTCGTGGAGATCCGCTGCGAGGGCGGAAAATACAGCGTCACGCGCAGGGGCGGCTATCCCGGCAAGCGGTATGAGATAGTTTTACCTTAGGCGATAAAATGATTTACATAAACAGGAGACAAGCCAATGGCAGAGAATGAAAAAAGCAAAGCTGAAGAGCTGAAAGAAAAGCTTGTATACAAAAAGCCCGACATATTCGAGAAGCTCGGCGCCGAAGGGATGGCGAAATGCTCCGAGTACGCGGCGGGCTACATGAAGTTTATCGACGCGGCAAAGACCGAGCGCGAGGCTGTAAAATATGGCATAATGCTCGCGAAAGAGCGAGGCTTTGTCGAGCATAAGCTCGGCGAGAAGGTCGCGCCGGGCGGCAAGTACTACTACAACAACCGCGGCAAGCAGCTTTTCGTGTTTACCGTGGGCAGCGAGCCGGAAAGCGGAATTATAATCTCCGCCGCGCACGTCGACTCGCCGAGGATTGACCTAAAGCCCATGCCACTTTACGAGGACAGCGGGTTTGCGTTTTTTAAGACGCACTACTACGGCGGCGTGAAGAAGTATCAGTGGACGGCTATCCCGCTCGCCATCCACGGCGTGGTGTCGCTACCGAACGGTGAGACGGTGGAGGTCACCGTCGGCGAGGATGAAGGCGACCCGGTGTTTTACATAACCGACCTTCTGCCGCACCTTGCTAAGGACCAGATGGCGCGCTCGCTCGCCGACGGCATCACGGGCGAGGGGCTGAATATCCTCCTCGGCTCGCAGCCCTGCCCAAACGGCGGCGACGAGAAAATAAAGCTGAACATACTCTCGATACTGCATGAGAAATACGGCATGACCGAGGCGGACTTCCGCTGCGCCGAGCTGACCGTGGTGCCGGCGCTCAAGGCGCGCGACGTGGGGTTTGACCGCAGCTTCATCGGCGCGTATGGGCACGACGACCGCGTGTGCGCTTACCCGGCTTTGACCGCGGTGCTCGACACCGAGTCGCCGCGCCGCACGATTATGGCGGTGTTTGCCGACAAAGAAGAGATCGGCAGCGTGGGCGTCTCGGGCATGGAGAGCATGATTTTCGACGACCTCATCGAGGACTTGGCGGTATCGGCGGGCGTTACCTCGCGCGAGCTGCGCGCTGAGTCGATATGCTTGTCTGCGGACGTCAACGCGGCGTTCGACCCGAACTACGGCGAGGTGTACGAGCGCCGCAACTCCGCGTTCGCTAACGGCGGCGTGGTGCTGACCAAGTACACCGGCTCGCGCGGCAAGTCGGGCAGCTCCGACGCGAGCGCCGAGCTTGTCGGCAAAATTGCGCGGATATTCGATAAGGCTGGCGTGGTGTGGCAGATTGGCGAGCTTGGCAAGGTCGACCAGGGCGGCGGCGGAACTGTCGCGGGCTATATCGCAAACCGCAACATTGAGACCGTCGACCTCGGCGTGCCGGTGCTCTCAATGCACGCGCCATACGAGCTTATCGCAAAAACCGACCTCTATATGACCTACCTCGCCTTCCGCGCCGTCAACGCCGAAGGCTGATAGAGTTAGGGGAACCCCCTATAAACTTTAGATATGGGGATACGGCGGGGAGGCATAGCCTCCCCGCACCCCACAATGCTCCGCCCTATGCCGGGCGAGGCTGCCGACCAGGTAACGCCTACAAAATCCACGCCGCCTTACAACGTCATAAGCAAGCGAATAACCTTTAGGGCGGTTTTGGTAGGGCAGGGATGCATACCATAGATTTTACCGAAAATCCACTTATAAGCAGGTTGCAAAATGGATGCTGTTTTTGAAAAAATTTACGAGTACGGCATTATCCCCGTCGTGACGCTTGAGCGCGCAAATGACGCCGTGCCGCTTGCCCGCGCGCTTTCGGAGGGCGGGCTGCCGGTCGCGGAGATAACATTCCGCACGGATGCGGCGGCGGACGCTATCCGCGCGATAGCTGCCGAGCTGCCGGGCTTTCTAGTTGGCGCGGGCACGGTGCTGACTCCCAAGCAAGCGCACGACGCGATTGACGCGGGCGCAAAATTTGTCGTGTCGCCCGGCATAAACCCCGCGGTCGTCGAGTATTGCCTCAGCCGCGAGGTGCCGGTCATGCCCGGCTGCGCGACGCCGACAGAGATTGAGCAGGCGCTGCATTACGGGCTTTCGGCCGTGAAATTTTTCCCCGCCGAGCAGCTTGGCGGGCTTCCGATGCTGCGCGCGCTTGCGGCGCCGTACCGCGCGGTTAAATTTGTGCCGACGGGCGGGGTAACGCTTGAAAACCTTTCCGCCTACGCCGCAAACGAGCGCGTGCTCGCGGTTGGCGGCAGCTTCGCCGCGCCGGCGGAGCTTATAGCTGCCGGGCGGTTTGACGAAATTGCGGGCCTAGCGCGCGCGGCGATGTTTGCGATGTTCGACTTTTCGCTCGCGCATGTGGGGATAAACTGCGGGTCGCCCGAAGAGGCTCGCGCGGGCGCTGAGCTGCTTTGCGGGCTGTTTGGGCAGGATACGCGGCTGGGCAGCGGCTCTGTCTTCGTCGGCGGGATGCTTGAGCTGATGGAGAAAAAGTATTTCGGCGCGCACGGGCATATCGGGATCGCCACGGCGACGCTCGAGCGCGCGATGAAGTATTTTCTGCGTCTCGGATATGAGTTTGAGCCTGAGGGGCTGCTTTACGGCGAGGACGGGAAGCTGAGGGCGGCGTATATCAAAGGCGATTTTTTGGGGTTTGCGCTGCATCTTGCGCGCAAGCCCGCCGCAAAATAAACTAGAAAATACAATGCGGGCGCAGTGTTTTTTGCCGCTCCCGCATTTTGATGTTCGGGATAATAGATGGACAGCAGAACAAGGCTTATTGAAAGGCTGAGCGAGGCAGAGCGGAGATATGTGGAGATTGAAGAGGCGCTCGCCTCGCCCGATGTCGTTACGGATGTTGAAAAATTCGCAAAGCTAAACAAAGAGTATAAAAGCTTAACGCCGATCGTTGAAAAGTACCGCGAGTACACGTCTACCCGGCGCCAGCTCGAGGGCGCGGAGGAGATAATACGCTCCGATGCCGACGCCGAGCTGCGCGAGCTTGCCGAGGCAGAGCGGCGCGAGTGCGAAGAGCGGCTTGAGGCGCTTGAGCTAGAGCTAAAGACGCTGCTGCTTCCGCGCGACGAGAACGACGAGCGCAGCGTTATAATGGAGATACGCGCCGGCGCGGGCGGCGAAGAGGCGGCGCTTTTTGCCTCAGAGCTTTACCGCATGTACACGATGTACGCCGCCTCGTGCGGGTTTAAGACCGAGGTGCTATACGCAAACGAAACCGAGCTCGGCGGGTACAAGGAAATTAGCTTCAGCGTCGAGGGCGAGGGCGCATACTCGAAGCTGAAATACGAGTCGGGCGTGCACCGCGTTCAGCGCGTGCCGCAGACCGAGGCGTCGGGGCGGATTCATACCTCGACTGTCACGGTCGCGGTGCTGCCAGAGGTTGAAGACGTGCAGGTAGAGATCAACCCCGCCGATATTGAAATTGAAACTATCAAAAGCAGCGGCGCGGGCGGGCAGCATGTAAACAAGACCGAGTCGGCGATAAGGCTTTACCATAAGCCGACGGGCATAGTCGTCGAGTGCCAGGACGAACGCAGCCAGCACAAAAACCGCGAGAAGGCGATGAAGATCCTCAAGTCGCGGCTTTACGATATGAAGTTGCGCGAGCAACAGGAGAAGATCGCCTCGCAGCGGCGCAGCCAGGTCGGCACCGGCGACCGCAGCGAGCGGATCCGCACATACAACTTCCCGCAGGGGCGCGTGACCGACCACAGGATCGGCTACACTATCTACTCGCTCGACACCTTCCTCGACGGCGATATGGGCGAGCTCATCGACGCGCTCACCGCCGCCGATATAGCCGAAAGGCTGCAGGCAGAGGAAGAGTAGTGTAAGGCACAGCCTGCGCAGCGAAGCTGCGCCGAGGGGACATGCCGATAGCGTGAAATAAAGCATAATAGTTTCGCCGCCTCGGGAAAATAGGCTTTAGTAGCGGCGGCGAGCGTAAAATATAGGTAATAGTCAAAAAGCGATAGAAAATAAAGCAAAGCTTAAAAAAGATTAAAATGCAAACCTTACTCATCACAGAGCCTGACAGCGAGGGCATATCCCGCGCGGGGGAAATCCTGCGCGCCGGAGGGCTTGTTGTATTCCCAACCGAAACCGTGTACGGGCTTGGCGCAAGCGCAATTGACGAGGGCGCCGCGGCAAAAATCTTCGCCGCGAAGGGCAGGCCGGCAGACAATCCCCTAATCGTGCATCTCGCCGAGCCGGCAGACGCCGAGCGCTACGCCGTCGTTTGCCCGCTATTCTTTAAGCTCGCCGAGCGCTTTATGCCCGGGCCGCTGACAGTTATCCTGCCGCGGCGGGAGGTTATCCCGGTCACCGTGACGGCGGGGCTAGACACCGTCGCGCTGCGCGTGCCGTCGCACCCGGTCGCGCACGCGCTGATTGTGGCGGCGGGCGTGCCGGTCGCGGCGCCGTCGGCAAACATATCAGGGCGCCCTAGCCCGACTACCCCGCGCCACGCAATCGAGAACATGTACGGGCGCGCCGACTGCATTATAGCGGCGGGCGACTGCGACTACGGCGTCGAGTCGACGGTAGTCAAAATTGAGGGCGAGGGCGTCGTTCTGCTCCGCCCCGGCGCTGTGACGCCCGAGATGCTCGCCGAGGTCTGCCCGGTAAAGCTGTCAGAAACGTTAAACAGGCCCGTCGGCGAAAGTGTCGCCCCCGAGTCGCCGGGCATGAAGTACCGCCACTACGCGCCCGACGTGCCGATGTATATACTCGACGGCTCGGACGAGACGGTATACGAGTTTTTGCGCGATAAGGACGATTGCGCCGTAATTTGCTTTGACGGCGACCGGGAGCTGCTCGCGCGCGAGCACGCTTTTTCGCTCGGCGACCGCGCTGACAGCGCCTCGCACGCCCACCGGCTTTTCGCCATACTCAACGATATAAACGCACAGGCGCACGACGGCAAAATCAAAGCCGTTTACGCGCGCATGACGCCGGCCGGCGGCGTCGGGCTTGCGGTATTCAACCGCCTTATCAAAGCCGCGGGCTATAACGTCATTAAGCTCGACTGAAAGTATCACGGGGAGAGGTAAATGCCCAGGAAAAAGGAAGAACCGCAGAAGGCCGCGGAAATAATCGAGCAGCCGATAACCGAAACGATAATAAAAAACTACATGCCGTACACGATGAGCGTCATCGTGTCGCGCGCCATACCCGCAATCGACGGGTTTAAGCCGTCGCACCGAAAGCTGCTTTATACGATGTACAAAATGGGGCTGCTTCACCGCGAAAGGGTTAAAAGCGCGACGGTCGTCGGCGAGACGCTGCGGCTCAACCCGCATGGCAACGACGCGGTGTACCAGACGCTCGTGAGGCTGACTCGCGCGCACGAGGCGCTGCTTCACCCGTTTGTCGACTCAAAAGGCAGCTTCGGCAAGCATTACAGCTCCGATATGGACTGCGCCGCGATGCGCTATACAGAGGTCAAGCTCGACAAAATCTGCGAGGAGATTTTCCGCGGGATTGAAAAGAACGCGGTTGACTTCGTCGAAAACTACGACAACACGACGGTGGAGCCGACGCTGCTCCCAACGGCGTTTCCGAACGTGCTCGTTTCCCCCAATATCGGCGTCGCGGTCGGCATGGCAAGCTCGATTTGCTCGTTCAACCTCGCGGAGGTATGCGACGGGGCGATTGCGCTTCTCAAAAACCCGAACCTTACCGCCGAGGACATGCTCGACATAATCAAAGCGCCGGATTTTTCAACCGGCGCGTTCCTAATATACGACCGCGAAAAGCTGCTCCAAATCTATAGGACGGGGCAGGGCAGCGTGCGGCTGCGCTCGAGATGGGTTTACGATAAAAAGAACAACTGCATAGAGATAGTCCAGATACCGTATTCCACGACGATTGAGCTTATCCTAAAGCGCATCGCCGCGCTGGTCAAGGATGGCAAGCTCAAGGAAATCTCCGATTTCCGCGACGAGATTGACATAAACGGCTTTAGGCTGACGATTGACCTGCGCCGCGACACCGACCCCGAGAAGCTGATGGCAAAACTTTTCAAGCACACGCCGCTTGAGGACAGCTTCGATTGCAACTTCAACATCCTCGTCGACGGGGTGCCGCGGCAGATGGGCATCGTCGAGATTTTGCACGAGTGGATACGGTTCCGCATGGGGTGCCTGCGCCGCGAGCTGGAGTTCGAGCTTGACGAGCTGCGCAAAAAGCTGCACCTGCTACTCGGCCTTAGCAAAATCCTGCTCGATATAGACCTTGCGATAAGGATAATCCGCGACACAAAGACCGAAGCGGAGGTCGTGCCGAACCTTATGGAAGGCTTCGGCATCGACAAGGAGCAGGCCGAGTTCGTCGCGGAAATAAGGCTGCGCAACCTAAACCGCGAGTATATTTTAAACCGCACGCGCGAAATCGAGTCGCTGCGAAATGAGATATCGGAGCTGGAATCGATACTCGCGAGCGAGGAGAAAATAAAAAAGATTATAATTTCGCAGCTTTTGGAAATAAAGAAAAAATTCGGGCAGCCGCGCAAAACCCAGCTTCTTATGCCCGAGGATATAAAAGAGTTCGACGAGGAAGAATATATTGAAGATTACGGCGTGCGCGTGGTATTGACACGCGAAGGCTACTTTAAGAAAGTGACATTCGCGTCGCTGCGCGGCAACGATGAGCACAAGCTCAAGGAAGGCGACGAGATAATCGCCGAGCTTGACACGACGAACACCGCCGAGCTTATTTTCTTTTCCGACAAAGCGCAGGCGTATAAAGCCAAAGCCAGCGAGTTTGAGCCGACCAAAGCCTCGGCGCTCGGGGACTTTTTACCCGCGAAGCTCGGGCTTGACGACGGCGAGCGCATAATCGCGATGCAGGCATACCAAAAGGACTCGCCGCTTGATAAAAACTTCGTTATAATTTTTGAAAACGGCAAAGGCGTGCGGGTGCCGGCGTCCGCTTATGAAACGAAATCGAACAGGCGAAAGCTCACCGGCGCGTATTCGGACGCCTCGCCGGTCGTAGCGATTTATTACGAGGACGAGCCGTTCGACCTTCTTTTAATATCGTCGCAGAAAAAGGGCATACTGATAAATACGGAGCTGATACCTCAAAAATCGACAAGAACTTCCGTTGGCGTGCAGCTTTTCACTTTGCGCAGCGGGCATAAACTCATAGCGGCGGTGCGGGACCTGTCAAGCTACCCGTCTGCAGAGAAGTGCCGCAAGCGCAAAATCCCTGCGGCAGGAGTCGCGATTGACGAGCTAGATGCCGAAAAACAGCAAATAAAGCTCAATTAATACAAAGTTGAAAAATTAAATCAAAGGGCCGTAAAATTACCATTCATAAAACCCTATTTAGCGGCGCAATACTATAGACGGAACCTCGCAGTTGAGGATGAGCCGGAACCCGGCGCAAGCCAAAATAAGTTTGGCTTGCAGGGAACCGGAATATCCGAAATAACGACGCAGAGGTTCACATCGCGGAACAAAAATATAGTTGCCGCAAAAAGGAGTAGTAAAAAACCATGGCAAGAAACGGCAATCGCACTCTTGTCCCTGAGGCAAAGGCCGCTCTTGAAAAGTTTAAGATGGAAGCCGCAAGCGAAGTCGGCGTTCCTCTTAACAACGGTTACAATGGCGACCTCACTTCCCGTCAGGCTGGCTCGATAGGCGGCCAGATGGTGAAGAAGATGGTCGAGAAGTTCGAAAACGAGATCAAGAACACCGCGAAATAACGACGCCCAAAAATAACGGCTCGAAGGTACCGACCCAAAAATAAGTAGCGCTTGATCTCGTAGGCATTGACGGCGGCCCCGGCGGGAAACATCCCGGCGGGTGTCCGCCGTTTTTTGGTTGCCCGCGGGCTTAAGCGGGGGCTTGTCACGCCCGAGTGCATAGACCCCCGCCATGGCAAAAAAAAGCCGCCGGCGAGAGGCAGTGCCTCTTTCCGGCGGTTTCTTATTTCTTTTTATAGTTCAGCGTTATGCTTTCGAACACGCCGCGGTCGACAACGTTTATGAACGTCTTGCCGCAGTTGAGGTAAACCGGGCTGCCGTCGCTGTAGGTGAGCACGATCGGGCTTTCTGCCGATTTTTTCGACCACTTGATTTTGACGTAGGTGCCGCGCGTGAAATAGTAGCCGTCGCCCTCGCCGGTGGTCTCGATGTTTATATGCCCGTACGAGTCGCCCGTGTAGCTGTGCTTGCAGGCTATGACAATCACGTTCGTGAAGGTTAAAATCTCGCCGGTCTCGGCGTCGATATGCTCTTTGCCGTTGAACTGGTATCGCGCGTAAACGCCTTCTTGCGGCCTATAAATATACTGAGGGAAGGTGTAGTTGTTGTATGGGATAATGATGTGCCGCGCTTGTCCGTCCGGCAGCTCTATCGGCTCGGCGTCGAAATCGATGAACCTAAGCGGCGAGCTAAACCCGTCTTTTAATGTCGTGCGGTACTTTTTGTAGTTTATGCCTGAGACTATCCCTTTGCCGCTGGTCATCAGGCTGTGCTCCAGGCCCATCTGCGAGGCGCGTGCCGGGTCGCGGTAAAAGGTGTCGGGCGTGTACATATTCACGCCATCAATGTTGTTTATCCCGCGCCACTTTATAACGGCGTATGCGCCGTCCGAGCCGCCGGCGTGGATATAAATGGCGTCGTGGTTTTGCGCCATGTCGATAAAGTACTCGCGCGACGAGCGAACCGAGCCGACGACGCCCAGCTTGTCATACTCGGTGACGAGCATCATCAGGCGCGTTATTCCGCCCTCAGCCATCATCTCGTATATGACGTCGGCGTGCGATATGCCCACCTGCGGGCACGCTTGCTTGATGTTGTTTATCATGACCGCGACCGGCCGGCGCTCCATTACCTCCTTGCTCGCCGGAAGGCCGGTGAGAAGGTTTATAGGCTTTCCTCCGACAATTTTCGACGGGTCAGGCGCGGGCGGCGCCTCGGAGGTGTGCTCGGCGGGTGGCGGCGAGGTGACAAGCTCGGTTGCCGGCTCCTCTGAAACCTCGACTTGCTCAGGCTCTTCGTTCCCGGGCTCGGCAGCAGCCGTATCGGCAGTCTCGCCGGGCTCCTCAACATTAGTCTCGTCCGAAATTGCCGCCGCTGCCTCGCCTTTGCATCCCACAAAAAGCAGCAGCGTGGCGGCGGCGAGCAGCACGGCGGCAATGGCTCGAGTTATTGCGTTCATAAACGGTGCCTCGCGGTTATTTGGCGTTGTTGAGTTTGTCCATCCAGATTATGCCTATATCAAACGCCTCAAAGAGGCTAGGTTTCTCGAACTGTTTGACTACGCGCTCATGCGCGGGCTTTGTCGTGTCGGTATCCCAAATCTGCACCAGCACCATCGAGGGGACTTCGGGCGCAAACTTAGGATCCGCCAGCTCGAGTTTCTTTGTCGCGAGAATCATCATAAACACGACATACTTGTCGCGCATGTCGCCGTAACAAATCATGTTATTCGACCTTACCAGCGGCTTGCCGCGGTAAAGCGTGAATTTGTCCTTTAAAGACGGGTCGGACAAGATGACATCCGAATATTTGGGTCCCGGCACCGCACTCACACTCCTTTGCCGCAAAAATAGATACGTGGCCGGGCGACCGCAAAGCCGTGCGATCTCCGAGCATACTTTTTTTATTGTACCTTGTATTATATTATTTGTCAAGAAATGTTTTGTAAACATTGACGGTGAAGTCTTTTCCTAAAGCAGTATGTAGTAGTCACTGTTCCCGGACGTATGCGATGCCGTTTTCAAAGAAAATGCGGTCGTTGCAGAGGTGGTCGATTGCCTCGGGGAGGATAATCCATTCGGCTTCTTCCATAACGCGCCTCTGTAGCGCCTCGGGCGTGTCGCCGTATTTGACGGGCACCGCCTTTTGCGCGATTATCGGGCCGGCGTCGGGCTCTGCGGTCACAAAATGCACCGTCGCGCCGGTGAGCTTTACGCCGCTTGCGAGCACCGCGCGGTGGGTGGCGAGCCCGAAAAACCCCTCGCCGCAAAAGCTGGGGATCAGCGACGGGTGCACGTTTATTATGCGGTTTTCATAGCGCCGTACGAAATCTGCCGAAAGCACGTAGTTGAACCCGGCGAGCACGACGATATCTATGCCCGCCTGCTCGAAATGCTGCGCGATTTTTTCGCAGAACGCCTCGCGGTCAAACGTGCCGTTGGAGCGCCTGTAGCCTTTGCTGTCGACTACCGCGGTCGGCACGCCGCGGTTTTTCGCGCGGGTGAGGGCGTATGCGTCCGGGTTGCTCGACAAGACGAGCGCGACCCGACCGCCGGTGATTTTGCCTGCGTCGAGCGCGTCGAATATTGCTTGCAGGTTCGTCCCGCCGCCCGAGACTAAAACTCCAATGTTTTTCATCTTAAGGCTTCTCTTTCGATGAATATGTTTTTTAGGTTTTCGCGGGAAATATTAAAAAAAGTTCCCCCGATAAACTAGTTTTTCAAGCTTTGGATAGGCGCAGGGATTGTGCCGCCGCGGCGGACGAAGCGCCCGCAGCCGTGCGGGCTTACCGGCATTACCGGCGCGCGGCCGAGCAACCCGCCGAACTCGACGTAGTCGCCAGCCTTTTTGCCAACTGCGGGGATAATACGAACCGCGGTGGTTTTGTTATTCGCCACGCCAATTGAGATTTCGTCGGCGATAATGCCGCAGATAACGTCTTCCGGAGTGTCGCCGGGTATCGCGATCATGTCAAGCCCGACGGAGCATACCGCCGTCATCGCCTCAAGCTTCTCAAGAGAGAGCGCCCCGGATGATGCCGCGGCGATCATGCCCTCGTCCTCCGATACCGGTATAAACGCGCCGGAAAGCCCGCCGACAAATGAGGTAGCCATCACGCCGCCTTTTTTCACCGCGTCGTTGAGCATCGCAAGCGCGGCGGTCGTGCCCGGCGCGCCGCAGATGTCGACGCCCATCTCCTCGAGTATCCGCGCAACCGAGTCGCCGATAGCCGGCGTCGGCGCAAGCGATAGGTCGACAATTCCGCGCGCCACGCCCAGCCGCCTCGATGCCTCTACCGCCACGAGCTGGCCCATGCGCGTCACTTTGAACGCCGTCTTTTTGATTATGTCGGCAAGCTCGGGCAGGCTGCAGTCGCCCGCGCGCCTGATAGCGCTCGCCACCACGCCCGGGCCGGACACGCCGACGTTTATCACCGTCTCCGGCTCGCCCATGCCGTGGAACGCGCCCGCCATGAAGGGGTTATCCTCCGGCACGTTCGCGAACACCACAAGCTTTGCGCAGCCAATCGAGTCGCGGTCGGCTGTCAGCTCGGCAAGCCGCTTTATCTTTTTGCTCATAACGGCGATCGCGTCCATGTTGACGCCCGCTTTGGTAGACGCCACGTTGACCGAGGAGCATACCCGCTCGGTCACTGCAAGCGCCTCCGGGATCGCCTCGATGAGCCGCTCAGCCGATTTGCCCGTGCCCTTCTGCACCAGCGCGCCGAATCCCCCGATAAAGTTGACGCCCAGCGCCTCCGCCGCGCGGTCGAGCGTTTTCGCTATTTTTATATATCCGTCCACGTCGCAGGCGCCGCCGATCATCGAAACCGGCGTCACCGCGATGCGCTTGTTGATTATCGGTATGCCGTACTGCTTTTCGATCTCGCACGCAACAGGCACGAGCCGCTCGGCACAGCGCGTGATTTTGTCGTAGACCTTCTCGCACAGCCGGTCGACGTCGTCCGACACGCAGTCAAAAAGCGATATGCCCATCGTTACGGTGCGTATGTCAAGGTTCTCCTCGCGGATCATGTTGATCGTCTCGAGGATGTCGCTCATGTTAATCATCTGTGCCGCTCCCTTATATCCTGTGCATCGAGTTGAAGATGTCCTCATGCATCGTATGTATCTCAAGCCCCATCTCGCGCCCGAGCTCGGTCATCTTGTCCACGAACTCGGTGAATGGGATAGTCAGCCGGTCGATGTCGACCAGCATAAACATCGCGAAGTATTCCTTAAGCACGCTCTGCGATATGTCGATAATGTTCGCGCCGTAGTTTGCGCAGGCGGTGCTCACTTTCGCTATAATGCCCAGGCTGTCGCGCCCGGTTACCGTGATAACTGCTTTCATTCCTTGTCTCCAATTTGTTTTTTTGCTGTAATAAATAGCGCCGCGTATCATTATATAATACCAAGCGGGGTCATTTCAATACGCTTTTGATTAAATAATTGTTGAAAGCGCACGGCTTATATGATATAATGTTGCTAAAAGTTTAAAAAATAATGTCCGGAGGGCTTGGTAGACCATGATCGACGACGTAAACCACGCTGAGTACATAACCGTGAAAAAATACGAAGGCGCGTATGCAGTTGCCCGAGTGCTTATGATAATCGGGTATGTGCTGTTCCCGATAGTTGGCGTAGTTGCGATCGCCGCGACCCCGCTTGCCGCGTTCGTAATTTGGTTCATCCCGCTGTTCCCGATGATGCTCTCGATAATCGTGCCGCTCACATACAGGTACGTGCAGATCGAGTACGAGTACTCGATTGACGCGGGCATAATAACTTTTTCGGAAATTTACGGCCGGCGCTCGCGCAAAAAGAAATATGAGGTAAAAATCGGCGACTGCATCGCGATTGCGCCTTACCGCGACCAGTACAAAGAAGCTGCCGACTCGGCAGACATAAAGTACCATGCGTGCTCAACCATGTCGAATCCCGACCTTTATTACCTTTTGTTCGAGGACGAAGACGGCAGGAAAGTCGCAATCTTTTTCGACCCCATAAACAAGGCGCTCAAGCTCATGCAGTTCTACAACCGCAACACCGTTGTGGTGCCTGTCAGCGTCGGTTGACCGGGCGCGGGGACGTATGCCGCAAAATCTGCGCCGCGGCGACTGTCCCCGCCCGTTTTGTTTTTTGGCGGGGCGTCTGTGACGAAGTCACCGAAAATGCGCCCGGTAGTTTATAAAACTATAGAGGGCGCATATTAATCAGGAAAAGCCGCTGCGCATCCCATAAATATCAACCCGAAAGAGGGGTAGTTGTGAGAAAGCAAATCTCGGCATTGTTAATTTCGGTAGCGCTGCTTCTTTCCGCGTGCGGTAAAGAGGGTATAGAGTCCGAAATAAAGGCCGATACCGTCGCGGATGCGGGCGATGCCGCACAGATAGAATCCATAGTAGAAGGCGGGCAAGCCGAGGGCGAGGCGGGGCCGTACCTTGGCTTTAGCTCTCTTTCGCTCGACGGGGAGAAGGTGGACGGCGGGATAATCGCCGAAAACAAGCTCACGATGGTAAACATCTGGGGCACGCGCTGCCCATACTGCATATACGAGATGCCCGACCTCGCAAAGCTGCAAGCCGACTATGCAGACCGCGGATTTGCCGTGCTCGGCATAGTGTCGAACGTCGCCTCGCTCGACGGCGAGACTATCGAGCCGGCAAACTTAGATATGGCGCGCGAGATTGTAAAGGCGACCGGGGCGGATTACCCGCATATCGTCTTGACCGAAAGCGTGTACAGCCTCTTTGTCGCCGATACCACGGCGCTGCCCACGACGATTTTTGTCGACGGAAATGGCAACCGCGTGGGCAAGGTTTTCCTCGGCGCGCGCTCTTACGACGAGTGGGCGGAAATTATAGAGGATCTGCTCGGTGAAGTAGAATGAAACGCATAGCTTTTGCGCTAGCTTTGATTTTAGCTGGCGCGGCGATGATTGCATACGGCGCGCTGCGCGGCGAGGATTTGATAGTGCTTGACAAAGCGGCGAGCGTTTGCCTTGAATGCATAGGCATAGGCTAATACGGCTCCGGGTAGTGATATGCAAAACCGAAACCAACTAATAAAAAAGAGTAGCGGGCGCACGGGCTATGCGCGGCTGAAGGACGCGGCGGCGCGGCTTTGGGAGAAAACTCGGCGCCCGAGAAGGATTGCGTCCGGGATACTAAAGCTGCGGCGGGCGGCGCAGATTGCCTCGGCTGCGGCGTCGAACGGGTATCTTGCCGGATTTGCAAAGCTGAAAATATACTCCGGGCAAACGAAGAGGGTATGCGTGCCCGGGCTAAACTGCCACAGCTGCCCGGGCGCCTTGTTTGCCTGCCCGCTCGGCTCGCTGCAGGCGGAGCTTGCGAGCGGCGAGGTAAGGCTACCGCTATACACGCTCGGTTTTTTGGCGATGTTCGGCGCGGCGCTTGGTCGGTTCGTGTGCGGCTGGCTATGCCCGTTCGGGCTTGTGCAGGAGCTGCTATACAAGCTCCCGCCGAAGCGGAAGCTGCGTAGGCTGCCGGGTGACGCAGGGCTTACGATGCTTAAGTATATTCTCCTTATAATGCTCTGCGTGATTTTGCCGCTTACGGTGGTAAACATAATAGGGCAGGGCAGCCCATGGTTTTGCAAGGCGCTGTGCCCGGCGGGGACGCTGACCGCGGGGCTGCCGCTGGTGCTGTTCGGCGAAGGGTATGCCGACGCCGCGGGCATTTGGTTTGTGATAAAAGCTTCGGCGCTCGTTATAATCATAGTTTTAGCGGCGCTCACATACCGCCCGTTTTGCCGCTACCTTTGCCCGCTCGGCGCGATATACGGGTTTTTCAACCCTATAGCGCTTGTGCGGCTGAGGCTCGATAAAGATAAATGCACCGCCTGCGGGGCGTGCGAGCGCGCCTGCAGGCTTGGAATATCGCCGCAAAAGTCGCCCGGCTCGGCGGAGTGCATCCGCTGCGGAGACTGCGTCGCAGCCTGCCCTGAAGGGGCGCTCTACGGGCTGCCTCGCGTTAATCGCGCGGGCGGCAGGGCGAAGGAGGAGGCAAAGTGAAAAAAGGACTTAAAATTGCCCTGACAGCTTCAATCTTAATCTTGGCGGCGGTGGCTGTCGCCGTAATACTGAAACTTGCGATTTTGCCCGACATCGAAAATAAGCCGGTCGAGACGCTTACAACCGAAGCGGCGCCAAAGCCCGGCGAGGCTTGGGTGCAGACGGCTGAAATCGAGCCGGGCGTCGACTATGTAATAGTATCAAACGGGTATGCTTTGGTCTCGAGCACCGTGTCGTACGGGACCGGTGGCGGGCACAGCTTTGCAGGAGTACCGGTATCGACCGAAGGCGGGGTGCTGGGCGGAGAGGTTACGCCCGAGATGATTTGGCGGTTCGAGCCGCGAGAGGACACAAAGCCGGGCGACGCGTACTATACCGCCGACGACATGATGATAACGCAAAACGGGCGCCCGATTGTCCGCGACATATGGCGCGGAGAGGCGTTTTTGCGCTTTTGCGTGTGGGAGCCCTCCGACGGCGAGATACCGCCCGAACAGTCGTCGTTTCAAATCCTGCGCCGCGGCGACACCTTCTTCCTTTCGGCGGTCAGCGGCTCGGAGGACACGAATGACCTGCTTTACTACTCGAAATACTACGGCGCGTTCGTATATGTTAACAACTACCCCGACCTCACGCAGAGGCTGTTTGCTGTAAAGCTCTTTAGGAAGGAAAAAAAAGACGAGCCGAAAAAAGAGATAAGCGCCGTCAGCCTGCGGCTGCGCGAGCCTGCGGCGGGCGAGCCGGCGCTTTGGGCGTATTTACCGGAGGATGTGACGTCGCTTTCTGTCGAGTCGACGCGATGGTCGGGCGAACCGGCAGTGTTTTGCCCTGATACGGAATACACCGCCCAAATAGTGGTGCGGGCGAACGCCGGGTATAGATTCGCAGATGACGCAAGGGTTACAGTCAACGGCTTGCCGGCGGAGGCAAGGGTGCAAGGCACAAGGCTGTACGTTACCGTGAGCTTCCCAAAAACCGATAAAGCTACAAAGCTTGACGGGAACGATGCCGACCCGCGGGCTCTGCTTGTCACCTCGGACATGCACAGCTATACCGACAAGCTATATAGCTTCCTCTCGCGTTTGCGCGACGCCGGCGAGTACCCGCGCACGGTGAGCTTTGCCGGCGACATGTATACGGCGAGCAGCGGGTATTTCAAGCGCAACTGGAGCAAATACGCCGATATGGTCAGCGCGACGGTTGCCGCGGTCTTCCCGGCGAGCCAGCCGGTATACACTATGGGCAACCACGACTGGGAGTCCCTCTACGATGAAAGTTTCTACGACGGCACGGGGCTGGACTGCTTCGCGATAGCGTACGGCTGCGCGCGCGTCGGGGCTATCTGGCCCGGCGGGGACACCTCGTCGCCTTATGTGATATTCAACCTCGGCGCGACCGACGTGACGCACGGCGAGTATTACAGCATGTTCAGGGATAGTGACCTCGAGCGGCTGCGCTCGTTCCTCGACGAGGTAGAGGGCAAAGGGAAGCTTGTTGTGGTAAGTTCCCACTGGCCGCTGCATTTTGCAATCAACGCTACCGAGCGCACGGTGCTTTACGCCGAAAAGGTTATCGACCTCCTCAACGATTACGCCGGTAAGGTGGACATTATATTCGTCTGGGGGCATAACCACTACGACGACCCATCGATGCTGACGGTGCGCGGGCCGGGCGACAAGATCGAGTGCGACAAAGAGGGCAAAATTAGCCGCAAAATCAAGTTCATCTACGCGAACGCCGGCGCGATGCTGCACGGCACAGGGCTTCTTATAAAATTCGACGGCAAGAACATCCGGCTGACGTATTATGCGCTGTCTGATGGCGAAGAAAAGCTCGAGGCTTGCGGCACGCATGTTTTCGGGCGTGTAAAATAGTAAGCCGATTGGGGGTAAATATCATGTCTCGTGAGCACGGCATGGCTGCGCTGCGGCTCGAGATGACAGAACGCGTCCCGCGCACGGAATACTCGCTTGAGATGCACTGGGATGTCATCCGGGCGGTAACCGGCCTTAAAGTCAACGCCGATAGCCCCTACGAAGAGAAGGCATACGCGCAGCGGCTGTTTTTCAAGATCTTTAATTACGACCTCGCTTGGAGCACCGAAGTGGACCGAAGGTATCTCGGCAAATACTGCACCGACATGGGGCACGGAGTGTATGAAGCCGGGGGAAGGGACTACAGGCTTGCCAAGGAGCCTGTTTTCAAAGACGTGGAAGAAGTATTTTCTTTTGACCCCGCCACGCAGCTCCCGCCCATCGACGAAAAGCGGATGGTCGAAATTTTTAACGCAAGCTACGACAGCCAATGCGCCCGGTACGAAGACGCGGTGACGATGACCGGGACGTATATCACCTGCATGTCGGGGCTGATCGACATGCTGGGCTGGGAGATGCTCCTTTTAGCCGCCGGGACCGACGGCGAAAAGTTTGGAGAGTTTGCAAACCGCTACGCGCAATGGATGCAGCCATTTTTTAACGCTTTGGCAGAGTGCAAGGCTCCGGTGATCATGGTCCACGACGACATCGTGTGGACCTCCGGGCCGTTTTTGCATCCCAAATGGTATAGGGAATATGTTTTCCCTAACTACAAAAAGCTGTTTGCGCCGGTTATCGAGGCGGGGAAAAAGCTGCTTTTCACGTCGGACGGCAACTACACGGAATTTATCGACGACATCGCGGCGGCTGGCGCGCACGGGTTTGTGCTTGAACCCTGCACAGATATGGAGTATATCGCAAAGAAGTACGGCAAAACGCACGTTTTTATTGGAAACGCCGATACCCGGGTGTTGCTTCACGGGACAAAAGAGGATATATATAACGAAGTGCTGCGCTGCATGAGAATCGGCAAAAACTGCCCGGGGTATTTTATGGCGGTCGGCAACCATATCCCCCCGAACACGCCCGTCGAAAACGTGCTCTGGTACGAGGAGTGCTACGAGAAGCTGTCCCGCCGGTAAATGGGTAATACATAGGCGAAAATTTAAACATTTTTGCGTCGGGCTTGATATTTGGGCATAATTAGATATAATAAAAACGGGCGGCAAAACGCCGTCCGAGTTTAACCGCAAAAAGGTATCATATAAGATGGCAGAAGCTAAAGGTACAAACGCTAAAACAGAAACACGCGCCGGTGCACAGGGTTGCGGGCACGACTGCTCGTCCTGCGCGGCGTCTTGCGCGTCGCGGGGCAAGCAGAACCTCGCGGCGCCAATGAGCAAAGCAAGCAAAATAAAAAAGGTAATCGCCGTAGCCTCCGGCAAGGGAGGCGTGGGGAAATCGCTCGTCACATCGCTGCTCGCGATTGAAATGGCAAGGCGCGGGAAAAAGGTCGCGGTGCTAGACGCCGACGTCACCGGGCCGTCGATCCCGCGCATTTTTGGCGTAAGCGGCGACGTTACCGGCTGCGACGACGGCATACTGCCGCTCCGCAGCCGCGGCGGCATTAAGGTGATGAGCGTCAATCTCCTGCTCGACAAAGAGACGACGCCCATCGTTTGGCGCGGGCCGGTTATCGCTGGCACCGTAAGGCAGTTTTGGACCGACGTCGTCTGGGGCGAGATCGACTATATGTTCGTCGACATGCCGCCGGGGACGGGCGACGTGCCGCTGACGGTATTTCAGTCGCTGCCGGTGAGCGGGGTTATAATCGTGACCTCGCCGCAAGAGCTGGTCGGCATGATAGTTGCCAAAGCCGAGAACATGGCGCGGATGATGAACGTGCCGATTTTTGGCGTGGTTGAAAACTACAGCTGGCTTGTCTGCCCCGACTGCGGCAAGCGCATACCGGTGTTTGGAGAGTATCTGCCCGACGAGGAGCTTGAGGCGCGGTTCGGTGGGCTGCGGCTGCTCGCGCGGATACCGCTCGACCCGAAGCTCGCCGCCCTGTGCGACGCGGGCATGCTCGAGAGCGCCGATACAAGCCGCGTTAAAACTGCTGCCGACGCAATAGCCGAATGAAGCGCAAAGCGAAAAACAAGGCGGCCGCTGGCCTGTTACGGCTGGCGGTCATTGCCGCAGCCTTAGTATTTTACCTTATCTCGCGGCTCGTCGGAGGAAAGCAGGCAACCCTGTATACCTCCTCCCCGCTGCAGCCGGGGGATGCCTTAGAAGTGCACTTTATCGACGTGGGGCAGGGCGACTCGGCTCTAGTTGTTGCGCCCGGCGGCGCCGCGATGCTGATAGACGCCGGGCCGAACAGCGCAGAGGAGGAGCTGCGGGCATACCTTAACGCGCTGGGAATAAAAAAGTTTGAATACGTTGTGTTCACCCACCCGCACGAGGACCATATCGGCGGCGGCGACATGATAATGCGCGAGTACGAGGTTGCGCGCGTGATAATGCCGGACGCGGTTACGGCTACCGCAACGTTTGAGCGGCTGCTCGACGCGATTGGCAAAAGCGGCGCAGAGGTGATACGCGCCGACGATATGCTGGGCGAAACGTTTACACTCGGCGCGGGCGGCGAATCGGAAAACGGGGATTCCCCGCAGGCTAATTTCACCATTCTCGGCCCGTGCGCGGAGTATGGCGAGCTAAACAACGCAAGCGTTGTATTAAGGCTGCTGTACGGAGAGGCTGAGTTTCTTTTCACCGGAGACGCCGAGGCAGAGTCCGAGTGCGACCAGCTTAAAAAGTTTGGGGCGCTCGCGCTGCACTGCGACGTGTTAAAGGTTGGCCACCACGGCTCCGCAAGCTCGAGCACCGACGAGTACATACTGGCCACCTCGCCGCAGATAGCAGTCATCTCGTGCGCGAAGATAAACGATTACGGCCACCCGCACCGCGAGGTGCTTGAGCGGCTTGGGCTTATAGGCGCGGCGGTTTATACGACTGCCGATTACGGCACGATAGTGATAAAAACTGACGGCATAAATATAGAGGCGGTGACAAAATGAGCAAAGTTACCCCGCTCTATCTTAGAAGGACCGGCATTTGCACCACCGATTTCCCCAAATACAGCGCCGGGGAGCTTTTCGCCCGCGCAAAAGGGTACGGATTCGACGTGGTGCAGTTCGGCTTTCAGACGGTGGTTGAGACCGAGTTTGACGCCGACGGCAAAATCGAGTTCCCTGATTTCAGCGAGCTGCCCGCCGGCGCGATGGGGGCAATCGAGCGCGCGGCTTTGAGCTCTGGCGTCGAGGTCGGAGCGATAAACGGCACATTCAACGCCGCGCATCCTGAAAAAGAGGTGCGGGACGAGGCGGTGCGGCGGTTTTTTGGGCTTGCAAAAGCCGCAAAATCGCTCGGCTGCGGCATAATCACGCTTTGTTCCGGCACGCGCTGCGCGGAAGACCTTTGGACCTACCATCCCGATAACGGAACGCCCGAGGCTTGGCGCGACATGATGGACACGATGCTGCGGCTTTGCGAGATTGCCGAGCGCGAGGGGGTAACGCTTGCGGTGGAGACCGAGGCGTCGAACGTCATAAGCACGCCCGAGCGCGCGCGAAAGCTGCTCGACGAAGCCGGCTCGGCGAGGCTTAAGATGATACTCGACCCTGCGAACCTCTTCCCTCCGGGCACGGCGCATCCGGAGAACGTGCGCCCGACGCTGCGGCACGCGTTTGGGCTTTTCGGTCGTGACGTGGTGCTAGCGCACGGCAAGGATATAAAGGAATCAGAGGGCATAGAGTTCTGCGGCACAGGCGAGGGCATAGTCGATTTTGCGTACCTCGCGGAGCTGCTCTGCGAATATGGGTTTGCCGGCGACATGATGCTCCACGGCATCTACGACGAGAATAAATTTGAGGCTGCGCGCGCCTTCTGGGAGAGCAGCCGCGGCTAAAGTAATAAAAGAGAGGGCAAAACGATGGCATTTTGGGCTGAAATAAAAAACATCGCCTTCGACGAGATAACCCAGCGCGCCGAGGAAGGCTGCGACGTTACGGGCTTTCGCGAAAAGCTAAGAAATTGCGCTACATATGAGGATTACGTTAAGCTGCTTTGCGAGCTTGCCGCGCTTGTGCCGCGGCCCGAATTCCCATACGACGAGCCGAATGAGTATGAGAAAATAATGGAGCTTGCGACGAAAGAGCTTCCAAAGCTTCGGGCGCCGTCCGACGACGAGGTATACGACCGCATCTACGGCGCGTGGCTTGGGCGCTGCGCCGGTTGCGCGCTCGGCAAGCCGTTTGAGACCTACCCGTACATGAGCGGCAAAGACGGCGAGCCGGGCTGGGTGTTCGTCAAGCGCTGGTTCGAGGAAGCGGGGAAGTGGCCGATAAGCTTTTACGCCCCCAAAATCTCCGGCGCGCGGCAGAAATACGGCATCGGGGTCGGCTGCCCCGAGTGCCTTGCCGAAAACATAAACACGATGTGCTCAGACGACGATATCCGCTACATGGCGATAGCGCTGCTTGTGACCGAACGCTACGGCGCGGACTTCGGCCCGCTCGACGTCGGAGAGATGTGGCACTCGAGGCTCACGCAGAACCAAGTCTGCACTGCCGAGTACGTCGCGTACAAAAACTACGCGTTTATAAAGGAAACGGGCGCGAGCCCCGAGGATATGGTCGAGTACGTCCGGACGCACCATAACCCCTACCGCGAGTGGATCGGCGCCGAAATCCGCATCGACGGCTACGCCTACGCGGCGGCGGGCGACCCGATGCTCGCGGCGAAAATGGCATACGCCGACGCGTCGTTCTCGCATGTAAGAAACGGCATCTACGGCGCGATGTTCTCGGCGGCGGCAATCGCGGCAGCTCTGGCGGGCGCCTCGCCTCGCGAGTGCGTCGACGCAGGCCTCGCGGTGATACCTAAGACTTCGCGGCTGTATGAGGATATAACGAAGGCAGTCAGACTCGCCGAGTCCGCGTCGACGGTAGAGGAGCTTTGCGACGGGCTTTGGCGGGAGTTTGGGCACTACCACCCGGTTCACACCAACAACAACGTAGCGGCTGTCGCGGCGTCGGTCATCTGGGGCGGCGGCGACTTTGAAAAGTCGATTGCAACCTCGGTGCTCTGCGGTTGGGACACCGACTGCAACGGCGCGACGGTTGGCTCGATTGCCGGAGCGTTATGCGGCGCGTCGGGCTTGCCGAAAAAGTGGACCGCACCGCTGCGCGACACGCTATACTCGGAGGTCGTGGGATTTCACCCGATAAAGATTTCCGAGTGCGCGCGCCGCTCGTTTGAGGTATATAAAAAAATCAAAGCAAAAAGGCAGGAGGACAATTAGAGCATGGCATATAAAGTTGCCGTTATAATGGGCAGCGACAGCGACCTTGAGGTTATGCGCCCGGCGATAAAGACTCTTGCGGAGTTCGGTATCGAGTACGAGGCGCACGTCATCTCGGCGCACCGCACGCCGGACCGCGCGGCATCCTTCGCGCGCGAGGCGAAAGAAAAGGGCTTCGGCGTCATAATCGCCGCTGCGGGCAAGGCGGCGCACCTTGCGGGAGTGCTGGCGGCGCACACGACGCTGCCGGTAATTGGCGTGCCGGTAAAATCGAGCACGCTCGACGGGCTCGACGCCCTGCTTTCGACCGTGCAGATGCCGGCGGGCGTGCCGGTAGCGACGGTGGCGATAGACGGCGCGGCGAACGCGGCGATACTCGCAGCGCAGATGCTTGCGCTCTCTGACCGCGCGCTCGCCGAAAAGCTTGCCGCACACAAAAAGCGGCTCGCCGAGGAAACGGTAAAAAAAGACGAGGCGCTGCAAAGCAAAATATAATGCTCCGGTACCGCTTTTTGCGGTACCGTTTTGTTTTATGAAAAATTTACATTAAGTTTACATAATTTGCCGATTTTAACATTTGACCTTGCCCCAAGGGCATACTTTATAATCTAAAATACTGAAACTAGGAGTGTTTTTGGGGAAAAGATGCTAATCAGCGACGTTGAGGCAATAACCGGGCTTAGCAGGAAGAGCATCAGGCTTTACGAAGCGAAAGGCTTGCTTTCAGCCAAGCGGGCCGAGAACTCCTACCGCTACTTTGACGAGCAGACAGTGGAGAAGCTCAAATGCATTGCGGTATTGCGGCGCGTGGGCATACCGATAGCGGACATCCAGCTTTGGCAGAGCGGGGTCATCAGCGCCGAGGAGATGTTCTCAAAGCGGATACACCAGCTCAAAAGCGAGTCATACGCTAGGGCGGACCAAATTTCGCTTTGCTATAGGCTTATGGAAAACTCCGACACCGGCTTGTGGTGGGAACTAGCCGGGCTTGGCAAAAAAAGCAGGGACGCGCTGTTTGACG
>DULN01000004.1 GCA_012840355.1 Clostridiales bacterium | reverse complement strand
GAATACCCTGCCTGCATTGCTTATGAATTCTGCCTTCCAGCGGCTTAGCTGATTCGGATGTATTTCATATTCGGCAGCAATCTCATTCAGCGTTTTTTCTTCCCTTAAGACCTCAATCACTATTTTGCTTTTTCTTCCGGTGTAAAATTTCTTCTCTTTTCCATAGTTCCATACTAACTTATTTTGGCCGTTTTGTCTGTCTTAATTTCTGGTATCATTATAATACTACAAGATACCAATTGAATCAATTGAAAATAAAAAAACGCGGGCCGGAGCCTATGACTCCGACCCGCTTCGTTCACTTCGCCTTATCCAACTCCAACACCGCCGCCTCAATCATCGCTCTTATCGCGTCGGCGGTGCTCGTCACGTCAAACTCATAGCCCATCTCCCGCAGCCGCTCCGCAACCCAGGCGAGCTTCTCCTCACCCCGCCCGGAGCCCACGAAAAGCTGCTCCGCGGCCTGCACGAACACCTTAACCCACATGCGCAGCTTCTCGAGGCGGTCGCCAGCCAGCTTCGATTTTATGTATGGCACAAGCAGCGTGACGATAATCGCGCCAATCAGTGAGATGACGCAAAGTATAATCGGCGTAATATCAACCATTCATTTTTCCTCCTTCGTTTTTCCGGCGGCTCCGCGCCGCCTTTTTCTTTTTGGTGAGCTCGGCTAATTTTTCAAAAATCATCTCGACAATCTTAATTAAGCACATCGCCCCGCCTTCGATTTTAAAAAATGCAAAAAACTCGCTGACAAGCACGTCCGGCACGGCGCCCTTGACATAGTAGGTCACAATCATTAGCGCCGTAAACACGAACACGCTTGCCAGCATCGCGACGACCGCTTTCTTTAAAAACCGGACAGCTCGATTTATGACAATATTAGCATTTCTCGAGGTCATCTATGTGCACCGCCGCGGTTACGACTTTGCCGATGCCGATAACGACACGGTCACCAGTTACGCTTATCACGTCATATTTTTCATAGTACACAACAAACGTACCCGCGCCGCCGTAGACTTTGCCGCGCTTTTTGCCTCCGGATACGGTATAGTTCTTCACCCGCACCTTATCGCCGGCAGTGATGCTCTGGGCAGGCTTGGCCGCGGGCTGCTTGTCCAGCAGCTGTAAATAGCCGTAGTTTAGGTCCACGTCGGTAACTATCCCGTCGACACGCCCTTTCCCAATCTGCCAGACATCGGGCTTGCCAAATGCCGTGTTAACTGCGCTTTCTTTCACCTCTTCAAATCTAATTGCCCGGCCGTCCCCGAGCGGCCACTGCGCGAGCCAGAAGGAGTAGCCAGACAGATCTCCCCAATTCAGCTTAGTTTTTATGTAGTCGACATTCGTGTACACGCCCGGGCGATAGCCGGCGGCTTTGATTTGTTCCAAAAAGGCGACGTGTATTGCCGTGCGGAGCGCCTTTGTGTACGACACGCCCTTTTGTTTGGCGTAATCCTCCGTTGCGTACTCGAAGTCGTAATACACCGGCAGGGCAATCCGATATGGCTTAATCAGCTTTACGCAATGCTCAGCCTCGCGCATCGCCTGCTCGGCGTTTAATGCATAGCTGAAATAGTAAATCCCCACGGGCATCCCCGCGCTTATGGCGCCCTCGACGTTCGCCTTAAAGCACCGGTCCTCAATTAAACCATACCCCGCTCGGATAATCGCGAAGTCAATGCTCGCCGCTTTAACTTTCGACCAGTTGATAGTCCCCTGATGGTGGCTCACGTCAATCCCTCGGCTCGCCATTGCTCAGCCTCCTCCACTCAAGTTTCGAGATACGCCCCTCATGGTTTTGCAGCTGCGCGCGCATCTCGGCATGTTCGGCGCTGTTAATGCGCCGGTCGTCAGCCACCGTCTGCTCAAGCGAAACCAGTGTCACATCAAGCTTGGTAAGCGTTTTCACCAGCTTGGCGAGCACGGTCCCGAGCGTTACCATTGTCCCGCACAGCGTTAAAAGCCCGGCGACGATTTCCCAAGTCACGAGGAGCCATCCCCTTCGCCGGGTTCATTTTCCTCCTCGCCGGCAGGCTCATTCTCCGGCATAGGGTACGCATCCCCAATCTTCAGCCCCTCGCCGGGTACGCAAAGTTTCCCGGGCAAAAGCTGCTGGGCAAGCTCCACGCTTTCGCAAACTATGAGGTTTACAACTGTCCCGTCATCAACAACCGCGACAATCACGCTACCGCCCCCTTATGCGACATAGCCGTAAATAATACAAAGCCCGTTGCCGCCGGGCTTGTCACGTTTGCCGCCCCCACCGTAGCCCGCCGAGGTTGTATCGGTCGCGCCGGCGCCGTATAAGCTGTTGCCGCCCGAGTTTTGCTGCCCGGACTCGCTTGTAAAGCCCGCGACCGACACGCCAGTGCCCGGCTTGTTTATGTCCGACGCTTTGTTGCCGCCGGGTACGCTGAACCCCCAAAATGAAGTGGAGCCGCCGTTTGACCCCGACGCTCCTGCGCCGACTATAACGGGGAAGGATGTTATAGGCGAGTTTGGCGGGTAGTAGAAGTCTACAAACAGCAAACCGCCTGCGCTGCCGCCAGGCGACCACCATTTGCCGTCTGAGTCTTGATAGCCGCCCCCTCCAGCACCGAGCAGCATGATAAGGTAACGGTTGCCGACCGAGGGATATTCGCTTGGCCTGAAGGTGCCAGATGAAGTGTACCTGCGCAGCTCGACAAGCCGAGGCGCGCGGCTGTCGACATACTGCTTCGTGGCTGCGTGCAGCGGGCTTGCCGGGTCGCCATGCAGAGTAAGCGGGCCGGTCATAATGCTGCCGGCGCGCTGCACAAGCTGCGCCATAGCACCTTCGGCGAGCGTGCCCGCGACGTCGGCGTACGCCACGTTCTGCCCAATCCCGTCGACGAGTGACTTGACGCGCCCGCAAAGTTCAGCGTTGTCTCTGTAGTCGGTTATCATCATCTCGGTAATCGCGCTGACCCCCGCCCCGACGTCAACCCGAGCTACGACAAGGTCATATATATCGCCCTCGCGGACCGGCAGCTCGCCTGGCGCCGGGTCGGTTAGCCAGACCTTCTTAATCGAGCCGCCGTCAAGGTCGAGCCTAAGCACAAGCCAATAGGAGTGCGCAACCACATCCGGTTCGAACGTGTGCTCCTCGGACTCACTATCCCAGCCGAAGTAGCCGTTTATGAAGCACCTGCCCGGCGCAATGCGGACTGTAAGCCCGGAAACCGGGCTGACCTTAAAGCTGTCGGGCGGGTTTATGTGCACGCCGTTGCCTACAAAACTAGCAAAATACGCGGCAAAAAAGTCGGCAGTCTCCGCTTTGTTTCCGCGCGGGAAGCCGCCGACCGTTTCGACCACTTCGGTCGAGTCAAAAAAGCCCGAACGCATCGCCATTACCTTAGCACCTCTCTTTTGATAACGTCGATAAAGCTGATTTTCTCCCCAAAACGTGGCACCACACGCATTTTGTCGCTTTCGAACACCTCGTCTATAGAAGTGATGCGCGCCGTCCAGGTAAGGCTTATGTCACTGTTGACAATTTCGCAAATATCGCCGAGGTCGAAATCTACGCCGTACCTGAGCACGCCGACGTCCACTTCGGCGTTGACGCTCTCTTTGTAGTTCATCTCCGCGAGCTTCTCAATCCCGCGCTGTCTGAGCACCTCCCGGTATTCATTCGCGGAGAGCGTTCTTTTTTTGCCATTTTCGTCGGTATACTCGCTCCGCAAGTCTCGAGCGTCGATAAAGACCTCTCGCCGCTCCTCGCCTACGGGGCCTTGGTCAACCTCGACTATTACCCGATTCGCTCCGGTCTCCTCGCCCGCTACATATGCGAAGTTGTAGTAGCCCTCGCGGTCGTAAACGTATTCGGTGGTGAGGAGATTGCCAAACGACGAGGAAAACACCGAGAAAGTGTTTTGTGACTGCGACTGAGTGCGGTCCTTGCCGGACCACAGCCCAAAGAATATCTTTTTTTCGTCAGGGTCAAACCGCATGTAGTACGAGAGCCCAAACGGCATAAGCGTCTCGTACATGATCTCGCCCAAAGGCTTGCCGGTGACCTGCTTTCTTATCGGCTGGTTAAACCCCGCTGGCGCGTCAAGCACAACGCCCGGCAGCGCGCGCTCGCCGGTTAGGGCGTGCCTTATTAACAGATCTCGCAGCGCCGGCTCAAGCTCGCCTGCCAGCGTCGTCGTGTGCAGCGTGCATCTTAAGTCGAGCAGCGCCTCGGCGCCTTTGCCGGTCACAACCAGCTCGCGCCTGCCGCCTTCGTCGCTGTACCGCACGCCGAGCACCAGCCCCAGCCTGCCGGTGTCAACCGCCCACAAATAGCGCGCATGTCGAGCCACGACGAAATAGCCGCCGCTCAACACCAGCGCATAGGTATCATGCTCGAAGTAGTTGCGAGTCCAAACGAGCGAGCGGAAGTCGTCAATCGGCGCGCTGAGCGGGTTAAACTCCGGGTCAAGAAAAATGACCGTCATCGCAAAATCACACTCCCAGCCACCTGCGGGCGAAGGCGAAGCGCGCAGTCATATGCTCGGCGCCGTCGTCGGCTGAAATCTCAAGCCGGCTTTGCCCGACGGGTATCTCAAAGAACACCGAACGCAAATCGTAAAGGTGGCGCGCCTCGCCGTTGATGAGTATCGTCTTGTTTCCCGCCTCGGTGACGATTTCAACCACGTCGCCCCTATTTAATGACGCGAGCACGCGGATGAATTTGTCGTCAAGCGAGATTTTCGGGTTTATCACAAAATCCTCAATGTAAAGCGTGCAGCGTATACCGGTCGGGACGTCGCCGTCGTTTTTCAGCGTGGCTACAAACTCGTCGCGCCAAATGCCAGCAGAGATACCTGCACCTTTGAAAGTGTTAAACGGGAAGGTTAAAAGCGGCACAAGCTTGTTGTACACATAAACCGTCTCCTCCTCGTCGCGGAAGAACGGGTCGGGGCAGAGCAGTTCGACCGTCACATGCAAATGGTCGTCATGGATGTTGGGCTGGACAAACTCCGGCTGGCCAGCAATCCAAAAATCGATAACCCTTGTCACCCCGCTCCTTGTCACTTTGAGACGCCCGGGCTTGTATGGATTAAAAAACGAAATCAGCCAAGGGCGCAGCTCCTCGGTCCGCTTTTTGTCCGAGACGCTGAAGGTAATAGTTATCGTACGGGGGCCCACACGTCGCGACTGCACAAACGCGCCGGGCAGCTGCGCGCGCTCGACAGTATCAAGCTGTATATCGGACGCCTCGATGCCGCTATACGACAGCCAGCGGTAGACCGAGCCGCGGCCGAGTTTAAGGGTTTTGCCGCCAATCTCAAGCGTAAAACTCAGCTGCGGGCTAAGCTCGGGCATATCTCGCCATCGCCTCCAGCTCCCGCCGCACTTTGCGCGCCACCTCATATGGGCTTAAGTTTGCGTTCGTGTAGAAATTCAGCACCGGCGCGTTGGTGGTGTAAACCGCCGGCTTTTCAAGCGCGCGTATGGCAGCGATAAGTTCTGAGTAATCATTCCGCACGATAAGGCGGGGAATGGCGGTAAGCGCGGTTAGCCTTTCGTACATGCTCCCGCCAACAGCCTCTGCCGCCGTTTGCGCGATAAGCCTTGATATTTCGCGAAGCTCGCCGAGCTTTTCCTTTATGCCGAGCACGTAGCCGTCGACCGTGTACTCGCCAAGCATCATCATCACGCGCGACGGCGAGCGCATGTCCTGCGCCTTTTTGACCGTATCAACCGGCATACGCGCCATCGACTCCGCCGCACCCGCAATAGCGTCGAGCCCGATTTCAATCCCTTGCGCGTACCCATTGGCGGTGTTTTTGCCCGCTTGTTTTGCGGCATCTACAGGCACGCCGGGCATAATCGGCAGCGGCACGCCCATAAAGCCTCCAAGCCCCATCATGAGAGAGCGCCGCAAGTTTTCAGCCGCGTGCGCGACCGCGTAGGACTGGCTGTTTATGCCGTCGATAAAACTCTGCACCGCGCGCACGCCCTGCCTCTGCATCTCCGCGGGCACCTCTTCAAGCACGTCGTTTATGCCCTTTACCGTGTTTTTCGCCGCCTCTTCGGCATGTTTTTGCAGCTTGGTATACCCGCTCTCGAGGTCGGCTACCGTCTGCGCGAAGTAGTCTTTCGCCTGTTGCGTCAGCCCGTAAGCCTGGTTAAACTCGTCGATATACTGCCGGGTCTTCGGGCCTATCTCGCCCTCCTGCGCTATCAGCTCGTCGACCTTTTTCATGAACTGCTCGACATAGGCTGCCGACTCCGCCGAGCCGTCCGACCACTGTTTGACAAGCCCCTCGTCGACGCCGAGCTCGACCGCGCGCCGGAGGTTGTCGCTGTAGTCGCGTAGGTTCTCGGCCTGCTTTCGCCATATCTCGACGAGCTGCCCCACGTCGTTTTCGACTTCGGCGACAAACTCGTCCCACAGCCCGACCTGGCTGTCGATGTTCTTGCGCGCCTCTTCGTAGAGCTCCTCGTACCGAGCCCGGGTGGTCTCAAGCAGGGCGTTGAACTCCTCAACCGCAGCCTGCGACTCGTCGAAAGCGCCCGCGAGCTCCTCGGTCGCGCCCTTGAGTTTTTCAGACTCCTTTAGAAGCTCGTCATATCTTTTGTTGAGCTTTTCCTGCTCTGATGCGTTGCCCGCCAGAGCGTCCTCAAGCTCGCGTATCGTCTTTTCAAGAGCTTTCGACTCGTCGTTTAAAAACCTCGTCTTCGTGGTAAACGAGCCGATTATGCCGGTGTGCTTGTTCCAGACGAGCTCGGAGTCGTTATACGAGTTTTTGAGCTCCTCTTGTATTCGCGCGTGCTCTTCCTTAGCCTCATTGAGCCGCTTTGTGATTTCTGCCTCCTCTCGGAGCAGCTCAATAGAGCGCTCGGTGAGGATTTCGATTTCCGACTGCAGATAGCGTTCCTTTGCGAGGTCAGAAAGCGACTGCCGGAGGCTTTCAATCGCCTCGCCGTTGCGGGTAATCGTGTCAGTAAACTCGTCGTAGGCGAGGTTTAAGTCGGGCACGAGAGCGTTCAGCTGCTCGACAATGCGCTTTATCTCAAGCTTTTCCTCAGCCGTGCGTCTTTCTTTCTCGGCGAGGTCGGACAACCTGTCTATCAGCTTTTCGGTAACTTCCCGGTTCTGCTCAATCCCGGCCTTCGACTCCTCAAAAGCCGCTTTCGAGCGCTCTACTTCTTCCGACAGCGACTTCCAGCTTTTCGCGAGCGACTCCGACGCCGCCTCGGGCTGAAGCTCTGCGAACGCTACAAGCCCTGCGACCAGCGCGCCAATGCCGACGGCGATGGCGCCCGCCGGCGACAGGCCCGCCAGCGCACCGGAGAGCAGCTCGATAGCTTTAATCGCCGCCGAAAGGCCCGCGGCGCCCGCAACGAAAGTACCGAGAGCGGTCGCAACAGCCATTATCGCCGTCGATATCTCGGGATGGTCGCGTACGAAATCGGTAGCCCACTCGAACGCGTCTTTGCCAAACTCGGCGAAATTCTCAATCGCGGGCTTTAGGATGTTGCCCACCTCGATAGCGAGGTCGTTTGCCGCGTTCTTGCAGAGGATTATCTTGCTTTCGGTCGTCTCATACCGCTTCGATGCCTCCTCGACGAGCGCGGTGTTTTCCTCGAACGCGCGGCTTGACATATCGAGCGCGTCGGAGAGGAGCTCCGCGTTGAGTGACAGGCGCGACCAGGTGTCGGACACCCGCACGCCTTTGAGCCCGACGTCCTCGAGCATGCGTATAGTAGACTTGCCCGCGCCCTCGACGTTGCCAAGGCCCTTGATAAACGCCGTTATGGCGCCAGCGGTGTCGGCGCCCCAGAGCTTGACGAACTCCTCGCGCGTCATGCCCGCGATCTCGGCGAACTTGTCGAGCTTCTCGCTTCCGGTCTCGGCGGCTATCTGCATCTGCTTAATCGCGGTGGAGAATGCCGTGCCGCCCATCTCGGCTTCAAGTCCGAGCGACGAAAGCGCCGCAGCAAACCCAACTATCTCATCGACGGTCAGCCCTACCTGCGTGCCGGCTGACGCGATGCGCATAGCCATATTGAGGATGTCGCTTTCGGTCGTAGCGAAGTTGTTGCCGAGCTCGACTATCGCCGCGCCGAGTTTGTCGTACTCCTTGGCGCTGAGCCCGGTGATGTTCGCGAATTTCGCGAGCGACTCCGACGCCGACTCGACCGTGAGGTTCGTCGAGCTCGAGAGCATAGCGATGACGCGGGTAAACGGCGCTATGTTTTCAGTCGCGATGCCAAGCTGGCCCGCAGCCTCTGCAATGCTGGCGATCTCCTCGACCGCGAGCGGTATCTCGAGCGCCATCTTGCGTATGTCCTCGGTCAGCTTCGCCAGCTGCTCCGGCGTGCCGTCGACGGTCTTGTACACGCCGGTTATCGCCGACTCGAACGAGATAGCGGCGTCCGCGCACGCCTTCAGCGCCTCTTTTGCCTCGCCGAGCAGCTTGACGACGCCCGCCGCGACAAGCGCCTGCGCGAGCGCCTCAAACGCGTCGGCGGTTTTCTTCGTCTTCACTTCTGCCTGCTCGAGCCGCGCGTTGGTCTCGGCGAGCTGGTTTTCGGTCGCGTAAAGCTCGCGGTTTGCCTGGTTCAGCTGCCGCTCCCATTGCCGCACGCCAGACTCAGCCGCCTCAAGGTAGCCCCGGTTTTTCTCAAGCTCCATGGTGAGCATCGCAGCCTTTTCAGCCAGCCGCTCATGCTCCTCCGCTGCGCCCTCGGCTGACATGTCAAGATTCTCCAGCGCCGCGTTGTTTTTCGCGAGCGCGTCCTCGAGCTCGGCTTGGATTTGCCTATACTTGCTTACCGCAGCGCGGGCGTTCTCGAGCGCATCGGAAACGGTCTTTACCTTCTCCTGCTGTTTGGCGTAAAGGTCGGAGAGCACCATGAGCTTTTCGCGCAGCGCCTCGGCGCTGTCCGCGTTGTCTTTGTATTTTTCTGCCGCGGCGTCGAGGCTCGACGTAAGCACTTTTATCTCTTCGCTTACGCGCTTTACCTTCTGCCGAAACTCGCTCTCGCCCTCAATGGCCAGCCGCACGCCTATGACACGCTCAGCCAAGCTTAATCATCCTCCTCCCTTGCCAAGCCGTGAATCTCGCAGTAGCGGTGGTATAGGTCGAGTACAAAACCCGGCGCCTCATCCATCGCTTCATCAAGCGAAAGCCCGCAGGTCAGCGCCATTAGCGCGTAGTCGACCCTGTTTAGCCCTCGCCCGTTTTTTTTTCGAGCTCCACCAGCGCGAGGTCAATTTTCTCAGGCAAAAACTCGCGGCTCATGCCAACGTAAATCGCCGCGTTGACGTCCTTTTTCAGCTTAACCAGCGTAAGCGGGTCCACCGTCAGCGCTGCCTCTTCGATTTCGTCCTGGGTAGGCAGCTCGCGTGGCTCGTAGCCGAGCTTGCGGCGGATAAGCTCGCCCTGCTCGGCGAGTAGGCGCGCGACGTCAAACGTCAGCGCGACCGAGTCCGCCGTTTCCGCGCGTACCCGCTCGGTAAGGTCGGCGATATTGCCGTATTTTTCGGTCAAAAGAAAATACACGCGCCCAGCGAGCACCAGCGTCACCGGCCGCCCGCATAAAACGGACTCAACCCCGCGTACCATAAAACCTCCTACAATAAAGGCAGGGGGAACAATCCCCCCGCCCGGTTACGCGAATATCACTGCGATGTTGTGCGGACCGTCGACGCCGGCGATGACGTACTGCCCGCCGGCTACAGACGATGTGACGTCGGCCCCGTTGTCGTACACTTTCGCCGGCGCGCCCTCGATAGCCATTACAAAATCCTCGCCCGCGGCGGCGTACGCCGTCCCTTTCGGCGTCACCTTGCCGCTGCCCGAGACGACGATGTTAATCTCGTAATACTCGCCGATGTTCAACACCGACCGGCAGTACGCATCGGCGTCGGATTCGCTATCGAACTCCTTTTTTATCTCGTACGCGTCGTTGTTCGCGAGGAATAGGTTGAAGGTCGTCTGCTTGTTTTTCAGGGTGATGGAGCTTCCCTTGGTCGAGTAGTCGTCGTTGCCGGGCACCGCCGAGGCTTTCGGGAAAAAGTGCGCCTCGTAGGTGGTCTTCTTGGTCTTGTCGCTGTAAAGCGTGGTGTAAAATGCGAATCCCACGAGCGGCGGCTGGTCGTTTCCGCGGCGCACCAGCGTGCCCTCCTCGAGGCGCGAGCCGTATATGTAGCTTTCCTGCGCCGCGGTCATACCGAGCGTCTCTATCGTGCACGTGCCGGACGAAAACTCGCTCGGCGTCTCGAACTTTTTGTTGTCGCCGTACGACTCGCCTTTGACAAACGTTAGGTTGACCGTCGCCTTCGCCAGCTCCTCGAGCATCATGCCGGTCTCATATACGGGCAAAGATTTTTCTGGCTCCGACTTGATGCGCGAGACGTAAAACTTCTTAAGGCCGTATTCCTGCTTCACTTTTCACACTCCCGTCAGCTTAAAAGGTATTTTAGTTGCACCGCGGATTTTTCGATGTAATTCTCGAGCACGTCAGCCGCCGCCTCGATTGCGGCGTCAGCGGCTTTTTCGATAGCCGTCTTAATGAACGGCCGCGGCGGCTGGTTTCGCTTACCATACTCGTTTATGTAGGCTATACGCGCTATCGACTCGCCGTGCTGCGTGCCTTTAAAGGAGATATACATGTGCATATTCTGGCTTTTAACCGAGCGCCGCGGCGGCTTGTGGTACACCGCCTTTGCGACCGCGCCCTCATAGTACGGTCCGCGCAGCATCGCCTCCGCCTGCCGGCTGATTTCCGGCTCGACGACGTCAGCCTCAGCCTCGAGCATCTCACAAAGGACTTCGTCGGGGAGCTTAGCAAGCTCCTCAAATGTCAGCGCGAGCCGCGCGGCGCCCGATGCGCTAAGCGTTACCATTTAAGGTGCACCCCCCCCCAGCCGCTCAAACTCGAATGTGTAGCGCTTGCCGGTGATGTCCG
This sequence comes from Clostridiales bacterium, assembly GCA_012840355.1. GTDB lineage: Bacteria > Bacillota > Clostridia > Oscillospirales > CAG-272 > DTU078. The sequence continues at coordinate 132,008 of DULN01000004.1, read as the reverse complement.
ACGTGTCGGCTACGTCGGGGTAGGTAAATTCCTCGCAGCCTGCTATAGCCGACTTGATTTGCTCGACCAGCCCCGTCTCGTCGAATGTGTCAGGACACCAGAGGTGCAGCATGATAAGCTGCCGCTCAGCTTGCGCGGTGTTGTCGCCAAATGCCGCACCGAGCCGGCTGTAGGTGTAGGTGATGTATATTTCCTCGTTGCCGCTGTAGACACCGTGCCTAATTGTCGGCACAATCGGAGAAAGCAGCTTGCGCAGAAGCTGGTCGGTAGTCAACGCCTGTTCACCTCGCGGTACACGCGCACCTCGAGCCACAAGCCCCGCTCGCGGACGTTTTCAACAGACACCACGGTGTAGGGAACCTCTTCGTCAAGCCTCTTAATCCTGCAGGTGCGCGTGACGAGTGGCGAGTAGCGCATCACGAGCAGCGCCGACTCGTATAAAAACACCCGGTCGCGGTCGATTATCCGCGCGTTGTAGTCGTCCTTGAAAGTTACCGGTAACCACTTGCAAAAGACCGGCTTTCCTCCAAACAGCGGGCGCCATACGGTGACCTCGCGGTTGTTTTCGTTTACGGTAGTCTCGGCTTCTTCGATAATCACCGGCGTGCGCAGTTCGCCGATATTGTAGTTTTTCGCGGTAGCCATCAGCCTTCCTCCGGCTCCGAAAGATAACGCAGCGAGCAAAGCATGCCGTTTAAAACTCGTTTGCTATACTCGTCGAGCGTCTCGAGCGTGACGAGCGGCGTAAACCCGCGGTTGTCATACCAGTGCAGCGCGAGCGCGTAGACGAAAAGCTCGAGGACCGGGTGGCCGCGCTCGAACAGCCACCCGGGCACCCCCGCGTCTTTCGCGGCTTGTACGGCGGCGTCATAGCAGAGCCGCGCCGTATTGTCAGCCGGGTCCGAGATTTTGGCGTACTCGCAAAAGCCCTCAAAACATAGCAACGCCGCCGTCCCTCCTTTACGGTTAAATGTTTAGTGCGCCCTCGTTGTCTGCGTGCCGGTGCGTCACGCGACCGAGCGCCAACACGGCAATATTTAAAGGCTCCGCCGAGTCGCTTGATACTTTTACAGCATAGTACCTGCCGCGGTTTGCCGTTACGCGGGCGGAAATCCGCACCACGCCCGATCCGAGCCCGCCGGCTCCGGCGACAAGCGCCTGCTCACCAAGCTTAACTGCGCCAGCGCCCGTAGCATCGTGCCCGCCGTACAGCTCTACTGTCACTTTTTTGCCGGCTGCCAGCGCGCCGACGACGGTGACGAACTCGACCTCGGTGTAGTCCTGCGCATCAACAAAGGCTGACGTGTCGCTTCCGCCCGCCTCCTGCGATTTTGGGGCAAGCGCGACCAAGGCTTCTATTTCCTCGTTTATCCTGCAAGACATGCCTGTGTACCCCCTTTAGTTACTTGCGGTCGCCGAGCGCGACAAACGGCGAGCGCGGCAGCGTGCTGTTTTTGATTTTTATCGGTGTGTCGATAGCCGGCGCGCCGTTGCAGCGGAAGACGACTCTGAACACGCTCTCGTCAGTCAAAAACCTCACCTCGACCGACCATCTCTGCCGCACGCCGCCTTTGTAGAGCAGGTAATACTGCGAAAGGTCGACGAGCGTGACGTCGCCCGCCGTGCCGAGCGGCGAGCACTGGTCGGAAAAGATAATCGGCCGGCCGCGTAAGGTCTGATAAGCGTTGCCCGATATCCCGCCCTCAGGCATCCATATCAGCGTCTCGCCTATCCTCAGCTGCGGAAGCAGTGCCTCGCAGTCGGGGTGCATAACCCACACCGCATTTCTGCGGTTGCGGTAGGGCATGCGCTCCCACATCTTGAGGATGTTCTGCGCCGTAATCGTGCCGGGCTCCTGGCCTGCGTCCTTTTCGACGGTGACGAGCGCTTTCGATTTCATAAAGCCCAGCGGCTTGCCGACGCCGTCGCCGGAAACTATCGCCTCTTCTAGCAACCGGTCGGCAGCCACCGAAAAGCAGGTGCCGAAATACTCGCTCATAAACGGCACGTCCTCGAGCATCTCGTTCGACGCGAACGCAAAGCCCATCATTTTCTCAAGGTCGAGAGAGAGCTTTTTAACCCGGATTTTACTTTCGGCGACCGTCTCGGCCTCGCCCGCCCAGTACATCTGCACGCCGCCGTAAACCGAGTGGCTGATGTCGTTTTCGTTCGCCTGCAGCCACGTCATGCGGTTAGCGTTCGACGACACCGGGAAGCGGCGCACGCGCGAGAGTATCTCGCCGGCCTGTGCCGCGGTCTCGAAAATCGTCTCGGCAAAATCCTCCTGAATGAAAAACCCGCCGTCGCCGCCGACGCCGGTGCTGTGGGTCATCGCGTCCTGAAGGCGAGCGAGCCGGTCGGGCGCGCGCTGGGTCCGCGCCGCGTCGACTATGTCGCGCAGCTGTTCGCCGAGCGTGTTGTATATTCGCACCGGCTTATTAGCTTTGGGCTCGTCCTCACCGAGCGGCAAAGCCGCGCCCTCGCTTTCGTCCGCAAGCTTGCGCAGAGTCTCGAGCTGGCTATTTATCTCGTCAAGCTCGCCGTTGATTTTTGCGGCGTCCTCGAACCGCCCCTCGTCAATAAGCTTTTTCGCCGCCTCGATTTTCGCTGCCTTTACCTCAAGCAGCGCGTTTATCTTCGCCTTAAAATCGGTCCCTGCCACTTTCTTTACCTCCGTCTTTAGATTTTGCTGTATAACTCAAGCAGCGCAAGCATGCGCCGCTTCTGCCTATCTTTTTCCTCCATAGCTTTTTTCTCGGCAGCTACATGTTGCCGGTATTCCTCGACCATTTTGGCTGTAGGCAACAAAAAAGGCGTGCGCGCGTTTACGAAGGTGGCTACCCCGTCACCGCTCAGCTCGCCGACCTCGCCGTCAATCTCGTCGATTATGCCGTACTCGAGCGCCATCTGCGCGGGCATCCAAATATCGCGGCTCATGAGCGCCGCTATCTCCTCGCGCGACTTTTTCGCGCGGACCATATACGCGTTGATTATCGCCTCTTTTACGTTCTCGAGCTGGCGCGCGGTGTGCCGGTGCTCGGCGGCGGTGCCATCGGTCGCCATCGTCGGGTCGTGTATGCAGACCAACGCGGGCGCCTCGCATATCACGCGCCGGCAGCCCTGCATCGCGACCGAGGCGGCAGACGCAGCCATCGACTGTATGCGCGCGGTGGTGCCGCCTTTGTAGGCGCGCAGCATCGAGTAAATCTGCATGCCGGCGAGCAGGTCACCACCCGGCGAGTTTATATACACCGTCACGTCCTCGCCGCCCGCTTTCTTCAGCCCCGCCTCGATATCAGCAGGGCAGCAGAGGTCGGAAAACCCGAAATACCGCAGCACCTCAGCCGACTCGTTGTCATATATGGTGCCGTTAAGGTATAGCTCCATGATTAGCCCCCGTTTTCGCCGTCTTCGATAAACTTTTCGATAAGGTCGAAGTTTTTGCTCATCCAGTAGCGCTTGCCAAGCCCGCCGGGTAGAGGCGAGCGGTCCTCAAGCGCGCGCACCTCGTCTTGACTAAGCACCCCGAGGCTTATCATGCGCTGGTAAAACTCGGCGCGCGCTTTCTCGTCGCCGCGCAGCTTTACCATTTCGTTGAGCTTGAGGTACATGCCCGCTGCAAGCTCCTCCGCTGTGAACAGCTTGTAGCTCCATTCCTGCTCAAGCTGCGCAATCGGCGCGGCGAGCCGGTTGGTGATAAAGTCGAGCTGCTGCTGTTCGTTAGACTGGTAGCTCTGCTTGCCTTCCTGCAGCATGTACTCGGGTATGCCGGTAAACCGCGCTATCTCCGAGACCGTGAACTGCCGCGACTCGATGTACTCAGCCTCCTTCTGTGACAAGCCCATAGGTGTGAACTTTAGCCCGTTGTCGAGCACCGCGACCCGGAACGCGTTGTCAAGCCCTGTCGCCATCGACTCAAACTCTTCGCGTATCATCCTCCGCGACTCCACATTCAGGTTTGCCGCCGTTTCGACGATGCCCGAAATCCGCGCGCCGTTTGCGTAGAACTTCTCGTTGTAACGCTGCGCGTAGGTGTCGATGCGTATCGTCGGCGAAGCAAGGTCTAGCAGCCCCCGGCCGGTGTAGCCGTCGTAAGACTCAAACCTAAATATCAGCAGCTCCGACTCGCTAAACTTACGCTCGAGCCGCTTTTTCTCGGGCAGGTCGGTCTCGGCGACGAAGCTGTACCACATCGTGCCGGTGCGCTCGTCAAAAAACCGCTGCGCGCCGCGGGAGGGAAGGGGAATAAGCTCGGTGACGCGCCCGTCTTTGCCGCGTTTGATATAGACGTAGCCGGTGCCGTACCAAAACGCCTGCGAGAGCTGGATTTTTTTAACCATAAACGCCGTCATGTACTCGTTCGCGCGCAGCTTGAGGATAGGCGAGAGGTAATGGTCGACCTCGAGCCTCTCCTCGCCCCGCTTTTGGCGTATCATCCAGGGCATCGACGCTATCGTGTCGGTGTATATCCGGTGCGCCGCGGCTACCGGAGAGAGTTTTTCCGCCGTCTCAATCGAGCGGCCGTCGACTTTCTCGCGCACGCGCTCAAAAAACGTCTCGACGTCGCAGACCTCGTAAATAGTCGCCGGGTCCTTGTTGTTTTTTAGCCCGCGTTTTAAAAACACCTATTTCACCTTCTCCCGCGCGCGACAAGCAGCGCGAAAAAGATAAGCCCGAGCCCCAGCACTCCCAAGCCGGCGGGCTGGTATATGAGCCTCGCGCTATACGAGCAGCACAACACGCCCGCGAAAAAAGCGATGTCGTCAAGAAACTCGCAAAGCGTCCGCATAAGCGCGCGCAAAAAAGCGCCACCGTCTTTAGCCGCTGCGGCGCAAAAACGTTTTATTTTTAGCAAAATTCGGTGCAAGCTTGTCCGCCCCCTTAGCAGAAGATGGCAAAACCGCGCTCCTTGATTATCGCGTTGATGTCGCTCTCCACCGCCACGATCAGCCGCGAGAGCGCGTTTATCATCGCAGACACCGGGTCGATGCGCCCAGTGTCGTCTTTGTGCTTTTTTGAAAGCTTTATATCCCCGTTGCTGTTTTGCACCTCGATAGCGTTGCTAAGGCACCACTCAAACAGCGGCGAGTACTCGGCGACGATTTTCCCTTGCAGCACGAGCTCGCGGAATCTTTTTGTCGCCTGGTTCAGCGACGCGCAGGTCTGCGGTATCTCGACCACGATGTCGTCCCGCCCGTAGTGCTCGCGCAGCCTTATCGCCAAGTCGGTCGCGTTGTGCCCGTCGTAGTCGATTTCGATTGCCTTCCAGCCGTACTCCCGCTCGCACTCGTAAATCCAGCGCTCGACGTAGCGGTTGTCGCAGACGTCGCCGGGAGTCAGCGTCACATATCCATTTTTCGCCCAGTCGAGATACGGCACCCTGTCGCTGTGCTCGTGCTCTATCGCCCGGTTTTGTGGCATAAACCCGTGGACTTTGACCGCTATCCGCCCGTCGTCGAGCCGCGCGACGTACGCTACTCCCGAAAGGTCGCGCGTTTTGCCGAGGTCGTAGCCGTAATATCCAGGCACGCCGCGAGTGAGACGGAGAAACTCCTCGCGCGGGACCTCGAGCGACTTGAATTTCTCCATGCAGCCGGCGAAATATTTGTTCTCGCTTTCAGCCTGCCAAAGGTTCATGCGCTTTATGAGAAACTCGCGTATTTTGGTCGGGTCGCCGGAGCCGTAGGCCTCGTCGTGCTCGAAGCACACGCGCTCGTAAAGCGCTTTTGCGTAGTCGCCCATCGCCCGGAAAAACGGGTTTGCCTTGCACCATACCGACCTGTCGTGCGGGTCGTCGCCATCGTCAAGCTCGCGTATCATGATAAAAATGCGGTCAGCAGACGCTCTTCCCTCGAGCACCTGCTTGTAATAGAGGTCGTCGCGATAGCAAGGCTTGTTTTCGGCGTCGGTGCCGGCTGTCGTGATGATGTACTCGAGGCTTTGCGGCTTTTTGCCGAGCCCGCTCGCCGCGATGTTCCGCACGTCGGGCGTTTTGTGCGCGTGCCATTCCTCGACGACCACAAGGTCGGGCTTCTCGCCGTCTTTGTTTGTGGTCTCCTTCGAAAACAGCCTTATCCCGCCGCCGCGGGTCTTGTGGCGGATATATGTGCGTTTGACGTCGAGCCGCTTTGAGAACTGCTCGTTCGCCGACACCATCTCCCACACGTCGCCCCAGACGGTTGATTTCGCCTGCTCCTTGTCGACCGCGACGATGTTGACTATGGGGTTGTGCGTGAATACCGCAAGCTCTGGCTGACCGGGCGGGTAGATTGCGTCTCCGCACATGATGTAGGTAACCACACCAGACGCGTCGGTAGTTTTGGCGTGACCGCGCGCGATGCGGCGGTAGGCTTTCATGAACCTGCGCCGGCCGGCCTCCATATGCACCCAGCCGAAAATACAGCCGAGGTCGAATTTCTGCCAGTCCTCAAGCGCTATGTACTCGTCCGGCTTGTCGGTGCGCTTTATGCCCGAAAAGTGCCGGAAGATACGGTCGGCGCGCGTAGGGTCGAACACCCAGGGGAACTCAGGCGTGCCGGCGCGCTCGAGGTCGTCAAGGTGCCGCTTGCATGCGAGTATCTCCCACTTGCAGCAGTATTTTCTCAGCCCGCCGTATACGACGTCGTGCGCGTACTGCGTTACGGGGTCCATTCTTACGCTGTGCCGTACAGCTCGTCCGCCTCGTCAAGCTCTTGTTGTTCAGCCTCGCGCTTGGCTATCCGCAGCCGCGCCTCCGGCGTTAGCCCGAGCTTCGTCGCGTACTGCAGCTGCAGCCGCTCGTGCGCCTCTATTCGCTTGATGAGCTCGCTGTCGTAGAACCCATCCTCGGCGAGCTTTTTGCGCATTACCTCAAGCCGCGCCATAATCGAGCAGTAGGTCCCGAGCGCCTCGGCGTCCGCGTTGTCAAGTATCTTCAGCCCCCGGAGATTTTTTACCGTCTGCCGCCAGTACTTCTGCGCCAGCTCGTCAGATTTTATATAATCAGGCGGCGAGAGCCGCGCGTTCGGCCTCGTAAGCCGCGCCTCCGCCGCCATGCGAGCCGTTTTCTCCTGTTTTGTGTAATGCTTTCGGGCGTTTTCTATTGAAATTATCTTCGTCGGCAAAAAATTCTCACCTCCGGCGCCCAAAATACTCGAAAATTTCGGTTTTTTCAAAATTCCATCGGGGAAAATTTCGCGCGCGCGAGCCCGGCCGCGGTTGCAAAGGTGCCGCCGAAAACTTTTTAAGGCCGGGGGGGCTGCTCCCTCGCTGTCTTTGCCGAGTGGCAGCTATGGCAAAGCGACTGGAGGTTGCCCCGGTCGAAAAACAAAGCCCGATCTCCGCGGTGCGGCGTGATATGGTCCACCTCGGTCGCGGGCGTCCTCAGCCCCCGGCACGCGCATCTGCGGCAGAACGGTTCACTGATTAGCTGCTCGGCGCGTAGCCTCTTCCACGCCTGCGTATAGTAGAGGCTGTGCCATGACTCGGACTCTTTACGTCTGCCTCGGTCCTTCGGCTTATGCTTGTCGCACCAAGTCTCGCGCGTCAGCGCCCCGCAGCCCGGCCATTTGCACGGCCGATACGGTTTTGAAGTTGCAAAATTGTCATGCATTGTTTTAGCTACCCCTCTAATACGCCGCGCCCTCCCGCCCCGGGCATACTCCTGCGGCGTTATTCCGCCCGCCTATCTCACGGCCTCTATGGGCACAAAAAAGCGCCTTCGTTGTTTGAAGGCGCTAAACTAAATATTCCCGACGCTATCATTATACCACAATATATGCGGACAAAACGGACAACTTAATGCGATGCCAAATACCTAATGCACGCTTTGCGCACGCTGTCTGAGGTGTTGCCTCCGCCCATGTGGTGAGCGACCTTGCGCCAGCTGTAGCCGTGTATGTACCGCAGCGTCATGATCTGCCGGATAAAGCTGTCGTCAATGCTGTTTATATACTCCAATATCTTGTTGTACTCGGCGTAACAGCGCTTTATCTTTTGCTCGATAACCTCGCGAAGGTAGGCGATCTCGACCGCCAGCGCGGTCTTGTCGCTTGAGCCCGGCGCGTGCGGCAACCCGGTTATCTTGCACGAGGTATCGGTTGCCGCGGCGTACAACTCGCGCAGCCGCTCTTTGTCGCGCTCGATTTCTTTGTTGAGCCAGTACAGCTGCCTAAGCTCCTTGTTCGTCACCGGCTGTCTCCCTTACCGCCGCCCTAAGTAGTATGAGGTAGTTGATGCTATCGATGATCTTCTCGTCCCAAAGCTCCGCCGGTATCCTTGCGCTCTCCTCATGCCGGCGCACGAGGTCATATACTGAAACGGTATGCTTGACCATCATCCCGGCGAGCGCGCCGATAGGCGTGCAGCCTTGCAGCTCCGCCGCGCGCTTGAAGTTGTGAAGCCGGTCGCCGCTTTCGGCATACTCAGCGGCTTTGCCGTTAAGTAAATTAAATGCCTTTTCTATTGTATCGCGAAAAATGCTGTTGAACTGTTCAGTCGTCAATGTACCAACTCCTTTCTGATTTTTTCTATCCGGACTTTGAGGCTCTCGATTAGCGCCTCCTGTGACGCGCCTTTTGTATCGAGTGCTGCCGCGATGTCCTCGTCGCGGCTGTCGGTCACAAGCAGACGGTGTATAATGACTTTTTGCGTCTGCCCCTGCCGGTGAAGCCGCGCGTTTGCCTGCTGGTACAGCTCCAGCGACCACGGCAAGCCGAACCAGATTACATGATTTCCGCCGTCCTGCAGGTTGAGCCCGTACGCCGCCGAAGCCGGATGCGCAAGCAGGATGTCAACTTCGCGATTGTTCCAGGCTCGCTCGTCCTCGGCTGATTGCAGCTGCCGAATCCGCAGACCCATGCCGGACAAGGCTTTTGTTAACCTCGGTATGTCCGATTGGAAGTTATAGAACACAAGTGCCGGCTGGCCGTTTAGGCTCTCGATAAGCTCCGCCAACGCCTGAAGCTTGCAGCCATGCACCTCATAGGCGCTGTGCGAGTCGTCGTAGATTGCGCCGTTGCAAAGCTGCGTCAGCTTATTCGACAGCGCCGCGGCAGACGTTACCGATATTGTCGCCTCGCCTATTTCAAGCAGCATCTTTCTCTCAAGTTCGCGGTACCGCCGCCGCGCAGCTTCGTCCAGCTCGACCGGCACGTCGTGCGTGATAAGGTCCGGCAGCTGCAAGTAGTCTTCGGTGCGCATCGACACGCAGATATCGGCGATTTTCTCCCGTATCGCTTCCGCTGCCCCGCGCTTTGGCTTCCAGCTCCATATCTGCGCCGCACAACGCTTGTCCGGCTCGAAGTACCGCTCTCGGTAGTGAGTTATGTACTTGCCCAGCCTTTGCCCGCCGTCAAGCAGATAGATTTGCGCCCACAGGTCCAAAAGCCCGTTCGGCGACGGCGTGCCGGTCAGCTCCACGATGCGCTTGATATGAGGTCGTACCGACACAAGCGCTTTAAACCGCTTTGCCTGATGATTTTTAAAGCTGCTCGACTCGTCGATTACCACCATGTCGAACGGCCAATCATTTCGGTAGTAGTCGACCAGCCATTTCACATTCTCACGATTTATAATCCAGATGTCACCCGGCGTATTAAGCGTCCGTAATCGTTGCTGTTCGGGGCCGAGGACTAACCGGATTCTCAAGTCTTTTGTGTGATCCCACTTCTGTGCTTCGCGGCTCCAGGTTGCCTCGGCGACTTTCTTCGGCGCGATCACAAGCGCGCGGTTTACTTCAAAGCGGTAATATTTCAGTTCCTTGATAGCGGTCAGTGTGATTATAGTCTTGCCGAGACCCATATCGAGGAAGAGACCTACCGCCGGGTCGCGGACAATGCGCTCGATGCAATACGCTTGGTATGGATGCGGCTCGAAAACCAGTCAAGTACCACCCCCGTTGCCTGTAAGTAGCTTAAGTATACTGTCCACTACATCGCGGCTGTCCGCTACGAACACATCAAACCCTAAGGATCGCAAAAAATCTATCTGCTTTAGCTGCAGCGGCGTCGGCTTTTTGCCCGGTGATTTCAGCTCGACGAACAGCACCCTGCCGCCGGGCAAGCACACCAGGCGGTCAGGCACCCCGTCGTTGCCGGGCGAGACGAACTTAAACGCTTTGCCTCCCAGCTCCTTGACACGCTTTACAAGATACTTTTCGATTTCTCGCTCTCGCACTATCAATCCTCCATGTGATACAGTTGATACAGATAAACACGCTTTCTTATAATTCTCTAAAACAGGCATTTTAGGCATATATATATACGCCCTATACTACCTATTTAGCCTGTTTTTTATTTTTAAATAAAAATCTGTATCAACTGTATCAATACATAAAAAACTGGCTTGCTACGCTGGTTTGTGCCCGATACACTAACTGTATCATTTGTATCAACTGTATCACGTGGGGTGATACAGATTTTTTGAAGTGTATCAGCAAGTGTATCAGGTTATTGGCGTATAAAACCTCTTTGAAAACCGTAGGGTCCGAACCTTATTCCGTTCGTAGAACGTGTCCATCCCGGTAAGCTTTCAAGGATCGAATTGATCTCCCGCGAGTCAGCCTGCTTGATGTTGCGCGGGTCGCCGCCGAAGCACTCGACCCAAATCTCAAGCGCACAGACACGCGTTCGCTTTGTAGTTTCTCCGCTCTCCCGTGCGAAGCCGTCAAGCCAATACATGCGCCGCTCGGATATCGTACGCTTGTCCCAGTCAAGCGGTATCGGACGCTCCAGGAACTCTCGGATCAGGCCTTCCTTAGTGTTCGACTCCTTGTGGCTTTCCTGCTCCTGCAAAGCTATTTCGGCTGCCTCTCCGCTGAGGTACAGCGGCTCGCCTATCCGCCAGCGCATCAAGGCTTCAGCCCATATCTGGTCGACCTCGCCCGGTAGATCGCGGAAGATGTCTTTCGTCGGTTTTTGCCGCCAAACGTCCACCGGCCAAAAGCGCCGGTTGCCCGTCCGGTCGCGAAGGAACTCCGAGTCGTTGGTCGTCCCGAAGAACACGCACCGGCGCGGATAAACGCACGTGCGCCGCCCATACGGCTCGCGGTAAATGTCTTCGCTGCGGCTCAAAAACTGCTTTATTGCGCTGACCTCGGCTTTTGAAAAGCCCGCAAGCTCGCCTATCTCGTTAATCCAAACGCCCTGCAGCATTTCGGAGGCTTCGCGGCCCTCGAACACCTGCAGGCTATCCGAAAACCACCGCTTGCCGAGCGTGCGGAGCAGCGTAGACTTGCCTATGCCCTGCGGACCGACGAGTATCGGCATATAGTCGTATTTGACGCCCGGCATCATCACGCGCGCGACGGCGGCAGTCAGGCTCTTGCGAGCCACTGCGCGCGTGTAGACGTTGTCCTCGGCGCCGAGGTAGTCGATAAAGAGAGTGTCAAGCCGCGGCTTGCCATCCCACGTAAGGCTGAGCAGGTAGTCTTTGACTTCGTTCACGATATGCCTGTGCGCGACCAGCGTTATGGCATCGTAGATGCGCTTTTCGCCGGTGATCTCGTAGACTTTCTCAAGGTAATGCCGCAGCCCCGCGTCGTCGACGTCGGTCCACTCGCGCCGCTCATCGCGCTTGTCCCACGGTAGCGCGCCGAGCACAAGCCCGCGGTTTGCGAACTCGTCGTAGGCCAGCTTGCCCGCCAGTAGCGGGTCATTTTCAAGGATTATGATAATGTTGTCGGTGGTGTTAGTAGGCTGCCCCGTCCTCGGCGACAGCTCGAGCTTTGAAAACCACTCTGTCACTGCGCTATCCTCCGCCGGCACTTCGGCACCGAACGCCTCGACGGCATGCCTGTACCGCTCAGCCGCAAGCAGCGAGGAAACCTCGGGGTCCGACGCCGCAAGCTCGCACATCGCGACAAATGAAGGCAGCCTATTTGTCGGCGTGTCGGGCTTTGCGCCATAATCGCGGTCTCCGAACAGGTGGATGCGTACAAGGTCGAACGCATTGCAGAGCTTGCCCGACGCCGGGTCGGTGGCGTGGTGCGAGTAAAGGAACAAGCCGTTTTCATATACAATAGCGCCGCCGGTCGTGCTGCCGCCGGTGTATGTATAGCGGTCATTATAGCCGTCGACCGGGACGTATTTGCCGGGAAGGAACTTGTCGAGCACGTCGTAGATGTTGTAAACCCTGCAAAACGCGCCGACGATGCCTTGCTTTGCAGTCGGGTCGGCTTGCTTTGCGGTAGCCTGCTTCACCCTCTGCTGTTCGGTGCCGGGAACAACAGGCCACTGTGACACATCGCGCCAGTCGGCATACAGCCCGAGCACGCCGTCAGGATCGAGGAAAGGCTTGTCCCCGACCTTGTAGACGTACTCGCTGTCCGCGCAGCATGACGGCCAGTACATCAGCCGCGCAGCCTCGAACGTCGACGGGTCGCAAAACTCGATGCCTATTAGTTCCGCCGCCTTGCGCGCGATTGGCTCATACTCGTCGGCGGTCACGGTCCTCGCCAGCGGGAGCAGCACCCTCAACCGCGGCTTTGCCGGCTCATGCTTGCGCGTGCTGTATACGCAGTACGCGCATCCAAGCCCCTCGATGCGGCGTAATATCTCGTCGGTACCATCCGCGGGGATATTGTCAAGGTCGAGCGTCAACACGTCGCGCCCGAGCACGTATGCCGACTTGCGGCGGCCGTCGCGCAGCTCGCCGGCTACAAACCCGCCGACGTCTTTGAGCTCGTCTTGCTTTGCTTTCGGCAGGCGCAGGTATTCTTCAAACGTTTCGGCGCCGCGGATAGGCGTTTTGAGCCGCTCACAAAGCTCGGACCACAGGAGTGTTTCGGTTTTCCAGAATTTCGCCCATCGGCTGTTTGCGGTGGAGATTTTGATTGGTCTGTCGAATAGCATAACCATTATTTGTCCCTTTTCGTTAATTATAATTGGAAAACCGTTTTTGAGACTGGTAAAATACCGGTAGGGACTGAAGTTTTAGTTGCCCCGTTAAATATGGCAGAAATGATTAAAAAGTAGATTTTTAAAGCTCAATCCTTCCTATAATACCTCGTCGCAAACCCTTCCGCCTGCAGCGGCAGCCCCGGCGCCCACGGTATGGGCCGGCTCATGATTTTACACACCTCGTCCACGCTTTCGCCTTCCGGAGCCTCGATTATCACCTCGTCGTGCACGTGCATCACGATTTTGTAACCCGCCGCGTCAAGCTGCGTCATTGCATAGGCGAGGCAGTCGCGCGCGATAGCCTGCACGACGTTCTCGGTAAACGTACCGCCCCAAATCTCAATTGGTTCCCATTTGCGGCTCGCTCGGCCGACGCCGTAGTAGTGCACAGCCTCGTTGCCGTATCTGTTCGGCGCGATAAACGGCTTTGCGTAGTAAAGCTTTCGCCCGGACGGAAGCTGGATAGTTAAAAAATCTTGCCCGCTTTCCGTGTCATATTCGCGCGCGAGCCGCAGGCACTGGACTACAGCCGGAGCGCCGGTTTTCACGGTTTCAACCGCCGCGGCCTCGAGCCGGTACCAGAGGCTGCATATGCGCCTATTCGCGTCCCGCCAGCGGCGCACGATTTCGGGCAGCTCATCCTCGGTAAGCCCCATCTTGAGCGCGCCCATCGAGATTAGTGACCCCACGCCGCCGCCGTAGCCGAGCGCGAGCGTCGCGATTTTGCCTTTCTGCCGCAGCTCGTACTCGGGGTTTCCCTTGACTATGCGCTCAATCGGCACGCCGAACATCTGAGCCGCAGTCGCTTCGTAGATTTTGCCGTGCGTGCGGAACGCCTCAAGTGCCCACTCCTCGCCGGCGAGCCATGCGACCACGCGCGCCTCTATAGCCGAAAAGTCGGCGACAAGCAGCACGTGCCCCGGCGGCGCGATTATTGCCGTGCGTATCAGCTGCGATAGCGTGTCCATTACGCTGCCGAAGGTGTACTTTAGCATTTTGTCGTTGCGTTTTAGCACGTACCGGCGCGCGAGGTCCAGCGCGTGGAGGTTGTTGCGCGGAAGGTTTTGCACCTGCACGAGCCTGCCCGCCCAGCGCCCAGTGCGCGCGGCGCCGTAAAACTGCATCGTGCCGCGGACGCGGTTGTCGTCGCACCGCGCTACAGTCATCGCGGCGTATTTCTTTATGCTGGTTTTGGACAGCTCGAGCCGTATCTCGAGCATGCGCCGCACGGCGTCGCTGCCGGTGTTCTTGAGCAGGTCCTTTACGTCTTCTTTCCGCAGGCCGACGATATCCTCGCCGGTTTGGGACCCAAGCCACTCAAGCAGTTGCTGGACGCTGTTCGGGTTTTCCAGACCCGAGAACTCCGCGGCTTCGCAGAGAAGCTCGTCACGCGATTTCATGCCAAGATAGCAGGCGCAGTCGACAAATTCCTTATCGATTAATATGCCGCGGCTGTTTATGATTTGGTCGAGCACCCATAGCTGCCGCTCGCTTTCCGGCACCGGGAACGCCGACAGCCGGCGCTCTATCTCCATCTCGGTCACGACGTCCTGCATGCAGTATGTCTTGAAATGCTCCCATTTCTCCGGCTCGTGTACCGGCAAAACGCGTTTCGGGCCTTTGTCGGTCCTCTGCGGCAGGCAGAACAGTTTTATCAGCGCTTTGCCGACCGATAGCTTCTTTTTGTCCTGCGGCAACCCGAGAGCCTCGCCTATCGCTTCAAGCCCCGCAGGGTAGCCGAGGTAGAGCCCGTGCACCATCGTGCAGCGGAAACGGCGAAGAAGGTCCATCGCTTCGTCTTCCGATTCGGATAGGTTAAAATGCATGTAGAGGCATTGATACTCAAACGCTGCGTTGTAGGCGTAAACATACGTGTCTGGCGACATCAACAGCTGCCTAAACCAGGTATCAAACTTCCTTCGCTCGTCGGGCAACGTTAGGTCAAGGATTTCGACTTCTCTGCCGTCGATGCTGTAAGCGCAGAGCATTATCTCAAACGCGGGAGATCGCGTGTATTTGTAAACGCCGCACTCGCCGATATCAATGTCGGCGTATGTTTCAAGGTCGATATGCAGTATCATTTTCCCGTTCCTTTGCCGCAAGCGGCGGAGGAATCCGGGTAGATACCTCCGCCGCTGCGTGTAATATTATAAAGGCAGTCCGGTTATCGGATTGATGTTCGGCGTTGCCGGCTGCTGGTATGTAGACTGGGTGCCGAACACCGCCTCAGCTGTGAGCCTGCCGCCGAGCGGCTCGCCGTCACGGGTTTTCATCACGGGACCGAGACCGCAGCCAATGCCGCGCTTGCCTGCGTTGTCATACGCGAAGAAGTTTAGCGCGACTCTCGCGTACATGCCGGAGTAGATCTGCGTCTCGTCGAGGATAGGCTGCAGATTTGTGTCAACGACATCCTGCTTTTGTTTGCTGGACGCGGTGAGCACCCAGCAGCCTTTACATTCGGGCCCGAACGGCTCGCCGTTTTGCCTCAACCCGTCGCCGTCCCAGATTGGGATAGCCGGCTGAGGCGGGCGCCTGCCGCCCCATTTTGTTGTGACCCCTTCTTCAATCGCGGCTTGTATTGCCGCGTCGATGCGCTGCTTTGTCGCGGCGTCGGATTTTGGAATGAGCAAGGTTACCGAGTATTTCGGCTCCGCTTGAGGGTTCGGTGCGTACGGTTTCACCAGATGCACATAGGACAGTCGCACTTCTCCGGTTACGACTTGTGTCGGTTTGAGTGGCATTTATCGTTTCTCCTTTCACGCTTATTCAGTTTCGATAATATCTCCAAATACTTCAGCAGCCGATTGCACGTTTGTGACCGCCGGGCGCTTGTCCGTTTCGGGCACGAGCGTGGGCTTGCCCGGTGGCTTTATGATGTAATCGGCGCATATTGCTTCAAACTGTGTCTTGCCGACTATCTTTTCGGCGGCTGTCAAAGCTATGGGTTTGCGTTCGTAGAATAGGTTAATGTCGTATCCGTTAGCCGCGAGCGCCTTATACGCCGCGTCGGGATCGCTGAGTTGCCGCACGCTGCGTCCTTCGACGGCTTTCCAGCCGGGCACCGGGCGGCCTGCGAGGCACTCGGCGAGCGCCCATCTTTTCAGGTCCTCGACCCACTCAAGCAGCCCCTCGGCGCGCTGAATCGCGGCACCGATTTGCTCTCGCGTGAGCAGCGGCGCATCGGGGTACTCGTCCTGCATCTCAAGCGGCCGGCCGTAGGCGTAGTCATCCTCGAGCGACAGGTACGACGCCGCGCGCGCCCGGCAGGTGAACCTCGCGCGGCAGAATTTGCAGTGATCACCGGGGTTAAACTCGCCCCTACCTTCATACGCTTTTCGCGCAATCGGACGTATATTTTCGCCCCAGGCAAGCAGGTCATTTATTGATATCTCCCACTCCGACGGCTCTTTGCGCAGCCGCGGCTGGATTATCGCCATTTTGACCGTGTCAATCGCTGCTATCATTTTGTAGGCGCTATACGCTCCGAGCGCGTAGAGCATTATTTGCGGGTTTTCCTCAGCCTCGACTGGCACGCCTTTGCCGTATTTGAAGTCGATGACGTGCAGCGTGTTTCCCCAAAGAATAACGCAGTCACCGGTGCCATAGCCTTCGGGCACCCACTCGCTGTAGTCGAGCCGCAGCTCGGTCGCGATGTGCGGCAGGCTTGGATAGCCGTTTGCGATGCTTGTTATGTAATCGATATAGATGTCGGTGTGTGTGAGCATCTCGGGCTCATAAAGCGGGTCGGACTGAAGCTCCTGTAATTTTGCTTTATACTCCTGCTCGCTCAGCCCGAGAAAAGCCCGGCGCGCTTTGAGCTCTGCTATCGCGTGCGCCAATGTGCCCTCGGCAGCATACGAGCTTTGCAGCTCTGGCAATTTTTCCTCAAGCCTCGCCGACGGCGGGCAAGCCAGCCACCGGTGCGCAGCCGAGGCGCTCAGCAGGGCGTGAGGGCGTTCGGCTGTCATATCTTTGCCCCCAGCGCCCGGATTTTAGCCGCGTACTCGGCGTATTTTTCAGGCGGCAGCTCCTGCAGCGATCGCACGCCGAACGACTGGATAATCTCGTACAGTTCGTTAATCTTACCTGCGTCCATCAGCGGCGCGGCGGCAACGGAGAGCTGCTCGAGCGTGTAGGTTTGCGTCTGCGCAGTTTGCGCCGGCGTTGGAGCAGCAGTTGAAGCTGCAGGAGTTGGCGCCGTAGACGCAATAGTGGTCTCAGGTGACGGGCTCGTCTCGAGTTTCAAGTTTGCCTTAAATACCTCAGCAAATACCTCAGCAAACCGTGTTAATGCCGAAAAAGCTCTATCGCTCAAGTCTATCGTGATAACAATGGACATGATATGCTCTCACCTCATACGTATTGACAAATTAAAAATAGTGTGATAAAATCATTATGTTGGTTTTATTTATTTTCTTTTTTTATTAGCCGCCTGCCCTCACAGGCGGTTTTTTCTTTCTGATAGTAGAGCCACAATAAGCTCTTCGCAATTTCTGCGAAGGCGATAACCGTGCACCAACCGAACGCGCATTGAAGCAAGTTGCACGTTCCGCTTATGCCAAGCAGCGATATTGTGATAAGCAGCCAGCGCTCGAGTTGGACGGTAATCCTGTGCAATAGCTTAACTTCATGAAGCCGGGTGTTCATAGGTTCCTCCTGATGCGTCGATTTTTGAGTTTAAAAGCTGATTATTCCCCACTTTTTCGGCTATAGTTTTAATAAACTCTTCTGCCAACTCTTCAACGGTCCGCCCGTAAATAAATGGTATCAGCACTTTCATATAGTCTGGCGGGAGTTTGGCGGGTCCCAGTTCTTTGCGCTCTAATACTTTCATTTCTCCTTTTCTGTTTGGACGTGAAATAGTTACGCGTACAAGTTTTGCTTCCATGTAGGCACCTACCGGATGTTAAGTTTGCTTTCGTATTCGGATAAAATTTGGTCCACGATCTCAAGAGTCAGCTCGGCGCTGGGCGTGCGATCAATCCCGCGCCGCGCGCGCGTAAAGCCGGGCATGTCCATTTTGTAGCCGGTCTTTTTGTTTGCTTCCTCGAGCAGATCGCGCAGTTTTATACCGACCATCGCCGCGCGGGCCTTGATGTTATAACGTTCGTAAATAGTTATCGCCTCCCATTTTTTGTTATTTTATCTTGACATCAATGGTATTTTTGCTATAATGGTAAATGCAAAGGATAAATAGTCAGTTTTCCGACAAACGTCGGTTTTATCTTTTTGCTTTGCCTTCTCAAGTATTTGAACATTCAACTTTTTGGTATGAAAACAGCTAAATAATAGCCCCGTTTATGCGTAAATGCACACCGAACGTTTTAATAACGAGCATCGTTCGGTGTTGTTTGTATTCAGTATAATCCGTATAAACGGATTTGTCAAGAGAATCAATGCGTTATTACGCATTTTTGTTATATGCTGACAATTTGCATTTCAATTAACTATACAGAATTAACAAACTATGGGTAATAGCATGTTTTACGAAAGACTTTTATCTCTTTGCGAGGAACGCGGCATTAAGCTAACTCCGCTCGTGAAAGAACTTGGCTACAGCACAGGAAGCTTAACAAACTGGAAAAACGGTACTATACCGAGCGGAGATATAGTGCTTGCATTTGCTAAGTATTTTGATGTGTCAACTGACTATCTTTTGGGAAAAGACGACATAAAAAAACGCCCTACCCCGGAAGAGGTAGAGCTCATCAATCATTATAGGTCCATATCACCTGAATTTAAAAAGTTCGTCGAGACCTATTTATCGCTTCCGCCTGATAAGCAGCGCCAAGTCGAGGAATATGCGGAGCTGCTTTTCCTTCAAGCAGGGCTGAAGAAAAAAGAAGAAGGTCAGTAAAGAGCTTGTTGTCCTTTTTCGCAAGTTCGAGCACGCGGAGAAGAAATTCTGCTGCTTTGCTCTCGTATGTATCACCTTTGCACATCGAGTAATTCCCCCAATTTGCTACCGATCCCTTTTGTCATGAACGGGTGAAAAACGCTTTCTTAAATATTGTAACTATATTTCACCAAATTTGTCAAGTGAAATTCCACGTTTGCGGAAAGCCTAACGCGATGACGGTGGTTTGTTACTATGAGCGAACAAAAATTTATTCGCGCCGCTGCTTATGCGCGCTTCTCATCGGACAACCAGCGCGAAGAATCGATTGAAGCCCAGCTTAACATAATAAAAAATTTCGCCGCGCAGAACGGCTACGAGATAGTGCGAGAATACACGGACGAGGCAAAATCGGCTCGGACCGACAACCGCCCTAACTTCCTCGCTATGATACGAGACGCCGAAGCCGGGCTTTTCGACGCGATTATAGTGCATAAGCTCGACCGGTTCAGCCGTGACAGGTACGACTTCGCATTTTACCGCCGAATATTGAGAAAAGCCGGCGTGCAGCTGATATCGGTGGTCGAACGGTTTGACGACTCGCCGGAGTCGGTAATCCTTGAGTCAATAATTGAGGGCATGGCAGAATACTACTCGCGCAATTTGGCCCGAGAGGTAATGGAAAAAGGCATGCTGCCAAACGCCCGCGCCTGCAGGCATAACGGAGGCCGGCCGCCGATTGGTTATCGAGTCAATAAAGACGGCTATTACGAAATCGAGGAATCGGAAGCCGAGCAAATACGGCTAATATTTGAAATGTACGCCCGAGGGGAAGGTTATGGCGCGATACTTGACGAGTTAGCCCGCCGAGGCTACCTCATAACCCGGACCGGGCGGCCCTACAGCAAATCCTTGCTTTACGATATTTTGAATAACGAAAAATACGCCGGGGTCTATATCTACAACCGGGCCGCGAGCAAAAACGCGGAAGGGAAACGCAACAACCGGGCGTCAAAACCCTCAGACGAAATTATTAGAATCCCCGGAGGCATGCCCGCGATAGTAAGCAGGGAAACGTGGGAAAGAGTCGCGGAGCGAATGAGAAACAACAGCCATAAAGGAGCGAGGAATAAAGCTAAGCGCCAATATTTGCTGTCGGGCAAGCTTTACTGCGGAAAATGCGGCGGCGCGTTTGTCGCGAACACGATAAACAGCGGTAAGAATAAAACCGAGTACTCGTATTACGAGTGTTCCGCTAAGAAGAGGACGCGCACCTGCGACATGAAAGCAATCGGCGCGCAGTTTATTGAAGACGAAGTGATAAAACTGCTTTATAGCGAGCTGTTCGCGCCGGAGGCGGTAAATTCCGTCGCGGACGAAATAGTGGCGTACATCCAGGAGCGCGACAAAGGGCTGTCCAAACGGATTAAGGAACTTGAAAAGCAAATCAACACCACTGAAATCGAGATAAGGAACATAGTGGACGCGGTCGCGAAAGGAATCAGCACGGACGCGCTGCTAAAGCGCCTGCAAGAGCTCGAGCAGTATAAGGCAGACATGCAAGCACGCCTTGACGACGCGAAGTCCAAGACAGATGCGACGAGCTTTACAAAAGAGCATATCGTGGCTTTCTTGTCCTCGTTCCAAGACATACTCGACGCGCCGTTTGAGCGAAAGCGCCTGGCGATAGAGCTGTTTATTGATAAAGTTTATGTATACGAAAACAACTTCGACGCCGACATAGTTGTGCCGGCGCTGCGAAAGTTGAAAGAGAGCATAAGCAAAAGTGAAGGGAAGAGCAGCGAAGCTGGCGTTTTTGGATATGAGCCCCTTTTGGTCGCCTCCACCAAATAAAAAAACGCCGATATTGATGTTATGACATTAATATCGGCGTTTTTAATGCTCGTCACATTGTAAAAAGCCTGGGGCGCGCATCGGTACCCCGAAGGCTCAATAAATTTTACTTTTCCAACCTCCACCGCGTCATAAGCAGCGAGCATTTGCCATCGCCGGGGTATTTCTGGTAATATACGGTCAGCAGCGAGCCGTCGGACAGTTCGACAGTCGACGGATACCCCAAATCGGCGTCGGGCGCGCCGTCGTATATTACATACTCGTCTTCCCATGTTATGCCGTTGTTGTAGCTTATCGCCGCGCGCTCGCCAAATGGGGGCGTGCGCCGACCGTAAGTGCAAATGAGAGCGCCGGAGGAGTGAAGCAAAAGATGTGGCGGCGAGCCGCAAATGCCGGTAGGCGCGGGGACGCTCCATGTCCGCCCGCCGTCAGTGGATCGGCAGGTGTAGATAGTAAACCCATAGTCCACACCCGCACCCTGCGCTCGTATCGCGCCGAGAAGAGTGCCGTCGGGCAGCGCAATGGCATGTGGCTCGTGGAAGTTGTCGGGCACGGTGCCCTCGGGCAGCGGGATTTTCGCAAGCTTTTGCCAAGTCTTCCCATCGTCTCGGCTTTCAAAAGCCAAAATCGCGTGCCGGTCCTCGGCGGGCAAGTCCGAGTACAGCTCCTTGCCAAGGTAAAGCAGCCTGCCGTCCGGTAGCAGCGCTGGTCCGTGCGGTGATGATACCGGCACTTTAATCTGCGCGCTCCATGTTACGCCGCGGTCATGCGAGAGCCTTATAAACGAGCCTCCCTGTTTCTCTTTATCGCTAAGCCCCTCAAACGCGGCGAGCATGCCCAGCGTGAGGATCGCCTCACGCTTAGACGTCGAGTTTTTGATTGATTGGTAATACTCGTTAAGGTATGTCTCAGCCGGATGGCAAAACCAAGTGAGAAGGAGCTTTCCGCCGCCGAGCGATACAATTCCGGCGTCGCGGTCGTCGAGGTATGTATCGTTAACGACAATCGGAGGAGTCCAGGTCTTGCCCTCGTCGAAGCTGACAAACATCACGGTTTTGCCGAACGGGCAGACGTGCTGCAGCCTAAACCCTGAGCATACGGCGTAAAGCGTGCCGTCGTCGCTGCGGCAGACTGTCGGCCAGCCGTGATAGCTGAAAAACGAGCCCGTCATCCTGCTGATAATGCCGTGCGTTGCGGTCGGGTATACGGTCATTAAAAATCCCCCTTTATTCTGCATTAGCGCCGGCTTTATTATAGCTTTGCTTTTTCGCCCTATACTTCATCCCCATATAGGTATCACCGCGACGCAGCTCGTCAAGCATCTGCCCCAGCCGCTTTTGCCTTGTTTCCTCGCGCTTCGCCTGCTTAATCCAGCGGAGATAGTCGTTTTGCTGATACGGCGGCCGGGCACGGTACCGCTCCAAAAGCCCCTCTCGCTCGAGTGCCTCGGCGACAAAACCGGGCATCTCTTCAATCGGTCGTTTTAGGCTGCTTTTTTCGCCGTTCATTTTTATTCACCACCTGCTTTACTCGCCATCGGGTTATATCCGCAATCAAATCATAGTCAATGGGTTTCCCAAGCGGGAACTGGATTGTGCCTTTCGAGGTTTTGTAGCCGGATAGCCTCTCCGCAAATGCCGCCGGGGCTTCGTCGCCCGGGAAAATGCTGATGTGCTTGCTGAACGCCGCAAAATGGATCAGGTTTTCACCTTGCCAGAATGTCGGCATTTGGTATGAGATTTTCTCGACGGCGTCGGGCGCCGCGGCGCGTATAGTTTCTCGGATTTTTTCGAGCAGCGGCTTGACCTCCTCGGGCTGCTCCGAAATGTACTCGTCAATGGAATTTAATTTGCCGCAGAAGTGGCTTTGGTTTTCGTTTCTAAATCTGCGGCCGCATTTTTGGCATTGCCACATAATTTTCACTCTCTTTCATTTAGCTGATCCGGGGATGAATATTTATAGTGATATTATAGGCAATAATGTAAATTATTACAAGTGAAATTTGATAATATTTATTGTTAAACAACCTAAAAAATTAGCTGCTGCTTGGGTAAGGGGCCAGGCAAAGCTGCGCGAATTATTTGTGAGCAGGTAGTCAGATATTGTGTTTTCGACAAGCGATTAATAATAGAATGTGGGGGGATTTTTCAGAAAGTCCCCCCACAAATATTCACTATACTAAACTTACCTTATGTATATTACTTCAGGTAATACCCCACGCCTCGCTTAGTGAAAAGGTACTCGGGCTTGGTGGGGTCGGCTTCGAGCTTTTCGCGCAGCCGGCGGATAGCTACGTCGACCGTGCGGATGTCGCCGTAGTAGCCTTCATAGCCCCACACCTGCTCAAGCAGCTCCTCGCGCGTAAATACCCGGCCGGGGTTTTTCGCTAGGTGCACGAGCAAATCGTAATCTTTTTTAGTCAGCGGCACCTCGGCGCCGTGATTTGTGACGTGATAGCGGTTTAAGTCTATAACCAGCCCGCGGATTTTTATTATGTTCTCCTCGGGCTCGGGTTTTTTCACAAACTCGTTCGAGGCGCGGCGGATATTGGCTTTGATGCGCGCCAAAAGCTCGCGGAGCTTAAAGGGCTTGGTTACATAGTCGTCGGCGCCGATCTCAAGCCCCATGACCTTTTCGACCTCTTCCTCGCGCGCCGTTACTATGATAATAGGCGTGTTTATCTTCTCACGCGCGCGGCGGCAGACCTCAAAGCCGTCCATTTTCGGCAGCATGAGGTCGAGCAGTATAAGGTCGTACTCTCCAGTCAGCGCGCGGCGCAAGCCTTCGACGCCGTCGGCCGCGATGTCGTAGTCGTAGCCCGCCTGCATCATGTTGTATGCGAGCAGCTGCGCGATATTGCGTTCGTCTTCGACTATGAGTATCTTTTTCTTCTTTTCGGCTTTAGTTTGCTCGATTTGTCCCTGCATAGGATCCCTCCGCAAGTAGGTTCACTCCGCGCAAATTTCTTCAAAGCGCAAAACAGGTTCAAGG
The DNA here is from genome assembly GCA_012840355.1 of Clostridiales bacterium. Taxonomy (GTDB): domain Bacteria; phylum Bacillota; class Clostridia; order Oscillospirales; family CAG-272; genus DTU078. The sequence goes on along the minus strand of DULN01000004.1, from coordinate 108,449 downwards.
TTGACAGAGCGCGGCAACTTTGACAGGCGCTCGGTATACATGTCGCAAAGCTCCGGGTCGCCGAGCAGCTTTTTTAAGCCGCGCAGCAGCCCCTCCTCGCCGATGTCGGTGATATACCCGAGCCTTCCGCCGTCAAGCTGCTCTTCAGCCGACAGATACCGCGACACAAGTATCGGTTTATACATAATTTTAGCCTCTTCAACGGTTATCGGCTTGCCCTCGTAGCGCGAAGGGAGCACAAATATATCGCAGTCTCGCAAGAAGCCGTACGGGTTTGTCTTCGGGCCGAGCAAAAACAGCTTGTCAGCTACTTCTTCGGTCACCGCCTGCACCTTGAGGCGGTTTACGTCATCCTCGTCGCCGCCTCCGACAATGTACCAGCGCAGCGGCAGCCCGTCGGCTGTAAGTTTCCTAAGCACTGGCGGGATGAAGTCGACGCCTTTTTGCTCGCAAATCCGCGCGATTGTCAGTATCCGCTTACCGGTAAACCACGGGTCGGGGAACGATTCGCCCTGCAGCGCTAAATCCCAGATAAGCCCCGGGTCGATGATATTCTCAATCACCTCGCAGCGGTCGGCGATCTGGGGCAAGCGGGCCTTCAGCTCGTCATCGACAGCTTTTGAAACGTTTATAATCTTGTCGCATGATAAAAAGTAGGGAAGGTAAAGTTTATCTTCCCGGGGCGGGTTTGAATAGTCGAAATGCAGCCAGGCGATTTTCTTTTTCGCCTTGACCTTGTCGACCATGTAGAACATCGTCTTGTCGCCCCAAAACGCAGCGGCGACGTCGTACTCGCCCGGCACTTCAGGCATCTTCTTCATCAGCCTGACCCAGAGCCGCATAGCGGTTTGCGAGCGCTTCTTTTTGCCGAAAAGATACCGAACCGCATAAGGGAAGATCTCAAACAGCACAAACGGGTTTTTCTTGACGTAGCAGTCCCAAATCGCCTGCATGGCGGTGCCGCCTGAAAGCGTGAACATCTCGCCGTACTCGGGCATCTCGATTACTTTTATCTCTTTCGGTATCTGCTCAAAAAGAGGCCCGCCCGCTTTGGCGAGCAGCAGCGTCACGTCAAAGCGGTCATAGTCGAGGTGGCGCGCAAGGCTCAAAAACGCTTTTTCAGTCCCCGCGCAGTTCATCGTGATGCCAAGGAAAAGCAGCTTTATCTTTTCGCTCATTCGCGTGTTCCTTCTAATACAAGCGATGGCTCGGGCTGTAGGTTCGTCGCGATCGATACCACCGCCTTGCCGCCTTCAAGCTTCACGGTCGCCAGGTCGGTATGCGCATGTTTTGTCAAGACACATTTGACGACCAGGGCGCCGTCTTTGTTCCATGCCCACGAGGCGGCAAAATCGGGCGCGATAGGAAGCCTGAAGAGGGGCCTATACGCCCTTCTGGTGTTTTCAAACCCAAGCGAGTTGTAAATATGCCGTCCGTAACCGGCTTCGACCTTGTAAGTCTTGCCTGAAACGGCAGCAGTTATGTTTAATATATCTCCGTCAAACTCAAATTTCGCGGTAAACGGCGTCCCATTAAGATCAAACTTATATGTCGCGCCGTCAATAACGCTTGCCGCGGGCGCGTTCTTTTCGCCTTCGGCGGCAGGAAGCGAAAGTTTCGAGATATACTCATCAAGCTCTTCTTGCCCATCGGGCGATGTGTTATCGCCAACGCCGGGGGCAAGGTTGTACCACACAGAGTCAAACAAGCCCGCAAGGTTATGCGTGCCGGCGGTGATGGCGACCACCATGTCCTCTTTGGGCATTACGAAAACCTCCTGGCCGAACATGCCGTCGGCGCGGTAGGTGCCCGGATGCTTGCAGCGCCAGAACTGCCAAGCGTAACCCATGCCCCAGTCGTGCGGCTCGCTGTCGACACTGTCGTCGGCAAGGTCCGGGTGGTCGAGAGGGAGCTTGGCGCTTGAGCCGTTCGGTATATGCCTTCGCGTCGCCTCGTCGATTAGTTCAGGCTTTAGCAGGCGCTTTCCGAAAAGCTCGCCGCGGTTAAGATACAGCATGCCGAGCTTCGCAAGGTCGAGCGTGTTGGCGTACATGCCGAAACCGCCGAAACAAATGCCGTCCGGCGTCATGTCGGAAGAGATCCCCTCGCTCATGCCGAGAGGCTCAAACAGCCGCGGGCGCAGATACTCAAGCAAGTTTTGCCCGGTGCGCGCCTGCAGCGCTGCCGAGAGCATGAAGCTCGCGCCGGAGTTGTAGGCGAACTTCGTGCCCGGCTCGCCTGCGATTTCGCTTTCAAGAAACGCCGCAACCGGGTCGGGCTTGCCGAATATAAAGTCGGCTGAAGGCTCGTGCCCGGTGCACATGGCGAGCAAGTGCCGGAGCTGTAGCCGTCGCATCTTTTCGGAAATATTAAGCTTTGCAGATAGCTCCGGGAAGAACGAGACGAGCGGCTCGTCCGGCGAGAGGATCCCTTCCTGGATCGCGAAGAGTATCGCCGTCGCGGTAAAGCTCTTACTCACCGAGTTGAGGATATGTACCTCGCCGGGGCGGTAGGGGTGCCAGTACCCTTCGGCGGCTATTTTGCCGCCGCGAAGCACCATAAATGAGTGGACCTCAATCCCTTTTTCAGCCCAGCCGCGCAGCATTGCGAGCACCGCGCGGGGCGAAACGCCGGCTTCATGTGCCGGGACTCTTGGAAAATCGCACCTTGTTTCCATATCGCACCACTTCTCCGCAAATCCGCGGACTTTATTTAAAATTTTAAAATTTAGGCTGAGAGGGAATTCCGCCTGCACTGCTGGCTAAGAGAGCTTTGCCGCTTCGCCGGGCGACAGCCTTAAAAAAGCGCCGGGAAGATAACCCCGGCGCCCACCCGGCGGGCAGCGCTTGCCGCCCGTCAACATATATTGTCAAATCAAACCTCAAAAAGAAACCTCAGCGGGATAGCCACGAAGGCTCCCCGCGGCTCCCCATGTGCCCGCCTGCAGGCGCAAGTATATTGCTACAAAACATTATACCTTTTGCGACGTCAAAAGTCAACCCCGGCGCGCGTACGGTGAGATTTTACAAATATTTTCAGCAAAATGTGGAAAAACAAAGCGCTTGTAGTTTTTGATGCAAATTTTCTTTTTCCGCACCGCGCTGCGGGCTGCGGCAGAAAAAAGCAGAAATCCCGCAAAATTGCCGATTTTCTTGACATGCGCAGCGCCGGTAACGTATAATAAACTCAAGAATTTGAACGTTTTTTATGCCCGGAGGGAGCCTTATGGAAAATGCAAAGCGCTATATAAAAAGGCTCATCGAGCTGCTATGCGAGCTTGGCGACGCAGAGGCGGGAAAAATCGCTGCCGCAGCAAAAAAGATAGTGGACACCACCCTCGCCGGCGGGCGGTGCTATGTTTTCGGCTGCACGCATGCGGGGATACTCGCGCAGGAGGCGTTTTACCGCACCGGCGGGCTTGCTGTGCTAAACCCGATTTTGCCGCCGGGGCTGACGTGCGACGTGCGCCCGATAACCGCGACATCGGCGCTCGAGCGCGACGAGCGGTACGGCTCGATAGTTTTTACGGCATCCGGCATGAAAAAGGGCGACCTTTTAATTATCTCGTCTGTATCCGGCCGCAACGGCGTGCCGGTACAGCTTGCGCTCGACGCGCGGGACGCGGGGGTATACACGATAGCGATAACAAGCGTAACATACTCGTCGGCGGAGACCTCGCGGCACCCGTCGGGCAAGCGGCTTTTTGAGGTATGCGATCTTGTTATAGACAACCACGGCTGCATAGGCGACGCAGAGCTTGAGATTGAGGGGTTTGATGGCAAAGTGTCGCCAACCTCTACAGTTACCGGCGCGGCGATTATAAACGCAATAGTCGCCGAAGCGGTGGCGGAGTTTGTCGCGCGCGGCGTCGAGCCGCCGGTGTTCATGTCCGCCAACCTCGACGGTGGCGACGAGTACAATGCGAGGATTATGGAGAGGTATAGGGAGTTTATTAGGTATTTGGATTGAACAAATGAATGGCAATCATAAGAAAGTTTGACGCGATGATGCCATGGTTCAAATGAAATTCAGGAAAATGCAGCGAAGTGTTACATATAAATGCTGATATGCACGAGAATTAATTCGAATTATAATATAAAAGAAGTGTTTGGCGAAGAAATTGTCAAAATATAAAATCAACAAAGGAGCCCCGCCATGTCAAACCTCCTACAATCATACTTTAACGCCATAGACTCGCTTTTTTCAAAAATCCGCGCAACGCAAGCCGATAACATCGAAGCCGCGGCAAAACTCATTGCCGATACTGTCGCAGGCGGCGGCTGCGTTTACGTTTACGATACCGGGCACATTATAAACTCGGAGCTTTTAAACCGCGCTGGCGGGCCTGTCTTCATACGCAAGTTCAGCTACGGACTTTCGGTTGAAAGCCACGCCCGCCCGCGCGACAGAAGCGGTATAAACACCTCGCAGGAGGGCCTTGCCGGCTGGGCGCTGCGCTGCTCGTCGGTGCTGCCCGGCGACCTCTTTATAATCGGCTCGGTCTCAGGCAAAACGGCAAATGTCATCGACCTCGCTATCGAAGCCAAAAAGTTCGGCTGCAAGCTTATCACCGTTTCATCGCACGAGTACTCGTCGCAGCTTGCCTCGCAGCACTCGTCGGGCAAGCGGCTTTTCGAGCTCGGCGACGTTAATATCGACAACTGCGCGCCGTTCGGCGACGCGATGCTCGAAGTAGAGGGGCTTGAGGCAAAGCTCGCGCCCGCGTCCGGGCTTTCGGCGGCGTACATAATGTGGGCGGTCATAGTCCGCGCTACAGAGCTTCTCATTGCGTGCGGCAAGGTGCCCTCGATACTCAAAAGCGTAAACTACCCGCCGAATGTAGAGTATAACAACAAGCTATACAAACGCTACGAGCAGGAAGGATTATAATCAAGACTATATAGAAAGGATGCGACTATGAAGGTTAACGAGAATTTCTCAAAAATGCCCCAAAGCTACCTTTTCGCGGAGGTGGCAAACCGAGTTAAAAAATATAAGGAGGCGCACCCCGACGCAAGCATAATCCGGCTCGGAATAGGCGACGTCACGTTGCCGCTCGCGCCGGCGGTGGTACAAGCCGCAAAGCGCGCCGCAGACGAGATGGGAGCCGCCGAAACCTTCCGCGGCTACCCTCCGTACGAAGGCTGGGAGTTTTTAATCGAGGCGATACGCGGCTACTACGCCTCGTTCGGCGTAATGCTTAACTACGGCGACATATTTGTGTCCGACGGCGCAAAAAGCGACGCGGGCGACCTACCCGACATATTCTCTGCCGACAACACGGTGCTCGTGCCCGACCCGGTATACCCCGTCTATGTCGACTCGAACATAATGGGCGGCAGGCGCATTATATACGCGCGCGGCTGCCGCGAGAACAACTTCCTCCCCACGCCGGCTGACATAGAAGGCGGCGAGCCAGATATCATCTACATATGCTCGCCGAACAATCCGACCGGCGCGGTCATGACGCGCGAAATATTAAAAGAATGGGTCGACTACGCAAACAAGCTCGGAGCGGTGATAATTTTCGACGCCGCGTACGAGGCGTTTATATCGGACCCCTCGCTTCCGCGCAGCATATTCGAGATACCCGGCGCACGCGAGTGCGCGATTGAGATAGGCTCGCTCTCGAAGACTGCCGGCTTTACCGGAATGCGCTGCGGATATACTGTTATTCCCGAAGAGCTCGAGCGCGGCGGCTACAGCCTTAACAAGCTATGGATGCGCCGGCAGTCGACGAAGTTCAACGGCGTCTCCTATGTCGTGCAGCGCGCAGCCGAAGCGGTATTTTCGCCCGAAGGCCTTTTGCAGTGCAAAAAGAACATAGACTACTACCGCGGCAACGCGAAAATAATCGCCGAAACGCTCGACCGGCTCGGCATCTACTACACCGGAGGCAAGCACTCGCCGTATATTTGGATGCAGTGCCCGAACGGCCTCGGCTCGTGGGAGTTTTTCGACTACCTGCTTGAGAATGCGGGCGTCGTCGGCACGCCCGGCGCGGGCTTTGGCAGCGCGGGCGAAGGATACTTCAGGCTCACCGCGTTCGGCTCGCGCGAGGACACGGCGGAGGCGGCGCGCCGGATGGAAAAGCTGCTTTCTAGGTAGCCGTGCCGTCGTGGCAAAATAAAAGCATTTTTAGCCGGGCATCCCGCCCGGCTATGGGAGTTTTGGGACAAAAAACTAGGTTTAGGGTAAAGATATGTACCGCAGCCTGTATTTTAAAATAATACTGATATTTGTAATATTCATGATAACCGTCATGGCTGTGGTCGGCACGGTTTTGCTTAACAGGGTATTTATATTCTATAACCGCGAGTTTGTGGCGCAGCTTGACGAGTACCTATCGCCCGGCAGCCAGCTTCGCGAGGAGCTGACCGCCGAGCTTGCCAGCGATGATTTCGCCGAGTCGCAAAAGAAGATACTCTCGGCATATGCCTCGCGGCTGGGCATAGACAAATTCCGCAACTTTTATATACTCGACGGCTCGGGCAGCGTGCTTGCCGGCTCGCAGGAGGTGCCCGAAGGCGGTTTGCCTATCACAGGCAACATACTAGCCGCGATGACAGGGGCCGACGGAAAAGAGCAAGTAGTCGGCGCGGATTTTACCGATTACGCGGTGCCGATAAAAGCTTCGGGCAGGACGGCTATAATCTATATTAAAGACACGCAGGACGAGATGCGCGAGCTGTCGTGGCAGCTGTTTTCAATTATAATCCAGTCGGTAATGTTCGGGCTGGTTATTGCGGTATTTTTGTCTTTCTTCCTCGCCAAAGCCATAACGCAGCCAATCCAGCAGCTCACGCGCGGCGCCCAGCTCATATCAGAGGGCAGGTTCACCGAGCGCATCGAGGTCGAGTCTAAAGACGAGATAGGCATACTCACCGCGACGTTCAACCGAATGGGCGCAATACTGAAGAACACGCTTGCAGAAGTCGAAGGCGAGCGCCGCAAACTCGAGACAATTTTCGCCTATCTCAAAGACGGCGTCATAGCGTTCGCAGAGGACGGCTCGGTTATACAGATAAACCGCAGCGCCATCGAGATGTTCGGCGACAAGTACGTGCCTGAAAATTTCAATTTCGAGTATATGATAAGCCTTTTCGGCTTCGATTTCGCGCAGGCATACGAAACGAGCGACGAGGAAGGCAAAAGCTACATTTGGCGCGACGTGGAGCTTGTCGGCACCGGGCGCGCGCTCGACGTCAATATCGGAACGCTGCGCTATCAGGACAAAGACGTCGAGCGCGAAGGGCTGGTAGTCGTCCTGCACGATATAACCTCGCGCTATGAGCTTGACAAATCACGCCGGGAGTTTGTCGCGAACGTTTCGCACGAGTTGCGCACGCCGCTTACCTCAATCCAGTTCGCTGCCGAGACGCTGCTCGAGTACGACGACATACCGGAGGAAATGCAAAGGCAATACCTCGGCGACATCGTATCAAACTGCGACCGCATGCTGCGCATCGTCACCGACCTGCTCACGCTGTCCAGGCTCGACAACAAGCGTACGCGCTGGAAGATTTCAACTTTCGACATAGTAGGTTCGCTGAGGGACGTCTGCCAGATGCTATCCGTCCAGGCGGGAGAGAAAAATCAAACTATAACACTGCACGGCGACGGCAAAGAAATCGAAATCACAGCCGACAAAGAGCGCATTGAGCAGGTGGTTATAAACATCGTCACCAACTCGATAAAATACACGCCCGAGGGCGGGCAGATAGACGTTTTTGTCGAGAAAAACGCCGAAAAAGTGCCCGACGTCGAAGGCGAGTCGGTAACAATAGTGATAAAAGACAACGGTATCGGCATACCTGAAGAAGACCTGCCGCGGCTGTTCGAGCGCTTTTACCGCGTTGAGAAGTCGCGCACTTCCGAAACCGGCGGCACAGGGCTTGGTCTTTCGATAGCGAAGGAGATAACCGAAGCCCATGGCGGCAAAATCAGCATCGCGTCAAAGCAGGGCGTCGGCACCGCAGTGACTATTGTGCTTCCGGCGAAGACAAAACTTGAAACTGTAGAAAGCGTATGAAATGATGGCGGAAAAAAAGGAAGGCAAAAATAGAAAAAAGCTCAAGGCGCGCGTCGAGCTTGTAAAAACGGTTATAATAGTTATGCTTTTCGCGCTGATGACCGTGCTCGCCTCGGCGGAGATTGTCCAGACCCAGCTTTTCAGCCTCCGCCTCGAGGAGGACATCGACATCGCCTCGCTCTTGGTGCTTTACGGCGAGCGCCAGAAAAGCTCGATTACGCCATACATTTTCCCCGAGTTTTTGGGCTTTTCCGCGGGGGGAAGCTCGCGCGGGCTGTTCGGCGGAGAAACCGTGATGCGCGCGATGTACGGTACGCTGCAAAAGTTTATGGCGAGCCTTCTGGCCGACGGCTTATGCACCACCCTCCCCGATAGCGAAGGCGAGGCGGCATGGGAGGCTGCGCAAGCAGGCGATTTTGTCTACCTCCTTTACCCGCACGAGCTGCCGGCGGCGGCAATCGCGTACGCGGTGTCGGAAGGCGAAACAAAGCTGGCCGAAGGCGACCTGCCCTATATCCGCGAGGCGTTCATCGCTCCTGCGGGCGAAGGCGCATGGAAGATAGTGTCTCGCTCGGGGAGCGGCAAAGTCAGCGTTTTTGAGCCAAAGCCCGATAGCGAGCCGGTATTTTTTGACCTTTCAGCGCTTACGGCATATAATAACAGCAGGCAGCTTGCCGATTTTCGTTTTCTTGGCAAAACAAACCCGGTTTTTCCGCCAAATGAAACAAATTCCGGCGAAAACGCCGGCTTTGCGGCACAAAATTCCGAGGGCACGGCTCCGGAGCCCGACCCCGCCGCCGCGCTCGGCAGCCTTTATGGGCTGCGAGACACCACGATACTCGTGGACGGCGGCTTCCCGCAAAAATACATCACCGTGGAGGCGGGCGCGGAGCTTACCCGGCGGCTGCTCGATAGCATAGCGGCAACGGAGCTTTTAGGCATCTTTGAGATAAACACCGAACGGGTGGCGCCTTACCGGAGCCAAGGCTATACAATATATCTTGGGGAGTCCGGGCGCGTGCGCTTTTCAGACGCGGGCGGCATAGACTACGCCGCGGTAGCGTCGGGCGCAGCGGGCAAGGGCGGAGTCCCAGTTTCTTCTTTTCTCGGATACCAGAACTACGGCGGCAGGTACACCTTTTTTGAGCTTCTCGACGCCGCCGCGTCCCTGCTTGACAAAATAGAGAGCGTCTCTTCCGACCTGATCGGGGGCGACGCATACCCGGGGCTTTTGTCGGTAACCGCGAAAGACGGAGGCATAGAGCTTGCGTTCGGTTATTTCTTCGACGGCTACCGGATAGTCGGGCTCGGCCCCGCGGTAAAGATGGCGTTTTATGACGGCGCGCTGGTAAAGCTTGAGCTTACCCCTGCGCGCGTCGCAAAAGGCGGGGCTTGCGTTTCGCTCCCGCAAAGCCTTGCGGTCATGCACCTATACAAAAAGGTGAAAGAAGCGCCCCAGCCTGCCGGTATTGCAGAACTTACGCTCGCATATAGCGTCGCGGGCATGATAGAGGGCGATGCCGCCGCCCCGGCTGCGGGCACAAGCCCCGATACTGCGGATGAGGAATGGCAGCCAGCGGAGGATGCTTTAGCCATACAGGGCGTTGGGCAAGCAGCCGTGCCGGCGAAGCCTTTGATTTCGCCCGATTGGCTGCTTGAGATTGCAAGCGTGCCGGCGGCAGGGCAGAGGAATGTCAAAAACGCGTCAGCATTAGGATGAAACCCGGATGAAGTGGGACAAAATAAAAAATTTTTTAATAGTAATACTGCTGGTTGTCGACGTATTTTTCGCCGTCACGCTGTTTGTGCAGTACAAAAGCCGCAACTACGTCCCGGGAGTTGACCTTTCGCGGCTCGCGCAGCTTGTGTCGGATACAATTGAGATACCGCCGGGCGTTTTGCCAGCGAAAAGACAGGCGGGGATAATTTACGGCGGCTCGTATCACGACGATTATTTCGAGTCAGTCGCGAGCCTGCTTTCGGGCGGGCAGATGGCGTCTTCGTACGTGACGCCCGACGGCATGAGCTTCGTCGCCGGCGGCGGGGAAATGGACACTTACGAGTTTACCTATCCTTTCGGATTCAGATACATCCACGGCGGCGCGCAGGGGGCATACGAAATCGAACCCGAAGCAATCACCCAGCTGCCGGAAGCCGGCTTTTTTACCTCGATAAGCATAAAAAATATAATAAAGAAATTTCTTTACGCCGACGGCGCACTCAACGGTTCCGGTGTCCCATCGGGGCTGAGAATAAAGCTACAGTTCGGCGATGTGCGCTATGACGCCTCGCGCGGGCTTTATTTCTCAAAGGTGGCGCAATATGTCGGCGGCCAGCCGATTTACGGCTGCGAGGCGGTCGTCGCCGTCAAAGATTCAGCCGTCGTGTATGTCAGCGGCAACCTAATCCTTTGCAATCTCGACGAAAGCCGCGCGATGGACGTACTCGACCAGGTCAACCTCATGCTGCTTGAGCACCGCGAGCTCGGCGGGTTTGCGGATGCCTCGCCCAGTTTCGCAGACGGCGCTTTGCTTGCCGGTCAGAATATTGCCGAAACCGCTGGGCAAAATGCCATATCGGGTAATGAAGGCGGCGAGGGCGCCGGCGAACCGGCCGATACGGCTGAAACTTCCGAGTATGGCGCGGCGCAAAGCGGCAAATCTAGGCATGTCCTCACTTCGGCGGAAAGCTGCCTTTGCATCGCGTGGTACGCAAACCGCTCCAAATTCTACCTTCTGCCGGGCTGGAAATTTGTATATGACGGCAGCGCGGTCCGGGTGAGAAACTCGCTGAGCGGTGATATATATACAAAATGACTAAATATTTAGGAATATTTAAGATTTTTCTAAAAAGCCCTTTTATTTATAAAAGGCACATGGTATAATACACGATTGAGCCATAAGGCGATTTTGCGGCAAACCACCGCATTACCGGAGCTTGAAAACAGTCTCGGCCCAGCTTGGCCGATTAAGATATAAAAAAGCCGGGTAATCGCATTTTTCGGCAAAACATAATATCCCGGAACCCGCGCGGCAGCTCGCCCTGCTTCCGTGCGGAAAGATGCCGGGTTGTGGCGGAAGCTGCCAAAATTTGTCAGGCAGCCGATTGCCACGCCGGCGATGCATTGAATCGGAGGGCGCGACATAACTTAAAATAAACAGATGGAGGGGTTGGGTAAAACGCAGTCTGCCGGGTTTTAGGCAGTATATGTTTTACCAGCCGAACAGTTATGGAAAAGATAGTCATAAACGGCGGCAGGCCACTTTACGGTGATATAGAAGTCAGCGGGATGAAAAACGCCGCTGGCGCGATACTTATTGCCACGCTGCTTGTCAGCGATAAATGCATCATAGAAAATCTCCCCTGCATTAACGATGTCGCCACCACGCTCGAGATCCTGCGCCATATGAATGTCGAGGTGCGGATGCTTGACAAAAACACGGTTGAGATAGACACCCGCAACGCGATTGGCGGCACCTCTCCGCTTGATCTGGTGCGCAGGATGCGCTCGTCGTATTACCTTTACGGCGCCGAGCTTGGCAGGTACGGCCGCGCGTATGCCGGCTACCCCGGCGGCTGCGATTTCGGAGTGCGGCCTATAGACCAGCACATCAAAGGGTTCGAGGCGCTGGGCGCGACGGTTACCTGCGAAGGCGGCTATGTCGAGGCGGTGGCTCCGTCCGGCGGTCTGCGGGGGGCGAACATATTCTTCGACCTTAACACCGTAGGCGGCACGATAAACGTAATGCTCGCCGCGGTGAGGGCGAAAGGCACAACGATAATCGAAAACGCCGCGCGCGAGCCGCATGTCGTCGATGTCGCGAACTTCCTTAACACCTGCGGCGCGAACATCACGGGCGCGGGCACCGACACAATAAGGATAAAAGGAGTCGACAAGCTCAAGGGCTGCACCTACGCGATTATACCCGACATGATCGAGGCGGGCACATATATGATCGCGGCGGCAGCGACCAAAGGTCGGCTGCGCATCAAGAACGTCATACCGAAGCACCTCGAGTCGATTTCGGCGAAGCTCGAGGAGATGGGCGTTAGCGTCGAGATGGGCGACGACTATGTCACCGTTTGGCGCGACGGCCCGCTTTACCGCGTCAATGTCAAGACGCTGCCGTATCCCGGCTTCCCGACCGACATGCAGCCCCAGATGTGCGTGCTTATGTGCCTCGCGGACGGCGTGAGCTACCTTAACGAGAGCATATTCGAGAACCGGTTCCGCTATGTCGAAGAGCTCAAGCGCATGGGCGCGAATATAAAGGTCGACGGCCACACCGCAATAATCGAGGGCGGCACGCCGCTTTCAGCCGCTCAAGTGCATGCGCACGATTTGCGCGCGGGCGCGGCATTGGTGATCGCCGGTCTTGCGACCGAAGGGCGGACCGAGATCGAGGAAATCCAACACATCGAGCGCGGCTACGACAACCTTGTCGGCAAGCTGCAGAGCGTCGGCGCCGACATCCGCAAAGTTATATTGCCTGACTCGTATGGATTGGCGAAAGCTAACTAAAGTTAAAAACACAGGAATATGCAAGGAAGGCTAATAATATTTGACATGGACGGCGTGCTCGTAGACTCCGAGCCCGCCATAACATACGCATCGCTAGAGGCCCTAAAGGAGCGGGGCATTCTTGCAAAATACGAGGATTTCAAGCCGTTCACCGGCATGGGCGACGACAAGTTCATCGCGGGTGTCTGCGAAAAATACGGCGCGCAGTATGACCCGTCGATGAAGGCGCGCGCGTATGAAATCTACATCAAGCGCGCCGCCGAGTGGGTGAAGGTGTTCCCGTGGTCAAAGCCGGTATTGTCAAAGCTACATGGCGCAGGTTATCGGCTAGCGGTAGCGTCTGCGTCGGATATAATAAAAGTCGAGTGCAATCTGCGGCAGATTGGCGTCGACACGTCAATATTCGCCGCTATTGTGACCGGCAGCGACGTGGAACGCAAAAAGCCCGCGCCGGATATATTTCTCAAAGCGGCGGAGAAGGCGGGCGCAGAACCGGCGCTCTCGCTTGTCGTCGAAGATGCGGTCTCGGGCGTCATAGCCGCGAAAGCCGCGGGAATGGCTGCGGTCGCAGTGACGACCTCGTTTGGGGAGGCGGCATTGCTCGAAGCCGGCGCCGACCGCGTGACGGGCGACCTATTCGGGCTGCCGATGATTGTGGCTGAAATCTTCGGCGCGCAGAAATAGTTGTACATACCATAAAGCAAACAACCGGCGTTCCGCGATTGCGGGACGCTTTTTGTGTTAGTGGACTTATTTAAAGAAAGTTCCCCTAGGCTCTCTAAAAACTATAAAACAAAAAGCCCGGGCACTGTTCCCGGGCCTATAATGCATTAGCGAATAATTGGCATTATACAGCGGTAGTTATCCCCCGGCGAAAGCGCGACTCTCCGGCAATAGCATAGCCGGGGTATTTTAATACAATAGTAACCGGGCTTAAGCGAACTAAAAACAACAAACCCTTCTCGGTCGGTATACTCTTTCATGCAGGTGCATCTGCCTACAAGCTTTACCGGTATCCCGGAGAAAGTGCCGGAAAGCCTGCCGCGAAGCACTACGCAGACCGCAAGCGAGGCATAATCTTGTCTAATCGTTAAATTTACCGTGACATCTTTTCCTTTTTTTATCCTAAACCGCATGCTTGCGACAAGTATATCACGGGTCATGATACTACACCGTCGTTTCAGATGCCTTGGCTTTGATTATATAATCGCCTTCCTCAACGCCTACGAAAAGATAAAATCCCTCATCGTTTGTATAGGTCACCATAATAAGTTCCTCGGCAGCCCCGCCGGTTGCACTGTAAAGCCCGACAAATGCGTTCGGAATCGGGGTGGTGCCGTCGTCTTCGGTAATTACGCCGCTTATAGTGCCGGCACCGGCATTCTGGTCGGGCACAAGCTGTACAAGCTGCTGGTATATTTCGCCCGCGTCGGCTTCAATCTCAAAATAATCGCTCGTAAAGTATCCGGGTCTATAAACACGAAGCTGATAGGTGGCGGGGTTATCAAGGTTTTCAAATACATACTCGCCGTCTTCAATGGTTACGGTGCCCGAAACGAACTGGTAGTCGGCGCCGCCGCCGGGATCAAGATAAAGCAACACAACGGCGCCTTCGATCGGCGTGCCGGTGCCGTCCTCGGTAACGGTGCCGTAAATCTTGGCTTGACCCGCTTTTTCGTCTACGCTGAGAGTAATATCTTGCTCAACAATTTCCCCCTCAACCTCGACCAGGAGGGGATTGGCGGCTATATAGCCATCAAACGTTGCGGTTACATAATAACTGCCGTCAGGTATATCAAAAAACGAGTATTGGCCGTTACTATCCGTGACGGTGTGGAATAGCGGCTCTAAATCCTCGTTTAGGAGCTTAACCGTTGCGCCTTCAATTGGCTGCGCCGATTCGTCATAAACGACGCCCTGTACAGAGCCGGCATTAATCTGTTCGGCTGCATCAAGAGCTAAGTTAGCCGCAGCTTCGCCGCCTTCTTCAAGAGTAATGGGGTCCGATGCTTTAAGTTTAAATATATCATTAATCGGTGGCATATTACCATTCCTTTGATTTTTTATTATTGCGGCATAAATGCCGCCATTTCCATTATATGAGCCTTCTGCCGGTTTGCCAAACCAGTGCGCCCGCCGGAAAGCCGCCGAAAAACACGGTATATAGCGCCGGCGCCGAATAAATGCTTTAACAAGCCTAAAAGCCCGCAAAAAAAAACGGGGGAGAAGTAAATTCTCCCCCGTATGGACTAAGGTGCGCTTACTTTGAGGCAATCTTAAACGCGAACTTTTCAAACGCAAGAAGGAACGACCTTAAAAACTCGCGAGTTGACTCGTTTATGAGCTTGCCTTTTTCGTCGAGCAGCTCGTGCACTCGGCTGATATATACTTCAGGCTGCTGCAAGAGGAGGATGTTAAGGAAGCTCATCGGCTGCCGCAGCGCCACGCTTGCCCCGAACGCGCCAAGCGTGCCCGGCGTAGTGCAGACGATAGCTCCCGGCTTTCCGTCCCACTTATTTTGGCCATACGGGCGCGAGCCGACGTCGAGCGCGTTCTTCAGCGCCGCGGGAATCGAGCGGTTATACTCGGGCGTGACGAAGATGAAGCCGTCGCAGGCTGCAATCTCGCCGCGGAAACGGGTATATGGCCCGGGCACATTATTATCTTCGTCAAGGTCCTCGTTATAAAGCGGCAGGTCGCCAATCTCAACAAACTTCAGCTCAAGGCCCTCTGGCGCAAGCTCGCAAAGCGCGTTTGCAATCGCCCTCGAGTAAGCTCCCCGGCGCAAGCTGCCGACTATAACGCCAATCAGCAGTTTCTTTTTCTCCATCAGGTTCCACCTCCGGCGGAAATTCATTCCTTATTGATATGTTATACCAATTGCATGGGATAAAAAAGCATATTTTATATATTCGCCGTAAACGTATTATTAACGCGTATACGCTTTTTGTATTCTATGGATATAATACACCTAACCCTACCGCTTTTCAAGGGATTAAGTCACAAAAAAGCCACGCAAAAAAACGGGGAGCGAAAACTCCCCGCAAATTATTTGCCGCGGCTGGCGCCGGCTAGAACTTGTACACCTTCGGCGGCTCGGTGAACGAGCACACCGTCGCGGTTACCTCGGTGAGGTAGAATACCGCGGTGTTTTCGGTGTTATAGATGCTTTTCAGCTCAGGATATGCTTCAAGCATGCTCTCTTTGGCTTCTTTGCGCCCGTCTTCGACGGCTTTAGCCTCGACGCGCAACCAGCGGCTTTTGTCCAGCATTCCGCTAAGCTCGACATAAGGGTTATTTTTAAGCTGACGGTAAACCTTTTTGAAGTTGCCGGTCTGGATGTAGAGTTTGCCCTCAAAAATATGGGCTGTGCCGAACGGGCGGACACGTGGCTTGCCGTCTTCGTCGGTCGTCGCAAGATAATAGGTCCCGCACTGCTTCAGCAGTGAGCATACGGTTTCGATACTGGTTTCAGCTTTCTGCATTTTTATACTTCCTTTTGTATATTATCCCGGCTCCCCGGCGAGCCACTTGCGCCGGACTTCCTCGTATACCGAGTCGGGCACGTCCTCGTTGCCGTCGGGCGAGGGCGAGGCGTACATATCGCCCGCAATCTCTGAAAAGCAGCAGAAGGTGTCGCCGCGGTACTTTTCGCGGACCGCCGGGTCACGGAAGTTTGGCACCTCCTGCGGCTGCCCGCCCGACTTAATTGAACGGAACGCAAGTATGCCCGGAAGGCACATGTCAAGCGCCGTGTAAATATCGATAGAGTTAGCCTCGCCTTCGGGGTCGCCGAGTATTTTGCGAATAAAGTAGTGCATCGTGAAAAAGTCGCTGCCGCCGTGGCCTGCGCCTTTCGCCGCCTCGTCGTCAAACGACGGCACATAGGCGAAATGCTCGCCGACGCAGTTGCGCTCGCCTTCGATATAGACGTGAAGCTTGCCGTTTTCCCAACGGTCGGTTTCCATCGAACCTTTGGTGCAGTACATCTGATAATTTATCGAGCCCGGCTCGCGCTTGAGGAAGCCGTGGATGCTTTTAACAGTCGCGCCGTTCTCAAGCTCTACAAGTTCAATCCCATGAGTGCCGCCGATATAGCCGAGGTTGCGCATAAACGGCAGGTTCGGGCTTTCAAACCCGGTGACGCGCACAGGCCTCAGTCCCGTGGCAAATATTATAGGCCCGAGCGAGTGTGTGCAGTAGAAGGTCGAGCACATGCGGTTGCGCCAGTGGCTCCTTTCGCCGTATGTAATCTGCGGCCAAATCGAGGAGCAGTCGTGGATATACTCGCCTTCGGCGTGCACAAGCTCGCCTACGTCGCCGCGCCTGTAACGGCGGCGCATTTCAGCGGTTGTGTTGAAATAGCAGTAGTTTTCGGCATAGGCGTAGACTTTGCCGCTGCGCTCGACGGCTTCGGCTAGCCTTACGCCTTCGTCGAGCGTCGCGACGGTGAGCACCTCGCTCATAACGTGACGCCCGCTGTCGAGCAGCCTTATAGCATACGGCGCGTGCTCGTTTGCGTAGTTGGCGAGCACGACGGCGTCCATGTCGTGCTGGATAAAATCGTCGAAGCTCTCGTATAGGCCGATTTTAAGGCCTCGGTCTTTCGCTTCTTCGGCGCAGCGGTCGAGAAGCGGCCGGTATTTGTCGCAGACAGCGACAAGCTGGGCGTCGGGGTGATTGTACAGCTGGTAAATCATCGTCCGGCCGCGCGCGGCGCCGAACACGCCGACTTTAAGTTTCGCCATAATCCGTCCCTCCGACGAGCGGGAAATATTCCCGGTATTACTTGTCATTATAATGCTCAAAACAACCGCCGTCAATACGGTGACGAGAGGCGTATCTACTAAGCCGCCGCTTGGGTAAGGGAAAAGCCCCAATACCTTAATGTATTAAAGGGGTTTTAGCAAACTTTTCAAAAAACTTCCCAATTATAAAAGCTTTATCAGCTCCGAAATCCTCGCGATATTTGGGTACTTTTCGCTCGGCACGGCGCCGGGCTTGTAGGTGATAAGCACGGGATTTATACCAAGCGCCGCCGCGCCGTCGAGGTTGCGCTCAAAATCGTCGACAAAAATCGTTTTTTCGGCAGGCACGCCGAGCTTTTTGAGCGCATCCTCGTATATGAGCCGGTCTGGCTTGCACGCGCCAACAAAGCAGCTGAACGTGAAGCTGTCAAAAAACCCCGTAAGCCCGCCGTAGTCGAGCATCCGCCAAATCGACGGCCAGGTGTCGGATATGACGCCGAGCTTGTATTTGCCGCGCAGCTCGGAAAGCAGCGGCGCCGCGTCGTCGAAATAAAAGTAGTTTTCCATATTGTAGACCTTGTCTCGCGCGATTTCCCCCACGTCGCTGTTGGTCAGCCCAAGCTCAGGCAGCCCGCGCGCGATAATGCTAAAAAACTCGCGGTTTATCGCAAGCTCTTCCTCTTCGGTGCCGACCAAAAGGTGTGATTCTAAAAACCGCTGCGCGTGGGCGAACACCTCCCGCCGCCGCTCCTCAGGGATAGACAAAAACAGCTCCGAATGCATAAGCTCGTGCATTTTCGCCGTGTTGTACGCCCAGTTCCCGTAGCGCGGTCCGAGCAGCGTCCAGCCGACGTCGAAAAATATGCCGGTTATATTTTCATACCTCATTTTAAGCCTCGCAAGTTTATGATAAAATACAAATGGCTGCCAATCCATATAAAAATAATACCCACTCAATTAAAATATGCAATAGCAAAGGAAGGACGAAAGCATGTTTCCGTCCCGCGAGTTTCTCGAGTCCGCCGCCATGTGCCTTTACGAGCAGTGCGAGTACCCGGCGGTGCGGTACTGCATACTCACAAAGCTGCTCGGCAAAAAAGCGCCCGAAGAGCTGTACCGAGCGTTCCTCTACAGCGACATAGTCGAGGAGCTCTACCAAACCCAAAACGCCGACGGCGGCTGGGGCCCGCTCGAGTCTAAGGACTATACCGTTAAAGCCAAGTTTCCAACCTCAGCGGTTGCCATAAGCCGCTGCCTGTATATTGGACTCGGGAAGGACGACCGCGACATACTTTTTATGGCGAAGGAGTACCTTGAGGGCTTTCTCCTCGGCACGGCAAAGGAAAAAATCCGCCCGACAAACGAGCGCGTCATTCCGTCCCGTAAGGCTTTAGTATGCAACCTGCTCGAGGCGATAGAGCCCAATAACCCCTTGTGCGACCAGACATATTACGAATGGCTCTACATAGCGGAGCGCGCGTTTGAGGGGGGAGAGTACTCGTACGAGCGCGAGCGGGCCGCCCAGCATGAAGTGTTCGGCACGCGCGAGGACAGGCTCGTGCCGATGCAAGTTAGCTTGCTGCTGAAGCGGCGAGAGAACATCCCGCCCGAGCTTGAAGAGGCGATGCTGCGCCATTATGGCGGACATGCAAACGAGCGCGGTCACTTTTGGGATAAAACGCCGGGCAAGCTGCCCGATAGCTTCTACTACGAGAAAACCCGCCGCTGGATGTACACTTTCAACTACATAAACATGTTCCGCGGCTCGGCGCTCTTCCTTTCGGGCGCAGTCGACTGGCTTATAAGCAATCGCAGCGAGGACGGGCTTTGGGACTGGGGCCCGCAGGTCAAAGACCCCTGGGGTTATTTTAACTATTTTTCAAAGAACAGAAAATACAAATTCAACCGCAAAGTTGACTGCACTATGGAGATACTCTCGCTAATAAAGCAGTATATTGACAACAACTCTTAAATCAGGGCGCTTTACCGCCTGATAGCGCCAAGCGAGGTTCGAATCTCGGCGAGCTTCTGTTTGATAAAGCTTTTCTGCCGCGGTAAAAGAGTAAGCCCGCAAACCTCCGCCACTCGCTCGGCTACCTCGGGGATGCTTAGCCCGTCGGTTTGGATTTTGTTTTCAAAATGCGGGTCGCCGAACGCCTTAAGGCAGCGGTCAAGCTGCCTATACGCCCAGCTGTTTTTGCCGTCAAGCCGCGAGCGCTGCCGGCTTATAAGCGTTTCCCGCGAGGCGACAAGCTGCACGTGCGCCACGTCATAGCCGCGGGATCGCAGCTTGCCCAAAATCTCGTTATAATAATCACGCTTCGTCAATGTCATCGGTACGAGTATCGCGCCGGAATATCCATCCGCGATGCGCGAAAGCATCGCCACGGTCACCTCGCGCCACAGCGGAACGTCCTGAAAATCCTCGGCGAAAAGTTCCCTCGGCTCGTTTTTCCTCATCCAAAAACCGAAGTTTTCGGGGTCGTAAATAAACGAGCTCGGAAGCCTTCTATGAAGCTCGCCAACCGTCTGTGTCTTCCCGCCGCCGAACGCGCCGTTAATCCAAATTATCTTGCCCATCGGCTATCCCTCCCAAGCTACGGTAATGATAGCATAACTGGCGGCAAAAAACAACAGGCGCCCCACAAGGGCGCCTGTTTGCTTTAACCACCGCAGGGCGCTATTTTGAGATAGCCTCTTTTATTGCCCGAACGAACTCGCCGACCGCCGCGGGCGCGTTTTTGCCATGCCGCGCTATGATGTCGACAATAGCGCTGCCCACGATGACGCCGTCGGGGTAGCACACGCCTGGCACGGCGTATCCGCCCGCGCCGACGACCGCCGCCGCCTGCTCGGGCGACTTTATGCCGAACCCCACGGCGCAGGGCAGGGAAGTCGCCTGCCGCACAAGCCGCACCATTTCGGGTATGTTGCCGTCGAGCCGGTCGCGCATGCCTGTCACGCCGAGCGAGGAGACGATGTAAACAAACCCCTCAGCCTCGCGCGCGATAGCGGCAATCCTACCCTCGGAGGTCGGCGCGACGAGCGGTACAAAATCGACGCCATGCGCGCGGCATGCCGGCGCGAACTCTTCTTTTTCTTCAAACGGCACGTCGGGCAAAATAAGCCCGTCTACGCCCACCTCGGCGCATCGAGCGGCGAACCGCTCGATGCCGTAAGAGTAGACGACGTTAGCGTATGTCATAAACGCGATAGGGATTGTGACGCCCTCGGCACGGAGCCGGCGCGCGAGATGGAGCACCCCCTCGGTCGTCGCGCCCGCCGCCAGCGCGCGCATGCTCGCCTCCATTATAACCGGCCCTTCAGCGGTCGGGTCGGAGAACGGTATCCCAAGCTCAATTATGTCCGCGCCCGCCGCCTGCATCACGCGCGCCACCTCAAAAGTCGTATCCATGTCCGGGTCGCCGCAAGTGACATAGCCGACGAATGCCTTGCCGCGCGAGAACGACTCTGTTAGCCTTGTCTTTTTCATTCGCTGATCGCCTCCCCGCGGTAGCGCGCGATTTGCGCACAGTCCTTGTCGCCGCGCCCGGACAGCGTGACGACCATTATTTTGTCGCGCCCGAGCTTCGGCGCCTCGCGCAGGGCGAATGCCACCGCATGCGCCGACTCGATTGCGGGGATTATCCCCTCGCTGCGCGAGAGCAGCTCAAATGCCTCGACCGCCTCCTCGTCGGTTATGGCGACATACTCGGCTCGGCCGGTATCGTGCAGCCATGCGTGCTCCGGCCCGACGCCGGGATAGTCAAGCCCCGCCGAAATTGAATAGACCGGCGCGATCTGCCCCCGCTCGTCTTGGCAGAAATATGACTTCATGCCGTGGAAGATGCCAAGCCTGCCGGTCGTAATCGTCGCGGCGGTGTCGGGCGAGTCTAGCCCCCGCCCCGCAGCCTCGCAGCCGACCAGCCGCACCGACGGCTCGCCGATAAAATCGTAAAACGAGCCTATGGCGTTGCTGCCGCCTCCCACGCATGCTGCGATGACATCCGGCAGCCTGCCTTCAGCCTCGAGCATCTGCGCGCGAATTTCCCGGGATATTACCGACTGAAAGTCGCGCACAATCGTCGGGAACGGGTGCGGGCCCATGACGGAGCCGAGGCAGTAGTGGGTGTCAGCGACGCGCGCCGTCCACTCGCGCAGCGCAGCCGAAACCGCGTCTTTGAGCGTGCGCGTGCCGGTCACAACCGGCATGACCTCGGCGCCTAGCAGCCGCATGCGGTAGACGTTGAGCGCTTGCCGGCGCATGTCCTCCTCGCCCATGAAAATCGTGCACTCAAGGTCGAGCAGCGCCGCGGCAGTAGCCGTAGCCACGCCGTGCTGCCCCGCGCCGGTCTCGGCGATAAGCCTTTTTTTGCCCATTTTTTTGGCGAGCAGCGCCTGACCGAGCACGTTGTTTATTTTGTGCGAGCCGGTGTGGTTTAGGTCCTCGCGCTTGAGGTATATTTTCGCGCCGCCGAGCAGCCGGGTAAGCTTCCCAGCATAATATAAAAGGCTCGGGCGGCCCGCGTAGTTTTTAAGCAGACCCTCAAGTTCGGCGGTAAATCCGGGGTCGGCGCGAAGCCGCTCGTACTCGCGCTCGAGCTCAATTAATGCGGGCATCAGAGTTTCAGGCACATACTGCCCGCCGTGCACGCCGAACCTTCCTTTTACGTTTTGCATATATCATCATCCTTTCGGCAATTCATAGGGAAAGCCCCGCACCGCAGATAAAAATTCTTCTACCAGCCTCGCGTCCTTTGCCCCTCCGCGCTCGATGCCCGAGCTGACGTCGACAGCATAGGGGCGCGACAATTTTATCGCATCGCATACGTTTTCCGGCGTAAGCCCGCCGGCGAGGAAAAAATCCCGCCTAAGCCCCCGCGCGAGCTGCCAGTCGAAAGCCCGCCCTTCGCCGCCACGCGAGCCGTCAAGCAAAACGTAGTCGGCGGAGGATTTTTCGGCAAGCTCAATATCGCTTTCCGAGCGTACAAAAAACGCCTTTATAATCGTCTTGCCCGTAAGCTCCCGCAGACGCGCGATATATTCCTCATCCTCGCCACCGTGCAGTTGGGCAATGTCGATTACGCCGCGCTCGAGCAGCCGCGCGACGGTATCGACAATTTCGCCGGCGAACACGCCTACTGCCAAAACCCGCGGGTCAAGCGACTTTTTAAGCGCAGCCGCCTCATCGTGCGGGACATAGCGGCGGCTTTTCGGCACAAACACAAAGCCGCAATAGTCGGGGAGATAGCGGTTCGCAAGCTCGATGTCGTATGGGGTACGCATGCCGCAAAGCTTGATTTTGGGGGTGCGTATGAGGCTCACCTCCAGTAAAGTTGAGCACCATTTATTACATACTCCTAAGCTCGGCGAGCAAAGCCCGGCGGTCGGGTGCGCGCATGAGAGTCTCGCCGATGAGAGCGGCACGCGCGCCGGCGCTCTTTAGCCGTAGGACATCCTCGCGCGACTTAACCCCGCTTTCGGCTACGACAGGTACACCCGCCGGGACAAGCTTTGCCAGCCGCTCGACGACGCCAAGGTCCACGCTGAAATCGCGCAAGTTGCGCGCGTTTATGCCGATCAGGCTCGCGCCCGACGACAGCGCGTCATCAAGCTCACGCTCGGTATGCACCTCGACAAGCGCCGAAAGCCCTAGCCGCCTGCAAAGGTGTATCCGGCATTCAAGCTCTCCGCGCGGAGTAATCGCGGCGATAAGCAGCACCGCCGCCGCTCCGAGCAGCTTCGCTTCGTATATAAACCAGTCGTCAACGACAAAATCCTTACGCAGGCAGGGCTGGGACACCGCCGCCGCGACCGCGCGCAGGTGTTCAGCCGCTCCAAGGAAAAACTCAGGCTCGGTAAGTACGGAGATACAGCTCGCGCCCGCCGCCTCGTAGTCGAGCGCAATCGCCACAGGGTCATATTCGGGCGCAATCAGCCCTTTTGAAGGCGAGGCACGCTTGCACTCGCAGATAAAGGCAAACCCAGCGCTCGCAATCGCCGCCTCAAAAGGATAGGCAAAGAAGCCGCCCGCCTGCCGTTCGGCGGCGGCAAGCGCAACCGCGCGCGCCTCAAGCTCGACAAGCGGCGTCCGCGCTTTTTGCTCTTCCGCACGCGCACGAGCGCGCGCTGCTAAAAGCTCAAGTATATCCCCGGCGGGCGCGGTTGGGAGGCGGCAATTTGCCGCAGCGGAGGCTGATGTTTCGCAGCTCATGCCGACTCCCTCGCCTTGGAGGCTGCGGCACGGTACTCTTCAAGCTTAGCGAGCGCCTTGCCGGAGTCGATGATATCGGCAGCAAGCGCGATACCGTCGGGTATGCTCTGTACCTTGCCCGCAAGGTAGAACCCCGCGCCTGAGTTCAACAGCACGGTGTCGCGCTTCGGACCGCGCTCGCCTCTTAGGATTTTGAGCGTTATCTCCGCGTTTTCATCTGGTGTGCCGCCGCGCAGGTCGTTCTTTTCGCAGCGCGGCAGCCCGAAATCCTCGGGCGAAAACACCGTCGAGCGATAGTAGCCATCGCGCAGCTCGCAGACCGCATTGTCGCCGCAAGTCGCAAGCTCGTCAAGCCCCGCGCGGTTGTAGACGACAAAGCCCCGCCGCACGCCGAGCCGGTCGAGCACTTTCGCGAGTGGCTCGATAAGGTACTCGTCGTAGACACCGAGCAGCTGGTATACCGGCCTTGCGGGATTGGTCAGCGGTCCGAGGATATTGAACACCGTTCGGATGCCAAGCTCCCGGCGGATAGCGCCGACATATTTCATCGAAGTGTGGTACTTCTGCGCGAAAATAAAGCAGATGCCGACAGCCTCAAGCAGCCGGCGGCAGTCTTCGGGCGACTGCTCAATGTTAATTCCCAGCGCCTCAAGGCAATCCGCCGCGCCGCTGCCAGATGTCGCCGCTCGGTTGCCATGCTTTGCGACTTTGACGCCGCCGGCTGCGAGCACAATCGACGCCGTGGTCGATATGTTGAAGCTGCCCGAGCGGTCGCCGCCGGTGCCGACAATCTCAAGCGCGTCGTGTGGGTGCTCAACCGGAGTCGCCCTCTCGCGCATCGCCGCTGCGCAGCCGAAAATCTCGTCGATAGTCTCGGCTTTGGCGCTTTTGGTAGACAGCGCCGCAAGGAACGCAGCGTTTTGCGTCTGTGTGGTTTTGCCGTCCATTATCTCGCTCATGACGGCGTACGCCTCGTCGAACGTCAGCTCCTGCTTGTCGACGATTTTGATAATCGCTTCCCTAATCATGCCGAATCCCTCGCATCATTTTGTTGTACTATAGCAAAAAAGTTCTCAAGTATCTTTCTTCCGTCGGGCGTGAGGATTGATTCCGGGTGAAACTGAAGCCCAAAAACCTTGTGCTCGCGGTGGGCGACCGCCATGACCTCGCCCGCGTCCACCGCCCCCTCGCCAGTGACCTTGGCGATGACCGATAGGCAGGCCGGCAGGCTCCCGCGGTCCGCCGCAAGCGAGTGGTACCGCCCGGCGTAAATGACGGGCGGAAGGCCCTTGAAAATCGGCGCGCGCACGTCGATTAGGACTTTCGACTGCTTGCCGTGCATTAGCCTCTTGGCGTATGTCACCTGCCCGCCGTAAGCTGCGCATATCGCCTGCAGCCCCAGGCAGACGCCCAAAATCGGATACTTGTGCCCCAGCCGGCGCACCACCTCGACGCAGATGCCAGCGTCCTCGGGCCTTCCCGGACCGGGCGAAAGGATTATAGCCTCAGGATTTAGGGCGTCAAGTTCCTCGACGGTTATCGTGTCGTTGCGGAATACTGCGATGCCGGGCATTATCGTTCCGGCAAGCTGGTAGAGGTTATATGAAAAGCTGTCGTAGTTGTCAATCAGCACGACCATTCGTTTAGTCCTCCTTCAGCGCGGCGAGCAGCGCCGCGGCTTTGTTTTTGGTTTCCTCGTACTCGCGCTCGGGCACCGAGTCGGCAACGATGCCCGCGCCGCTACGCACATACACCCGCCCGTTCTTTTTGTAGGCGAGCCTGATAGCGATGCAGGTGTCCATGTTCCCTGCAAAATCGATATAGCCGACGGCGCCGCCGTATAGCCCCCTGCGCAGCCCCTCAAGCTCGGCGATTAGCTCGCATGCCCTGATTTTCGGCGCGCCCGAAAGCGTGCCTGCCGGCAGCACGGCTTCAACCGCGTCAAGAGCATCGCAGCCGGGTCGGATTTGGCCGCGCACCGTCGAGCCTATGTGCATTACATGAGAATAGCGGTGGATGGCGCGCAGCTCCTCGACTTCGACGCTGCCGAGCACGCTGATTCTACCAAGGTCGTTGCGCCCTAGGTCGACCAGCATGTTGTGTTCGGCAAGCTCCTTTTCGTCGGCGAGCAGCTCTAGCTCGAGCGCTTTGTCCTCTTCGGGCGTTTTGCCGCGCGGGCGGCTGCCGGCGAGCGGGAAGGTGCGCAGCACTCCGTCCTCAAGCCTCACGAGCGTTTCGGGCGACGAGCCCGCCACCTCAAGCTCAGGCGAGGAGAAATAGAACATATAGGGCGACGGGTTAATCGTCCGCAGCCGGCGGTAGGTGTCAAAAAGGCTGCCCTCAAACGAGGTGGAGAATCGGTTTGAAAGCACGATTTGGAAGATGTCGCCCTCGAAGATATAGCGCTTCGCCCGCTCGACAAGCTGGGAAAAGCCGTCACGGTCAAAATGCTGCGTAAACTCATCAGCCGCCGAGCCGCTTATCGAACCGGTGGGCGTGCCGGATAAGACAAGCTCGCGCATCATCTCAAGCTCACGCACGCCGCGCTCATAGCCTTCTGCCGTCGGCTCGACGTTGGCAATAAGCACAATCTTTTGGCGCAGGTTGTCGTAAGCGATAATGCGGTCGAAAAGCATGAGGTCGACGTCGCGGAACCCCTCGTCGTCGGGCAGATCCAGCATCAGCGACGGCTCAGAGTATTTTATATACTCAAAAGCGAAATACCCGACAAGCCCGCCGGTAAACGGCGGAAGGTATGAAAGCCGTGGGCTTTTGTAGGCTGCAAGGATTTTTCGGATTTCATCCTTAGGTGAGCTTGCGGAAAAAGTTTCGCCGCCTACACGCATCTCTCCGTTCCCACAGGTAATCTCGAGTTTAGGCCCAAATCCAAGGAAGGTATACCGTCCCCATCGCTCTCCGCCGATCACAGACTCGAGCAAAAAGCAGTGGCTATATGCGGCTTTTAGGATTTTCAGCACCTCAATCGGCGTTTTGATGTCTGCAAAAAGCTCGCAGCTTAAAGGTACAATCGTGTAACCGCTTGAGGCGAGCGTAAAAAACTCTTCGGCTGTTGGCCTTATGGTAGGTTTTTTTGTTTTTGTCACGGTTATCCTTCCTTTCGCAATAATTTGGAAAACAAAAAGTCCCTGACAGAACAAACAATCTGTCAGGGACGAATAAAATACTTTATCCGCGGTGCCACCCTGTTTTTACGGCACTAGCCGTACGCTCAGCGGGATACGAGTCATATCCCCGGCGTCTAACGCGCGCCTTACGTCGCAGTATACTCGGCGGCGGATTTGCAGCAACAGCCACGCAAGCCCGGCGCCCAACGCGCCAGCATATCCGCACATCCTTTGACTGCGCCCTCAGCGGCCCATTATGACGGCCCGATCACCATCCGGCTCTCACCTACCCGGACTCTCTGTGGGCTCCATGCCGTCTTTACCTCCGCTTCAACGGTTTAGAATGACAGCATATTAAATTGTGTTAATATTATATTTCCGCACGCAGGAAATGTCAATACCACGGAAAGTGAGAAAATATTGCCGGAATTGCCAGGAAATTTGTGCTAGATATCCAAGCTGATTGGTAGATTCCGTAGGAGGTGCCACCCAAGCCGCCGCTTGGGTAAGGGGTCCTAGCAAGGCGGCGCGGATTTCGAAAGCGTTGCCTGTACGGCAGAATTGCAGAATGGCGCCTTTAGGTTGGGTTATCTCTGCTGGTTTGTAGTAGCGAATGGCTCTTAACCAAGCCCAATGTATAAGGATTTTTAAAGGGGCGTGGGGGGCTTTTTCCAAAAAGTCCCCCCAAAATATCATACATTTATCGATTGCCGTTTATATAACGCTCATAGTAAAACAAATACTGCTGCGCGATGCCGGCGTAGCGCCCGAGCGCTGTGGTGTCAAGCCCGTCCGGGTAGTATTTGTCGAGCACGCGGCGAACCCATACGTCGACAGGGAACGCCTCGGTCCGGCCGAAACCGAAAAGTAAGACGCAGCTTGCAACCTTTAGCCCCACGCCTTTGATTTTCATAAGCTCGGCAGCTGCCTCGGATGTCGGCAGCTTGGCTATCGAGCCAAGGTCAAGCTCTCCTTCGGCGACCTTGCGCGCCGCATCGTATATGTATTTCGCCCTAAACCCCGTCCGCAGCGCGTAGAGGGCTTCTTCGCCCGCGCGTGCAAGCGCCTCGGCAGTAGGGAAGGAATAAAAGGTTTTAGACTCGCCGTCGCCGGATTTATACTCAAATTTCTCGCCGTACTCCTCGGATAGTGCGGCGATAATCTTTTTTATCCGCGGAATGTTGTTGTTTTGCGACACGATAAACGAGCAGAGCGTCTCCCACGGGTCTTGCCGCAAGATGCGTATCCCGCCGCCCCGCTCCATCGCCGCGTTGATTATCCCCGCTTTATCAAATGGCGCAAACCGCTCGGCGATGTCCGCCTTAATCGCGCCGTAATCCTCGTCAAGCGAGAGGTACCGCTTCCATACGCGCTCGTACTCCTCTCGCCCCGCGCCGTAGATTATAAGCGTGTCTGGACGTGGCTGCTCGAGCCTCACCCACCTGCCAAATGCCACGCCTGATATCCCGCCCGCCGGGTCGGGGTCAAACCTGAAACATTGCCCGCAGTCGAAAATCTGCGCAATATCAAAATCCGAAAGCCCGGCCACAATTACTTTGCCAGGCTCAAAATTTTCGGTTATCGCAACCATTTATGTAACGCTCTCCAGAATCTTTGTGCCCACTGCAGCTTAAAGCCGCCGTGTGAGCAACGCTTAATTATAACACCTCCGCCCAGCGATGTCAACAAAATAAAACGGAGCGCTGTACTGCGCTCCTTTGCATTCTTCCGGCTTTTGCCGGACTAAAGCCTACACAAGTGCACCAAAACCCAATATGAAATTGTAGTGTTTAGACTTTCCTCCCGCAGGCATGTTAGGGGCAAACTGCGCATAAGATTTATGGTAAGAAGGCGCCCCATGGCTTGCGGCTGAGACCTGCCGCGCGCGGAATACCGCGCAACTAAATTTGCTTTGGCATCTCCCCCTTTCGGTCGAGTCCGTCATCAATTTTCATCTTCCCTATGCCCGCTATAACATATATTTTGGACAACTTTAATATATTCTCGATATACAGAAAATTTACATTTGTGTAAAATGCTTAACATTGTGTTATTTATTTAATAAAAGTTTTGCTTCTCCGCTTGCTTTTGGCGGGGCGATTTGTTATAATGGATGCATGAATAAGGAAGAAGTAAAACTCAATTTCGAGCCTGCTGGGCCGGTCGCAATCACGCGCTGCGAGCGGTACGACGCGGGGGAGATAGAGAAAGTTATAAAGGCGCAGCTTGAGAGCCTCGGCATCAGCCCGGGCTTTTTTGAAAACAAGCGAGTAGTCGTAAAGCCCAATCTCATAATGTCGACCTCGCCGGAGCGCATGGCGACGACCCACCCCGCGGTGGTTGAGGCGGTGCTAAAGGTAATAAACGCAGCCCGCCCGGCGTCGGTCACAGTTGCGGAAAGCCCGGGCGGCCCGCACCAGCCCCCACTTTTGCGCGCCGCATATAACGCCAGTGGCATCGCGGCGGTCGCAAACCGCTGCGGCGCCGCGCTTAGCTTCGACACATCGACGGCGACTATCAGCCTGCCGGACGGAAAGCTCTCGAAAACTTTCGAGATACTTGCGCCCGCTGCAGAAGCCGATGTGATAGTCAACGTATGCAAGCTCAAAACGCACGCGCTGACGCAGATGACCGCGGCGGCAAAAAACCTATTCGGGCTAATCCCCGGGACCGACAAAGTGGCGATGCACGCGCGGTTCCCGCACCCCGCGGATTTTTCGAGGTACCTCGTCGACCTCGCCTGCGCGGTAGCGTCGGTCTGCCCGATGCTATGCATCGTCGACGCGGTGGTGGGAATGGAAGGCAACGGGCCGACGGGCGGCACGCCGAAGCCTTTCGGCTGCATTATTTCCGGCCGCAACCCGTTCGCGGTCGACACGTTGTGCGAATATCTCCTTCGGCTTGAAGGCGAAGTCGTAACCACTGCCGACGCGCGGTTGCGCGGGTTGTGCCCCGGCGGCATAGACGGTCTGCGGATAGTGGGGGACGAGCCTGCCTCTGTGTTCCGACCGGAGCAGGTAAAGCACGCCGAGACAAAACCGCTAAACCCGCTCACCCACCTTCCGGGCTTTTTGCGCCCGAAGCCGGTGGTCGAACTTGCCACCTGCACCGGCTGCGGCGCATGCGCCGAAAGCTGCCCGGCGAAGGCAATTGCTATAGAAAACCGGAAAGCGCGGATAAGCTACAAAAAGTGCATACGCTGCTTCTGCTGCCAGGAGATGTGCCGGTTTTGCGCGGTAAAGATACACAAAAATTTCCTGCTGCGGTTGGTAAAGTGACGGCTATGGGCAAGATAACGTTAGAGGCGCCGGCGAAGCTCAATTTATGGCTTGAAGTTATGCAAAAGCGCCCCGACGGCTACCATGAGATTTTCACCATTATGCACACGGCGGGGCTGTGCGATACCGTAGAGCTTGAGCTTGCCGCGGCAGGCATTGAGCTTTCCTGCGTGGTTGAAGAAGAAACAAAGCGTTTTTCTGCCGAGGTGCCGTGCGGGGAGGCAAACCTCGCCTACCGTGCGGCAACGGCGTTTTTTTCGTGCGCGAGCGAGCGTGCGGGCGTGCGCATAAAGCTTTATAAGCGCATCCCCGCCGGCACGGGGCTTGGCGGCGGCAGCGCCGACGCGGCGGCAGTCCTGCGTGGGCTGAACATGCTGCTCGGCAGCCCCATTCCCGAGCAAAAGCTTTATGAGATTGGCCGTGCGCTGGGTGCCGACGTGCCGTTCTGCATTGCTGGCGGCACGATGGCGGCGGCAGGGATTGGCGAAAAGCTTACGCCATGCTCGCCCCCGCCCGAGTTTTTCGCGGTAATAGCGGTGCCGAAGCTGACGGTTAATACCGGCCGGGCGTATGCCGCGCTCGACGGGATAAAATACGAGTACCGCGACCCCGCGCCGTTTCTCAAAGCGCTTGCGGAGGGCGACAGGGAAGCGTTCTGCGCCGGGCTTTTCAACCGCTTTGAAGACGTAATCCCGTCTGCGAAGGAGATAAAAAAGCGGCTATGCAGGCTTGGCGCCGCCGCCGCGCTGATGAGTGGCAGCGGCTCGGCGGTGTTCGGGCTGTTCGAAAGCCGTGCCGACGCCGGCGCCGCAGCGGAGGCCCTTTTGCTCGACGGATATTTTGCAAGGATGTGCAATTTGTAAATTATGACAACGCACGGGCGCTATATGCACTCATTTTTTATGCGCTTGTATTGTTTATAGACAATACCGTGTATCTTTCTGCCTTATCATGCTATTTGATCTAGATTGAAAACTGCAAGTATGTATTGCAAATTGTATAATTCGCGGGGCATCTTTTTGTGCGAATAGCGGAAA
This sequence comes from Clostridiales bacterium, assembly GCA_012840355.1. Lineage (GTDB taxonomy): Bacteria > Bacillota > Clostridia > Oscillospirales > CAG-272 > DTU078. The sequence continues at coordinate 77,493 of DULN01000004.1, read as the reverse complement.
TTATAGAAATGTGAAATTGTGCCCGAAAAAATATTGAATTTCACATTGGATTGTGCTAATATCCACAATAAGCAAAAAAAAGGAGGGCAACTTAGAATGAAAAAAATTCTTTGCGTCACGCTTGCGGCTTTGGTAATGGCAGCGCTCGCAATTCCGGTTCTTGGATATGAATATTGGAATGAAGCGGTATCCGTGACGGCGGCATACGGCACTCCTAATATCGACGGCAAAGTGGGCGCCGGCGAATGGGATGCCGCGGTTGCGATTGAAATCCCGCTCACAGGCGACCCGCTTGAGGACGAGGGCTACGCGCTCTACCAGGGCGAGTGGGCGAACGCCCGCGAGAATGGCGACTTTTCTGACACCTTCAAGCTCATGTGGGATGAAAATTATCTTTACATACTTGAGGTCAGAAAAGACAACGCCGTCAACCTCTACGGCAACGCCACCATGCCGTGGGAGACCGACGGCACGCTCGTGTTCCTGATGCCGGTCGACGACGGCTCGGTCGATAACGCCGTCAACCCCGATGGCGTGCACCATCACATCTTCTTCGTGCCGGGCAACGGCAGCGGCGAAGTAGGCGGCGACCTGATGGACCGCTATGGCGACATCGCTTCCGGCACGCAGATGACAATCGACGTTGAGGGCGGCAAAGTCGCGGCTTCGACCACAAACGACGGCTATATCGTCGAGGTCGCAGTGCCGTGGAGCCAGCTTGGCGAAGGCCTTACTGCCGATTTCAAAGGCCCGCATGAAAACATGAAGCTCGGTTTCTCGCTCGTTTTGCACGACAGCGACTACACCGACGGCACGACAGGCTTTGTAAAGCAGATTTGCTGGGGTTACATTCCCGAGAACCTGCCTGTAAACGGTTACGACTATGGCGGATGGGGCGTGCTCACCCTTTCGCCGAAGCCTGTGACCGAAACGCCGGCTGAGGAAGCCCCCGCTGCTGAGGCTCCCGCCGATACAGCCGCGCCCGTAACCGCCGATTTCGGCACGGTTATGGCTATCGCTGCGTCGTTTGCGGCAGCAGGCGCGCTCTCGATCCTGCGCAAGAAAAGATAAGAGGTAAGCAAAAATAAAAGGCATCCTGAAAAAGGATGCCTTTTTTGCGTGCGCCGTCGCGAAGCCCGGGATAAGGCTAAATCGACACGCCTATCGCCTGCTTTAGCTCGGCTATGATTTTTTTCTCAAGCCTTGAAATATAAGATTGCGAGATGCCGAGCATGTCAGCCACTTCTTTCTGCGTACGCTCCCTGCCGCCGCCGATTCCAAACCTCAGGGTAATAATCCGCCGGTCGCGCTCGTCGAGTTTTGCCACCGCGGCGGAGACGGTCCTGCGCTCCTCGTCGTCCTCAATCCCGCGCGAGACAGAGTCGGCGTCGACCCCGATTACGTCCGATAAAAGCAGCTTGTTGCCGTCCCAATCGGTATTAAGCGGCTCGTCTATCGAAAGCTCGCTGCGCTGGTTTGACGCTTTGCGGATATACATTAAAATCTCATTCTCGATGCAGCGTGAGGCGTAGGTTGCAAGCTTGATATTTTTGTCGGGCTTGAAAGTGTTGATTGCTTTAATGAGCCCGATTGTGCCTATAGAAATCAAATCCTCGATGTTGATTCCGGTGTTTTCAAATTTGCGCGCGATATAAACCACAAGCCTAAGGTTGTGCTCGACAAGCGTGCCGCGCACCGAGGGGTCCTTGTCGATGCGGCAAAGCAGCTCGGCTTCTTCCTCAGGCGAGAGAGGCGGCGGCAAGGTGTCCGGCCCGTTTATGTAATAAATTTCGCCGCCGCGCGAGAATATAAGCTTCAGCGCGCGGTCGAGCAGTGCTTTAAAGATATTCATTTTAGCCTCCGCAAAAATTTAAATTTTGCCGCGTAATTAGCCGAACAGCGCGGGCGCGATGCCTTTGGCGCCACCGAAACTGCGCTCAGTCAGCCCGCCCGCCGGCACCGCTAGGCAGGCGTCAGCCCGGTCGACCCTGCCCGCTTTGACCCGGTCTGGCACAAAGCCGATGAAAAGCTCGCTCCCCGACGCGCCGCGAGCGGGTATAAGCCGCACCCTTCGCATGGCTTCGGGCGGCAGCTCCGCGATAATCGAGGTGTCGCCGGTCGCATAGAGCCTGCGCAGCCCGTCCGGCAGCAGGGGCTCGAGCGTCGCGTAGGATGTGACGATAACCGCCGAACCGCTCAGCGGCTCGCGCAAAAGGTTCCCGCTGTCGGTAAGAGCCGAAAAGCTGATGCGTCGTCCGTCGTATTCGGCTTCGATTTCGATTTCCGGCGCGACGGCTCGTTTTGCCGCCGCGCGAGCCGTCACCACCGCGGCGATGCCGAACGCGCCCGATATAGCCGCCGTCCAACCGAACGGCACGCGCGCCGGCAGCGAGTCAATGGCAAGCTGCCCGGGCATAGCCCCGCGCAAACTGTTAAGCCAGAGGTATGCGGCTGTCACAGTGCCGCCTAAAAGCAGACCGACGATGTTGAATACCGCCGTGGCAACCAGCAAAGGGCGCCCGAACGCGGTGTAGCACATCAGCGCCGAGACCGAGGCGCCGATAAAAAGCCCGACTATCGGGTTGCCCCTTAAAAACACCGCCGCGACGCCGTATACCGCGCCGAAACACGCCGCGAGCGCCAGCGCCGGGAGCTTCGCCGCGCGGCGCAGTATTTTGCCGGTGAGGCAAAGCGTTAGAAAGTCCATCGAGAAGTTGATAAGGAACAAAATGTCGCCGTAGATAATGCGCTCCGCCTCAAATCACCCCCTCCCCAGCGTGTCCTACTCGATTATAACATTTATATGCGCAAAATCCGGTCGAAAGCACTCTGCGCAAAATGTCTCCTTTTTTCGCGCTCAGCCGGGCAATATCGGAAAAAGGGAGGGACTACGCGTCGAAGGCAGCGCCTTGCAAACCTTAGGTTGTTACAACAATCTGCTTTTCGGGGAGTGGAATTATGCGACAACTCTCGCGGCACCTCATGGGCTATGGCACTGTACAAAGCCAAAATGAATAAATTTATTGAAGATGGGGGGACTTTTTTGAAATCCCCCCACAAAATAAAATAGGGAGGCTAATGCCTCCCTCCGTTTAATCGCTATTTAACAATATCCTCTTCGTTTATCGGGTCGCCGCATTCGGGGCAGAACTTAGGCGGCTTTGACGGGTCGTCTGGCTCCCAGCCGCATTTGTCGCACTTGTAAGCCAAGGCGCTCTCGGGCTTTTTGGCCCCGCACTCGGTGCAGAACTTGCCTTTATTTTGCGTGCCGCACTTCGGGCACTTCCAGCCCGGCGCGGGCTTCGGCTTTCCGCACTCAGGGCAGAACTTGGCTTGCGGCTTATTTTTAGCCCCGCATTCGCAAACCCAGCCATCATCAGGCTCGGCGTCCTTGCTTTTTGCGCGTTCAGCGCCCATTGCGTAAAGCGTTTGCGCGTTCGCGCCGCCCGCCTGCGCGGCCATGCCCATGCCCATAAAGCCGGTAAACGCGCCGCCGGGATTCTTCGCCGCGTCTCGCATCGCGTCGGCTTGCGCGCCGATAAGCGTCGCGGCGCCCATCGTCGGGTCGCGCATGACCGCCGACTTCTGCAGCTGCTTTATCATCTCTTCGTCTTGCTGCGAGGCGGTAATGGAGTTCACGCCGAACGACACAATCTTAATCCCGCGCAGCTTGGTCCATTTCTCGCTGAGGATTTCGTTTAGCGCCTGCGAGAGCTCGAGCGTATGCCCTGGAATCGCAGAGTAGCGTACCCCCATTTCGGAAAGCTTCGCAAACGCCGGCTGCAGCGCCGTGAGCAGCTCCGAGCGCAGCTGCGACTCAAGCTCGGCGCGCCTGTATTCGTCTTCGACGTTGCCGCAGACGTTAACGTAGAACAGCACCGGGTCGACGATTTTTATCGAGTACTCGCCATTGCAGCGAAGCCCGATGTCAACGTCAAGCCCGATATTGCGGTCTATAACCCTAAATGGTATCGGGCTGGCGGTCCCGTACTTGTTGCCGGGTATCTCTTTGGTGTTGATATAGTAGACCCTTTGGTCCTTGCCGGTGTCGCCGCCGAAGGTAAACCTCCGCGCGATTTGCCGGAACGTCGCGCGCACGCTCTCGCCAAGCTCGCCGGTGAAAATGCTCGGCTCGGTAGATTTGTCATATATATACTCGCCCGGCTCTGCGCACAGGTCGACGATTTTGCCTTGCTCGACGATTATCATGCACTGCCCGTCGGCAACCGCGATTACGGAGCCGCTCGTGATTATGTTGTCACTCGCCCTGATGTTGGAGCTGCGGCCCGAGACGCGCTTTTTTCCTTTTGAAACTAAGACGTCAGCCGGCAGAGCCTCGCAGTAGAAAAATTCCTTCCAAGTGTCGGCAAGCACTCCGCCGACCGCGCCAATCGCCGCTTTGATAAGTCCCATAATAGTCGCCTCCGCCGATAATATTTATCAGATTATAACAAACGCATTTTTTGAAATCAATATTATTTTGTGTCGAACGTCGGAACATTTGTAAACTTTTAAAATATTGACACCAACCTGCAGATTCTATATAATTATATCGCGCGGTGGGCAGCCGCGCACAATTTTTGACCACCAGGAGCAAAAAGACAAATGCAGCCAAAAGAGTGGCAGTCACGCACTACCGCGTTGGTCGGGCTGGATGCGATGGAGCGGCTCGCGCAATCAAGGGTGCTCGTTTTCGGCGCGGGCGGCGTAGGCGGATACATAGTGGAGGCGCTGGCGCGCGGCGGCGTCGGCGCGATAGGCGTCGTCGACGGCGACGTGTTCGCGCCGTCAAACTTAAACAGACAAATAATCGCGACGCAGGGTACGCTCGGGCAGCCGAAAGCGGAAATAGCAGCCCGGCGCATAAAGGAGATAAACCCCGACTGCGAAGCCGTGGCATATAACCTATTTGTTACGGCGGAAAACGCTGGCGAAGTGCTCGATTTGTTCCGTCCAGACTATGTCGCCGACGCCATCGACACTGTGACCTGCAAGCTTGCGATAATCACGGCAGCAAAAGAGCGCGGGATACCGGTCATAACCTGCATGGGTACCGGTAACAAGCTCGACCCGTCAAGGTTCAGGATTACCGATATATCAAAAACCTCCATATGCCCGCTCGCGAAAGTGATGCGCAAAAAGCTGCGCGAGCGTGGGATAACCGGCGTTATGGCGCTTTGGAGCGACGAGGAGCCGCTCAAGCCGCAGGGGCTGGAGCATGAAAATAAAAACGGCCGGCACGTTCCCGGCTCGATTTCATATGTGCCCCCGGTCGCAGGGCTGATGATCGCGGGCTATATCCTTCGCCAGCTCGGCGGGTTTTGATATTTAGGGGGGGGGAGATTCACTGAAACCGGAACAGGAGCCCGTATAGCGATTGGCGCAGGGAACCCCCCAAATACAAACAACCGGGTCTTTACACCCGGCTTTATTTATTCGCCCGCTCGAGGTCGAGCAGCTTTTCTTTAACGTCAAGGCCACCGCCAAAGCCGACCAGCGCGCCGCCGGTACCGACGACCCTGTGGCATGGTACGATAATCGCGATGGGATTCGCATGGCAAGCCCCGCCGACCGCCCGAGCCGCTCGCGGCTTGCCAATCTTTCGCGCAAGCTCGCCGTATGTTTTCACCTCGCCGTACGGTATCCCCAGCAGCGCGTCCCAAACCAGCCGCTGAAACGGCGTTCCCGAAAGCTCAAGCGGCAAATCAAACGCCCGCCGCCGCCCCTCAAAATACTCGCGCAGCTGCCTTTCAGCTTCGTCGAGTATGGCAATATCGGCGGGGCTGGCTTCATGGCAGCCGCAGGACGCTGGCTCTTCGGTGGGCGCAAACTCAAGCCCTAAAATCTTCCCGCCCGACGCCGTGACAAAAAGCTTAAGCCCATATAGCTCTATCAAACGTGAAACCGCCATATATTTTTACTCCTGACTATTCAAAACCGTATAGCCGCCGGTACTCAGCCGCAGCTGCGGCGACTTTTTTTACGTAATTATCAGTTTCAGGGTAGGGGATAGCCACAAGCTCGCCGTCTTTTGTGATTTCAGGGTCGGAAAGCCAAATCCGCACACGGTTGAGCCCGGCGTTGTATGCGGCAAGCGCCGTCTCCCAGCTCCCAAACTCGTTATAGAGCACCGCGAGCAGCATCGTTCCGTACCTTATGTTGACCGCCGGGTCGCGCAAGTCCTCAACGGTATACTCGTCGCCTGTTTTGGAGAGCAGCCAGCTAAACGTGTCGGGCATAAGCTGCATAAGCCCAGTCGCGCCGGCGCGAGAGACGGCGTTGGGGCGGAAAGAGCTTTCGGTCTTTATCACCGCGAAGATTACCGAGCGCGGCACCCCGAACTCCGCAGCGCACTCGCCGACCAGCTCGGCGTAATGCGTCGGGTGCAGCATTCGCGCAATGTAGCCGGAGATAATTACATACGCTATAGCCGCAAGCAGCACGGCGAGCAGCAGCGCCATTACGGCGATGTAGCGCTTTATCGCCCGGCTCATGGCTTTGCCTCCGCTATGCCGAGCGCCGATAGCACCTCGCGTACCCGCCGCTCGAGCGACCCGCAGTCGGGGTTTGACTCGGTGTAATTGTTTTCAATCACAAAATCGGCATGCGCGCGGAAAAACCCGTCGTCGTGCTGGCGGGCAAGCCTTTGCTCAGCCTGCGCGCGCGTTATGCCGTCGCGCGCCATAATGCGCGCTATCCGCAGCTCGCGGTCGGCGACGACGGCGACCACGGCGTCGCACTCGGCGTCAAACCCGCTCTCATAAAGCAGCGGCGCGTCAATAATAGCGGCTGCATAGCCTTCCTTGCGCTTTTGCTCAAGCCAATCGCGGCAATACGCGAGAATGTGCCGGTGCGTTATCGAGTTGAGCGCTCCGGTGAGTTTTGGGTCGGCGAACGCTATCTCGGCGAGCCGCCGCCGGTCAAGCTTTCCGCCGGGCAAAAGTATGCTTTCGCCGAAACGCTCGGTAAGCTCGGCAAGGCAGGGCGAGCCTGGCGCAGTGACAATCCGCGACACCATATCGGTGTCGAGCGCCGGCACGCCCGCGGCTTCGAACAGCTTCGATACATACCCTTTGCCCGAACCGCTGCCGCCGGTAAGGCCGATTACTTTCATCTTTGTTTCCCCATGCAGTGTATTTGCCTATAAACCAAAAAGGCAAGCCGTGCGTTTATTTCCGCCGGTCCTGCCTTTTGCGGGCCGATTTTTGCATTTCCGCGCGCCGGGGCAAAATTTCCGGCGCGGGCTAATCGGTCAAAAAATCCTTATCGCTGCTGCTGGTGCTGCCTCGCAGCATCCATGCGCTTTCTGAACTTATCAACACGCCCGCCGCTGTCGACGAACTTCTGCTTGCCGGTGAAGAAGGGGTGGCACTTGGAGCAGACGTCGACGCGGATCACGCCGCTGCGGGTGGAATGGGTCTTGCATTCTTCCCCGCATGCGCAGCGAATGACCACTTCGTTGTACGGCGGATGGATTCCGTCCTTCATCTTGCTGGCTCCTTTCCGATTGTCCTTTACAATACCAATCGATTATACCACATCGCCGCCGGGATTGCAATACCCGACCGCGAAAAATTTAAGTTTAAATTTTGTTTATTCGTTTGACGAAATGAGTAATGTATGTTATAATGCACATGACTTATATTTTCCGCTTCAGGAGGATTTTAAAATGCTTAATGTTGCAATGCTTAGCAAATGGCACGTGCATGCCGAAGGTTATGCGAGAGAGCTGTTAAATACAGGCAAAGTTAAAATAACCGCCGTGTGGGACGACGACGTTGCCCGCGGCTCCGAGTGGGCGAAGAGCCTTGGCGCTGATTTTGAGCCCGATCTTGAGAAGCTGCTTTCGCGCAGCGACGTCGACGCCGTCGTGTGCGACGCGCCGACCACTAAGCATAAAGACGTCATCATCGCCGCGGCGCGCGCTAAAAAGCACATCTTCACCGAGAAAGCGCTTGCTCCTACCGTCGCCGAGTGCGAGGAGATAAAGGCTGAGATTGAAAAAGCCGGCGTTACGTTCGTTATCTCGCTGCCCCAGCGCGGGACAGGCCCCGTGCAGTTCGCGCGCAGGATGATTGCCGACGGCGCGTTCGGGCGTGTCAACCTTGTGCGCGTGCGCAATGGCCACAACGGCGTGTCCGGCGGTTGGCTGCCTTCCTATTGGTTTGAGGAAAAGGACGCGGCTGGCGGCGCGATGATGGACCTCGGCTGCCATCCGATGTACACGCTCGCGTATCTTTGCGGCAAGCCGAAGCGCGTGTCCGCTATTTTCAACTCTCCGTTTGGCACGCCGGTCGACGAGAACGCGGTCGCGACCATCGAGTTTGAAAATGGCATCATCGGCATCGCCGAGACTTCGTTTATCGTCTATAACACGCCTTCAATGCTCGAAGTCTACGGTACCGAGGGCGCGCTTGTCTGCCAGAACGACGACATTAAGTTCATCTCCTCCAAGCTCGCGCCTTATGTGCGCGGCTATGTGAAGCCCAGCCTGCCGCAGAACCGCCCGGCGCCGATCGTCCAGTTCGTCGAGGCGTGCATTAACGGCACCGGCTCGCCCGAAGGGCTCGGTATCGACGACGCGATCGACCTGACTCGCCTGCTTGAACTCTCCTATATCGCGAACAATAACAACAAAATAGTCGAAGCGTAAGTTTTGTTAGGGGAACTTTTTTTAAAAAAAGTCCCCCCCTGTTACCCCCTCAAAAAACCACAGCGGGAGCTGGGGCATTTTCCCACGCTCCCGCCTTTATTATTTAGGTATTTCGCAGCCCAGCTCAAAGTTGCGGATTTTGTTATATTCTCGCAAAAGCTCGAGCGTTTCTTCCTCCGACAGCAGCCGCTCGGGCTTGCAGCCTTCGCAGACCAAAAGCTCGCTCGTCCCGTATATCCTGCAGACGAGCGGGCGGTTTTCGTATACAGCGCACCTGCCGCCGGAAAGATGCCCGCACTTGCCGTCGAAACTGTATCCGCCCATCATCGCCTCTTCGCTCGGCGAAAACTGGATAATATTGCGGCAGCATTTGTCGCAGCCTGCTTTGCAGGTCGAGGAAGGGATTCGCGCGTATAGCGCCTTTATCTCGCGTTCTTTCATGCCACCGCCTCCTTTTTGGAATTTGCCGCCCGCCGCGGCTTATTATGTAACGCCGCAAAGCAGCCTATTCGCCTGCGCGGCTGCTCAGCTTTCGGTATCTTCGCCGCTTGCCGGCTCGTCAAGCTCCTTTATCGTGAACTTCACCTGCGGCAAAAATGCGCGCCGGACCGTGTGCTCGATAATGTCGGCGTCGTCTTTCAGCCGAATGAGGTCGAAAACGCTCGCGAGCGGGATGTCGCCGAGCACGCTTGTTACAACCCGCGCGATAAACTCCGCGCCCGGCACCTCGTCGAACTCGGCGCGCAGCGAGCCGAACCTGAGCTTGCCGTCGGCTCCTATGAACCTGTGGGAGGGGTAAAACCTAATAATACGGCGGCTTGAAAGCTCGGGGAAGTAGAGGTAAACGACGAGAACGGGATTGTCTTCCTCGTCTGCGGTGAAGACCGCGAGCGCGCCAGTCAAGTATTTTTCGCCGCCGAACTCGAGCGAGCCGTACTCGTAGCCGCGGCAGCCGGCCTCAAAAGTAAAGTCAACGCCGTCGTCCCCGCCGTCGTAGCCGAGCGAGATGGCGACCGACTTTACGCCCTCTTCGTCGCGGTTGATTTTAAATGCGGCACGTGTAATCTGCGAGGAGTAGTTGTTCTGCATCGCCTGCGTGATAAGCGGCAGAATTCCAACCGCGCGGGCGTTTGACACCACCATATACTCTGCGCCGTCGAGCGCGTCGGCAAACGCATCGCGCCCGCCCTCGATAGCGTCCTCGCAATGCCCGCGCGGTATCCGTTTAAACCACGCGGAAAGGCGCTCGAGCCGCTCGTAGTCGGCGCTCTGGCACTTTACGCACTCGGGCGGCAGAAGCGGCGAAAAAGCGTCGATGACGGCTCTGTAGAGCACGCCCTGCTGGAACGTCTCGCCGCTTGCGCCGGTAGTGACGACGACAATATCGTTTTTTGGGAACATGAAAACGTTTTGCCCGAACATGCCGTTAAAAAGCGTGCAGCTCCCGTCGCGCGCGACCCAGACGTGGTAGCCGTAGTTGAAGCTGCCGTACTTTTTCGGCGCACGCATGCGCTGTATGGAGGCTTCGCGCACCCACTCGCGCGGCAGGACTTGACTGCCCTCCCAGCGCCCGCCTGAAAGCCAAAGCACGCCGAGCTTCGCCATGTCCTCGGGGCGCAGATACAGCCCCCAGCCGCCTTTCTCGGCGCCGGTCGGCGACGTCTCCCATGCCCACGCGGTGATGCCGAGCGGCTCGAACAGCCGCGTGCGCAGATACTCGCCGAGCGGCATCCCTGAGGCTGCGCGCACTATCTCGGACAAGATGTATGAGTTCATGCTGTTGTAGGCGAATTTCAGCCCCGGCTCGCTTTTAATTTCCGACTCGAAAAAGTCGCGCGCCCAATCGGAGGAGGTCACCGCGCCGGTTTCGGAGAATGCCACGCCGCTCGACATAGTGAGAAGGCTGCGGACCGTTATATCTTTATGGGTTAAATACGAAAGCGGGTTCAGCCTGCCCGGGAAAAAGTCGACCGCGCGGCTGTCAAGCGAGAGCAGCCCCTCGGAGATAGCAAGCCCAACGCCCATCGCGGTGACGCTTTTCGCCAATGAGTGCACCTGCGCCGGGACGTCAAGGCTGTATGCGCCGCACTCAAGCTCGAACGCGACCTTGCCGCCGCGCAGTATCATTAGCGTATGCAGCTCTGAGCAGGGGTCGTCGCGCAGCGCGCGCAGGATTTTCTCGATAAGCTGCGGTGGTATCCCCGCCTTTTCGGGCGTGGTTCGCGGGAAATAGCGCGACTCGTCGCGCATCGGGTCAGGTTTCGACGGCGAGTACTCGACGCATGGTTTGACCGGAGTGGCGCGGTCGAGCAGCCGCCGGAGCATAAGCACGGTACTGCTTTGGATTTTAAGGTCCATAATTTGAAGGGAGACTCCTAACAGCCAAAATTAGTTAGCTGAGTTTTATGTAACTACTCGTCAGGATATATTGTGAACCAGAGCCGTTCGAAAGGTGTACGGGCACAGAGTCAAAAGCGTTATACCTGAGTTTCAACCGTCACCTCGCCGCCCGCGCCGCCGTGCGCGCAAGCATATATAGTAGCGCAAAAAGGGGCAAATCCGACAAAAGCACGCGCATGAAGCCCATCACATACATACGCGCCTATGTAAATTATACATTTTGATATTCGCCTGCAAGTGAACAAACTGTTAATATAGGCAGACAAATGCCAAAACGCGGAAAACCCGCCAGCTGCCTTTTTATGGCAGCCGACGGATCTCCGCTATGCTTTGCCGTCTTTTCCTACCGCCTGTCAGTTGCTGCAAGGCGAGTGACCTTTGCAGCTTTTGGATCATCCGTTAGATTTTATTTTTCTTTACTTCCGGATGCGTCCAAAAATCCGTGGTGCTTTCCTTCTGCTCCGTGTTTATCCCTTTGGGTTTTCTCGGCGTGACGGGAATGTTTTTGATTTCTCGCAATGCCTCCGCGTCAAACTCGTCAAGAGGTTCCGTTATCGTGAGCCCAGTCGCGTCCGTGGCCGAAACTGCGCCCGAAGCAAGGATCCCGTCAAACTCGTAGTTATACGGAGGAAACTCCGGCGCGAATTCCACCCGGTCGGACCAATCGCCCGGCCAGGGCGGAACCGGCCTTGACTTTTTTGACATTTCTGTCATCCTTTCGTGCGATGACTCGCACGGGCAATAGCGAGCTTTTTTTTATCCCGCTTTGCCCACTGTTAGTATTAGCGCGGCAGCGTTTATTATGCAGCGTTTTTGGGATAATAAAATAGCAGCGATGCCAAAGCCCGCCAGTGCGAGATAATACAAAAAATAATAAATTAGTCGCTAAATTTGGCGCGCTGCATGCTGCTATAATGATGTTACGATATATGAAAACAATAAAATAAACCGAGGTAACGTGATATGTACATGCGCGATTGGGTAAAAAGCATCCGCAAGTCGGGCAAGACGATGCCCATTTTGTCGTTCCCGAGCGTCAGCCTGCTTGGGATCACCGTGCGCGAGCTGATAAGCGACCCGGCGCTGCAGGCGAAGGGTATGAAAGCGGTAGCCGACCGCGTGCCGTCGGCTGCGTCGGTCAGCATGATGGACCTGTCGGTCGAGGCGGAGGCGTTCGGCTCGAAGGTAAAGGTATCGGACATCGAGGTCCCGACGGTTGTCGGCGCGGTAGTGACGAGCGAAGAGGAGGCTGACTCCCTCAGGGTGCCCGAGGTTGGCGACGGGCGCACTGGGCTTTATGTCGAGGCTATATCGAACGTCGTCAAAATGGTGACTGACCGCCCGGTATTCGGCGGCGTTATCGGCCCGTTTTCGCTCGCCGGCAGGCTGCTCGACGTGACCGAGGCGCTTGTTTACTGCTATACAGAGCCTGACATGGTTCACAAAGTGCTGCGCAAGGCGACAGATTTCCTCCATAAATATATAGCCGCCTACAAACAGGTCGGGGCAAGCGGCGTGGTTATGGCGGAGCCGCTGACCGGCATACTTTCGCCGCAGCTTGCCGAGGAGTTCTCGGAGTCTTACGTCAAAGAGCTTGTCGGCGCGGCGCAGGACGACAACTTTATCGTAATATACCACAACTGCGGCAACAACACCGTGCAGATGATCGACTCTATCCTGCGCGTGGGCGCGGCGGCGTACCACTTCGGCAACTCGATTAATATGGCGGATATGATGGCGAAGTTGCCTCCGGACGTCATCGCGATGGGGAATATCGACCCGGCATCGCAGTTTAGAAACGGCACGCCCGAGTCTATCCGCGCGGCGACGCTTGCTCTGATGGAGGAGCTATACCCGAAATACGAAAACTTCATCATCTCCTCCGGCTGCGATATCCCGCCCGCCAGCCCATGGGAGAATATCGACGCATATTTCGCTGCGGTGGCGGAGTATCACGAAAAGCACGGCGTGTGATAGAGTTAAGAGCGCCGGGGAGGCATGGCCTCCCCGGCCTTTGCAAACTGGCTCCGCCCTGTGCGTTTACGCTGTGCCGTGTAGGCACCGCCAACGCAATCCGCTCTGCCTTGCAGCGGCGGCTTAGCTTTGCCTGTGCCGCGTGGCACTGCCGCAAAGCGTCCTCTCAATTTTGCTGCGGCGGCTCTGCATGATCATCCGCCGGGACATTGTTGTGATACTCGGCTATAGCGCCGAGCAGCATCGCGGCGAGCTTGTCGCGGTATTCTTTCGTTTCAAGCAGCGCGGCTTCCTCGTGGTTTGACAAAAACCCACACTCGACGGTGACGGCGGGCGCCGTCGCGCGGTGCATGAGGTAAATCGCGCTGGTCGCCGGCTTTATATCGCGCGTGTTGTCGGGCTGCACAAGCTCGACGTTTTTCTTGCGTATGTATTCGGCAAGCAGTTTGCTCCGCTCGTTATTTTTCGAGTACCAAACCTGAAGCCCTTTTGGGAGCGGGCTCGCGAATTTGTTCATATGAATGCTCACCAGCGGCGCGTCGGGATTGGCGAGCGCAATATCGAGCCGCGCTTTCAGGTCCGCGAGCTTGCGCGAGCCTTTCGGCGCCTCGCCGCCGACGACGTCGTCGGTAGTGCGGGTTTCAATCGTTTCAAACCCGACGGCCCGCAAAAGCTCGGCAAGCGTAAGCGAGATTTCAAGGTTTAGCGTTTTCTCGGGCGTGCCCGTGATGCTGACCGCGCCGCCGTCACGACCGCCGTGCCCGGCGTCGACAATAATGCGCATGCCGCCGCCCGCGAACATGCCGGGCGCGGTGCCTGCCGTTTCGGCTTCGCCTTTTGTCGTAGTTTGCCCAAGTTTCCACCCTATAAAGCTTATAGCAATTGCCGCAAGCGTTAAAACTATCGATATTACGGCGAGCTTTAGAACAAAAAACACAGCGTCTAGTGCCGTACCGGTTTCAGTTTTATCCATAGCTTATTTCCCCGCAAATATTTTCGGCGGAAAAATCATATTCGGCACCGTCGGAAAATATGCGAGTATGCTGTAATCCCTTTTTTAAAGAGGCTGTGCCATCACGGCGTATCCCCTTCTTTAAGGAGGAGGGGTAACTCTTTTTAAAGTTCCCCCTAAAGCATAAAAAGCCCCCTATATCCCCGAAACACTTGCGAAACTATGTCCGCCGTGCTATAATGGCTAAAAAATAAAAAACTTCGGAGGTCTTATTATTGGAGCGAGAAAAATACCCGCTTCGGCTTGAGCCGGTGTGCAAACAGATAATTTGGGGCGGCCGAAGGCTGATTGAAAACTATAAAATCAAATTCGACGGCGAGAACCTCGCGGAAGCGTGGGCCCTCACGGTCCACCCCGAAGGCAACAGCAAAATACTAAACGGCCCATACGCCGGCATGACGCTCGGCGACTATCTCGGCGTCGACGCGAACACCACCGATTTTAGGATAATGATAAAACTCATCGACGCCGCGGACAAGCTGTCGATTCAGGTGCATCCGGTAAAGACCGAGATGTGGTATATAATAGACGCCGAGCCCGGCGCGAGCATCGTATACGGGTTGAAAGAGAAGTTTAACGAGCCAAAGTTCCGCGCCGCGCTCGCGGAGGGGAAGGTTGAGGAGCTACTGAACTATGTTCCCGTCAAGCCCGGCGAGGTGTACTTTATCCCGCAAGGGCTGGTGCACGCTATCGGCGCGGGCATACTGATAGCGGAAATCCAGCAGAACTCGAACGTCACGTACAGGGTATATGACTATAACCGCCGCCAGAAGGACGGCAGCCTCCGCCAGCTGCATGTCGACGAGGCAATGGGCGTCATCCGCGATTTTACGGAGGAAGAGATAGAGGCGGCCCGGTTCAGCGTGCCGTGCGAGCGCGACGAAACGCTGCTTGCATCGTGCGAGCTGTTCAGGGTAAATAAATACAAAGTAAACGGCTCGCTCGAGTATAAAGCTGCGGAGGACGAGTACGCAAACGTCCTGTGCCTTTCCGGCAGCGGCACTCTCACAGCATTCGGTAAAACCGAGGAGCTAGCTATAGGCTACAGCTATTTTGTCCCGAAAGGCTTTGGCACAATCGGCGTAATGGGCGACGCGGAGATAATTATAACCGCATCTAAATAAAAATAAAATAAAACCACAGCCGCCGAGAGCGCGGGGAAAGGAATACGGTATGAAGCGCATATTAGCCCTGTTTCTTGCGGTTACCGCTGCATTTTTGCCGCTTTTCTCTTGCTCTGAGAAGGCAAGCACCAAAACGAGCGACACCGCAGCCGCAACTACCGAAGAAGAGACCTGCCCGTACCTTGACAGCCTAGGCGACTACAATTTCGGCGGCGAGGATTTCGTCGTGCTCTGCCGCAAAGACACCGAGTACGAAGCCGGCGTCGACGAGCTTTCCGGCGACATAGTCGAAGACGAAATCTACCGCCGCAACCTCGAGGTTAGCGAGCGCTTTAACGTGAAAATCCAGCGCTACGCTATAGAGGGCAACTGGCCCCAGCGCGAATCGTTCATGAAAACGCTGATGGACGAAGTCGCGGCGGGCGGCGGCTCGTTCGACCTTGTGCTCGGTTATCAGGCGTACATGTGCAGCACAGGCCTCGCAGATTACCTTGTTAACATCCACGAGCTACCGGCGGTCGACCTTGACGCCGAATACTATTATCACGACATAATAAGCCAAATCACAATCAACGGCAAACTCCTTTACCTCGTCGGCGACTACACGCTGACGGTCTGGAAACACCTTTTCGTATACTTCTTCAACAAGCAGCTCGCCACAGACTACAATTTGCCCGACCTCTACCAGCTCGTGCGCGACGGCAAATGGACTGTTGACAAGCTAATCGAGCTTTCGGCAAACGTCTATTCCGACGTCAACGGCAACGGCAAGGAGGACGACGGCGACCTTTACGGGCTTGCCACCGACTTCGGCAACATCGCCGACGCGTATTACTCGGCGTTTGAAATCCCGATAACGGTGCCGGGGCCGGACGGCCTGCCGATGATAAACACCGACATCTCGAAGTTCGACACCGTAGTAAACAAGCTTTCAAACTTTATACACAACTCGCCGGGCGTCTACTCTTTTAAGATGGTTTCGACGATGACGGAAAACCCGCTCAATGACATGTTCGTAGCCGGCCGCGCTCTGTTTTATCCCGACATGCTCGATTATGCGGTAATCTTCCGCGGGCTCGAGACCGATTTCGGCATACTGCCGTACCCCAAATGGGAAGAAACGCAGGAGCTTTACCGCTCGCAGTCGTGGAACGGCTACAACGTTATGGTCGTGCCGAAAGATGCCAAGAACCTCGAGAAGACGGGCGTCTTGATAGAGGCGCTCAACGCGGCGAGCTTAAAGAGCGTCGTGCCTACATACTTTGACACCGCGCTCAAAGTCAAGTTCACGCGCGACGAGGAGTCAGCCGAAATGCTCGATATAATCCGCAAGGGCATAAGCTACCAGTTCGGCTACTTCTTCCAAGTCCCGCTATATGCCGGCTGCGAGGCGTTCCGAATCCGCGACCTTGTCGACAAATCGAAGCCGGCGGTCGCCTCGACATTCAGGTCGGTTGAAAATAAGCTTAACGCCAACCTCGAGACCATCCTCAAGGTGTATATCGGCGAATCTGAATAGATCGCAATATTAACCGGCGCGCATGACAAGCCCCCGCCGCGCCCATACGGCGGGGAAAGCCGCAACTATCCGGCGCGCCGTGTGTAGTGAGTAAAACCGGTATAAAAAGCGATAGGGTATGAAATACTGTGAAAAATGCCACGTAAACGTGCGCGGCAATCCGGAGCTATGCCCGCTCTGCCAAGGCAGGCTCGCCGGTGAGGGCGAAGAGTTCGAGCCGTTTCCGCCCACAAGGTCGGTGTACCGGCAATTTGAGCGGCTTTTTAGGTGGCTTCTATTCGCCACAGTTTCAGCCGCGATAATATGCGTGGCGGTGAACCTGATGCTGCCGTGGACCGGGGCGTGGTCGCTGTTTGCGCTTTTGGGGCTCGGCTGCTTTTGGGTTATAGTGCATCTTTCAATCCGGCGCAAATCGGGCATCGCGCGCTATATAGCGAACCAAGCCGCGGTGATTTCGGCATTTTGCGTGATTTGGGATTTTGTGACCGGCTGGCGCGGCTGGTCGATTGACTACGCGCTGCCGATTGCCTTCACCGCCGCGATGCTTGCCATCATCGTCGCGGGCCTTGTGCTGCGCAGCGACGCGGGCGACTATATCGCCTCGCTGCTGCTTATCGGGCTGGGCGGGCTTGTGCCGCTGGCGTTTTATTTCACGGGCATACTTGGCACTCCTATACCCTCTATTATATGTGTGGCGTGCAGCCTGATACTGTTCGTCGGCCTGCTGCTATTCAAGGGCGGCGAGATAAAATACGAGCTTGAAAAGCGATTCCATTTATAGTTGCCAATGGATAAAGAAGAATTAAAACAAAAACTAGCCGACGCTGTCGCCGACATGCGCCGGCTTACGCTTTCGCGCGCCTCGGAGTCGGCGCGCGACACTTTTGGGGTTACGGCAAGCGTGCGGCGCGCCGAGGGCAGGCTGTTTGAAAGCTCCCGCGGCGGGCTTATGCTGCAGCTTGCGGTATATACCGAGGACGGCAAGGTGCGGCACATAAACATCCCCGCGTCCGACGCGCCGGCTAGGCTTGCCGATCTGCTTTTGTCGGATTTCGCGCAGCTTAACATCGCCACGCTGCGCGGCGATTTTGAGGCGCGGCGCGCGAAGGACGGCTCGCCTGTAATAACAAAAAAGCTCCCAAAAAAAGGGGGCGCTGCGGCTCCCACGCCGCCCGGCGCGCATAACCGCGAAAAAAACGTGATTTTGCACGAGGGGAGCCATCTTGGGTTCCTTTCAGCGCTGGGGCTTGCTGACAGCGCGGGTAAAATCTTTGACAAAATGCGGCCGAAGTACCGGCAGATAAACCGCTTCCTTGAGTACCTTGCGGACGTCGTTGGGCGGCTGCCCGCCGAAGGCGAGATATACGCGCTCGACCTTTGCTGCGGGAAGAGCTACCTCACTTTCGCGGCGTATTATTACCTTACCTCTATCCTCGGTCGCAAAGTGAAAATGGTAGGGGTCGACAGAAAGCACGACGTCATCAAGTACTGCGAAAATCTCGCTGGTACGCTTGGCTGGGACGGGCTTTCGTTCATCTGCGGCGACATCGAAGGGTTTGCTCCCGAGCGCGAGCCTGACCTTGTGCTGTCGCTGCACGCATGCGACACCGCGACGGACATTGTACTTGCGAAGGCGGCGCAGTCGGGCGCGAAGGTTATCCTTTCGACGCCGTGCTGCCAGCATGAGCTTTACGGCCTTATGTCTACGCCGCCGGCGGGCCTTGACGCGCTGTGCTCGCAGCCACTAATAAAACATAAGCTGACCGACGCGTTTACCGACGCTCTGCGGGTGCTGTACCTTGAGGCGTACGGGTACAGCGTGAGCGCCGTCGAGCTTGTCGACCCGGTCGAGACGCCTAAAAACACGCTTATCCGCGCGGTATTAACGCGCGCGCGCGACCTAAATGCACGACGGCGTTATGAGGAGGCTTGCGCTTTCCTCGGCGTCGCCCCGTCAAAGCTTGTGTTCGATTGGTAGTTGGAAGGATATATTTAGGGGGAACTTTTTGAAAGGTCCCCCTATGATTTTATTACATTTGGGTGATTCCATCAAAACAAAAACGGGGGATATCTCCCCCGAACTTATTTACTTAATCCTTCTCGCCTCTGTATAGTACCGCTTGCTTTTCGCCTCGCCCATAGAGAAGGTCTTGCGGGGCAAGGGGCCGTGAATTCTGACATACTCGAAAAGCTCGTCTTTGCCGATGCCGCCGAAGATAAAGCCAAAGGTATCGCCGCGCTCGGAGCAAAGCCGGCGCACCACGGCTTCGCCGTGGATATAGTCTACCGACACGCCCGGGTGCGAGGCGATATAGCTATCGATGAACTCCTGCACCGTACCGCACACCAGCCCCGGCACATACAGCCTGCCGGCGCCATGCCGGAACACATACTCCACATTCGGCTCGCACGAGGAACCGAACGCCTTTTGCAGCTCCTTTTGCACATTCTCCGGCTCTACGCCGAACATCACGCGATATATAGGCTCAAACTCCAGCGCCTCGTCGTGGATGTTCACAAGCTCTACAAGCGCGTACCGAGAGGGCAAATCAGCCCGCCCGGTTCGCGCTTTTTCAGCCTCATAGCAAGCTTTTGCTGCGGCGAGCGAATGGTTGCCGTCGCCCATGGCGAACACCAGCGGGAACTCGCCTTCGGCAAGCGCCGCGATTGCCCGGAGAGTCCCGGCGTGCGCTTTTTTGTCCACCAGCCAGCCGCGGAGCCTGCCGCCACCCATCATAAGCTCAAAATCGTATAGCGGCTTTGCGCAAAATCCCGAAAGCGGCTCGATGACCGTACGTCCGGGGTCGTTTATAAGCACCATAATATGCGGCAACTCGAGCGGCGCATTCTCGCGAATCTTCACGCGCGGCGGAATCCTCGAGAGCACCGTCCCCTCGGTGGCGCGCACTAGCGAACGCGAGCCGTCCGTATAGTCGTAGTCCTCAAGGTCGAGCTTGCCCACCAGCCCCCGCCGCACGGCGCCGTTTGGCAGGGTGCGCTCGACGTAAACGAACGCGTCTTTGTACTCGGCGAAGACTCCGCCTTCAAGGTAATCCTGCATTGTGGCGACAATCTTTTCTATCCGCTCGCCTACGTCGGGCAAGTCGAGGTAAATTTCGGGCAAAATAAGCCGGTAAGCCGAGGGCGCGCCGCCGACAAGCTCCTCGACGGCGCTCCAGTATTCCGGCTCGGAAGTGTACTGGTCGCACGCGATGCACGACCACTTCTCAAACCCCGCCTTGGGCAACAGTATGTCGGCGGGCAAAAATGCGGTGTCGATTGGCATAGCATTCTCCGTTCAGTCAAGATATATGGCTCTGCCGAGCGAAAAAGAGTATAAAATCTTGCGGTCGACCTTCCGGCAGGCGAGCTTCTCAAGCGCGCGCGCGTAATAGCCGAGCTGCCGCGCGTGCCGCTCAGCGAGCATTTTTTCCGCCGCGCGTACGTCGCCGCGCAGCTCTTTCGGTATGTAATCGGTCTTGTAGTCGACGAGCCTGAGCCTGCCGTCGGGAAGCTCGTAGTAGCAGTCGATGACGCCCTGCACGAGCACCTGCTCGCCAAAAAGCAGCCTTTTTAGCTTTTCGTCCTCCGTAAACTCAGAGGCGGGCAGGCGCACGTTGAACCGCACCTCGCGGAAAAGGCGCTTTGCCGTGCGCATCTCACGGTAAAGCCGGCTGCCGAAAAACCGCCGTACCGCGCGCATGTCGACAAGCTCCGCGTGCGCGGGCGTCATAAATTTGCGTGCTACCAGCCGCTCGAGTTCCGCCTTGATCCCATATTGCTCGACAAAATCGAAATCGCAAAACTGCATGAAAATATGCGTCGCCGTGCCGCGCTCGGCTGCGGTGGCGGTTTCGGGCTCCTCCGACAAAAACCGCGGGGGCTTAAATTTTTGGACTTCCGGCTGATCGGGCATGCCGGCGCCCGTAATAGCTAAAGCGTCGTCAACCGATAGCTCCCTAATCTCAAGCGCGCCTTCGCCCTCGCCTTCGTCGAGGATTGAGGGGTATAGGTCTGAGACCGAAAGCTTTGCCGGTACTTTCTCAAGCGCTTTGTAGCGGTAGGAAAACGCGAGCCTCTGCAAAAAAAGCTCTTTGTAGCGCTCGACTTCGTTTATGTCGATTTCGCCCCGGGCTTCTTCAGTTTCAGCCTGCGGCTCCAAATCCGGTTCCGCCGCAGGCGCTTTTGCAAAAGCAGCCTCTACTATTTCAATTTTTGCGTGCTCGTTATCGCAGCCGCCGAACGCGCCGGCAATCCAGCTGATGAAGTTGTTTGCGCCCATCACTTTCGCCGCGCGCGCGCCGGCAGGCAAAATGCTTGCGTTAGCCCTAGCTTCGTCGAGCAGCTTTTCCGGCTCTTTCACCGTCGCGGTGACGTAGAGCCGCTCTCTCGCGCGCGTGAGCGCGACGTACAGCGCGCGCATCTCCTCATGCCTAATCCGGCGGGCAATTCGCAGCGCGGTCGCTGAGCGGACCGGCGTGTCTATGCTGCCAAAACCGGTGCTGTCGCCAAGCTTCGCTGCGGCGCCAAGCCTCGGGTCATAAAGCACCGCGGCTTTTTGGAAATCTTGCATATTAAACCTACGCGCGCAGTCGCAAAGGAACACCACCGGGAACTCGAGCCCTTTAGATTTGTGGATGCTCATAATCCTCACGCCGGGCGCGGTGGCGTCGGCAGGCGGCTGGGTGCTGGCGGTCTCAATCAGCCCTTCGAGGTACTCGGCAAAGCTGCCAAGCCCGCGGAACTGCCCGTGCTCAAAGGTGCGCGCAAGGTCGTAAAGCCATAGCAGGCTACGCCGGCGCGCCATGACCTCTCCCGGGTCGCCACCACCCGCGGCGAAGGCTATCGCGCCGATGTCGCGGAAGATAAATCGCACCACGCGGTCGGCGGGATTCGCCTCCGCGTATTTGCGGTAGGTTGCGAGCTTTTCAAGGAAACGCTTGCCTTTCTCAAACCCGGTGGTTTTTGTATAGTGCACCAGCGCCTCGTAAAGCGACAGAGCCTTGCCGTCCGCAGCAGGGGCAGCACCAGCGGTATCCTCGCCGTCTTCGCCGCCGAAATAGAAGGGAAGCTCGTCACCGCCCGGCGGCAATAGCCGCCTTATCCTTACGAGGTCGTCGAGAGTGAAGCCAAAAAACGGGCTGCGCAGCGCGCCGGCGAGGTAAATGTCGCGCGTGGGGTTGTTAACGGCGAAAAGCAGGCATACCATCGCCAAAACTTCCGGCCGCTCGAAAAAGTCCTCGGCGCCGCCGGTCGAGCCGATGCCCCGCGACCGCAGCGCGCGCTCGTACGCCACGGCGCGGCTTTCGGTGCTGCGGAGCAAAATCGCGATTTGGTCGGGCCTGTACTCGCCCGAGTCGACAAGCCGCTTTATCTCATCCGCGACAAACTCGGGCTCGCCGTACTCCTGTTCGCCCTCCGCTCCGTCCACCGGGACTCCGACCTCTATGCCTTCTTCGTCGTCGCCGTCGTCAGCCGCGCCGGTGTCCTCGCCTTTTGAGCTGTCGAAAAGCACGACGCGGACGGGTATATCTTTAGTTTCAGTGGTTTTGCCAAGCACAAGTTTATCGCCCTCGCCGTAGTCGACTTCGCTGCCTGTGCCGGTGAAAATGTACTCGGAGACGCGGTTGGCGAACTCTATAATCGGGCGGTCGGATCGGAAATTGGCGCGCAAAAAGAGGGTTTTTACCGCGGGGTCGGACCGGTAGGCGGCGAAAAGGGAAGGCTCGGCGCCGCGGAAGGCGTAAATGCTTTGCTTGACGTCGCCGACCATAAAGCGGGTGCGGGCGCCATCCCCGCCCGGCGCCGGCGCTTTGGCAAGAGCGGCGAAGACTTTATCTTCAAGCTCGTTTGTGTCTTGGTACTCGTCAATGTATATCTCGTCAAAATCGGCTGCGACAGCCGAGGCTAAATCAGAAATATTGCCGTTCCCGTCGTAGAGGAGACGGTAGGCGTACCGTTCAAGGTCGTTAAAGTCGGCGATAGCCCTGCGGCGCTTTTCAGCCATAAAGCGGTCCTCGAACACGCGCAGCACCGAGTAAAGCGTCTCGCACTGCAGCGCGCAGGCGGCTAGCACCTCCCGCAGCATCCCCGGCTCTATTGAAAAATACTTGTGGTATATTCCTTTTACGAACTCGTCGCTGCCGCCCGGCTTTGTTTCGCGCACCGGCTTTGCAGAGGTGCCGCCGGAAAACTCCTTGCGCGCGCCCCGGAAAAGCTCAAGTTCCGGCGTCTTTTCATATCCGCGCAGCTGCCCAAGCCTTGACGATTTATAGCCGCCTATAAACTCGCGCATCTCGGCGTATCCCGCGCCGCCCGCGAGCATCGAATCGAGCGCGCGCGCAAACTCCAGGTCCTCGGCAAACTGCGCATAGTATGCTTTTTTCAGCTTTTCGTCGCCGCCGAACATCTCGAGCGCGCGCTCGAACACCGCAACGTAGTATCCGAGCTTCGCGCGCAGCTCCTCGGCTATCGAGCGGCCCCAGGCCGTTGCCATAAAATCGGTGCCGCCGGAAGCGGCTGAGCGCAAGGACTCCGCATTTTGCCGGAGCAGCTCGACGCCGGCGACATACTCGCGCAGTTTTTTGTACAGCCCCATAAGCATCGGCGCAAGCCGGCTGTCGCGGTCGGAGACGAACGCGTCGCAAAACTCGCCGAAATCGGTAGGGCAGGGGCAAATCCCTTCATAAAAATCGTCGATGACCCGCTCCATTATCTCGGCGGCGAGCAGGTCGGACTCCGCCTCGTCGCAGACGCGCAGCCCCGCGGGCAGCCCTAGCGCTGAGAGGTTTGCGCGGACTATCCCAAGGCAGAATGACGAAATCGTATATATATGCGCCGACGGCAGAAGAAGCAGCTGCCTGCGGAGCCGGCGGTTTTCAGGCTCCGCGGCGAGCCGCTCGCGCAGCGCCTCTGCGACCCTTAAACGCAGCTCCTCGGTAGCAGCATTGGTAAATGTGACGATTAGCATGCGCGTTATGTCGGCGGGGCGGCTGTCGTCGCATAGCCGCTGGATAATGCGCTCGGTGAGCACCGAGGTTTTGCCCGTACCTGCGCCTGCCGATACGAGTATATCGGGCGCATCGCAGCAAATTGCCTCTAGCTGCTCTTTCGTCCAGTTGCGTTTTGCCAAAAGACCGCCTCCGATTCCGGGGAAATGCGATATAATTATATCCGACAAAAAGCGTGTTTGTCAACCGCGGGCGTTGACCGCCCGGCTCGGTTATGATATAATGCCACACAGGCTATTACTTGGTAAAGGGCAGTGAAAGATGAAGCTATTTATCATCAGGCACGGCGACCCCGACTATGCGAACGACACGCTGACCGAGCGCGGGCGCAGGGAGGCGGCGCTGCTCTGCAAGCGGCTGCTTGGCGAAAATATCACGAAGGTTTACTGCTCCCCGCTTGGTAGGGCGCGAGCGACCGCCGCGCCGTTCCTTGAGGCCACGGGGCTGCCGTGCGAGATACGCGACTGGATGCAGGAGTTTCCGTACGGCGTCACTCAGCCTTTGGCAAAGCACAGGATTGCCGAGTCGGACCGGCGCACCTGTTGCTGGGACATCGACCCGCGCTATTTTGAGATTTACCGTGCAGAGCTGTCGGACCCGGTGCGCTGGCGCGAGCATGAGATGTATAAAGACGGGCGCGTGCCCGAAGGCGTCGACAGGGTATACCGCGGGCTTGACGAGCTTTTGGCGGAGAACGGCTACCGCCGGCGCGGGATACTTTACGAGGTGGACGAGCGCGCCGACAAAAACGCCAACATCGCGCTGTTTTGCCATATGGGGCTGGGCACGCTGCTGCTCTCGCGGTTTGCGCATGTGTCGCCGCCGCTGGCTTGGCAGATGTTCCGCGTGATGCCGACCTCGGTGACGACGGTGGTATTCTACGACATTGGGCATAACCTCGCGCAGACTAAAATCTTCACTGTGGGCGACGTCACCCACCTCGCTCCTATAGGCCTAACATACCGCGGGTAAAATGATATGGGGAACTTTTTTGAAAAAGTTCCCCCTTTGACCCCCTCAAAACTTTTATAGAGTGGGCTTGGGTAATGCCATATGCCAATTACCCGAGCGGTGGCATAAACGGTTGCACCTCATTCAGCTGCAAACCCGTGCCGATAGTCGGCAAAAATTTGCATAATTTCCTGTTGAAAAATGTTTGATTATCCATTATACTATTAGCTGGACCTTTAAATTCGGCAATCGGCCGCAAAAGCGGCTTTACATAGATTCATGACACGAAACGAAGAAATAAAGGAGCTTTTGCTCAACTGGCGCAGGGAAAAGCGCCGCAAAATTGCCTTAGCCGCCGCCATATCAATCGTGGCGACGCTTGTAGTATCCACTCTCGCCATCGCCTCGCTAATGATTGCGCTAGGGCAGGGAACTGGAGACAGCGTAGAGGTGACGGACACATCGCAGGTGGGAACTGAAATGCTTCCGGAAGAAAGCGGGACAAGCTACGGGTCGGAGGATGAAGGCGGGCCGGCAGCCGAGCCGCAAGCGGGCACAAGCGGCGAAGGTGAGGTGCCGGTCTTGACTGATTACGATTACACAAAGCCGGTGCCAGAGTCGCCGCCGGTCGACAAATCATATTATGACGACGCGCTGTTTATCGGCGACTCGCGGATCGAAGGATTTAAGCTGTTTTCGGGTCTGAACAACGCGACGTATTACTCGTCGAAAGGCTTGATGGCGAGCACGGCATTCACCGAGCATATAATCCAGCCGGATGGATTCGACGTGCCGGACGGAGCGCAGGTCGGCAAGGACGGGAAGCTTACCGTGGCGCAGGCGATTGAGTATGGCCCATCGTTCGGCAAGGTTTACATAATGTTCGGCATCAACGAGCTAGGCTGGGCTAACACAAAGGCATTCATCGGATACTACCGCCAGCTTATCGCGCTTATCCGCAAGCATAACCCGGGCGCGATAATCTATGTCCAGCTGATTATCCCCGTGTCGAAGTCAAAGTCAGATTCCGATGAGATTTACAACAACGAGCGCATCGCGGTGTTCAACCAGCTAATAGCCGAGATGTGCGCCGAGGAAAAGGTGTTTTTCATCAACACGCCCGAGGCGGTATGCGACGAGCGCGGCGCGCTGCCGGAAGACGCGGGCGTCGACGGCGTGCATATGAAAAAGTCCTATTGCGAGCGATGGCGCGACTACCTGTTAACCCATACAGTAAGCGCATAAAAAAACGGCGGGTACGCAGGCAAAACCTTGCGTATCCGCTTTTTTGCGTAGAAAAAACCACAGGGCAATGCCTGCGCATATTGTTCCCGGCTTGGCCCGGTTAGCGCGCCTTGCTTTTCGCCCTGGGGGCTTACTTTTTTGAGTTTTTGTACTCTTTTTTCTTTTTGTACATGTTTCTGTCCGCATCGTTGATGATGCTTTCGATTTGCTCGGCGTCAAATCCTGTGCGGACTGCGCGCCCGATGCTACAAGAGAGCTTATAAGGCCGGTTGGAGTTTGCGTTCTCGATTTCGACTTCGCGCTCGATATCTGCGGCGAGCGCGTCGAGCTGGGCATCGGTCGCGTCGGTGCAAATAATAGCGAACTCGTCGCCGCCGTAGCGCGCGAGGATACAGTTCCTACGACCGCACACTTTCCGCAGGATTTTGGCAAAAGTTATAAGCGCGTCGTCGCCTGCCGTATGGCCGTATGTGTCGTTGATTTCCTTGAAATTGTTGATGTCAATAATAAAGAGCGCGAGCGAGCTCTTTCTGCCCGGGTTGTCGATAAACGACTCGATATAGCGGTTGAAAGCGCGACGGTTGTTGACGCCAGTAAGCGCGTCTATTGAGCTTTGCCGGCCCTGCAGCTCGTGGAAATGCAGAAGCAACGTGCAGACCGTCATAATCCAAACCAGCGGGAAAAGCCCGAACAGGGTTTGGAGTATCCAACCTACAAACGGCGGGAGTATGTAAAACGCGTCGATTAAATAGTCGCGCCGCAGAATGGTGAGGGACGCGCGGGCAGCCCTTTGCAGCGCTAATAAAAGCGTGGGGATAATGGCGCTAAGCCAAATGAGGAGCATGAGCGGGAAATATACTATGCCGAAAACAAACTGGTTTCGCTCGTTGATTTTAAAAATCCAGCCAGTAAAAATATTGGCGACCGAAAGCAGGCAAATAGCGGTACAGATCACCGCATATAAAGGCAGCCGCTTTTTCAGCCCCGAAGTCTCAGTTGACAGTCGGTAATCGGTATACACCAACCATAAAAATACAACAATGCCGATAAGAAAAAAATACACGGTGTTCGCGGCTATGAGCATCGGACGGAAATATGGGGCAGCCGTGCCAAGCGGAAGCGTCGCCAGCGCGTCGACAACGAGCAACGCGATATGTGCGACAATTAGCGCGATGAAGATTTTTTCGCCGAGCAGAATTGTCATGTTTCGCTTAAGCGAAAAAAGAATCAAGAGCAAAACCAGGACGCAAAACGCTATAATCTCCGCATACAGTTTTTGAGGCATCAATAACTCCAAATCGTGACTTTTTACCATATCTTAGCACCAACCTGCAAATATGTCAATAGTTTCTCACATTATTTTATTTATAGTTTAAACTATATATTATGTAGCCATTAGCCCTATGATAAAACAAAAAAACCCGCCCCAAATAGGGCGGGCGTACTATTTTGGATTAGATATATGTCCTTACGGCTTCGCCGGTGCGGTCGGACTCAAATGCCGCCTCCATGACCTTCATCACGCGGCGGATTTGATCGTGCGTGACGAGCTGAGGCTCGATCCCGTCGATAGCTTTGCAGACGTTGCGGTAGAAATCGTGCACGTCGGCCTGCGGGAGCGGGCGCTCGTAAGTAGTGATGGTTTTATCGTCGCGCGGGGCCATGGTCTTGGTGATTCCCTGAGCGGCTTTAATCGGCGTGACGTTCTCCTCGAACCACTGGTTGCACGTGACGATCTTGATGGGCCTGCCCCAATCCTGGATAACGGCGGTGCCGTTAACGCCTTGAACGTAGAAGCGGGGCAGCGAGATGAAGTTCGAGGTGCCGACCTCGACATAGTACTGCAGGCCGGACTCGAATTTCATGATTACGCGGCAGCCGTCGTCGACTTCCTGGTTGGTGATGTGGTCAAGCCGCGCGTAGATCGAAACGATCGGGTCATCCGGGAACGCGAAGATCGCCTGGTCGATCAGGTGCACGCCCCAGTCGAGCAGCATGCCACCGCCGTGTTCCTTCTTGCCGCGCCAGTCGCCGGGGATACCGCGCGAGCCATGCACGCGCGACTCGACGTTGAAAATGTAGCCGAGGTCGTTCTTTTCCTTGAGCTCTTTGACCGCGAGGATCTCGTGGTCCCAGCGGCGGTTCTGGTGTACCGTAAAGATGCGGTTGTTGCGCTTAGCCGCGTCGATCATCTTCTCGAGCAGCGCCGAGGAGACCGTAACGGGCTTCTCGCAGATGACGTGCTTGCCCGCCTCAAGAGCGGCGACGGCGATCGGGCAGTGCGAATCGTTCGGCGTCGCTATGGTGATGATCTCAACGTTGGGGTCGGCGAGCAGCTCTTCAAATGTGTTATAAGCGTGAATGCCACGCGAGCGCGCGAGCTCATTGCGCTCGGGCTTGATGTCGTATACGCCGACGAGGTTTACGACATCGCTGTGGCGCGCATGTTCGGCGTGCCAGCCGCCCATGCCGCCGTATCCGACTACAGCAAGATTCTTTTTCATAGCAGTTGCCTAACGTGCGCGATGGCGCGCACGTCCTTTCCGTCTCCGAGTTAATAGTTTATATATGCGGCCTTTCGGCCTAAATTTGTAACTTATAGTATTACGCCCAATGCATCGAGGACGGCTTCGGGTCGGACATGATAGCCTCGCGCAGGCAAGCGACGGCTTTCGAGAGCCCTTCGTCGATGCTCATGAGGCTGTCCTCATGCTCGATGGACATTACCTTGTCATAGCCGACAAGCCGCAGGTTGCTGACGATGTCGCGCCAGAACTGCAGGTCGTGGCCGTAACCGACCGAGCGGAACACCCATGCGCGGTGCAGCTCGTCAGAGTAATGCTTGGTATCGAGCACGCCGTCGGTAGCAGAGTTGTACGGGTCGACCTTCGTATCCTTGGCATGGAAATGGTAGATTGCGTCGCCGAGCTTGCGAATGGCGAGCACGGGGTCGATGCCCTGCCAAATCAAGTGCGACGGGTCGAGGTTCGCGCCGATCGTCGAGCCGACGGCTGCGCGCAGCTTGAGCAGGGTCTCGGGGTTATAAACACAGAAGCCCGGATGCATCTCAAGCGCTATCTTGGTGACGCCGTGCGCGTTTGCGAACGCAACCGCTTCTTTCCAGTACGGAATGAGAACTTCGTTCCACTGCCAGTCAAGAATCTTCAGGTAGTCATCGGGCCACGGGCAGGTTACCCAGTTCGGGTACTTCGAGTTTTCGCTATCGCCGGGGCAGCCCGAGAAGGTGATAACGGTGTCAATGCCGAGCTTTTCGGCAAGCAGCACGCAGCGGCGGAAGTCGTCGTCGAACGCTTTTGCGACAGCTTTGTCAGGATGCACGGGGTTGCCGTGCACCGAAAGCGCGCTGACCTCCATGCCGTACTTTTCGATCGTCGCGACGAATTTGGCAAACGCGTCGCGGTCGGCCAGCAGGACCTCAGGGTCGCAATGCGCTTTGCCCGGGTATCCGCCCGCCGGAATCTCGATCGCTTCGACGCCGAGCGCTTTCAGCTTGGCAAGCGCTTCGTCAAACGACAGATTGCCGTAAAGCGCGGTAAATACGCCAAGTTTCATCGTTTGCTCCTCCCATTATAGGATTATTTTAGCGTATCGGGAGAGTGCCAAATGTTACGGGGACGCCATAGTTAGCCGGCGAAAACTCCCGCGCCGGCCGCGGCGCCCCTGTGCGGAAAAGGCTGTGCCGGGCGCTACCTCCCGCGCCCGTGCAAGCCCCTGCGCAATCTCGCTCCGGCGGCGGACGCCAGGTTGTGGCAACTTGTCCGCGCGCCGGAGCGTGGAAGTTAAGTCTTAGCTAAGATAAACGGGAGCGCCCGTCGCTGCGGACTTATAAATGCCGTCGAGGATCAGCGACACTACATAAGCCTGCTCGGGAAGGACGAACGGGTCTTTGTCGTTGATGATAGCGTCGAGCCACATGCGAGCCTCGCGGACGCCGGGATCCTCGTCGCCGGTGCCCTCATAGTAGGCAGCGCCGCCCGCCTGCAGGTTGGGACGGTAGACATACTGCCTGCCGAGACGCACGCCGTTGATGCGGACGCCGTCGTTCATGTCGCCGCCGGCGATCGTGCCGCAAACGGTGGTGACAGCCTCGCGGACGTCGAGGGTGTTGAGCGCCCAGGACGCTTCGAGGAAGACGGTCGCGCCGTTCTCCATGACAACGAAACCGAACGCGCTGTCCTCAACGGTGAACTTCTCGGGATCCCAGTTACCCCAAGCGTTGCCCTGCATATCGGGGTCGTTCTTGTTGAGCTTGTGGTAGGTGGTGCCGACGCAGTATTTGGGCTTGTAGTTGTTCATTATCCAAAGCGTCAGGTCAAGGGCGTGAGTGCCGATGTCGATAAGCGGGCCGCCGCCCTGCTCATACTCGTTGAGGAACACGCCCCAAGTCGGGACCGCGCGGCGGCGGATAGCCGTCGCCTTAGCGTAGTAGATTTCGCCGAACGTACCCGCGTCAGCCTCGGCTTTCATATAAAGCGAGTCCGGACGATGGCGGTTCTGGTAACCTATGGTGAGCTTTTTGCCCGTGCGATTTGCGGCTTCGAGCATCTTCTTGGCTTCTTCGGCATTTATCGCCATGGGCTTTTCGCACATGACGTGCTTGCCAGCCTCGAGCGCGTCAACGGTGATGACGCTGTGCATGCGGTTGGGGGTCAGGACATGGACGACATCGATGGTCTTGTCCTCAAGCAGCTTGCGATAATCGGTGTAGACCTTGGAGTCAGGTGTGCCGTACCTGGCTTTAGCAGCCTCGGCGCGCTCAGGAATGATGTCGCAGAATGCCACCATTTCGGCGTTCTTCTGCTTGCTGAGGGCCGGCATATGCTTGCCGTTGGCGATACCGCCGCAGCCGATGATACCGATTCTTAACTTTTCCATGTGAAACGAACCTCCGATATGTATAAAAAAATTCGGCTTTTTAAACTTTCCGGGTAAAGTCGCAATCCTTGACCAATCCCTGAACATTATATTTAAATTTGACATGATTGTCAAGAGATGCGGAGAGTTTGTTAACGCGTTGTTTGTAAAATATTTATTGCCATTGCGTTGCCCCGATGTTATAATATACGCAAATATAAAGCGGCAAAATAAAGCCTATTTTTTATAAATGTTGATAATGCTGGGCAAAAGCTAAATCTTAGGAATATAAAAATGCCTTCTGGTAGGAAAATTTTCCGGCTTATTATGAGCCTCGCCGCAGTTTTGGCAATAGTTTTATCAATCCCCAGCCAGAATGTGGAGGCAAGGGACGGCGAGGTGCGGATAATCCCGAACGTCGACCCGGGGCTGCTAGCCGCGAACCTTACAAACATAATAGACGGCTTTCAGAGCGCGGAGGTATGGCAGCCGGGCGACGGCACAACGGCTGTCGCGGCGGTTGAGCAGCTTGACGTTTTGCCGTACAGCCCGCTTGAAGGCGCAAGGTGCCTGCGCGTGACTGCCCCGGCGGGCGCGGCGGTGGCGACCGTAGTGCGCAACTTCGGTTACCCGCTGAGCCTGATGGAGGCAAAATGGCTGGTATTCGGCGTATGCTTGCCCGACGAGCCGGGCAGGAATTTTATCGCCAGGGTAACGGTGACATGGGTAGACGGCTCAAGCTACAGCGAGGTAACCTCGGTGCAGGGCGAGATGTGGAACGCCGTGCTTTGCAAATTAAACGGCGACCTGACCGACACGGGTGGCGCGGCGATGGTGACCTCCATAGAGCTTTCGCTGATTGCCGCCGACACGCTGGGCTTTACGGCTTATTTTGACATGCTCGGCTACTCCAGCCAGGACGGGTTTTACACCGCGATGTGCTGCCTTACCGACAAATGGTATGCCGAGGGCGGCAGGCTCGAGATGCCGGGCGACGGTACGCTGCTTCTTTACGCCGAGGACACCGACCCGTTTATCGAGACGCAGGCGCTGCGCTACAACTACTTTGCCGGCGCAGACGCGCTGAGGGTTCGGCTTTCAAACGGCGCGGGCTGCAAATCGGTTACATATTATTATACTACTTACGAAAACCCCGAGTTTTCTGCCGAGCGCAGCCGAACGGTGGAGATACAGGCCGCGTCTGCCCCGCAAACGGTTTACCTTCCGATAACGTCCGACTATGTGGGGCAAATCAGGGTAGTTTTCGACGGCGAGCTGCGCGGCGACATAAAGATACACTCGATTATGCCGGTATCGACCTATGTCTCGCGCGACGCGGGGCTGGCGACGATAACCTCATGCAAAGTGACCTCATCTGAGACTGTGCGCGTCGAGGGCACGCTGAGCGAGGCGGGGCTGAAGCGGCTGCGCGGCACGTCGCTTGAGCTATACGAGCTTCAGTGCTGGCAATCCGCCGACGCGGCGACGCTTGCCACACTCGAGCCGGTCGAGACCGTGAGCGCGACGCAGTCGTTCGCGTTCGAGTTTCCGCTATACAGGCAGGACGGCAGCTCGCGGCTGAACTCAAAGTTCGCGCTGGTCGGAGTGCGCGACGGCGAGCCGATACTGCTTGACGGCTACAAATACATAACGAACCCCGAGAACCTTTCGAAAGTAAGCACCGAGCCGTCGCGCCCGGCGCTTATTCGCGGCGCGTCGCCTTCCGTCGGCGAGCCATACGGCGGGTCGGCGCAGACGGTCATAGAGGTGTCGCTGCCCGACCTCATGTCGTTGACGGGCAAGGGGATAAGCTTCGTTTCCGACGGCGTGGTATACGCCGCGGAATCGGACTATGTGGAAAGCCTCGATTTTATGGTGCGCAGCGCAACTGAACGCGGAGCGAGCGTATATCTCCGGCTGACGACGCGCTATACCGGCTCGGTCGCTGCCGGGCGGGTATTTACTTATCCCGGCACTTCGCATACGGCGACATACGCGGCGTTCAACACCGCGACGGTGTCCGGCGTGGGGTATCTGCGAGCGGCGTGCGAGTTTTTGGCGGGCCGCTACAGCGCGGGGGACTATTCAAACGGCAGGGTACACGGCTATATAATCGGCTGCTCGGTCGAGACGGCTTACAGATACTATAACCTCGGCTCGGCGTCGCTGTCG
Source organism: Clostridiales bacterium (assembly GCA_012840355.1). GTDB lineage: Bacteria > Bacillota > Clostridia > Oscillospirales > CAG-272 > DTU078. The sequence goes on along the minus strand of DULN01000004.1, from coordinate 44,558 downwards.
GAGTTTACGGTGGCGTACGGCAACGCGCTGAGGATTGCGTACAATGCGATACGCTCGGTTGCCGGCGCTGGGCCGGAGCTTTACGCGGCGTTCGGACCGAGGTGGGATATCGACCTTTCCGCCGGTGCAAGATATGTATACGACAGCCGCTCGCTTATAGACTCGCTCGACGCAATGTTTGCAGAGGAGGGCGACATAGGCTGGCACCCGGCGTTCGACCCCTACCCCGACGAGGACGGGTATCTTGCGTTCGCCGATAAGTCCGCTGGTGCAGATTATTCTGCCGACCGTATTACTCTCGCGAACATCGAGCTTTTATGCAGCTACTTTATGCGGCAGCAGCTGCACTATGCGGGCGCGCCGCGGTCTATACTGCTTTGCGAGCGGCCTGCGCATATCGCGCGGGCGTACAGGGACGCGGCGCTGGCGACCGCCGACTATATTTATGCGGTGTACAAGCTTTCAAGCCCAAGCTGCGCGCTTGTTTCGGGCTTTATAATCTCGCACGCGCAGATTATCGACCCGCTGGTGTTCGAGTATATCGACACGCAGGACTCGGCAAAGGTCGCCGAGCCGTACAAGGCGGTGCTGGGGATTAGCGAGTGGCGCGAGCTTATCCCAGCGTTCGACGAGGCGCAGGCAATAAAACGCGTTGTAGCAAAACTCCAATTTGCGGACACGGCGCCGGGCGAGATGGCGGGCAAATACGCGCTGTTTTCGTTTGAGGACGGTACCGCCGGCTGGGAAGGCACGCTCGATTGCGAGTCAATCTCGGGCGGAAACAGCTTTGACGGACGGGAAGGACTCTTGCGTGTCAAGCTTTCTGCCGGCGCGCAGTTTGGCGGGGTATACGCCGATTTCGGCTATAAGCTCGACTTGTCGATTGCGCCGGTGATTGGGTTTGAACTTATGGTCGCGGCGCTGCCTGACGGCGTGAGCGGAGCCGAGCTGACACTGCTGCTCACCGACGGCGCAAACGTCGCGCGCGCGGTGGGGCTGGTTTATCCGGGCAAGTGGAACGAGGTTTGGGCGGATTTTTCGGGCTTTGCCGGGCTGCGCGCGGCGACAAGGCTGGTGATCAGCCTGCGCGGCGTGAGCTTTACCGAAAGCGGCGGGCTTGTCTATGCCGACATAGGGGAGCCGGTGCTGATGATAAACGGGATTAACGCTTATTCCAGCCGTTACGGCGACGCCGAGCTTGTAAAGATGTTCGATACAGCGCGCAACGCGGCGATGATGCCCGACGGGCGCAGGATTAACATGCAGCTAGTGTGGCTCGCCTCGGGCGTTATAATTGTGGCGGCGAGCCTCTGGGCGGTCTATATCTTGGCGCGCCTACGCCGCCGCGACGAGTGAGCGGTGTTTAGGTACCTTACCGAGCGGCGGTTAGATGGGGCAACTTACTTGCACTTGAAAAATTATGGAAATTTATTAAAATATAACGGAAGAGAGATATCAGCGGATGAGCGAAATCAAAGACATCAAGCTTGCGCCTTCGGGGCACGACAAAATCGCATGGGTAAAAAGCTACATGCCCGTGCTAAACCTTATAAACGAAGAGTTTTCGCGCACAAAGCCTTTCGCGGGCTTGAAAATCGCGATGTCAATCCACCTTGAGGCGAAGACCGCCTACCTTGCGCAGACCTTGCGCGCGGGCGGAGCCGAGGTATATGTGACCGGCTGCAACCCGCTCTCGACTCAGGATGACGTAGCTGCCGCGCTCGCCGAGGAAGGCTTCGAGGTCAACGCCTGGCGCGGCGTGACCGACGAGGAATACGAGCGGCACCTCCGCAAGACGCTTTCGTGCGTGCCTGACCTGCTTATAGACGACGGCGGCGACCTCATGAGCCTGCTGCACGGCAGCTGCCGCGAGTATGGCAAAAACCTCATCGGCGGCTGCGAGGAGACGACGACGGGCATACGTCGCCTGCTCGCGCGCCAAAAGGCGGGCAAGCTCGAGTACACGATGATAAACGTAAACGACGCCGACTGCAAGCACTTGTTCGACAACCGCTACGGGACGGGGCAGTCGACGCTCGACGGCATAATGAACACGACTAACCTGATGGTCGCGGGCAAGAAAGTCGTCGTCGCCGGCTACGGCTGGTGCGGCAAGGGCTTTGCAATGCGCGCGCGCGGCATGGGCGCAGTGGTGATTGTCACCGAGATCGACCCGGTGCGCGCGATTGAGGCGGTCATGGACGGCTTTTTGGTGATGACAATGGACGAGGCCGCGCGCGTCGGCGACATATTCGTTACGCTGACCGGCTGCTGCGACGTCATCCGCCGCGAGCATTTCGAGGTGATGAAGGACGGCGTGCTGCTTGCCAACGCCGGGCATTTCGACGTGGAGATTGACAAAAAGGCGCTCGCCGAGATGGCGACCGAGGTATGGCAGCGCAAGCCGAATATCACCGGCTACCGCATGCCCGACGGGCGGGTGCTGAACCTTCTCGCCGAGGGCAGGCTCGTCAACCTCGCCGCGGGCAACGGCCATCCGGCAGAGATAATGGACATGAGCTTCGCGCTGCAGGCGAAGTCGCTCGAGTACCTCGCCAAGACCGCGGGCACGCTTGAGAAAAAGGTTTACCCCGTTCCGGCTGAGATTGACGCCGAAGTCGCGCGTCTGAAGCTCGCCTCGCTCGATGTGAAGATTGACAGCCTGTCGGCTGAGCAGGAAGAGTACCTTTACGGATGCTAAATCATAAAGGGGGGTTCCCGTAAAAGCCCCCCTAGTATCCCTCAAACCGTACCCAATAGCGGCGATGCCGTAACAATATATAATCTCGGAGGGCATTACTATGGACCTTGATAAGCTTACGGTAATAAAGCCAGCGCCGACGCCGGGCAATACCGAGTGGTTCGTTCACGACCGCTTCGGCATGTTTATCCACTGGGGGCTTTACGCGCTGCCCGCGCGCCACGAGTGGGTGAAAAATCACGAGCGCATGTCAAACGAGCAATACGAGAAATATTTTTGCCACTTTGACCCGGACCTTTACGACCCCGAGCTTTGGGCAAAGGTGGCGGCTGACGCGGGCATGAAGTATTTCGTGGTTACGACAAAGCACCATGAGGGCTTCTGCCTTTGGGATTCCGACCTGACCGATTACAAGGTAACAAACACGCCGTACGGGCGCGACCTCCTCGGCCCGATGGTCGAGGCGTTCCGGGGACGTGGGCTGAAGGTAGGCTTCTACCATTCGCTGCTCGACTGGCACCATCCCGACTACACGGTCGACGAGTGCCACCCGATGCGCGACAACGCCGAGTACGCAGCGAAGGACAAAGAGCGCGACTTTGCGCGTTACCGCGAGTACCTGTTCGGGCAGACTCGCGAGCTTCTCACGCGCTTTGGCAAAATCGACATACTCTGGTATGACTTCTCGGTCGGGCCAAGCCACCGCTACCCGGGCAAGGGCAAAGACGAGTGGCACAGCGAGGAGCTCATCAAGCTGGTGCGCGAGCTGCAGCCCGGCATACTCATCAACGACCGGTTGCAGATAGACCAGGACATCAAGACGCCCGAGCAGTACATGCCGCGCGAGTGGGTGAAAGTCAACGGCGTGCCGGTGGTTTGGGAGGCGTGCCATACCTTCTCCGGCTCGTGGGGCTACCACCGCGACGAGGAGAGCTGGAAGAGCGCCGAGCAGCTTATTATAATGCTTATCGACGCGGTCAGCAAGGGCGGCAACCTCCTTCTCAACGTCGGGCCGACCGGCCGCGGCGAGTTCGACGAGCGCGCGCTTGACAGGCTCACCGAGATAGGCAAGTGGATGCGCCGCCACAGCCGCTCGATCTACGGCTGCACGCAGGCACCGCTCGAGTTCAAAGCGCCCGAGTGCACAAAGCTCACCTACAACCCCGAAAAGAAGCGGCTTTATATCCATGTGCTGTCTTGGCAGTTCAACAAGATCTACCTAGAGGGCGAGCTTGCCCGCCATGTCGACTACGTGCAGCTGCTCTCCGACGCGTCTGAGATCCGCTTCAACCGTGAAAGCGACGAGCTGGTTTCGCTCAATATCCCGGTCAAAAAGCCGCTCGGCTGCATAATCCCGGTACTTGAGGTGTTCCTGAAGTAATAAAGCTTATATGAGGGGGACATTAAAATAAGTCCCCCACGCTTTTTATAAGGAAGATACGCCGAGAGGTGTGTTCCCCCTGGCGTTTCCCTAAATTAAAAAACCGCGGAGGCGCTGCCTCCGCTTTTGTTTGCTGTATTCCTTTGCCATTTTTCCATAGCGACACTTTATTTGCCTATTTCGGCGATTTCTCCTTCACAATCCCCTTTCCGGTGCGCACGTCGCGGTACGACGTCACTTTGCAACCCTTCTTTTCGATAAGCTCAATGGTCCCTTTTTTGCTTTTGCTCGAGTCGCCGCCACCAGAGCAAAAGAACAGCCCCACCTCTTTGCCCGCGGGCAGGCGCTCGACAATCGCGTAAAACGCAGGCGCGGGGTAATCCGCCCAAATCGGCGCGCCGATTATAATGCGGTCATAGCTGCCCAGGTCGACCTTGATAGGCTTTACTTCCGACGCTTTGCGCCGCATCGCATGCCAGCAGCCCCAAACCAGCGAGCCGAGCACGCTGCGCTCTTTCGCTTCCTTCACCTCGTAAATTGTGGTGCCAACCCCAAGCTCGCCGGCAAGCCGCTTTGCCTCTTTGCGGGTCTCACCTCCGAATGTATAATAGATGATAATCGTCTTCAACCGCCGCATTTCCTCCTTATGCCTATATATTTTATGTAAATTATACCATTCGCGCGCCTATGCGTCAACAATTAATATCGCTTGACGGCAAAATCCGCGGCGGTATAATAAAGTAGAGGTGAAACCGGCATGAAAATCAAAATCCTGCGGCGCGAGTTTGTATTCGAGCTTGGCGCCGTACCTTTTAGCTCAGTGCATGCTTCCACTATCGCGCGGTACGGCGGCAGGATTTTTGCCGCTTGGTTCGGCGGCGCCGGCGAGGGCAAGCCTGACGTGCGAATCTGGGTATCGTCGCGTGACGGCTGCGGTTGGTCGGAGCCAATCCCCGTGTCGCCAGACGACGGAGTCCCCCACTGGAACCCGGTGCTTTACTCCGACGGCGAAGAGCTAGCCCTTTTTTATAAAAAAGGCACGTCGCCGCGCGCTTGGCATACGATGATAACGCGCAGCCGCGACGGGAAGGTATGGGACGAGCCCGCCGAGCTTGTGCCCGGCGACAATTTCCCGCGCGGCCCGGTGAAAAACAAGCCAGTGAGGCTTTCAAACGGCGACCTGCTCGCGCCGTGCTCGGTAGAGGATACCCGGCGCCGCTGGCAGATATACGCGGACATTCTACCCGCGGGTAGCGGAGAATGGCAGCTTTCGGAGCCGATACCGTTTTATGCGGAAGGCAGGCTGATAAAACTGAAGGATGAGCTTTTGCCCGACTCCGACGGGCTAATCCAGCCCTCGGCGTGGGAGGACCCGGGCAAGCCCGGGCGGGTCTATATGCTTGCGCGCTCGGCGTTCGGCTATGTCTACCGCACGGTGTCGGAAGACTACGGGCGCACATGGGAGCCAGCGCGACCGACCGAAGTGCCGAACAACAACAGCGGGCTGGACTGCGCGCTGCTCCCGGGCGGCGCAGTGGTTCTGTGCTGCAACCCCGTCGGGCAAAACTGGGGCAAGCGCACCCCTCTTTCGCTGCTCTGCTCGCTTGACAACGGAGAAAGCTGGGAGAAGCTTTGCGACCTTGAGACGGAGCCGGACTGCGAGTTTTCGTACCCCGCTGTGATAGCCGAGGGGAGAGCGCTGCATATCACATACACACACAAGCGCCAAAATATCGCATACGTCAATGCGGAGCTTGAGTATGAATAAGCCCAGCGCGCGGGAGGCTGCAGCATGATAGTTTCAGCATCGCGGCGGACCGACCTGCCCCGCTGGTACGGCGAGTGGTTTGAGCGCCGCCTTCTTGACGGCTACGCGCTCGTGAAAAACCCGATGAACGCCTTGCAGGTAAGACGTGTCAGCCTTTTGCCGGCAGATGTCGACTGCTTCGTGTTTTGGACCAAGGACCCAGAAAACTTCCTGCCCAAGCTCGATTTGCTCGACTCGCACGGGTATGCATACTATTTTCAGTTCACGCTTACCCCATACGGCAAAGGGATTGAGCCGGGAATGCGCGACAAGAGGGAAATCGCGCGGACTTTCGCGCGGCTGGCGCAGCGGCTAGGGCGGGAGCGGGTAGTCTGGCGCTATGACCCGATACTGCTCGCTGACGGCATAAGCTCCGGTTACCACCGCGCGGAGTTTATAAAGCTTTGCGAGCTGCTCGCGCCGTACACAGACACCGTTACGGTGAGCTTTGTCGACCCGTACGCAAAGCTAAAGCGCGCGCCGTTTTGGCCGCCCACCGAAAGCGAAATGGACGAGATCGCGGCGTCGATCGGCAAGGCGGCGCGTGCATACGGGCTGCGTGCGGTCGCGTGCTGCGAGGGCAGGGATTTTACGAGATTTGGCATCGGGCGCGCCTCGTGCGTGGACCCCGCGCGGATTGAGCTTATAACCGGCCGCAGAATATCGGCGGCGCGCGACAAAAACCAGCGTCTGGGCTGCGGATGCTGCCAGAGCGTCGACATCGGCACGTACGACACATGCCCCGCAGGCTGCGTGTACTGCTACGCAAGCCGCACGGCGGGGAAGGGCGGGGTGTCGCTTGCCGCAAAGCGATACGGGTCGCACGACCCGAACTCCGTAATGCTTTGCTAAAACAAAAAAGGGAAGGCTATCTAGCCTCCCCATGTTTTCGCGTTAGCACTAGAGTATTATCTGCACCAGCTCGCCGCCGCTCGACTCGACCCTGACAAGCTCAATCTTGCCGAACCTGCGCTTTAGTTTCCGCTCTGCGCGGCGTATCTCGCGTAATAACCTGTAAAGCTGCATCGAGCTGAGCTTTAACTCGTCGCCCGCGGTTTTATTGACAACAGCCGCACCGGCTAATGTTCATGCCGATTTCCAGCGCCGCTTTAATAAGCGAAACCGGAAGGTTGACGATCACTTTGTCGCCGTTGTCAGAGATGACGCTGATGTGCATGACCATCTCGTCGATGTCTCTGCGCTTTTCGGCGGGGAGTAACACCGCGTCTTTTTTCGGTTCGTTTGAGAGCAGCTCGTCGCATGTGGTGCCGAGCAGCTGCGCGATTTTCGGCAGCAGCATTATGTCCGGGCAGGATATGTCGTTTTCCCATTTTGATACTGCCTGCGGCGTGACGCCGAGCTTTTCGGCGAGTTCATCTTGGGTCATCCCCAAATTTTTGCGATACTCCGCGATTTTGCTTCCAAGCGATTGTGACATGTTACAATCACGCTCCCGACTGTGTTTTACGGCTATATTTTACATGCGGCGCGCCGCAGGATGAAGGGAACATCGGTTGCATTGTCGCAACCGTAGGTTGAAATCGTTGACAACCAATAGTTGTATTCTAACATAAACCAACGGCTTTGTAAACGGGGCGGCGGCTTGGGTAAGATAAGCTCAACTAATCAAATGGATTTGCATTTTATCGCAAAATGCGGTATTATATAAGTAGTCACTAAATCGCCGCGAGGAGGGCCAAAATTGAAGATTCAGGAATCGGCGGAAAACTATCTTGAGACAATTTATATACTCTCCAAACGCAAGGGATCGGTGCGTTCGATAGATATCGCGGCGGAGCTTGAGTATTCAAAGCCCAGCGTGAGCGTGGCAATGAAAAACCTCCGTGAGAACGGATATATAGAAGTTGATTCCGACGGCTTTATAAAGCTCACCGAGAAGGGGAAGGAAATCGCCACGAGGATGTACGAGCGCCACACGCTCCTTTCGAAGTGGCTTGTACACCTCGGAGTCGACGAAGAGATCGCAGTTGAAGACGCCTGCAGGATAGAGCACGTGCTGAGCTTTGAGAGCTTCGAAGCCATAAAAAAACACATATGCGAGCAAGGGCTATGCTAAAAGAAAAATACCCGCATGCCAAACGGAAGGCATGCGGTTTTTGTTTAGAGGATTTCGCTCATAAGCCCTAAGACATACTTTGCCGCGCGGATATAGTCGCCCTCGGACGAGAGGTGCTCGATTATAACCGGCATCTCGGGGTTTGCCGCCTCAGCCGCGCGCAAAAATGCCGGTATGTCAAACCCGCCGGTGCCCGGGAAGGCCTCCTCAATCGAGATAGTCAGCCGCCCGCGCAGCGCCGTGTCCTTGAGATGGCAGGAGAGCACCTTGTCCCCTAAAAGCTCAAAGCAGCGGCGTGTAAACTCGGCGTTATTAAAATACCGCTCGGGGCAGTTTAGCATGTTGACAATATCGAGATGAACGCCAAGCTCGGGCCTGCCGATGTCGGAAATTAGCTTTAAGTAGCTTTCCGGACTGTCCGGGTACATCCAAGGCATTGTCTCAAGCGCATATTTCGCGCGGCGGGGCTTTGCCGTATCGATTATTTTGCGCACGCTTTCGACGATAGCATCGTAAGTTTCGGGCAAATAGTTTTCGCGGTAGCCGCCGTCCCACACCTCGCCCACAGCGCCCGCAATGTTGACGCAGCATAGCGCGCCGACATAGTCAGCAAGCTCAAGCTGCCGCGCGCAATACTCGACGTTTTTCGTGCGCTGTGCCGGGTCGGGCGAAATGGGGTTGCACCACGCGCCGACCTCAGCAATGGTAAGCCCCTCCCCGCGCGCCGCCTCTGCGTACGCGTCGATGAGCTTTGTATCCGCACGGTAGTCGAGCGGGAACACCACTGCCGAAAGCCCAAGTTCTTTGTGCTTTTTCGCCCACTCTTCGGGCGAGGAGTGCGAAAGCTGCGCCGCGATGCCAAGTTTCATCTTTGTATCCTCCTCTTTTTTTCAGATTATACCATACCTGCCGCAAGAATGCGAGATACGCGTAACGGCGCAATCCGCCCTTGTTAAGGATAGCAATAATAGCAACCTGCGTCAACGGATGCAGCGAGGGCAGCCTTATTTTGCAGCAAATTGTTGCAATTCTGCCATGCGGGTGGTATAATCTTGGTAAACCTTGCTTATGGGGGATGGCGAAGTGAAATATTACGGGTTCAACTTCCTCTGGATGTTCGCGAAATCCGACTGGCGGCCCGAGCCGGCGGAGCCGGACCTTCGCGAGCTCGAGTTTGTGGCGAGCGAGGGATTCAATTTCGTGCGCATCCCTACCGATTACCGCTTCTGGACGCGCGACTTCGACTACATGCACCCCGACGAGCGGATACTCGAGTACATAGACCGGTATATCGAGGCTTGCAACTCGTTCGGGCTGCATGCAAGCTTAAACATCCACCGCGCACCCGGATACTGCGTCAACAGCCCGCATATCGAAAAGCACAACCTATGGCGCGACGCCGAGGCGCAGGAGGGCTTTTATTTCCTCTGGCGGATGTTCGCCGAGCGCTACAAGGGCATACCAGCCGAAAAGCTCAGTTTCGACCTTGTCAACGAGCCGTCGAACCAGCCGCCGACGCACCCCTGCACGCGTGAGGACCATGAGAAGGTCATCCGCGCCGCGATTGCCGAAATCCGCAAAGTCGACCCGAACCGCCCGATAGTCATCGACGGGTTCGACGGCGGCGGCACGGCGATACCGGAGCTTGCAGACGCCGGCGCTATACACAGCGGGCGCGGCTACTTCCCTTTCCAGCTCACGCACTATAAAGCCGAGTGGGCGCGCGGCGCGGACAAGTTCGAGATGCCCGAGTACCCCGGCAGGATAGCCGAGGGCTTCTACGCCGACCGCGAGACACTACGCCGCTATTACGACCCGTGGCGCGAGGTAGAAAAGAAGGGCGTCAAAGTCCACATTGGCGAGTTCGGCTGCTATAACAAGATTCCGAACGACATCGCGCTGCGCTGGTTTGCTGACCTAATCTCTGTCTATAAGGAGTTCGGCTGGGGCTATGCGCTTTGGAATTTCAAAGGTTCGTTCGGCATAGTGGAGCACGGCCGTCCCGGCACAAAGTACGAGCAGTACAAAGGCTTCAACGTCGACCGAGAGCTGCTTGAGATACTAAAGAGCGGGATGCAGAACTAATAGGCGCAAAAAATGCCGCCGCACCGTGACCGGTTGCGGCGGCTTTATTTATGGGCTAAGCAACTCTCGACAACGTAGCTTTGCTATGGTTTAAAACTTAATTATAACGCTGCTATAAAACTTATTTATTTGCTGCGCTTCTTCGAAGCGATCGTGCCGACTACGCCGGCAAGCGCGAGAGCGGCAAAGGAAGCCACGGTCGCGAAGTCGGAAGTAGCAGGCGCGATGACCTGCGGCTGTTCGGCCGGAGCTTCTGCAGGCTCTTCAGCTGCGGGCTCTTCAGCGGGAGTTTCGGCGGGAGCCTCAACCGCGCCATCCTTCTGGACAAGGATGAACTCCGAAATCTGCATGACGTCGGCAGCTTCGGCAGCGGGGATTTCGAGCTTGTAGTGCGAGTAAGCGGTGTCGTTGTTGATGTTTATAAGGAAGTATGTAAAGTTGACGTCCTCAAGGTCGCTTGCGCTGCCCTCGTGGATCAGGGTGTAGTTGGAACCGTCGTTGGAGCCGTAGAGCTTCCAAGGATCAGGGTTCCTGCCCATGTACTGCGCGTTGTCGTTAGCGGTGCAGATGATGACCGCGTCGACGACGTAAGCGCCGTCAAGCTCCCAGGTAACCTCAGCCGGGAACTGGTTGGTGCAGAACTTGGTAGCGGGATCGTTGTCGAACAGGTTCTCCGCGCCTTCGTTGTTGAAGCCTGGAGTGCCGACTATCGAGTCGAGCTTAACTTTGTCGATGAGCAGCGTCCTGCCGGCAGCCTCAGTAGCGAGGTCTTCCGACGCGGCAAATGCGACGGTGGTAAAAGACACAAGCAAGAAGATTGCAAGTGCGATAATGCTGAGCTTTTTCAAGTTTGTTTCCGCCTTTCCTTTTTATTTTGTCTTAAGCCTGTACGCTGTCGATTCGGTGCTTATTAAAGAACCAGCCTATATTATATAGCAAGAACCAGCCTGCCGCAATTGGCACTTCGCCCAAATTCTACAAGACTGAATTATTAACAATATACAGCACACTTGTAGTAATTTTCATAATAGGGCATATTTGCCCAAGCGGAGATTAGGAAAGGCCGCTTTTTTGTGCATGGTGCGGCGCCCGATTATTGCGCCCCGCCGGCGTCCGCCGCCGTAACGGTTCGCAAAATATGACGGACTTTTGTGGTCATATTGCATTTTCATGCCGATATTTTGCAAAAAATTGCGCGCGCGGGCTAAAATTTGAATTATGAGTGGCGGCAAGGTTGCAAATTTTGTGAAAAATTCGCAAATGCTTTCTATAATTGTAACAACCTGTTCATACAAATTGGCATTATTGATGGTATTATAGATAGCGTGTATAATGGCCTAAAATTGCAGAAACGGAGACTAGCATGATCGTAAATCAAAAGGCAAAAAAATGGATTGACGAGATGGCTGCGCTGACAATGCCTGACCGCATTGTCTACATCGACGGCAGCGAAGAGCAGCTAGAGGCCCTGCGCCGCGAAGCTATTGCGTCGGGCGAAATAATCGAGCTCAACCAAGAGCTGATGCCGGGCTGCTATCTGCACCGCACGGCGCTCAACGACGTCGCGCGTGTCGAGCACCGCACTTTCATTTGCACGAAGAACAAAGACGACGCCGGACCCACCAACAACTGGATGGACCCCGAGGAGTGCTATGAAAAGCTCGGCAAGCTGTTCCGCGGCTCCATGAGAGGCCGCACGATGTATGTTATACCATACTCGATGGGCATCGTCGGCTCGGAGTTCGCGAAAATAGGCATCGAGCTGACCGACTCGATATATGTCGTATTGAACATGGCGATAATGACCCGCATAGGCGACGAGGTTGCAAGGGCGCTCGGCGAGGACGGCGACTTTGTCAAGGGGCTGCACTCGAAGGCTGACCTTGACGAGGAGAACCGCTACATCTGCCACTTCCCCGAGGATAACACGATTTGGAGCATCAACTCGGGCTACGGCGGAAACGTGCTGCTCGGCAAAAAGTGCTTCGCGCTGCGCATTGCGTCTTACCTTGGGCGCAAGGAAGGCTGGATGGCCGAGCACATGCTGATCCTCGGCATCGAGAACCCCGAGGGCGAGGTCAAGTACATCTGCGCCGCGTTCCCGTCGGCGTGCGGCAAGACCAACCTCGCCATGCTGATCCCGCCCGAAGTATACAAAAAGAAGGGTTACAAAGTCTGGACGGTCGGCGACGACATCGCTTGGCTGCGCGTAGGCACCGACGGCAGGCTGTGGGCGGTCAACCCCGAGAACGGCTTCTTCGGCGTTGTGCCCGGCACCAACGAAAAATCGAACCCCAACGCGCTCAAGATGATCCAGCGCGACACGATCTTCACGAACGTTGTGCATGACCTTGACACCAACACCGTTTGGTGGGAAGGCTTAAACGATAACCCGCCGAAGAACGCGATAGACTGGAAAGGCAATCCTTGGGACGGCAGCAAGTACGACAAGAAGGACAAGTCTACTTACGGCGCGCATCCCAACTCGCGCTTCACCACGAAGGCGACGAACTGCCCGTGCCTTTCGCCTGAGTTCCATAATCCCAATGGCGTGCCGATCTCGGCTATCATCTTTGGCGGACGCCGCGCGAAGACCGCTCCGCTGGTATACCAGTCGTTCGGCTGGCAGCACGGCGCGTTCGTCGGCTCGATAATGGCGTCGGAGACCACCGCGGCTGCGGCTGGGCAGGTTGGCGTTGTGCGCCGCGACCCGATGGCGATGCTGCCGTTCTGCGGCTATAATATGGGCGACTACTTTAGGCATTGGCTTGACATGGGCAAGAAGATCGCGAACCCGCCGAAGATATTCCACGTCAACTGGTTCCGCACAGACGACGAGGGCAACTTCATCTGGCCGGGGTTCGGCGAGAACATGCGCGTACTTATGTGGATACTCGACCGCTGCGAGGGCAAAGTCGGCGCTGTCGAGTCGCCGATAGGGTACCTGCCGAGGCCCGAGGATATAAATATCGAAGGGCTCGAAGGCGTCACGCTCGATACCCTGCGCGAGCTGCTGCATGTCGACCGCGACACATGGCTCGGCGAGGTCAATGACATCCGCGAGTTCTACGCGAAAATCGGCGACCGCGTGCCGAAAGAGTTCCACGAGGAGCTTAATGCGCTTGAAGCCCGCCTGAAAGCGTAAAACATAAAAAGCCGCCTTGCTGGGGGTGTATGCTCCAGCAAGGCGGTTTTGTAGTTAGGGTAACTTTTAAAAAGTTAACCCTACTACCCGGCAATGACCGTCTCCGCTAGCTCCGGCGGCACTGTGCCGAACATTCTACCGTGCAGGCACCAAGCCCGCGCCGACTTGCCCCTTACATAAGCGGCGGCTTGGGTGGAACAAGGGAATACCTTTAACAAGTGTTGCCTGCATGAAGCCGGACATAAAAAACATCGCGCCGCCGCCGAGGCTAAACTAAAACCTCTGGCGGCGGCATTTAACTATGCTTCTTCTTTATCCGGCTCCGCGGAGTCAGCGCGCTCGCGGATATGCTCGATGCCCATCTCGTATATCTGCCTTATATGGTCGTCGGAAAGCGAGTAGAAGACCACCCTGCCCTCGCGGCGGTTTTTCACAAGGTTGTTCCGGCGCAAAAGCCCGAGCTGGTGCGAAATCGCGGACTTCGTCATCCCGAGCAGCGCCGCAAGGTCGCAAACGCACATCTCCCCGGCGTCGAGCGCCGATATGATCTTCGCGCGCGTGCTGTCGCCGAGCACCTTGAAAAAGTCAGACAGCTCGTAAAGCTCGCTTTCGTCCGGCATCTTCGCGCGTACCGACTCCACCATGTCCGTGTGGATAACGTCGCAGTCGCACGCGGGATCGTTTTTGCCCATCTTTCTCACCTCGCATTACCGGGCAAGTGTTTTTCATATCTATTTTAGCATAACTTGATATGAAAATAAATACCCGACCCCCGCGGTATACCGACTTAGCGGGTTGTTTACAAAAAATTAACGCACATTGCGAAAAATCCTATTGACAGTTGAACGCTCATTCAACTATAATATAATTGCAAAGGTTGAACAACCGTTCAACTGTTAACCTATATAGATTGCGGGGTACATAAAATGACGAAAACATATAAGCTCGAAGGGCTGGATTGCCCGGTTTGCGCTTCGAAGGTGGAGCGCGCGGTGAAAGCTATAGACGGTGTGGCTGCGGCGAAGGTAAACTTCCTTACCGGCAAGCTCACCGTCGAGTACAGCGACGATGCGGCTGGAATCATCCAAGATGCAGTAAAGTCGGCGGTGAAGAAGGCAAATCCCTCAGTAGTAGTGAAAGGCAGCTAACATGGACAGAGCAGTAAAAACTACCGTCGGAAAACTCTCGGAGAGGATAAGGCTTTCACCAAAACAGTGGCGATTGGCTCAAATTGTAGCAGGCGGCGCGCTATACGCCGCGGCGATACTTATAGATGCCGGCGCGGCAAAGCTTTCGCTTTATATTGCGGCGCTTGCCGTGCTGGGCGGCAACATAATATATAAGGCTCTGCGCGGGGTCTTGAGCGGCGAGCTGTTCGACGAAAACTTTTTAATGTCGATTGCTGCAATTGGTGCATTCGCAATCGGCGAGCACAGCGAAGGCGTGGCGGTCATGCTGTTTTACCAGGTCGGCGAGCTGTGCCAGAGCTGGGCGGTCGACCGCTCGCGCAGGTCCATTGCTGCGCTTATGGACATCCGCCCAGACTATGCAAACGTAAAGCGCGGTGGCTTGATTGTGCAGGTCGACCCTAGCGAAGTCGAGGCCGGCGAGCTGATAGTCATAAAGCCCGGCGAGCGCGTGCCGATAGACGCGGTAGTCGTCGAGGGCAGCTCGATGGTCGACACCGTCGCGCTGACGGGCGAGTCGGTGCCGCGAGAGGTGGCGGTTGGCGACACGATACTTTCGGGCAGCATCAACGCGGGCGGGTTGCTTGTGGCGCGCACCGAAAAGCTGTTCGGCGAGTCGACGGCGAGCCGGATACTTGAGCTTGTCGAAAACTCGAGTGAAAAAAAGTCTCGGCCCGAGCGGTTTATCACCAAGTTCGCGCGCTGGTACACGCCGGTTATCGTGCTGCTGGCGGCGCTTATCGCCACGCTGCCGCCGCTGTTTATCCCGGGCGCAGGTTTTTCAGAGTGGATATACCGCGCGCTGACTTTCCTTGTCATATCGTGCCCGTGTGCGCTGGTGATTTCGGTTCCGCTTTCATTTTTCGGCGGTATCGGCGGAGCGTCGAGAGCCGGCATCCTCGTAAAGGGCGGCAACTACCTTGAGGCTCTGGCTAAGGCTGAAACGGTGGTGTTTGACAAGACCGGCACGCTGACGCGCGGCGTGTTTGAGGTAGAAAAGATCGTGCCGGCTGCCGGCGTTACAGAGCGCGAGCTGCTCGACTATGCGGCGCATGCCGAGGCTTACTCGACGCACCCGATTTCGCAGTCGCTGCGCAAAGCGCTGGGCAGAGAGCCCGACAGCGCGCGGGTATCAGAGGCGCGCGAGGTGCCGGGCTGCGGCGTGGTGGCGGTAGTCGACGGCAAAAGCGTGGCTGTCGGCAACGCGAAGCTGATGGCACAGCTTGGCATAGAGCACGACCCGGCGCCTGACAATGCGGGCACTGTGGTTTACGCCGCGTTGGACGGCAGGTTTGTGGGGTATATCCAAATCGGCGACACGGTAAAAGCCGACTCGGCGGCGGCGGTGACCGGGCTGCGCAAGTCGGGCGTGAAAGACATAGTGATGCTGACAGGCGACGCCGAGCCGGTCGCAAAGAAGGTCGCCGCGCAGCTTGGGATTGAAAATGTCCGCGCGGGGCTGCTGCCCGAGGAGAAGGTGTCGGCAGTCGAGGAGCTGATTTGCAAGAATCCGCGCTCGGGCAAGCTAGTATTCGTCGGCGACGGGATAAACGACGCGCCGGTGCTGGCGCGCGCGGACGTAGGCGTCGCGATGGGCGGGCTTGGATCCGATGCGGCGATCGAGGCAGCAGACGTGGTCATAATGAACGACGAGCCGTCGAAGCTCGTGTCGGCTATAAAAATCTCGCGCAAGACGATGCGGGTCGCGAAGCAGAACATAGCGTTCTCGCTATGCGTGAAATTCGCAATACTGCTGCTCGGCGCGCTCGGGCTCGCGTCGATGTGGGCTGCGGTGTTCGCCGACGTAGGCGTGACGCTTATAGCCATCTTCAACTCGCTGCGAACGATGAAGCTTATATAGGAGATGTGGGGGGCTTTTTGCGAAAAAGTCCCCCCACGCAAAAAAGCACGGCAGATGCCGTGCCTTTTTTAAGCCTTATAGATCGTAGTCAAGGTACGCTTGGATAACCTTCTCGTAATAGCTGATCGCTTTCGTTTCGTTTGACCTATAGTACGAGGCGAAATTTGTGTTCTTTGCAGAAAGCAGGTTCTGCAGGTAAAACGCCATGCCGTTCCAGCCGTCGTACATGTAGCCGAAATCGAACGTGCGGACCGAGAGCACAAGGTCGATCATCTCCGCCGACTCCTCGTCGCGCGTGAATTTGGTCTTGAGCGCGACGTCATAGTATGCCGGCGTGACGATTTTGTACCCCTCGGCGCTCAGCCCCTCGACTATAATGCCGGTGCGGGCTGGGTTGGTCACCGTTACTGGTATGCCGAACAGCGGGCCGTGGCCGTCTAGCATCGTGTAGTACTGCGGCTGTTTTTCGTCCCAGAGCGGGTAGGGCAAAAAGCCGTAGTCGTCCTGCAGGTCGCGGAACATCATCTTGGCGTAAAGGAACATGCCGGTCGCGAGCATCGCGCGCCCTTCGCTGAACATCCACGGCACAAAGTCCATCCAGTTGCGGCCGTCCCTCATCGTGTGTGTCAAGAGTACGTTGACGCCGTCGTAGTCGTTATAGAACGAGTTGAGCTTCTCGAGTATCGCCGGCGTCTTTTCGTTGTTCAGCACCAGCTCCGGCAGCCCGTCTTCGTTAAACTTTGTTATCGGGTTGTCGAACGCCCAGGTATATGTAACCGTCGCGCTGTAGACGTTTGAGACGTATCCGAAAAGATCCTCGTCGTCCTTCTTCTGGTTGCTGTTGAGGTCTTGGTAAACGTCCTTTGTAATCGAAATCACATAGTCGATCGTCCACTCGCGGTCGCGCACCTTTTGGTACGGCATCGGAATGTTGTAGTCGTTCCAAATCCGCTTGTTGAAGTACATGCAGTAGGTGTAGTCTAGCGAGTTGTAGGATAGGTCCCCGAGCGCGAAGAACGACTTGCCGTCAATAGTCAGCTTCAGCGTCGCGTCGGCGACCCACCACGGCTTCTCGAAGTTGACGTTCGGCACGTCGTACCAGTTGTAAAACACATGGTTGAACGACGCCATGCCCATGTAAATCATGTGGTCGATTATAATATCGTACTCGTCGTCGCCCGCCATAACGCTGCGCGTGAATGTCGCCGTAGGCAGGCTCTCGTCGGACGAATCGATGGGAATGAGGCTGATTTTGAAGTTAAAGCGCTCTTCGACCTTCTTGTTGCGGTTATACACAGCGTCGTTGATGACGTCGCCGGTGATTTGTTCGGCGTATAAATCCGCGATGTGGTCGCAGATCGACCACGCGTTGGTCCGCGTGAGTATCCTAAACAGGTAGCCTTCGAAGTTTGCTTCGGGCAAATCGTCCGGAATCGCGGCGCGCGACTCAAGCTCGCTTAGCGTAGTTTCCTCGGCGGGGCCTTCGTCGGTTGAAACGGAGCCGCCCTGCTTTTCTTGCATGCATGAGGCGAGCGCAACTATTTGGAGCAGAACAACCGCCGCCAGAAGTAGGGCTTTCAGTTTCACGGTTATTACCTCGCTTAACAAAGGTTTGCCGCAAGCAAATCGGCATAACATAATTATACACTAATAAAATAAACTGTCAACAAGGGCAAGTAAATCCAGCAAACTGTTAGGGGTGACTTTTTAAATAAGCATGAGGTAAATTTTTCCGTAAAGCCCCCCAAAAATAAAAAGGGCTTACTTAATAAGCCCTTAACCCACATTCTTTTTATAAAACGCGCCGGCGATGGCGCCGAGCGCGGAGTAGCCAGCGGCGAAATACAACCCGGCGCCGAGCATGTCGTTCGGCGTAAGCGCGCCCGCAAGCAGCGTGCCGGTAAGCGACACCACATACTGCGAAAGCAGCGCCGATACCGAGCCGAGCAGCGTATTTTCAGGCACCATCATGCACAGCTCGCCCATGCAAAGCGGCGTGACAGCCCCGCTGATTAAGCCGGCTAAAAACACGGCGGCTATCGCGGAATATGCGCTACCGAGCAGCACGCCCAGCGCAGTCAGCGCCCCCGCGCCAAGCAGCGAGCCGACAAGGTACGCGCGGAAGTTAAGTCTCATACGCGGGATAGTAAATCGCGAGATAACCGTGCCCGCCCAAAACGTGGAGACCGCCAGCGCGCCTAGCACGCTCGAGCCGAACTCGACGGTAACATATTGCGCGGTGCGGAAGGTGATGATGTTTATGTAGACGCCATTAAGCCCGCATATAAGAAGCAGAGGGACCGCGCCGGAACGCAGGAAAGCCGAAAGCCCGGCTGCGCGCGGCCGCTCGGGGTATTTTACCGCCGCGGGCAAATCCCTCCGCACGGAGCGGTATGTGTAAAGGTTAAACACAAAAAGCGCCGAGCCGAACGCCGAGAGAAGGAAAGCCGCGGCACCCGCGCCGCCTTTGCCGGAGCCGGCGGCAAAACTCGCGGTGGCGCGTATCAGCAGCGGGCCGAGTATGCCGCCGATGCCGTAAAAGGCGTGCAGCATGCCCATGTTGCGCCCCACGGTATCGGGCGCGCTCACGTCGGCGATAAGGCTCGAGCCTATCGCGTCGATGAACCCGAAAGATACGCCGAGCAGAGCGTACAGCGCGATAAAGACGGGGAAAGCAGGCATTGTGCCGATAAGCCCAAGCGCACCGCCGAGCATCGCGACCGCAACAACAAACAGCGCGTTCTTTGTGATGCGTATGAGCCCTGACAAAAGCAAAAGCAGCGACGCCGCCATGCCGAAGCTCGCCGCGGCGCTGATAAAGCTCTGCGGCAGCGTGCCGATGCCGTAATGCTCGGCGAACTCGGTGAGCAGCGTTCCCTGCGTGGTGTTGCCAAGCGAGAAGAGTAGCGTTACCGCAAACGCGCACGCCATATAAAGGCGCCTTGTCTTGTCAGCCATAACTCCACCGGATATAAAAAATATGTAAAAAACCCACCGCGCGGCGGGGGCCGGTCAGCTTTCGGAGCCTTCGATTACAAGCACATAGTCGCCGCGCGGGGGCCGCTTATCGACATATTCGAGCGCGCCGGCGACGTCGGTGCGCACGACTTCCTCGGTAGGCTTGGTAAGGTCGCGGCAGACCGCGATTTTGCGGCTCGTGCCGAGCACATTTGCGATGTCGGTGAGCGTTTCCTTTAGCCTGTAGGGCGACTCGTAGATGACTAGCAGCCGCCGGTCGGCGGCGATGCTACAAAGCCGCGCTATCCGCTCCTCGCGCGTGGCGCCGAGGTCGCCCTCGAACGAAAATCTCGAAGCGGGCATACCCGCGAGCATAATAGCGGTTATAGCGGCGCAGGCGCCGGGCACCGCTGTTACGGGTATATTTTGCTCGACGCAGAGCCGGACAAGCCCTTCGCCGGGGTCAGATACGGTTGGTGTGCCTGCGTCGGTGACGAGCGCGCAGGACTCGCCGGCTTTGAGCCGCGCGGCTATCTCAGGCCCGCGCGCGTGCGCGTTATCTTCGTTGTAGCTAATCATCGGTTTGGTGATGCCGAAATGGCAGAGCAGCCTGCCGGTCACGCGCGTGTCGAACGCGGCGACGAAATCGACGCCAGACAAGATTCCGAGCGCGCGCGCCGTGATGTCGGCAATGTTTCCCAGCGGCGTCGCGACAATATAGAGCGTGCCCGGCTCGGGCTTAAGTTTCTCGTTTAGAAAAAGGTCGTATAGGACGTTTTGCATCGTTGTTGTCACTCGTTTATGTGGATTTTTGCGGGTAACTTTTTGAAAAAAGCCCCACATACTACCCCCTTAATAACTTTAGGGCATTGGGGCATGCCTCAAGTGCAGCCTTAAGGCAAGCTTTTAAATCTTTCGGCACAATGCCGAGCGTATCCGCCTTGCAAATTGGCATCAAGCACTATCCGCGCTGCATTTGCAACGTCATTCGCAGCGGATGAGCTAAAGGTCCCTTTCCCGAGCGGCTGATTGGGCTACATCCCCGCGCTGCGGTACGCCTCCGCCATAACGCGCTGGATATGCGCCGCCTCACGGAACGACGGGCTGCATTCGCGCCCTTCGGCGACCGCCGACAAAAACGCGTAGTAGCTGCCGATATGCCCGCGCAGCCATCCGATCGGCGCTTTGACGCTCGGGAACACCCCGCCGGGCGCCGGCGTGCGGCCGACACATTCGATGCGCGTATACCCGCGCTCGCCGCCGAGGTCGCCCCCCTCGCGCCTGCCGTCGTAAAAATAAAGCCAGTTCGGCTCCATAAGGTCAAACTTTATAGCGCCCTCTTCGCCGAACACCTCAAGCACAAGGTCGTCGTTTGTGCCGACAGCGATTTTGCTCGCCTCTACGGTACCGACCGCGCCTGACGCAAGCTCGGCGATGATGTAAAACGCTTCGTCGGCGTTGGTTTGCCACTCGCCGCCGTCCATGCCGCGCCGGACGGGGAAAGCAATCTGCCCGCGCCCGACGACAGAGCGGTACTCGCCGCAGAGGTAATAGACGAGGTCGAGCGCGTGCGAGCCTAAATCAAACAGCACCCCGCCGCCGCAGATGTCGCGGTTTTGCTTCCAGCCGGCGTTTTTCGCGGGGTCGGTCGCGCTCGAGTGCCTGTAGCAGCAGCGGAACGAAAGTATCCTGCCCAGCCTGCCTTCGCCGACAAGCTGCTTTGCGCGCTGGATGGCGGGGAAGAAGCGGTTGTGGAACACCACCTGCGCGCGGATGCCTGCCCGCTCGGCAAGCTCGGCGACCTCGTCCGCCTGCTCGGGAGCGACGCAGAGCGGCTTTTCGCAATATATATGTTTCTTTGCGGCAATCGCTTTTTTAAGCGTTTCGTAGTGGTATATGTTGGGCGTGCAGATATCGACGACGTCGACGTCGGGCCGCGCGATGAGCTCGTCTTCATCCGCCGCGGCGTCGCAGCCGAGAAACTCCGCTGCTTTTCGAGCGGTTTCGGCATGCGCGGTTGTGACGGCAACCACCCGCGGCAAAAAGCCCAAGGGGTTATAAAAGAATTTGAGGTTCTCTAATACATAAGAGTGGGTTTTGCCCATCGAGCCGAAGCCTATAATGCCGACCCTAATCTCTTTCATATGCTCCTCCGGGAAATCGGTCGGGGTACAAAAAAGCGCAATTTATATTATACATGACCGGGGGAAAATTTACAACAGATTTTTTCAAATTGGGCTTGAAAAATCGAAAAAGATATGATATAATATGTGCTCGGTAGCGATACGGAGAGGTATCGAAGTGGTCATAACGGGGCTGACTCGAAATCAGTTTGCGCGATGAGCGCACGTGGGTTCGAATCCCACCCTCTCCGCCAAGCACGGACGCCAAAAAGGCGTCCGTTTTTTTTTCGATAAAAAGCCCTGCGGAACCACCTGTGGCGCCGCAGGGCTTTTGTTTCGTTTCTTAAAAATGGTTGCCGGCATATTTGCGGCGTCATAGAGGGAACTTTTTTCCAAAATATCCCCCTAGCCAATCACAGCTTTGATTTTTTCGCCTCATCCTCGTAGGAGTTGAGCCGGTAGCCGTGCTCGTCGCGGAAGAGGAACAGCTCGCCGTTGTGCATTTTATAAATTTTGTCCGCGCGCTCGGCGATGCTCATGTCGTGCGTCACCATAATGAGCGTCTGCCCGATGAGCTCTTTGGTGTGTAAAAGGAGCCTGAGCACCTCTTCGGCGTTCTCACGGTCGAGGTTGCCCGTCGGCTCGTCGGCAAAAAGCACCTGCGGCCGGTTGATAAGCGCGCGCGCAATCGCCACCCGCTGCTGCTGCCCGCCCGACAGCTCGGAGGGGAGGTGGTGCAGCCGGTCGCCGATATCCAGCGCCTCGACTAGCTTTCTTAGGTGCTCCTCGTACGAGAAATCGGGCTTGTTGCACATCAGCGTCGGTATTAGTATGTTCTCGAGCGCCGTAAACTGCGGGATAAGGTTGTGCTTTTGGAAGATAAACCCCACATATATCCCGCGGAACCGCGCGAGCTCGTCTGGATTCATCGCCGTGATTTCGTTGCCGCGTATCCTAACGGAGCCGGAGTTCGGTTTGTCAAGCCCGGCGCAAATGTGTAAAAGCGTGCTTTTGCCCGAGCCCGACGGCCCGATAATGGCGACAAACTCGCCGTCCTCGACCTTTAGCGATACCCGATTGACGGCGGTGATAATCTCGTCGTACTGTTTGTACTGCTTTATAATGTTCGAAACCTCAAGTATAGCCATACCCAGTCTCCGCCCAAATTAATTTGCGCCTAAAACTTATATATCTTCCGGCTCGCTT
Organism: Clostridiales bacterium; assembly: GCA_012840355.1. Lineage (GTDB taxonomy): Bacteria > Bacillota > Clostridia > Oscillospirales > CAG-272 > DTU078. The sequence goes on along the minus strand of DULN01000004.1, from coordinate 22,027 downwards.
ACAGAGATAAGCTGCACGCGCCGTTTAAATAGGTAAAACGGGACGACGCACGAGAAAAACGCGCACAAAATAGAGATTGCGCACCCGGCCGCAACCGCAGCCCATGGCACCACAAACAAAACCCTAAGCCTGTTCGCCATAAACGGGAACAAAAGGTGGTTTGCCAAAAAATACGTAAGGTAATTTGCCGATACCGTCACGATAAAATTCACGGCCCCGCCGACCGCCGCAGCGAGTATCCCATCGTAAACGCACTGTTTTTTTATCTCGTCCATTATAGCGCCGAGCGCCAAAAGAACCGTAAACTCGCCCTCGCGCTTGAACATAAAAAGGATTTGCGCGAAAAACCACACCAGCGGCGTCATAGCCAAAAGCAGGACCGCGATGGCAATTATAAACGTCGGAACACGTTTTGCAATCGCAATGTTCCTGTCCAATATCGCGGTGCTGCTAGATACCCGCGCTAAATAATAGTCGCCCCAGCGGTCAAGCTCATCGCGCAGCGCGTCAATCTCCTCGTACGATAAGTTCGGGTCGGCGTATATGCCGATACTTTTATAAACCGTCTCGGTTCCGGTTAGCTCGGCATAGTCTTCGGGAGAAAAGAATATCTCTATGTTGTAGGAACTAGGGAGGTTTTTCACGACCGCCCCCACCGTGTACTCGGTGTACTCAAACTTATAGACGTTTGCTTTCGCCATATCAAGCTGCGTCATCAGCAGCTTGTGCCCGGTAAGCTGGAGCTGCAGCGCAGGGCCGTATATCTTCTTTGCTACTTTAATTTTATCGCCGGGTTTGAGATTGAGCGCCGTGAAATTCCATTGCGAAGGCGAAACGATGACCGTACGCTCGTTTTTTAGCGCCGAGTACGGGTCGCCCTCGATCTCGTATTGGGAAAGGTAACTCTCGATGACCTCGGAGTCACAGGCATTGTAGCTCGCGCGGTTGGTCGCCCGCTCGGTATCCGAAAAGTAGACCGTCGGCACGCCGAACTTAACGTTTTTATTGCTAAACACAATGTGCGAGGACATCTGCATCGCGGTAACATTGGCGGCTTTGACAATCCCAGTCACGCCCGGGAACTCCATCAGCTCCTCGTGCATAAAGCCGCCTTCGGTCCCGCCGTCGTAAGTTATGTCGTCATAGAAGTTAAGGTAAAACTGATTCTTTAGGTAATCGTTGACGCCCATTACCAAGCCGGTCGCGTAAATCAGCGAGGTGAAAGCCGCCGCGAACAGCGAGACGGTCGCAAACAGCTTCAAAAGGTACTTCCTAAACCGCCAGCCAGTGATAAGCTCGTAGCCGCGCGGGTAGGTCTTCGTTAGCATCTCGAATGATATGCGCGGAGAGGCTACAAGGTTCGAGTTGTCCTCGGCGAGGATGTTCGCGCGCGGCGTCCGCCTTGAAAGCCGCCATACCGGCGTCGCGACCGACAGCAGCGCGACAACAAGCGCGAACGCTAACACAATAATCGGCGTCCACGGGTAATACTCGTAGCTTTGCCCGGCGAGCTTGTACACCGCAAAACTGATAAGCCACGAACAAATAAGCGACGGCAAATATACTACCACCGAGACGACTAGCATCTCCCATACGCAGACCGACATCAGCCGCCTGAAGTCCGCGCCGAACGCCATGTATATGCCGTACTCGAACCGGTAGTGGTTTATTCTTATGTTATACAATGTCATTATAAGCGCGACCGAAAGCGCGGCGACGAGTAAAAACGCCAAAACGCCAAATGCGTTGTTTATTGCTATGCGGTCGTTGACATCGAAAAGCGGCGTGAGCACCATGTCGTATTTGCCGCCGTTTTCATCCGCGAGGTTGTTAAGCTCGCGCATATAGCGGTTAATGAATGTGTGATAGCTTTCGTCCGGGTCGCCGACAAACTTTATATAATAGGTATAGTATTTTTCGCCGGTAACCGCGTCGGCGCGCGACTCGACCTTAAGCTTGTCGTATATGTGCTGGTTTGCGAAGACCGTGTATATGTCGTTTTCCATATAGTAGTACTGGTCTTCGTTCATGTTGCGAAGCTCGAGGTGGTGGGGGTATCTCTCTGTAACGTATTTATACTCGAGCCTGGCGCTGTTGTACGAGGCGATAACCACAAGCCCGCAGAATATTTCGACGACAAACATCGCCACAAAAAAGCAAAAATACTGCGCGCGGTTGAAAAACACGCTTTTTACGGCATGTTTTATGCGTTTATTTAAAAATTCCGCAAGCTCCATACCGGCCTCCGCAAACCACTTGCTTGAGTATGTACTACAATTATAACAAAAAAAGCTCAAAATTCAAATAAATTTTTTTAACGTTTATAAAATATGTTATGACAAACATAGCTAATTTTAGCACTATACGGCGCGTGGAATGGGGCGGATATAACCCGGGAAAAGCTAACTACATTTTTGCTATGCTAGATTAATATTTATTGCTGTTATAATTTGGATAGTATGCTAATTGAATAAAAATATATAATCATTTATAATAAAATCCAGTTAAAAAGAACGCTTTTACCCAGCGTTTACAAAAACTAAATACAATTTTAATGAAAGGCGGATTTTAACCGTGAAAAAGAGTGTAATCTCCATCGTACTTTGCGCGATCCTTCTTTTCACGCTCTCAATAGCGGTGTCCAGCGCGTCTGAGGACCTTGCGACCGAGGCTGCGGGCAAAACGCTGCTTATCGACAAAGTCAAGCAAGACTCGATCGTTGGAACGGGCAGCTTCGCGAACGAGGAAGCTAAAAACCTGTTCGACGACGATCCGGGCACGAAGTTCTGCACCAACATCTTCCCCGCAGTTGTCACTTGGGAGATGGACAAAGCGTATGTCGTCGGCGGCGTTGTGATCTGCACGGCGAACGACAACGCGAGCTATCCCGGCAGAAACCCGGCGACATGGATTCTTTACGGTTCTAACGACGGGACAAACTACACTAAGATTTACGAAGGCTCCGCTGCTGACCTTGACGACGTGAACTTTACATACTACCTGTTCACGTTCAACAACAGCTCTTCGTACACACATTACAAGCTTGAGATTCCGGGCCCCGAGAGCGGCACGGTAATGCAGATTTCGGAGTTCATCCTTGTTGAGGGCTCCTCGACGGGCAAGACCCCGCCTGCCGACTATCCGTCTTCCGGCTTGAAGCCTGCGAAGGGCGACATCATCCTCGGCACGATCATCGGCAATGAGGTTGGTTGGGGCGGCAACGCCAACGCCGGCGCTCACGCCGCGTTCGACGGCGACGTTGTGACCTTCTTCGACCCGCTGGGCATCGGTGACGGCTATGCGGGCATCGACGCTGGCGCGAAGTATATCCTCACTCAGATTGTCATCCATCCGCGCGACGGCTTCCTTGACCGTTACTACGGCGCCGAGATTCAGGGCTCCAACGACATGGAGAACTGGACGACTCTGTTCTTCGCTGAAGATGCTGCCGCCGAGTGGGATTGGCAGGTCATCACTGAGGACATGATCCAGAACAACACCGGTTACCGTTATTTCCGCTACTTTAACGAAGTAATGCATGGCGACGTCGGCGAGGTTGAGTTGTACGGCTATAAGGTAGAGGAGACGGCGGCGACTGACGCCACCGCGTCCGCTACCGAAGCGTCCGAACCGGCTGCTGAGGCTCCCGTAGCAACGGCGCCCGCGACTGCGGATATGATGTCCGTGGCTATCTTCTCGGTCGCGCTTGCAGGCGCAATTGGCTTCGTCTCCTATAAGAAGCGCCGCAGCCTGTAATATGCAAAGTAAGATTCACGGTAAAAAAGCCTAAATAGCAAACATGCCGCCGCACCCTCTATTGGGCTGCGGCGGTTTTTATGGGCGGTTAATTTGTGTGGGCGCATAAAAAAAGCTCCCCCACGCCCCCGCGAAAAACTATGGGAGTGGCTGACTACGCCTTTCAGAAAAGCAGCCGGGGGACAAGTTTCAGTGCCTTTCAAGCCGGCTCAGCCATCCGAGTTTATAGGCATTTTTCCACAAAATTCTTGGGAAAACCTCCCCGCGAATATTTAAAAATTCTATTACTTGATGCTTTTGTTTAGCTTTTTGATAGAAGCATTTTGTGAATTGTGCTAAATTAATATTTTTTCTTGCTATAATTTAGACAATATGCTAATTGATTAAAAAATGTAATGTGTATTATAATCATTTTCAGTAAATAATGAACGCTTTATTACCGGCGTTTATAAAACAAAAGTTTAACGAAAGGCGGATTAAAAAGTGAAAAAGGGTATCATCTCCATCGTACTCGGCGCTATTATGCTTTTCACACTGGCAGCATCCGCTGCGCAGCCGCCGGAAGACTATCCGTCTTCGGGCATCACGCCGCCGAGGGGCGAGATAATCCGCGGCGAGATAATCGGCAATGAGGTTGGTTGGGGCGGCAACGCCAACGCCGGCGCTCACGCCGCGTTCGACGGCGACGTTGTGACCTTCTTCGACCCGCTGGGCATTGGCGACGGCTATGCGGGTATCGATGCCGGCGCGAAGTACATATTGACCCAGATCGTTATCCATCCGCGCGACGGCTATCTTGACCGTTACTATGGTGCCGAGATTCAGGGCTCCAACGACATGGAGAACTGGACGTCGCTGTACTTCGCTGAAGATGCTGCCGCCGAGTGGGATTGGCAGGTCATCACCGAGGACATGATCCAGAACAACACCGGATACCGTTATTTCCGCTACTTTAACGAAGTAATGCATGGCGACGTCGGCGAGGTTGAGTTGTACGGTATCAAGGTCGAGGATGGCGCTGAGGAGGCTGCCCCCGCCGAGACTGCGACCGAGGCTCCTGCTCCTGCCGAAGAGCCTGCCACCGAAGCTCCTGCTGCCGATGCAGCGCCCGCGACTGCGGATATGATGTCCGTGGCTATCTTCTCGGTCGCGCTTGCCGGCGCACTTGGTTTCGTTTCCTATAAGAAACGCCGTAGCCTGTAATTTAACGATTAAAGTAAAAAAGCATAGATAGCTGTTTGCTGCCGCGCCCGCCCTTGGGCTGCGGCGGCTTTTTATGTTGAGGGGGATGCTTTAGCTCCCCCACACCCCCTCCCCGCAAAACTTTTATAAGTTGGGCTTGGTTCCGAGCCGTTCGCCGCTGCCAATCAGTAAAGGCAAACGCAAGCTCCGGCACTATGCCTAGTCTCCTGCCTTACTGGAGCCGCCTGTTAAACCCGCGCCGCCCTCCGGGACCTTACCCCTCGCGGCTGCTGCACCTGGTCAGAATTGTGAATTGTGGAGCTTTTGTGTATTGTGACAAATTATTTTTTATAATTTATACAAAATGCGAATTGAAAAAAATGTAGAATAAGCTAAAATTGTCATTAGAATTCGTATGCGTTACCCGGTAACAATTATTTTACGAAAGGGGCTTTTTTGTGAAAAAGAGGATTTTCTCCATCGTAGTCTGCGCATTTCTCCTTTTCGCCCTGGCGATCGGGGCTTCGGGCGCGTCGGACTCTCTTGAAAAAGAGGCGCCCGGCAGGACTTACCTCATCGACGTTATAAAGAAAGAAACGATCTCCGGTACCGCAAGCTTCGCGAACGAAGGTCCCGAGAACCTGTTCGACAACGACGTCACCACGAAGTTCTGCACCAACACCTTCCCGGCGGTTGTTACATGGGAGCTTACCGGGGCTCACGTTGTTGACGCTGTCGTAATCGCCACCGCGAACGACAACTCGCAATACCCCGGCAGGAACCCCGCCACTTGGACGCTTTCCGCCTCGCAGGACAGGACAAACTATGTCACGCTGTTTGAAGGCAAGGCAAGCGACCTCGATGATGTTGACTTTACATACTTCCTCTTCACGTTCAATAACGATGTCGCTTATCCGTACTACAAGCTCGAAATAAGCGGGCCCGAGAGCGGCACCGTCATGCAGATTTCCGAGCTTGTGCTCTGCAAGAAGGCTTCGCTGTCGACAAATTACCCGTCCTCAGGTATCGCCCCGAAAGAGGGCCACATCATTACCGGCGATCTTATAGGCCTTGAGACCGGCTGGGGCGGCAACCCCGACGCCGGCCGTCACGCTGCGTTTGACGGCGATGCCAACACCTTCTTCGACCCGAATGGGATCGGCGACGGTTACTGCGGTATTGACGCCGGCGAGCCGTTCATCCTGACCGAGATCCACATCTTGCCGCGTAACGGTTATCTCGACCGCTTCCTGGGCGCTGAGATTCAGGGTTCGAACGACGGCGAGAACTGGACCTCGCTTTGGTACTCCGATGATGCTGCGTCCGCGTGGGAGTGGCAGGTCATCACTGCCGATATGATCGAGAACAACACCGGATGGCGCTACTTCCGTTACTTCAATGAAATAAGCCACGGCGACGTTGCCGAAGTTGAGCTTTACGGTTACAGCGTATCCGGCAATGCCGAGGCTAAGCTTGCCGAAACTCAGACCGAAGCCGCGGCTGAGGCTCCGGCGGCTGATACTTCGGTTCCCGCCGCGCAGACCTTCGACGGTTTCGCCGTCGCTGCGATGGCTGCACTTGCCGGTACTGCCGGTATCGCCTTCTTCAAAAAGCGCCGCAACGTCAAATAAGATTGCATAAGCCATAATTACCGGGTAATCAATAGCCGCCGCGTCCATCTGTGGGTTGCGGCGGTTTCTTGATTGTGGGAAAACGCCCGCCCTCATGCAGCACCCAAGCCGCCCGAGGGGAAAGGGTCCCGGAGGGCGGCGCAGATTCGATGGCGGACTCTTCGGGCAGTGAAGCATTAAATGTTGACAAATTAAGTCGCCTTGAGCTATAATTTATAAAAAGCGCATATCCGCGTGGGATAAAATTGTCCGGAGGTAATAAAAGTGGCAAATGACCCGAAAGAAAACGTGACCGCCGGCGGCGCGGCAAATGAGCTTGCGCCAAAAGCCGGCGCACAAGCCGGTATTGCCGCCGGCATGCCCGCCTCCGGCGAAGATAGCGCGGAGGAGTTCCCTGCGGCTAACCTCGCGCTGAAAATGTTGCTTTTCGGCGTGTTTATGGTGCTAATCACGGCGCCGCTTTTAACGCTTTTGCTGTTCGGCACAAGCGAGGCGCCGCTCGAAAGCGAAAAAGAGGCAAAGCTCGCGCCGCTGACGTTCGAAAGCTGGCTTGACGGCACATTCCAAAAGGGCTTTGAGTCGTGGTTTTCGACCCATTACCCATCGCGCGGCGCGGTGGTCGCCTTCTACCGCCAGCTCAAATACGACGCTGACAACCTCGACATAATAAACCTGCGTTTCCTATTAAAAGACGAGCCCGGCTGCGACGCCGAGCCTGTGCCCGAAGGAGACGACGAAAAGATTTGGGAGTACATGTTTGACACCGAAAACAACATGTACGCCAAAATCAACATCCGCCGGCGCGACGACGTGCCGGTCGAGCCGACGGGGTTCAAAGGCTCCGACGCGGTGCTGATAGGCAAATCGGGCTACCTGTTCGAGGCGGCGTATATCGACGAGTATTACGGCTTTTCCGAGCCGTACGTAAGCGTGACCGACGAGGGGCTAAAAAATCTCGTCGAAACGCTCGAGTATATACAGGACCAGCTCGCGCGGCGCGGCATCACGATGATATACCTTTTGTCCTCGTCGAAGGCGAGCCAGTATGCGGAGTATATACCCGATTGGTACAAAAACTCGCGCTACGCCCCCGAAGGTTACGTCCGCCCGTATGAGCGGCTGAAAAAGCTGCTTTACGAAAGCAAGGTAAACTATATTGACTCAAGCGAACTTTTTATGAAGATTGGACTGTATGCGACCTTCCCGAAAACCGGCATACATTGGAACCACGTCGCGTCGTTCGAGGCAACGCGCGCAGTGATTGACAAGTTCTGCGAGATTTCGGGCAAAAATGCGCTGCGGCTCGGCATCCGCGGCGTAATCGAGTCAAAGGACCCGCCGAATATCGGCGGCAGCTCCGACGTCGACGTCTACAACATCCTCTACGGCACGATTGACAAATCCGGCTCGATTGTTGACGAGTATTACTACACGCCCGACGGGTACGTGGTAAATCCTGATGACGGCGAGCGGATAGACGTGCTCGTGCAGGGCGGCAGCTTTACGCACGATATAATAAATTACCTGACCCAGTACCGCGTCGCGCGGAGGGTGAGGAGCTTTTACTACAACAAATACAGCGGACAAGGGCGGCATGACCCGCTAATCGCCGGGCATGAGGCATGGGAACAGCTGCTCGACGGCGTCGACCTTGTGATTTTCGAGCAGACCGAGCAGCAAATCCGCGGCGAGTTCCCGACGCGCGAGACATATCAAAGCGAAGCCGGCAACCCCTACATGGGCAGCAACGTGATATACGCCTCGCTATACTACTACCTCAAAGACAACGAGCTATAAGCCCGGGCGCGAAAGAAAGGCAAGAGGATGATATTCAGTTCGACGCTATTCTTATTTATATTTTTGCCGGTGGTGCTGCTCGCCTACTACGCGATACCGATGAGGTATATCGCGGTGAAAAACGGCTGGCTGTTTTTAGCTTCGCTGGTGTTTTACGCGTGGGGGGAGCCGAAAAACATCGTGCTGATGCTCTTGGCGATAGTATGCAACTACGTGTTCGCCATCGGCATCGAGAAATGCCGCAGCTACGGCGACGTGCGAGCCTGCCGCGCGATACTCGCGCTGTCGCTCCTGTATAACCTCGGCGCGCTGTTTTTCTTTAAATACTTCAACTTCGCGACCGGCGGGGCCTTCCCGCACATAGCGTTGCCTATCGGCATCTCTTTTTTCACATTTCAGATAATGTCGTACACAATCGACGTCTACCGTGGCGAGGTGGCGGCTCAGCGCGACATATTGAAGCTAGGGCTTTACATCTCGCTTTTCCCGCAGCTTATCGCCGGCCCGATTGTGCGCTACGTCGACATTGAAAAGCAGCTTAGCGAGCGCTCATACGACGCGGACAAGCTCTTTTCGGGCACCTCGCGGTTTATAATTGGCCTCTCTAAAAAGGTGCTAATCTCAAATACCGTGGCGGTCATGGCGGACTTCGCGTTCGGCGTGGGCAGCGGGCTGAACGCGGCGACCGCGTGGCTCGGCGCGATTTGCTACGCGCTACAAATCTACTACGACTTTTCGGGCTATTCCGACATGGCGATAGGGCTAGGGCAGCTGCTCGGGTTTGACTTTCTCGAAAACTTCAATTACCCTTATGTTTCATGCTCGGTGCAGGAGTTCTGGCGCCGGTGGCATATATCGCTCTCGAGCTGGTTCCGCGACTACCTTTACATTCCGCTTGGCGGCAACCGGCGCGGGAAGCTGAAAACCTATGTAAACCTTACTATCGTGTTCGCCTGTACGGGGATATGGCACGGCGCGGCGTGGAGCTTCCTCGTTTGGGGGCTTTACCACGGGTTTTTCCTGATAGTTGAGCGCGTCGGCTTCCGAAATGTGCTCGAGCGGCTGCCAAAGCCGGTCTCGCGCGCGTATACGCTTTTAGTAGTGCTTTTTGGCTGGGTGCTTTTTAGGGCGGACACGCTCGCCGGCGCGCTGCGGTATATGGCGGCGATGCTCGACTTTTCCAACATCGGGCTGGTGCGCGCCTCGCTGCAGCTTGACAATATCACGGGTTTTGCTATACTGCTGGGCATAGTATTCTCGGCGCCGGTTTTGCCGTGGGCGAAAAGGAAGCTAGAGTCGCTGCCCGGCGGCAAGACTTCCTCGTATTTGCTGAATGTGGCGGGCTGCATCGGGCTGTTTTTGCTCTCGGTGGTGTTTCTCACGGGGTCGGATTATAACCCGTTTATATATTTCAGGTTCTAACAAAAAAGGGGCAGGGATATATGGGCAAAAGGCATCTTAGGGCTGTGTGCTTTGTTTTGGCGGCGCTGGTTTTGCTGGCGCTTTCGTCATGCACGCCAAAGCTGACCGACATCTACTATGCGGAGGGCGACATCGCGTCGTCCAACATGCTGATTTTCTCGGGCGATGCGGGCGGGCTGCTCGAAGAGGGGCTCGGCGCCGGCTCGGGCAATACCGTCATCGCGGTAACTATGGGCGTGACGGAGCAGGGGACATATACGATTTCCGGCGACAAGATTATCTTTAAGTTCGGCGACGTGACCTCAACCGCGACGTACGACAAGAAAACCGACACCATAACATGGTACGGCGTGAGGTACATCAAGCCGGCCTCGCAGACCGCCGCCCCACGCGCCACCGCCGCGGTGGACATAGCGGAGTAACTTATTGTGGGGGGAACTTTTTGAAAAAAGCTCCCCCCACGAAATATATTACTTCTTTTACCTCGTTACCTTGCGCACAATGCTTCGGCGGTAGCCATGCCGAGCCGCGAGCCGTCTTCGGGCGCTTCCATGCCCTCGAACTCGAGCGAGCCGAACATGTCGGCTGACGGCGCATACTCGCAAATCGCGCGGAAGATATGGCGGACAGGCAAGTCGCCCTGTCCGAGTATCGAGCCGCGCAGCATGTACTCGCCCGAGTTGGTGGAGAACCAGTTGCCCGAATCGCACCTGAACAGCCCGCCGCCGAGCGGCAGCTCTTCGGTTTTGCGTATATAGAAATCCTTCAGGTGGAAAAACTTCGTATACGGCAGCACCTTTTTGACCGCGACGAGGCAGTCCTCGTCGACGCATGCGAAGTTGCCGATATCGCACAAAACCCCGAAATTCTCGCGCCCTACTGCCTCGGCGAGCCGAACCAGCCGGTCGCCGCCGTTGACGAAGAACCCGTGGTTTTCGACAAGCGTCGTGATGCCGTACTGCGCGGCGTATTCCGACAGCTCGCGCGTCTGCTCTACCATCAGCGGGAACAGCCGCTCAAACTCCGCGGGCGTGTTAAGTTCGAGCGGGCGGCGGAACGACGACACATCGTGCCTCATGAATGGCACGCCGAGCTTCGCCGCCACGTCGATATGCCTTTTCAGCCGCTCGCGCTCCGCTTCGCGCTCCGCCTCGGTAGGCTTGAGCAAGTCTGCTAGCACCGCATAATTTGAAAGCGGCAGCCCCAGCTCGGCGGACTTCGCGCGCACCGCCTCGATCAGACCTTCGTCGAACTGTCCGGTTTCGTCGTCGTAGAACTTGTATCCAAACGGTACAAGCTCAAAATGCTTTGCGCCGTTGTCTGCGGCGAACTGCATGACGTCGAGCACGCTCATTTCGCCAGAGTAAATACGGTTAACCAAACTGTATGAGGAAAGCCCAATTTTCATATATGTTACCGATCCGTAAATCAAGTTTTTATTATTTTACTGTATATTCATAATTTTGTCAAGCTCACTGTGTTATAATTCACAATACAGGCGAGTTCGTCAATTTATGGCAATAATAAGGGGTATTGCGATGTCGGACAAAATGACGCCGCGGGAGATAATCCGGCGGGTAGTGGCGCACCGCGACGCGCCGCGAATTGGGTGGAATTTTAGTAGCGAGCACAACGATTTTATCTGGGTGCCGGGGCGCGCGTACCTTCCGCCGCCGCCCGACCCGTACGCAAGGTGGGGTAACCACGAGGAGTTAAAGAAACTTACCGGCTTTTCCGGCGAGGTGTACCGCGACCGGTTCGGCAACATATACGGCAGGTATGGCGGCAAGACCAAGGGCGAGTGCATCCGCGGGGCGATCGTCGAGTGGGACGATTTCGAGGAGTACAAAAAGCGGATGCCGGAGATTGACCCAAGCTGCCGGGATAGGCTGCTTTCGATGAACCTTTCCGCATGCGACAAATACGTCATCACCGGCGGGGCGTCGCTGTTTTCGGCGCTGCGCGACGCGAGGTTGATGGCGAACGCGCTCGCCGACGTGCTGCTCGAGCCGGAGATGGTGACCGCGTTCCTCGACTGCATCGTCGAGCACGAGCTGAAGGTGCTCGACTATATCGCGGGGACGGGCGTCGACGCGGCGATGTTCGGCGACGACTGGGGCACGCAGACGTCGACGTTTATATCGCCGGAATCGTTTAGGGAGCTGTTTTTCCCGCAGTACAAGCGGATTTTCGAAGCTTATCACGAGCGTGGAATAGCGATTTTCCTGCACTCGTGCGGGTACATATATAATTTTATACCGATGTTCATCGAGGCGGGCGTCGACGTGTTCCAGTTCGACCAGCCAGACGCGTATCCTTCCGAGCGGCTGTCGGAAGAGTTCGGCGACAAGGCGGTCTTCCACTCGCCGGTGGATATCCAAAAGGTGCTGCCGACCGGCGACCTTGAGCTTATCGGCAGGCGCGCCGCCGAAATGTGCGAGATTTTCGACAAAAACAAGGCTTGGATAGCGAAAGACTATCCGACCTACCACGATATCGGCGTCGACCCCGCATGGGCGAAGCACGCCGAAAACGTCATCGTCGAGCGCACCAAGCTCTCGCCAGACGGGAGTATCTAAATGTTTGGGGGGACTTTTTGAAAAGAGTTCCCCCAATCCCCCTCAAAAACTTTAAAAAGGGTATACGCAGTAAAGGCATAGCCTTCCCGGACTCCGCGGACTGGCTCTGCCCTATGACGAGTGCATGTGCCGTGCAGGCACTGCATACAAAACCCGCGCCGCCTTGCTTGGGCCCCTCTCCCAAGAGGCGGCTTAGGTTGTGCATGCAATGGAATGCGAGGCACAGCTTGCGCCCCCGGCGTATTCCCATGCCTATAGATGTCAGAATTTATAAAAATCGAGTTTATAAAAAATATACAAATAATTACCGAATTTCACGCTTTTTTGCTATATACTAAATTAAAGAAAAAAAGCTTAGCGCGGAATAAAACCGCTTCCGCGCAAATATACCTAAAGTGGAAAGGTGCCGGCACACTGTATGGAAGACATATACAAGGCATACGACCTATGGCTAAAAAATACCCAGTCTATGCCCGAGCTGCATAGTGAGCTGCTCGAAATATCCGGCGACGAGCCGTCGATAACCGACAGGTTCTACAAAGACCTCGAGTTCGGCACAGGCGGGCTGCGCGGAGTGCTCGGCGCGGGGACAAACCGTATGAACGTGCTCACGGTCGGGCGCTGCGCGCGCGGGCTTGCGATGCACCTGCGCCGCCGCGCGATAACGCAACTGCTTTCGGGCAAGCCGCAGACCGTCGCGATTGCATATGACAGCCGCAACTGCTCGGAGCTGTTCGCCAAGACCTCGGCGCGCATACTCGCGGATGCGGGCATCGGCGTGCGGATTTTTAAGCATATAATGCCCACGCCCGCGCTTTCGTACGCGATACGTAAGCTCGGCTGCGCGGCAGGCGTCGTGGTCACCGCGAGCCATAACCCCGCAGAGTACAACGGCTTTAAAGTCTACGGCTCGGACGGCGGCCAGCTCACGCCCGAAGACGCCTCGGCGATTTACAAGCAGATGCAAAAAAGCGACTACTTCGCGCCGCCCGGCCGCACGTTCGAGGAACTAGTCGGCGCGGGGCTGATAAAATACATCGACGACGAGATTGTCGACGCCTTTATCGCCGACGCCGCGGCACAGCTCCCGCCCGAGGAGGAGCCGCGCAGAAATCTCAAATATATCTACACGCCCCTCAACGGCACCGGCATAATGTGCGTGCCGAAGATTTTGCAAAACGCAGGCTTTGAAAACTTCGAGATGGTGCCCGAGCAGAGCGAGCCGGACGGCAATTTCCCGACCTGCCCGTACCCGAACCCAGAGCTGCCGCAGGCGCTCGAGCTGGGTCTGAAGCTCGCAGCGGAGCGGTCGGCGGACTTGCTGCTTGCGACCGACCCCGACTGCGACAGGGTGGGCGTAGCCGTGAAAAAGCCCGACGGAACGTATAGGCTTCTCACCGGCAACGAGCTGGGCGTCGTGCTGCTTTACTATATCCTCACCCGCAGGCGCGACACTGGCACGCTGCCGAAGTCGCCGATTGTGATAAAGACCATCGTCACGACCGAGCTTGCGGCACGCATCGCTCGCGATTTCGGCGCCGAAATCATAGACGTGCTGACTGGCTTTAAATACATCGGCGAGCAGCTGACGCTGCTTGAGCGCGACGGCGAGCTTGAGCGGTATATCTTCGGCTTTGAGGAAAGCTGCGGATACCTCTGCGGGGGATATGTGCGCGACAAGGACGGCGTTTCGACCTCGCTACTCGTCTGCCAGGCGGCGGAATATTTCGCCGCGCAGGGCAAGACGTTTATTGACGTTCTCGACGAGCTTGGCAAAAAGTACGGCTTTATCGAGACCCGGCTGGTCAACGTGCGCTACGAAGGCGCAGCCGGCGCCGCGAAGATGCGCGAGATAATGAAGATGCTCCGCGAGGCGCCGCCGAAATCGATCCCCGGCAGGGAGCTTGTCGCGATAAAGGACTACAAAAACGGCGACACCTCGTATATCGACGGCGGCAAGCGCGAGGTGAAGCTCCCGCCCTCCGACGTGCTGAAGTTCACATACTCCGACGGCTGCGAGGTAATAATCCGCCCGTCGGGCACCGAGCCGCAGCTTAAGCTCTACTACGCGGCAGGCGGCGAAACGCGCGAGGGCGCGCAGGGTCAGCTCGAGTCGTTTATCGGCGCGTTTGAGGAAACCGTTGGATAAGCCGCGCCCGGGGCACAATATCTCACAAAAAACGACCCCAATTTTCATAAAAGATTGATATATACAAAAACCGCACGCGGTGCTATAATTAAGGTTGCTGATTACAACGCGGCAGCGGGGCGGCTGACGTATCAAGCTCATGATACCTCTCGCACGCCCCGCGCGCCGTAGGGCAGCAATGCCACGAGCGCAGGTTTGAATAAAAGCGCAAAAAAGCGGAAAAATATACGCGGGCGTCCGTTTTTCGGGCGCTTTTTTTAAAGAAATTGCGCCGGCGCTATTGACAGAATATATATAGGTATGTTATAATGTTTCTACCTCGTCGGAGAGGTTTTTTTGTTGCCGTGATTTTGCCCGCCTGTACCCGGGTGCCGCTCCGCATGAGGGAGAATAAATTATCGGCGAACGCCGCCGATATGATTCGGGAGGTAGCAAAGTGAGAGTCAAGATCACTCTCGTCTGCGAGGAATGCAAAAGGCGTAACTACGACACGACGAAGAATAAGAAAAACGACCCTGACAGGATTGAGCTGAGAAAATACTGCAGGTTCTGCCGCAAGCACACCGCACACAAAGAGTCCAGATAAGGAGAAGGCGAAATGGCCGATAAGGTAAAAAACGCCGAGGAAGTAAAGGCTGCCGGCAAAGAGGAAAAAAACAAAGCTGAGGCCAAACCCAAAAAGCCGAAGGTGAAGCTGAGCGAGAGAGTTGGCAAGTTTTTCCGCGAGTATAAAAGCGAGCTTAAGAAGATCGTATGGTACAGCAAAGAGGATACGATCCGCAGCACCGTCTTGGTGCTCGTTGCCATAATCGTGTTCAGCGTCATTATCAGCACCCTCGACTTTTTGTTTTCGTCCGGACTGCTTGCAATCGGTAGGCTGATCTGATAGGCGAGCGGCGATGAGCGACATAAACGAACTCGGTACGGGAATGAACTGGTACGTGGCCCACACCTATTCGGGCTACGAGAACAAGGTTAAGACAAACCTTGAGAAGATTGTCGAAAATCGCGGGCTTAAGCATCTGATAAGCGATATCAGGGTGCCCGTCCAAAAGACGGTTGAAGTGGTCGGGACGGACGATAACGGCAACCCGATCAAAAAAGAAGTTGAGCATAAGATTTTCCCCAGCTATGTGCTGATAAAGATGATAATGACCGACGAAACATGGCACATAGTCCGCAACATTCGCGGCGTGACGGGTTTCGTCGGGCCGGGCTCGAAGCCTGTGCCGCTTACCGACGAGGAAGTGGAGGCGATGGGCGTCGAGACGCGCGTCATCACGCTCGATTACGACGTCGGCGACAGCGTGACCGTAACGAGCGGGCCGCTGAAGGGCTATATCGGCACGGTGCAGGAGATATCCGAGGACAAAAAGAAAATCAAGGTCCTCGTCTCGATGTTCGGGCGCGAGACGCCTATTGAGCTTGACTCGGACATCGTGAAGAAAAACTAAGCGGCGGCTGCCGCATGGATTTGTTCCCTATTAAGTGGGAGGAAGACAACCTCTTCCGCACTAACCACATATGGAGGTAAAAAAGTCAAATGGCAAAGAAAGTAGTGGGCGTTGTCAAGCTTCAGCTTGAAGCCGGAAAGGCTACACCTCAGCCCCCCGTCGGACCCGCGCTCGGTCAGTACGGCGTATCGATCCCGAACTTCACCAAGGAGTTTAACGAGCGCACAAAGAACCAGCTTGGCATGATTATCCCGGTCGTCATAACGATATATGCCGACCGCACGTTCACGTTTATAACCAAGACCCCACCCGCGTCGATACTGATTAAGAAAGCTTGCAACATCGAGCTGGGCGCCGACAAGCCCGGTAGAACCACGGTTGCGACGATTACGCGCGACAAGATCAGGGAGATAGCGCAGATAAAGATGCCGGACCTCAACACCTCCTCGCTTGAGGCTGCAATGTCGATGATTGAAGGTACCGCCAAGTCTATGGGCGTTACCGTGGTTGACTGAGAGGGAGGAGGCGCAAAGAGATGGCTAAAGTAGGCAAAAGATACGCAGAGATAGCGAAGCTTGTTGACCGCACAAAGCTTTATGACCCGGCAGAAGCGCTTGATCTCGTTTGCAAGACCGCAAAAGCAAAGTTTGACGAAACGATAGAGCTGCACGTCAGGCTCGGCGTCGACAGCCGCCATGCCGACCAGCAGGTTCGCGGCGCGGTCGTGCTCCCTCACGGCACCGGTAAGACTGTCCGCACGCTTGTGTTCGCTAAGGGCGACAGGGCGAAAGAAGCCGAAGAGGCGGGCGCGGACTATGTTGGCGCCGAAGAGTTGGTAGCGAAGATTCAAAACGAAAACTGGCTTGATTTCGACGTCGTTATTGCTACTCCCGACATGATGGGCGTTATCGGCCGGCTCGGTAGGATCCTCGGCCCGAAGGGCCTCATGCCCAACCCCAAGTCTGGCACGGTTACGATGGAAGTCGGCAAAGCTGTGCGCGAGGCTAAAGCGGGTAAGATCGAGTACAGGCTTGATAAGACGAATATCATCCACTGCCCGATCGGGCGCGCTTCCTTCGGCCCGGAGAAGTTGGCGGATAACTTCAACGCGCTTATAGGTGCCATTATAAGGTCGAAGCCCGCGGCGGCGAAAGGCCAGTACATCAAGAGCTGCGTCGTCGCCTCGACGATGGGCCCCGGCATTAAGATCAATCATTCAAGGCTGTCGTTATAAGGATAAAAACCAGCTCGGGCGGAGTCTCCCTCCGCCCTTTCGGTTTGCTTGGCGGAAATTTCGTGGGATTGTTCTGGGGGAACTTTTTGAAAAAGTTCCCCCAAGCCCCCTCAAAAACTCTCGTACATTGGGATTCCAAGCGGCGGCTTGGGTGGAGAGTAGAAATTCATTGCCGGCGCGCGCATTATCTAATAAATCTGCTTAGCATATAATATTTATGTTTATGCCCATGGGGCATAACGACGACATATTTATGGAGTAAACACTATGGAATCTCGCCGTCTTAAACCGTATCACGGGCTGATTCTTTTCGGCGTGGTGCTGGTCGCGCTCGTATTTGTGGCGACGCCGCTGCAGATAAATTTCGGAATTGCCGGGCTTGCGCTGACCGAGCTTATGCTGCTCGTCTTGACCGGCGCGGCATTCCTTTTGACCAAGCCCAATTTTTCGGCGACGTTCCCGATGCGGCTGCCGCCGGTGCGCGAGTTTTTCGGTGGCGCGTTCCTATACGGCGGCACGTATTTGTTGATGATCGGGCCGCTGCTGCTTACGCAATATTTCTTCCCGGATATAGGCAAGACAGCCGACGCGCTTACTAAGCTTGGCACGAGCGTATCGCCTGCGATGGCGGTGCTTATTATAGCGGTCCTGCCGGCGGTATGCGAAGAGACGCTGCACAGGGGGTTTATACTCTCCTCGCTGAAGCCGATAAAGAGCACTGTCGCGATAGTGCTGTTAGGCGGGTTGCTTTTCGGTGTGTTCCACCTCGACCCCTACCGGTTCGTGCCGACCATGATGCTCGGCTGCGCGTTTACTTATATCGCGCTTAAGACCGAGTCGATGGTCTTAACGATGATATTCCACTTTATAAACAACCTGCTCAGCGTAATATCGATGTTCATGACGGAAAGGTATGTCGGCTCGACCGCCGAGGTATACGCTGAGCTTAACCTGGGCAGCGTGATAGGGGTTGGGCTGGTCTACCTCGCTCTTGGCGGGGTCCTGATTTTCATCGGCTACTGCATGATAAACCGCCGCGCGCCGAAGCAGAAGGTGATAGCGGCCGTGGTGATACCCGCGGTGCTTATTATAATAGCCGGGATACTTACTGTCGCGTCGTCGTCGATAACGAAAGTGTTCGACGTGTCGGGCACGTTCACGGTGGACACAGTGACCGGCTCGATTGAGTTCCCCCTCGAGCTTGATAGTGACGGGTATTATACCGTTTCGGTCTCTGCGCTCACGTCCAGCGCGGACATAATATTTACGCTCGAGCGGGTGCGTGAGGAAGGCACGGGCGGCGCCGAAACGGCTTTTGGTCCGGCGTTTGTGCCGACTTCCTCGGATTCCGGCAGCGAGGATTCAGCTTCCCCCGGCGAGGAAACAAAGCGGGTTACGCCGACCGTGGTGTTATCGCAACGCGGCGAGGGGACGCTGATAGTGTCGCAGAACCTCGTGCTAGAGCGCGGCAAATATGTGATGAGGCTTAAGCTCGACCCCGACCGCGAAGGCGTCTACCCGAACGTTACCGCCCAAATGCAAGTTTTTAGGCTTCTGGGGTAATAGAAAAGTGGGGGTACTACGCCCTGTGCCGGGCGCTGCTGCCGAACTGGTGCCGCCTACTATTTTCGCGCCGCCTTATAACGTCATTCGCAGGCGAATGACCTTTAGGCCCCTTGCCCGAGCGGCGGCTTTTGTTGCGTTTATCCTCATTTTCTATTTTAAGAGTAGCGGTTCACTAAATCTCGCATAATATACTCAGAACGCCCCGAAAAGGGGAGCATAGCCATCGGAGAACGATATGCAGGATAACATAAAAATCGCCGAATCGGAGCCGGTGATAATTGTAGGCGTCGCGACGCCCGATATGACCGACGATGAGCTTTCGGCATCTCTAGACGAGCTTGAGCGGCTGGTCGAGACCGCGGGAGGCAAAGTAGTCGCGAGGGTCGAGCAGCGCAAAGATTCGCCCGACCCGCGCACATACATCGGGCGCGGCAAAGCGGCTGAGCTTGCGGAGCTGTGCCGCAAAAACGGCGTGCGGCTCGTGGTGTTCGACTGCGAGCTGTCGCCGTCGCAGATTAGGAGCCTTGAGGACGAGCTGTCTGGTGGCGAGGAGGTAACAAACCCCGAGGAGCTTTTGCCCGGCGAGCCGATTTTCACCGGCGGCGCCGATGAGCCGATATACGAGGCGCCGGACGGGGAGAGGGCGGCGAGGCGCGGCAGGGGCAGTGCGCCAAAGTCCGAGCCATTTGTGGTGCGCGTGATTGACCGCAGCATGCTGATACTTGACATTTTCGCGCTGCACGCGGTGACGAGCGAAGGTAAGCTTCAAGTCGAGCTTGCGCAGCTGGAGTACACCGTGCCGCGGCTGACGGGCAAAGGGCTGGAGCTTTCGCGCCAGCATGGCGGCAACATAGCGATGCGCGGTCCGGGCGAGACAAAGCTTGAGACCGACCGGCGGCATGTGCGCCGGCGCATGAGGGTGCTTCGCGAGGAGCTAGCGCGTCTTAGCTCGTCGCGCGCGGTAACGCGGCAACGGCGAGCGCGGTCTGGAATACCGCTCGCGGCGATTGCGGGCTACACGAACGCGGGAAAATCGACGCTGATGAACACGCTTACCGGCGCGGGCATACTTGCCGAGGATAAGCTATTCGCGACGCTTGACCCGACGACGCGCAAGTACGAGCTGCCAAGCGGCGCAAAGCTGCTTTTATCCGACACTGTCGGGTTTATACGCAACCTGCCACACCACCTCATCGAGGCGTTCAAGTCGACGCTCGAGGAGGTGCGGCTCGCGGATTTTATCATACTTTTAATCGACGCGTCCGACCCCGAGCATGAAAGGCAGCTTGAGGTCACGCGCGGGCTGCTAGCCGAGCTTGGCGCGGCGGAAAAGCCTACCCTCTACGCCTATAACAAGTGCGACCGCGTGAACCCCGCAGAGCTGCGGCCGTCTATACTCGCCGACTGGACGGTGCCGCGCGAGAACGTGCTGTTCATATCGGCGCTGACGGGGCAGGGGATAGGCGAGCTTACCGAGGCGCTCGAGCGGCTTGTGGCGCAGGCACGGCGTAGGGTGCGCTACTTTTTCCCGCATGCCGAGCATGGAATGCTGGCGCGGCTGTATGAGCTTGCAGCGGTGAGCGAGCCGGTCTACCGCGACGACGGCGTCGAGGTTGAGGCCACCGTCGACCCCAAAGCCCGCGGCATGTTCAAGCAATGGGAAATAGAATGCGAGTAAATGTAATGCCCTCACAATGAGGGCTTAAACTTACCGCTCACGGACGGCGTCTGTTGCGTGCTGGGTAAATACCAAAACGTATAAATCCTGCCGGCGGAACACAATCCGCCGGATTATTATTTTGGAAAAGTTTGGGTTATACATAAATTTGCTTTGCATAATCGCCGCGGTTTTCGCGAACAATATGTTGGGACTTATCCCAAAAAAGTCTGAAAGCGAGGATATGCCGCAATGACGCTTACCCAAAAAGAGATAATGCTGCTCGAAGACGCGAAAAAGCAGGAGCAGCTATGTATCGATAAATATAACAAGCACGCGGAAGTTGCAGCAGGCCCGAAGCTCAAAACGCTGTTTCAAACGATGGCTTCCATCGAGGGCGAGCACCTCAACACTATAAACCAGCTGCTTTCGGGCAACGTCCCGCAGGTGCCGACCGGTTCGTCCAGCAGGTCTAGGTTCGACCAGTCGGGCTATAAGGGCGACTGCCCCGACAGCGCGAAGCAGCAGACCCAGTATATGTGCGCCGACTGCCTTGCGATGGAGAAACACGCGTCGAGCCTTTACAATACTAGCATATTTGAAATGTGCCAGCCTGCGGTTCGCGACGTGCTGAACCATATCCAGAAAGAGGAGCAGGAGCACGGCGAGCAGCTGTTCCGCTATATGTCCGACAACGGCCTTTACTAATATATAAATTCAAGCCGGGCGAGCTATTCGTCCGGCTTTTTTTTACCCTTGTGGCAAAAAATAAAATGAGCCAAAGGCTCATTTTTATCTCCCGCTGTTGCGGACCCGCCTTTTTGCCGCCGGCAGTTTTTCGGCTTCTGCTTTCCCTCCTTTCGGCAGCCAAAAAATGCGCCGGCAGGCGTTGCCAGCGGAAATGCATCCTTTGGCGGGCAAATTGCCAAAGGATGCGGGAATTGATATATCCGCGTAATAATTTTATCCCGCCGCGCGCAAAATAATTCTCGTATAAGCAAAAATAAAGGGACGGGAAAGCGTAATGGACAAAAAAAGAGCATGGCTCTTCGGCGCGGCGGCGGTGACGCTCACATTGTGGGTAAGCCGACAGATATACGCACAGCAAGAGGATGAGACAACCGGCGCGGAGGAGACGGAGGCGCTGACCGAGCCGGAAGCGTTTGAGACAAACGAAGACGGGCTGCGCATATTCACGCTCGAGGAGCTTGCGTTTTACGACGGCACCGACGGCCGTCCCGTTTATGTTGCGTATAACGGCTTCGTCTACGATATAAGCAACGTGCCGCAATGGCGCGACGGGGAGCATCACGGCCACCGCGCGGGCATAGACTTTACTGAGCTGTTGGAAGAGTCGCCGCACGGCCCTGGGATACTGCAGTTCATGCCTATCGTCGGCGTGCTTGCGGAATAGGCGCAAAAAATGCGGCCTTCGCAGCCGCAAAATTATATATGCATATTTAGCCTGCGGGATTGCCGCAGGCTTTTTTGTTTGCGCCGGCGCCTGTTTTAACCAAAGCAAGGCGGCGCGTATATGCTTCCTTTATGGTAGTTACGCTTGGCTTGACCAAGCCCCATGCATAAAAGTTTTTAAGGGCGT
>DULN01000001.1 GCA_012840355.1 Clostridiales bacterium | reverse complement strand
TTCGAATCATTTACAATTGCATCGGAGCAATAGATTTTCAGAAAATGGACGAAAAAACGGCATAGCCGCTATTCACGACTATGCCGAATTTTTCAAGGGTATAAAATCCCTATGTGAGGACAGCTTTTAGGGGGCGTTTTTTGCGTTTGCCTTTAGCGCACATTAATCTTTTTGCTCGGTGTTTGGCTTAAACCCGAACTTCGGGATAAAGCTCTCGCTCGCCGAACCTAGCTCTTGGATATATGCGCGCGTCACGCCGATATCGGCGGCGAACTCGACGACCTCGTCGTACTCGCTTTGAGTGAGCCTGCGTCGCAGCTCTGGGTATGGCATGCCCGCTGGCGGCGTGTATTGCCCCATGATGGACAAGATAACATCATCGCCATATGTACGGTATAGGTAATGGATAACCTTCATCGCGTCGAGTGTGTGCCCAGGCAAAACAAGAATGCGGATTATAGTGCCACGCAAAAGCATGCCGCGCCCGTCAAACACCGGCGTACCGGTTTGTCGCACCATTTCGCCTATGGCGCTTGAAGCATGCTCGAAATAGTCTGGCGCAGAGGAAAACTTGCGCGCAAGCCCGGGGGAAAAGTATTTGAAATCCGGCATGTAAACGTCGACAATGCCGCGCAGCCCGGATATAATTTCTGCTTTTTCGTACCCGCTCGAGTTCCAAACAACAGGCAACCGCAGCCCGAGCGAGCGGGCCTCGGATACAGCAGCGGCGACTTGCGGCGCGTAATGGGTGGGCGTCACAAGGTTTATGTTGTCGGCGCCTTGCTCCTGCAAGCTTAAGAACAGCCCAGCCAGCCGGCTTGTACTATAGTAGTCGCCGATCTTGTCGCCGGTTATCACGCGGTTTTGGCAAAACATGCAGCGCAGCCCGCATCCACCAAAGAACACCGTGCCCGAGCCGCCAGGCCCCGATATGCATGGCTCTTCCCAATGGTGAAGCATAAAATGGGCGACGAGCACGTCCGCCCCGGTGACCCGGCAGCGGCCGCGCTCGCCGCCGAGCCTATCAGCTCCGCAGTTTCGCGGGCATAATTTGCAGCATGAAAGAAGCTTAGCGCCGATCGTTTCCATTTCGCTTTATTTCGTAATCGAAAAGCAGCGCCCCGCCGACCAGCAGCGTCAAGCTCATCATCGCGTGCTCCAGAAGTTGTTTGCCGACGTTCATAATTATGTAATAATTACCGCTTTCGGAGCTTATTAAATAGTGTATTGTGTAAACAAGCACTGCCAGCACAGCCGGGAGCCCGAATTGTAGTATTTTAATCGATTTTTTGTCAATATGTAGACGTAAAGGTTTCACTAAATTACACCTCAAATTTTGTTAAAGTCACTATAATATGAATTTATATTAATTATACCATAAATATTTATAAATACAAGCCTGAATTTGTTGCCTAAAAAGGCTAATGCATGTAATTACGGTGAATATTAATAAGATTATCGACATATTATTCAATAATTCGACTCTTTTTTGTGGACAGGCTTCTGCGGTGTGGTATATATTGTGCTTTTTAATCTATTATTTGTGAGAAATATATAAAACAATGTCAAATATACTACATGATAGATATAATTTTGTCGAAATATGTAACAAGAGATTTATTTACACGTTTGTTTACAGATGGTATAATTTTAAACAAGACCTATGACCAAATCTGTATCGTCTTTTGGGTGTTATCTTAAAACAAACAGTTGGGGGGTTATTATATGATAAACATGATAAACCATCGTGAAGTCCTCACGAGCGGTGAAACTGATGTTTTGGTCCGTTTTATAAGTGATCCTGTAGAAATGCTTCTCGAGTACAGGCTCATCGCTTTAGACACCCCTAAAGCCGCGGACTTGCCGCAGCAAGGTTATTATGGGGAGTATGCTGAGGTGAGTATGCGATACTGCATCTTGATTTTGAGCACCGACATATATGGATATACCGACACCGCGTTTTTGTACGACATCTCCCGCGACGAGCAGATTGCGAAAGAAATCCTTAAAATCCTCTACGACGGTGCCGTCACTCCTATAACTGCGAAGCATATTGTTGAAGACTTACTTTAACTACATACACTTGAGATTTAATAGCCGGTGAAAACCGGCTTTTTTTGTGCCAAAATTCAACCGGGTTTAAAGAAAATCCCTATCATAAAGGAAGGTATTTTTAAAGATTTTGCGTATATTATATTGTGCTAAAAAATTTGGCGGACCGGATAATTGCGAGGAGGTTTCCGCTGTCAATGACGGTGCGGGAAATGATATATAGGCGCGAGCGAGAAACGCTTGCAAAAAACGCTACTTTGACGCAAAGCACTAAAGGTAGGCTTGTGCCGATCCCGGAAGACGATATGCGCACCGAGTACCAGCGCGACAGGGACAGAATTATCCATTCCAAAGCCTTCAGGCGGCTTATGCATAAGACACAGGTCTTTCTGTCGCCTGAAACCGACCATTACCGCACAAGGCTCACCCATACGCTCGAAGTGATGCAGATTGCACGCACTATCGCCAGGGCGCTGAGGCTGAACGAAGACCTAACCGAGGCTATAGCGCTCGGGCACGACCTTGGGCACACGCCATTCGGGCATGCCGGCGAGCGCGTGCTGCAGCGCTGCTATGACCCTGAGTATACACACTACAAACAGAGCCTGCGGGTCGTGGATGTGCTCGAGCGGCTTAACCTCACATATGAAGTGCGCGACGGCATACTGCACCATACCACCGGCACCGCCTCGACGCCTGAGGGGCGGATTATTTGGTATGCCGATAAAATAGCTTATATAAACCACGACGTTGATGACGCCTGCCGCGCAGGGATTTTGTCGCCAAGCTCTATTCCGGAGGATATCCGGCGCGTGCTTGGAACCTCGCATGGCGAGCGCATCAGTACGATGGTAAAAAGCATCGTCGAGGAAAGCGAGCGGCGCGGCGACATAGCTATGAGCGACGAGGTAAACGAGGCGACGGACAAGCTTTACGATTTCCTTTACGAAAACGTCTATATAAACCCCGCCGCAAAGGGCGAGGAAGGCAAAGCGGAGGCAATGATCGAAACGCTTTACTATTATTTTACTAAAAATCCGGAGAAGATGCCTCCCGAGTATTTGGAAATAGCAAAAGTAGAAGGCGAAAAGCGCGCTGCTGTCGACTACATATCGGGCATGACAGACCGATATGCGGTAAATATGTATAAGCAGCTTTTTATACCTGAACCGTTTAGAGGTTGAAGTGAGTTGATACCGAGCGAAATTATAGAGGAAATAAAATTTAGGTGCGACATTGTCGACGTCATATCGGGCTATGTGTCGCTAAAGCGTTCCGGCTCGGGGTATGTGGCGCTTTGCCCATTCCACAGCGAGCGGACGCCATCGTTTCACGTCGTGCCCGAGCGCGGTTTCTTTTACTGCTTCGGCTGCGGCGCGGGCGGCGACGTGATAACCTTTATAAGGAAAATCGAAAACCTCGATTATGTCGGCGCTGTCGAACTGCTAGCAAAGCGCGCGGGCATAACGCTACCCGAACGTGCTGAGCCCGAGTATGCGAAATCGGGAGTCAAAAAAACGCGCATAATAGAATTAAACCGCGAGGCGGCTCGGTTTTTCCACGCACGGCTCCTCGAGTCGCAAAAGGCGCTCGAGTACCTTAAAAGCCGCGGGCTGTCTATGCCAACAATAAAGCATTTCGGGTTGGGCTATGCGCCCGACAGCTTCGATGCACTGCAAAAGCACCTGTTGGGGCTTGGTTATAAAGTAGAGGAGCTCACCGCTGCGTTTTTGTGCGGCTTATCGGAAAGGACAGGAAGGCCTTTCGATTATTTCAGGGATAGGATAATGTTCCCGATTATAGACGTCTCGGGGGACGTGGTCGCGTTCGGCGGCAGGTCGATAGGCGACGCGCAGCCTAAGTACCTAAACTCGTCCGATACGCCCGCGTTTAAAAAGAGCAGAAGCCTTTTTGCACTAAATTTCGCGCGCCACAGCTGCTCGGAACGGCTATTACTCTGCGAAGGCTATATGGATGTCATCGCTTTGCACGCCGCGGGCTTTACGAACGCGGTCGCGACGCTCGGGACCGCGCTTACCGACGAGCAGGCGCGCATCATGAAGCGCTACACGAAAGAGGTCGTTATTACCTACGACAACGACGAGGCGGGTCAGCGGGCTGCCGACAGGGCGATACGCTTGCTTGAAGCAGCGGGGCTACAGGCGAAGGTGCTAACCGTCACCGGCGCAAAGGACCCCGACGAGTATATAAAAAAATACGGCGCCGCAGCGTTCCGAAGACTGCTCGAAGGCAGCCGTAGCAAGTTCGAGTTTAAGCTTGACGCTATACTTGAAAAATATAAAATCGGCCCGGACGGTACCTCGGACGACGAAAGCAGAATAAAGGCAGTGAGCGAAGTCGTCGCCCTGCTAGCGGAGCTGCCCTCAAAAACCGAGTGCGAGATATGCGCGCGCCGCGCAGCCGAGCGGCTGGGAGTCAGCGCAGAAAATCTTGAGCGCGACGCCGAAAAAAAGCGCAAAAAGGCATATGCGGCGGAAAGAAGGGAGCAAAGGAGGCAAAGCTTGCGGCTGGCGGAAGGGCTTGGCGACAGGATAAATCCGGACAAACTCAAGTTCCGGCAGCAGGCGGCGGCTGAGGAAGCGATATTGGGGGTGCTTTTGCTTTACCCCGAGCTTATCCCCGATGCGCAGAAGCTTATAAAGCCCGACGAGTTTTACACATCGCTCAACCGCAAAATATACGCGGCGATGGCGGAGGCGGGCGCGAGTTTTACGCTATCGGCGCTTGGGCAAATTTTGTCCGACGAAGAGATGGGCCGCGCGGTATCTTATATGGCGGCGCGCGAGCGGCTTACAAAAAACGACCTTGAAGTAATAGCGAGCTGCGCAAAGACGCTGCGCGAGTCGCGCATAATACCGGGTACGCTTGCAGGGGGCGATGAGACGCCGCCCGACCCCGGAGAGATAGCAAAGCTTATCTTAAAACGCAGGGGAGGTAAATAATTTACAATAAATTTGTGATTTTTGCACATATTTTGGTATAAATATTCAAATATTTAGCATAATATCCCGTGACGGAGGCTATTTACATATATGGGTAATAATAAAAGTGAAAAGAAACTTGACGTCAAAGAGCTGATCGAACGCGGCAAAGCCAAAGGCACGCTTTCGAACAGCGAGATAATGGAAGCGCTCGAAGATGTCGATTACGATATCGAACAGATAGAAAACCTATACGAACAGCTCGGAAATCTCGGCATAGGCATCACCGGCTACCTGGATACGCCCGAGTTTGAAGAGATAGAAAGCGAAATTGAGCGTTACGAGTCCGCAGAGGACATGGAGAAGATGCTTGCGCAAGAGGGACTCGCGATTGACGACCCCGTGCGCATGTATCTTAAAGAGATAGGCAAAGTGCCGCTGCTCGACGCCGAGAAAGAGCTTGAACTTGCGAAGAAAATGGCGGAAGGCGACGAGAAGGCAAAGCAAAAATTGGTCGAGTCCAACCTGCGCCTTGTGGTCAGCATCGCAAAGCGCTATGTCGGCAAGGGCATGTTCTTCCTCGACCTTATCCAGGAAGGCAACCTCGGCTTGATGAAAGCGGTCGAGAAGTTCGACTACCGCAAGGGCTATAAATTCTCGACGTATGCGACATGGTGGATCCGCCAGGCGATAACGCGCGCGATTGCCGATCAGGCGAGGACAATCCGCATACCGGTCCACATGGTCGAAACCATCCACAAAGTGACGCGCGTGCAGCGCCGGCTGCTCCAGGAGCTCGGCCGCGAGGCGACGCCCGAAGAGGTCGCTGAGGCTATTGGCATGAGCGCCGACAAGGTGCGCGAGATAATGAAAATATCGCAGGACCCCGTGTCGCTTGAGATGCCGATAGGCGAGGAAGAGGACAGCCATCTCGGCGACTTCATCCAGGACAACGACTCACCCGCGCCGGCTGACGTGGCTTCGTATACCCTTTTGCGCGAGCAGCTTTGCGAGGTGCTCCACACGCTAACGCCGCGCGAGGAACAGGTGCTAAAGCTGCGGTTCGGCCTTGAGGACGGGCGGACCCGCACGCTTGAAGAGGTCGGCAAGGTGTTCAACATTACGCGCGAGCGCATCCGCCAGATAGAAGCAAAGGCGCTGCGCAAGCTGCGCCACCCCAGCCGTTCAAAGCGGCTTAAAGATTACCTCGACTAATAGGACAAGCCCAAGAAAAGCGCGAAAATAATTGCGCTTTTTGCTTGGGCTTTTGGTGCTTGTGACTACAAATAACGTTTGTAGCTGTTGTATAATTATTTTCAATCCTTATTGTGAAACCCGCACAACAGAGGCGCCACAACTCACAATGCGGGCGCGAAAATATTGTACAACTCGCCAAAAAACACAGGCCGGAAAAATCGGCTAGGTGTGAAAAACTACGCACAATTTTCAAAAAAAGGCAGCTTGAGGGCTAAATTGTCCTTGACATATTAGTCTTTTTAGTGTAAAATATATTTCAATTGTAAGAGTATTATTTTATCTTTATTGCATAATTGTTTGGGAGGTTATTTCATGAGGAAGAGATGGGTCTCTTTTGTGTTGGCACTTTTGCTGACACTTCCGACCCTGCTTGCGGGCTGTTCAAATACGGGCGACAAAACCGTCGAAACCGTAGAGGAAGACACGACCGGCCGTGCAAGACCCCTGACTGTTACTTTGTACGCCATAACCGGCGAGAGCACCACTCCCGAAGCGGTACAGGCAGTCCAGGATAAACTAAACGAGTTTACCGAAAACCAGCTCAACACGCACGTTGAGCTCAGATTTTATACCGAAGACGAGTATTTCGATATTATCGAAGCGCAGTTTGAAAGCCTCATGAAGAAGATCCAGGAAGAGGAAGAGGACGCAAAGCGCGCTAAAGAGGAAGCCCGCAGCCTTAGGGCGGCGGGTATTACCACCACTGCTCCCGTAACTGAAGAGGAAACCACCGCTGAAACCGAAGAGACCAGGATCAACGAGTTTGGGCGCGTGGTCCCAAAATATCCCGAACCTCAGGAATACCAGGTCGACATTTTCCTTGTCCGCGGGCTTGACAGGCTCGGCAAATACATAGACAAGGGGTATATCGCCGACCTTTCGGGTTCAATGGGCACAACGGGCAAAGGCATCGACAAATATATCAATCCGGAGCTGCTTGCCGCAGTAAACTTTGACGAAGGCCTTATGGCTATCCCCAACAACCGCGTAATCGGTGAGTATACTTATATACTCATCAACAAGGAGCTCTGCGACAAGTATTACTATGACCCGGATGAAATGACTACGCTGGCAAAGCTGGCAGATTTCCTCGCGGACGTTAAGAAATACGAGCCGGATTATATCCCGCTCTACGGTGTTCCGTTCCCGCTCACCGACTTCATCGTGCCCGAGATGGAAGGCTCGCTCGTCGGCGGTTACGTGTCCAACACGACGGCCAAAGCGGCGCTGCTTACTCCTAAGAACCTGCTAGGCACCGCCTCGTATACTCTCGTCCTCAACCAGGTGCACGATTTCACCGCAGCAGGATACATCACTCCCAGCAATTACGAGTTCAACCCGAAAGCCGCAGTGCAGCTCGTTAAGGGCGGTTACGACATTCGCGAGAAGTATCAAGATGACTACTATATAAACATCTACAGCTATCCGAGAGGCACTAACGCGAACATGTATGAGAGCATGTACTGCGTAAGCGCCTATACCGCCAACGTCGACCGTTGCGTCGAGATTATCGCGCTGCTGGTAAAGAACGAAGCGATACGCAACCTGCTCCAGTACGGCGTCGAAAGGCTACACTATGAGATTGACGACGATACTGGCTATGTCAGAAGGCTGAACAACGACTACTCGATGAACATGTACGACACGGGCAACCAGTTCATCCTGTGGCCCAACACCGACATGGATGAAAAGATGCTCGAGCTTGCAGCTAACAGGTGGGAGAACGCTAAAAACCAGAACCTCGAGCTGGTTATAAGCCCGTATGTCGGATTCAGGCTCAAATATATCGACGAAGAGTATCTTAAACAGAAAGCCGCCTCAAGCGCGAGGGGCGAAGAAGCGCCCGCCGAGATTACCTACAACTATATGTACACTAAGGATATAATCAACGGCGTGATTGAGGCGAGCAAAGAAATACAGGCTAAGATCGACAATTTCAAAGAATACGTTGACCCTGAAACCGGCGAGACGGTAACGTACTCCGACTATTTAAAGATTTTGAAGGTCGAACTTGACAAAAACGAGTATGTGATCGCATTTAGTGATGACGAAAACTCCGACTCGCCTGTAGCCCAGTACACTGATTGGCATTCGTCGAAGTATCCGCAGCAGTAATAATGCGAGTATAGCCATAATAGCATAAGTACATCCGCCCGAAAAACCGGGCGGATGTACGAGTTTTATGGGAAGGTGAATCCGATGAAGCTCGATTTTTACATGCCGACAAGGGTAATAAGCGGCGAGGGCTGCGTGAAAAAAAACGCAGGGCTCTTTTCGCTGGGCAAAAAATGCATAATTGTCACCGGTCGCCGTTCTGCCAAAGCGAGTGGGGCGCTGGACGACGTGCTATATGCTCTTGGTAAAGCCGGCTGCGAGTATGTACTTTTTGATAAAATCGGCGAAAATCCGCTGCTTTCGGTCTGCGCCGAGGGTGGGAAGGTCGCAGCGGAGTTTGGCGCGAAGTTTGTTGTTGGCATAGGAGGCGGCTCGCCGCTCGACGCGTCGAAAGCCATAGCGGCGTTTGCGGCAAACCCCGGCATCGAGCCGATGGAGCTTTACAATACCGAAAAACTCAATCCGTCGCTGCCGATTATCGGGATCCCCACCACTGCTGGCACGGGCAGCGAAGTCAACCCCTACGCGGTCATAACGCTCGATGAATCGAATAAAAAGAAAACTTTCAAAAGCGAGCACTCATATTTCAAATATGCCTTTATTGACCCGAAGTATACCTGCTCGCTCGGGCACGAGTATTCGGTAAGCACCGCGCTCGACGCGTTTTGCCACTGCATAGAGTCGTACCTGTCGCCGAAGTCAACCGATATATCACGCATGTTCGCCGTCTACGGCGCGCGGCTGATTTGGGACGTGTTGGTCCGCGGCGAGCTATCCGAAGGGGAGAAGGACGCTGGGGGATTTACATATCTCCAGCGCGAGGCGCTTGCGTACGCGGCGACTGCGGGCGGAGTCGCTATAAATACAACCGGCACAGGATTCCCGCACCCGCTCGGGTATAACCTCACGCTCGAGCTCGGCGTGCCGCATGGCAAAGCTTGCGCGGTGTTTACCGGCGAATATATAAAATACAACGCTAGAACGCCCGAAGGCGAAAAGCTTCTAGCCGAGTTTGCCGCCGGGATCGGTGCGTCGGTCGATGAAATTGCAGAGCAGATACCAAAACTTGCGAATGTAAATGTAAAGCTTGACGCGGACACAATAAAGGTATATGTAGAAAAAGTTAAAGACGCGTCTAACTACGCAAACTCGCCTTATAAAATAAACGAAGAGGAAATGGCTGAAATATATAGGAAGCTTTTCAGCTAAAAAGCATAACGAAAAAGCCGGCAGCTATAAGCTGCCGGCGATATTTTTTGCGTAATTTAAAACTTAACCATAACATGCACGCCGTCGGGAGAGTTTGCAAATCGCAAAAGCATGGTCGAAGAAGGCTCGTCATACTCATATGTGACGGGCACATCGCCAGCCGATACCGATTTTGGCGGCTTTGCAACATACATGCGGATGACACAATCGGACTCGGCGGGACCTTTGGCGACAAACGAGCATGAGCGCGAGGTTACCTTAAGCTTCTCAAGCCGTGCCGCAGCCGCGATGACCTTTGCAGTCTCGGTTTTGTCGAGCATGCCGAGGTTGTACCAAAGCCCGACAGACCCTGGCTCAAGCGAGGGGTTTGTCACAATAGGCAAATCGGTTTCGTAAAGGTTTACATATCTTCCTTCGAGCGTGTAAGGCGAGAGGTCGGCGGACTCTTCCATAATTGCGGTGACCGTGTAAGGACCGCGGTCGAGGATGAGCCGCGACGACGGCTTCCAGTCGACGCCGAGCTTGGCGAGCCCCTCCCGGACCAGCGCGCGGTATGTGTTGGCAAGCTCTTTTGAACGCGCGATGTTGGCTGAAAATGCGTTCATGTAGCAGACATAGCCACCCCCGCACTCGTGTATGCCCTCGGCTGGGTAGCGCCCTAAGCCGCACGCCTCAAAGAGGTGCTCGGCGGGGTTTGCATAGTCCGCGCCTTGGTTCCACCACGCGCGGATGTTATGGAAAGAGTCGCGACCGTCGCCGACATAAACCAAAAGCCCGCCGCTGCGCACCCATCCGGCGAGCGCGTTGTTTATGTCGGGGTACTCGGGCTTCATAAACTCGTAGCTGAGCACAAGCGCTTTATAAGGCGCAAGGTATGAGGCATAGCGGCGCACGTTGTCAAGCTGCACCGGCCGCACGGCAAGCCCATGCTTGAGCAGCGGGAGCGCAAGTCCGTAGAAAGCGTCGAACGTGACGGCTCCCTCTTTTTCGCGCTCGTCGCCGTCGGGGTAAATGCGCTGAAACATCGCGGAGTCGGCGAGCAGTAGCCCGATCTCGGTCACTGGCTCGCGCCAGCGTACATCGCTTTGTTTCATGTCCCGCAGCGCTTGCATAACGGTGAGCAGGTTCGTGCGGTAGTCGGCGGGTATACCCTCTCGGCCTTTGCCGTCCTCGGTAGGGTATTTGCCGTTGAAAACGCGATTGGGCCACGGCGACACTTCGTAGTGGTATACCTCGGGATGCAGCAACGAAGCCGTAACGGTTCGGTAGTAATTGGCTCTGTAATCGGCCCACGTGTGTTTAGGGTCGTCCTCGACCGGGTCGTGCAAAAACCACATGCGCTTGCCTGTACCGCGCACCAGCTCCTGCATGATACCGTACTCGAGGAATGCGGTTTCAAACGTGCGCTCGCGGACGACGCCCTCGTAAGTGTTCGGCGTGCGCGACGTGCCGGTCCAAATTTGCGCTATATAGCCGTCGATGCCTGGCAAATCGACCAGCGCCGACTCGGGCGAGCAAATCATCCACTGCGAGTAGTTGATAAGCGAGTGGGTGGGCACGTAAAACCGGAGCAGCCGCCCGTGCTTTACAAGCGCGTATTCCTTTAGCTCCGAGCAGAGCCTGTCAAGCATCCGTGTGTAAAGGTACTGCTTGAGCTTTGACGCGCGGTATTGGGCCTCAGCCGACGAGCGCGGGTCCTGCCATGGCTCGCGGTAGTAAAGCTGCCACTCGCGCTTGAACGCCTCAGAGTAGCCGGCGCGCGCCCAAAACTCGGGCTCTTCAAGGTGTATTGCGTCTATTCCGCAGTCGATAGCGTATTTTAGCTGTTGGGTGAGGTAACGCGAGAACGAGATAGAAGGCACCATATAGGGCACGTCTTTGCCGTGATTAATCTCACGGCCGCCTCGTTCGACTTGCCCTTCGTCGTGATGGTCGATGCCGTCATACTTGCCGTATAGGTAGTCCTGGTAGTTGCCCCAGGCGACGCCGGTCATTAGGTGCACGATATATCCGCGCGATTTCCACTTTTTTATTCTCTCTTTGAGATTGTGCAGGCCATACACCATTACAAAGTCGCAGCCGATGTCGATGGTAGGCACATAGTCGTGAGCCTCTTGCACACCGGTGCGCTCCTCGCGCCTGTCGTATTGTTCCATATCCGTCCTCCAACTTATTGTTAATGTTATTATACCATTATACCGACAACTGTCAACAGCATTGGCTGTTTCGGTGAAAATTGGCTTTTTGGTTGCTGTCGCAGCCGGTTATGGTATAATTATGTAAACTCGCAAAGGTAGGACGGAAATGAAATCAATTGCCATTGATAAAACCGAGCTTGACAAAGCGTTGCGAAAAAAGCTTGGCGAGGATGCATTAGCAATAGAGTTTCAAGTAGAGCGCCTGCACGGCGGCACGATAGGCGATGTTTTGCTTGTTAGCGGTAAGGCTGAGATAGGCGGAAGCGAAGAGCCGTTTTGCATGGTTTATAAACACCAAAAGAAATGGTCTCGCTATGCCGACCCGCTCTCTTGGCGTAGAGAGTATGACCTTTACGACGCGCTCCCCGACGATGTATTTACCGATAACCTGCGGCGGCCGGCATGTTATCATAAAAATATAAGCGATGGCGAGATGTGGCTTTGGATGGAGTTTGCGGAAGGTGTCTCGGGGCTCGATATGACACCAGAAATGTATG
Source organism: Clostridiales bacterium (assembly GCA_012840355.1). Taxonomy (GTDB): domain Bacteria; phylum Bacillota; class Clostridia; order Oscillospirales; family CAG-272; genus DTU078. The sequence continues at coordinate 193,277 of DULN01000001.1, read as the reverse complement.
AGCTTGCGGCAAGGGAGCTAGGAAGGTTTCAAGGCAGGCTCCATGCGGGCGGGTATGCCGGGCTGAAGCTGACAAACGTAAGCTCTCCTGATTATATGAAACAAAACTATCTACACGAAAGGTCGACTGAAGAGCTATACCATTATATCCGTGACGGCGGCTGCTCGCTGCCAAGGCATCTTTGCAAGATGATAATTGACATCGACGAGAGATGCGATGAGATTTTTTGCCGCATCGAGAGGCTACCCCTCATATTTTGCCACCGCGACTTTTGGGTGACGAATATCTTCTGTTCGGGCAAAAAAGTGATGCTTGTCGACTGGGATACTGCCGGCTGGGGATACTTAGGCGAGGACATAGCAAGCCTTGTCGCCGACGATTCGGACATCGACAACATGGTTGAAAACTTTACGCGCTGCGTGAAGGCGTATTACGAAGGGTTTTCCGAGTTTGCCGAAGCGCCGGATATATCGGAAAACTGCATTTATGAGATGATGCTTATTAAATTTGGCTACAGGCTCGTCGGGCGGTACAAAAACCCATATTACGGGAAATGCAGCGAAGACGCTGAGCGCACGCTGCAGAAAATTTACGAAATCGGCCATATCAGGCTTTAAAAGGCAAATATTAACGGCGCTTTTGTTGACATACCAAAGTACGGGTACTATAATAATTCCGCAGGCTAAAGCTGTGGAATAACGCCCGATGTTTGAATTTATAATAAATCCAGTAACATCGAGTGTAGCATAAACGCGCGAAGCGTCGCGCGATGGGAGGTAAAAATGCGAGTTATAACCGGCTCGGCGCGGGGGACGCGCCTTGAGTCACTTCCAGGAGAGGATACAAGGCCGACGTCGGGAGTGGCTAAGGAAGCAATATTTAGCATGATACAATTTGAAATAGAGGGCAGGCGGGTGTTCGACGTCTTCGCTGGCACAGGCCAGCTCGCGCTCGAAGCGTTGTCGAGGGGCGCCGCAACCGCTCTGCTTTGCGACAATAATGCCGATGCGATAGAGGTTATAAAGAGGAACGCCAAGCGGACAAACCTATATGACCGCTGCCGGATAATATGCGCCGACGCTGCCTCGCTTATAAGGTCGCTCGGCGGCAGGGAGCAGTTCGACATCATCTTTGTCGACCCGCCGTATGCGGCAAAAAGCACCGGATCGGTCATCAGCAGCCTTCGCCAGCACAGTTTATGCGCGCCCGGCTCCGTCGTAATAGCCGAGTCCGACTTGCGCGAACCGGTAGAAATAGAAGGGTTTAAAATACGCAGGCACAACCGATACGGGCGGGTGTTTATAACTGTCTACGATTTTATCGGCGGGCAGGAGGCGGGCGAGGAGTGAAATGCATAATCCCCGGCAGCTATGACCCCGTAACGGTAGGGCACCTCGATATAATAATTCGCGCCGCGCAAATTTTCGACGAGGTGTGGGCGGTGGTGTTCGTCAACAGCTCAAAACAAACGGCTTTTTCGGGAGAGTTGAGGCTGAAAATGCTAGCCGCAGCCTGCGAGGGTATTGGGAACGTCAAAACTGCGCTCTCGGACGGCATGCTCGTCGACTTCATGCGTGAGCGCGGCATAAAATACATCGTCAAAGGCGTGCGTGACGGCAGCGACTTCGATTACGAGTACAAAATGGCAAACATCAACCGCGCGTTTTATAGCGAAGCCGAAACTGTGATTTTACCGTCGCGGCCCGAACTTCAGCACATAAGCTCGACGGTGGTACGCGAGCTGCTTAGGTACAAAAAGCCGCTCTATGGCTACATGCCCGATGCGGCGATAAATGTGCTCGAAAGCGAAAATATAGCCCAGTAAGCCTTGCTAAACAAAGGCGAAAGCTGTCGACAATAGCCAGAAAATGGAAATCGAAGGCCCAAAAACAAGATCGAATATCTGTTCGTTTGTATCGAATGAGCGGCGAAAACGCGTTCTTTTCGCCGCGATTTTTTTGTGATTTTTGCATATTTTTTTATTTTTAGTATTGCAATTTGTAAAAATATAACTTATAATAAAGTCAAGTGGGTGAAAGTGTCACAAAGTGTCAAACATAGGGGCAAAAAGTCATCTAACAGACCCCAAACCCAATATTTAGATATATCGCAGCGCCGCTCGGTAAAATGAGCCGTACGGCGAATTTTGCATCTTTTGTTGGAAATTAGCCCGGCAGCAAAAGCGAAGGAGGCGAAGGCGGTGTTTTTAGGCGAGTACTCGCATACGCTCGACAGCAAGAACCGGCTTACGCTGCCTTCGCGCATGCGCGAGGAGATGGGCGACCGCGCGATACTTGTAAAGAGCATAGACAAATGTGTATCGGTGTATAATACCAGTGCGTGGTCGACATACACCGCGAAGCTAGAATCGTTGCCGGCTACCGAAGCTAGGGTGCTCAAACGCTTTATTTATTCGTCAGCATACGAAGCGGAGCTCGACTCGCAGGGTAGGATACTCATACCCGCGAGCTTGTGCCAATACGCAGGACTGCAGAAAAATATAAAAATCATCGGCGCCGGCGACCATATAGAACTTTGGGACGAGACGTTGTGGGAGGAAAGCATCCGGTCAGCCGACACAGCGGCTATGGAAGCGTTAATGATTAAGCTGGGCTTCTGAGAGGTGTAAAAAAGTGAATACGGTAGTAAACCTCCCACCGCTCCACGCAGGGAACGCAAAGCTGAGATTGGGATTTGGTACCTGGTGGAGATGCGCCGAAATTTTTTATGCATTTTACAACGAAGTTTACGAAATGGAATACAGCCATAAACCTGTAATGGCCGACGAGTGCATATCCGGGCTCGACATTGACCCAAACGGGATTTATGTCGATTGCACAGTCGGCGGCGGCGGACATGCCGCACTAATAGCCGAGCGGCTTGACGAAGGGAGGCTTATAGCGCTCGACCGCGACCCCGAGGCGATCAAAGCCGCTCGGCAAAGGCTCGAGCCTTACAAAGACAAAGTAATTTTTATAAACTGCAACTTCAGCGAAGTAAAGCAAATACTCGGAGGGGTGCGCCCCAAGGGGGCGCTTATTGACCTAGGAGTGTCGTCGTACCAAATAGACAACCCCGCGCGCGGGTTTTCATATATGAAGGACGCGCCACTCGATATGCGCATGGACCAGCGCCAGGCGCTGACGGCTTACGATGTGGTAAACGGCTACTCTGAGGAGCGGCTCGAGAAGATTATCCGCGAGTACGGCGAAGAGCGCTATGCGGACAGGATCGCAAGCCGCATCGTAGCGGCTCGCGAGAATGCGCCGATTAGGACAACGCTCGAACTTGCCTCTATAATCGAGTCGGCTGTGCCGGAGCTCCCGCGCGCAAGCTTCCGGTCGGGTTACCGCCGGCAGCGCTCATACTCGCACCCCGCAAAGCGCACCTTCCAAGCCATAAGGATCGAGGTCAACGGCGAGCTTGACGTTATCGAGCCTACGATCCGCGACCTTGTTGACTTGCTGCTACCGGGAGGGCGGCTTGCGGTTATCACTTTCCACTCGCTCGAGGACCGGATCGTAAAGCGTACCTTTGCCGAGCTGCAGAAAGGCTGCGTATGCCCGCCGGATTTTCCAATTTGCGTGTGCGGGAAAGAGCCTCAAGTAGAGCTGATAACCAAAAAGCCCATTACCCCATGCCGCGCGGAACTGGAGGATAACCCCAAATCACACAGCGCAAAGCTCAGAATTGTAAAAAAACTGTGAACGCTGCGGCGGCTATATAAATCTTAATAATTGTTTGGTATAATATATGGAAAAGCGGACGGTCGGTTTTTTCCCTGGTTTGATACCGGAAGGGCGAAAAGTCGCCGGCAGTTTTGCCGGCAGAGCCGCCGGGCAACGCGTCGTCCGCGGAGGTGGTGACCGCGGATGACAAAACACAGACAGGAGGAAAGGCGCTTGACAAACGATACCGCGTATCGTTCGTATCATGCCGGCGACGGTTCTGCATACGCGGCAGGCGGCGGCGCGCACGGCATAGCGCCGGGCGGCGTAGCTGCGGTCGGTGGTCACGCTGCCGCGGGCAGCCGGCGTATGCGCGCTGGCGCCCAGCATATTGTCGGCGGATATGCCGACAGGCGCTACGGGGTTGGTATTTCCGCCGGCGTGGCCGACCGCTTGGGAAGCAAAGGCAGGGCGGCGGAGGACGCGGCAGGCGAGCTGCGCAGGCGCAGGAATGTATCGCGCGCTCCCGATATGTCAAAGCCGCGTGCGCGCAGGGCGGCGCCTTCGGTTTCGCTCGGCAATTTAAGCAAAACGAAAACACAAACAGCTGCGTCGGCAAAAGCCGAGCCTCGTATATATACAATACCTAAAGCGGAATATAAGCCTTTTCCAATCGCGTTTATATTTACCGCGCTGATGTGCTCGACGCTGTTTATGTACATGATTTACAACATCGTGCGTATAAACGAGTACACAATCGCAATCTCGGAGCTGAAAAGCCGGTATAACCAGCTCGTTACCGAGCAAAGCGAGCTTATGCTCAAGCTTGAGAAAAAGAACGACCTTGTCGAAATAGAGCGCATCGCCACGGAACAGTACGGCATGGTAAAGCGCGACAAGGTGGCAAAGCAGTACGTAAACGTCGGCGAGGGCGACGTTATCGAGGTTGAGACGGAAGCTGAAGCCGAGACCTCGTCGGACGGGCTCTCGTCACTGATGAGCGCGATTTCCGCGAATTTCGGAGACCTTTTGGACTAGCCGGCATAGAATGCCGGTATTATTTACCGGCGGCGGAAGGCAATAAAAAAATTGACATTTGCGAAAAGTTGCGGTATCATAAATCTAGGGCTTCCGTAATAAGATATATTGCAATTGATTTTGAGAGCGGAGCGACGGTATAATTACGGCTCTATGCTCTCAATTTTGTCGTTATGGGCAAATTTCGCCCGGTTGCGACCAAATTTGGCGCAAATCGGGGCAATCTGAGCCAAGACTACCTTTTACCAGGGGGTAATATTCTGAAACCGCGAGGCAAAAATGGCGGCGGGGAGGCCCGAGGCCGCGCCGCCGGGTATTCCGATACAGAGTCCCGCGCGCCTTCGAGCGCATTGCGCGGGGTAAAGGGTATAAACCGAAGGATGGCAATGCGGGCGACAGTGATTATACTTGTGTGCATTGTCGCTTGGACCGCTATCATCGCCCGGCTATTTGACCTGCAGATAGTAAACTACGATAAATATCAGGCGAAGGTGCTCGACAACATCCAGCGCGAGACAACGCTTTCCGCAAAGCGCGGAATCATATACGACCGGAACATGGTGCAGCTTGCCACAAACTACACCGTCTACCGGGTGTTCATCTCGCCGCGCGACATTGTCGACGATGAGCAGGCGAGGCTCATCGCGAGAGGGCTAACTGAAATCCTCGGCGTCGATTACGACGAGGTAATCTATCGCGCCGGGCGCAAGCACCGCGCCGACGAGACAATCAAAAAGAATGTCTCGGAGGAAGACGCCGACAAGGTGCTCGCGTTTATATCTGAAAACAATCTCAACAAACAGGTACACCTTGAAGCGTCGACCTCGCGCTATTACCCGTACGGCTCGCTCGCGGCGCATGTCATCGGCGTAGTAGGTACCGACGGGGGCCTGCTTGGGCTTGAACTTGAGTACAACGATTACCTATCCGGAACATCCGGCCGTTACCTCACGGCGCGCAACGCAAACGGCCTCAGCATGCCGTATAAATACGATACATACATAGATGCGTCGAACGGCGCAAACCTCGTCACTACGATTGACCTGACGCTTCAAAGCATGCTCGAAAAAGAGCTTGAGAAGACCTACCACGACTCAAAGCCGCTTAACCGCGTCACCGGCATTGCGATTGAGCCCAAGACCGGCGCGGTACGCGCGATGGCTACATATCCGTCGTTCGACCTCAATAACCCATATAAGCTGACGGAAGAATTTCAGAGAAAACTTAACGAAAGCGGTTATGACCCCAGTTCCACCGAGTACAAGTCGCTGTACAACGAACTGCTTTACTCGATGTGGAAGAACAAGGCGGTGTCGGAGCTTTACGAACCCGGATCGACTTTCAAGGTTATAACCTCGGCAGCCGCGCTTGAGGAGAATGTCGTCAAGATCACCGACAAATTCCACTGCGGCGGCGCGCTAAAAATCGAGGGCTATGGCAAGCCGATTCACTGTTGGCGGCGAATTGGCCACGGCACGGTGACTTTTGAAGAGGGCCTGCAACAGTCGTGCAACCCGACGCTGATGCAAGTTGCCGCAAGGCTCGGCAGGGATAAGTTTTACGAGTATTTCAAAGCGTTCGGGTTTACCGAGAAAACCGGCATAGATCTGCCCGGCGAAGCAAACTCGTACTACCATGCGTTTTCAGGCTTCAACCAGGTCGAGCTGGCGGTGTACTCGTTCGGCCAGACCTTTAAGGTCACCCCACTCATGCTGCTTACCGGCATCTGTGCGGTCGCCAACGGCGGGTACCTAGTCACCCCCTATGTAGTCGAAAAGCTGATAGACGACGACGGCAACGTGCTTATGTCTCGCGAGCCGCAAATCAAGCGGCAGGTGATAAGCGAAGCCACCGCAAAAGAGATTGCGGGCATACTCGAGCGCGGCGTTTCGGGCAACGGCGGCGCGAAAAACGCCTATGTTGCGGGTTATACCGTTGCGGCGAAGACCGGCACCTCCGAGGTGCGCGACATTCTCGACGAGGCGGGCAACTCCTATCTGCGCGTAAGCTCGTGTGTCGCTTATGCGCCGGCAGAAGACCCGCAGATAGCGGTGCTTATAGTCGTCGACCAGCCGCAGAGCGAAACCGTCTACGGAAGCGTGGTAGCGGCGCCCTACGTTTCGTCGTTCCTCAACGAGGCGCTGCCTTATCTCGGCGTCGAGCGCAATTATTCCGAGTCCGACCTTGCGCGCATAGCGGTCACTGTCGGCGATTATGTCGGCAAAAAGGTCAGCGAGGCTAAAGCCAAGGTCAACGCGCTCGGGCTTGATGTCGAAGTCAGGGGCGACGGCGACATTGTCACCTACCAGATGCCCTCGTACGGCGAGGCTATAAACAAAGATACCGGCAAAGTTATACTCTACTGCGGCGACGAAACCCCGACGACCAGCGTAACGGTTCCTAATGTCGTCGGCATGAACGCGACAAACTGCAACCGCACATTAATAAGTAGCGGCTTGAATATACTGATAGACGGGACAACAAACTACGACATAGCCAGCGGCGCGGTGGTCGTCGCGCAAAGTCCCGCGGCAGGCGAAGTTGTCGCCCCCGGCACTGTCGTGACGGTCACTCTGCGTTACCTAGACAGCCAGGAAAACTAAAGGCAAAACCCCGGCAGTGGCGCATTTAAACAATCTGCGCCAAAAGCTCACGGACGTAAAAACCGCGCACCCCATAATTGCGTCCGGGAGTGATTGTTTTGAAGCTGGCAAGTCTGCTTTTCGGGGTCGAGGTGTACGGCTCGTCGCTTGCAGGACTTACGCCAGACACTGAAATAACAGCGGTGTGCGACGACTCGCGCCGTGCGGTCGAGGGCTGCATGTTTATTTGCCTGCGAGGTACGCGCGAAGACGGGCACCGGTACGTGCCCGATGCGCTTGCGCGCGGCGCGGTGGTCGTAGTATGCGAGGACACTTCGGCGCTGCCGGCTGGCACGCCGTACATACTGGTGAAAGATACCCGATCGGCCTGCGCGAAGATTTGGAACAATTTCTGCGGCGACCCCGCATCGAAGCTCTGCATTATCGCCGTCACCGGCACAAACGGCAAAACTACAACTACAACCTTAATAAGGGAGCTGCTTGTCGCCGCGTCGGCTGCCGGCGGCCCGGCGAAATTTTCGGACACCCGCCTTATTGGCACGCTGACCGGCTCGCTCACGACGCCCGACCCAGGTGAGCTTTACCCTCTTCTCGCGAAGTTCGCCGGCAAAGGCGCAGGGGCAGTCGTGATGGAGGCTTCCTCGCATGCGCTGGCGCTTGGCAAGCTCGACGCGCTGGTGCCCGAGCTTGCGGTGTTCACAAACCTTACGCCCGAGCATCTTGACTTCCACGGCACGATGGACGCATACTTTGAAGCGAAGGCGAAGCTTTTCCGAATGGCAACCCTTGGGATAGCCAATGCCGACGAAGCGTATTTCCGCCGCCTTGTTGAGGCGGCAAGCTGCCCGATTATAAGCTTTTCGCCGTCGGGCGGTCAGGCTCATTACCGCGCGGTTAATGTAAAATTCCACGGCACCGAAGGCAGTTCGTACACACTGCTCGGGCCGGGCGTCGAGATTGAGATAAACACAAAGCTTTGCGGCGCGTTCAATGTGGCGAACACGCTTGCGGCGGCGGCTGCGGCTATTGAGCTTGGCGCGCCGCCGGAGGCTGTGGCGAAAACTATTGCGGGGTTTACAAGCGTAAAAGGCCGGTTTGAACGCGTGCCGACGCCGGGCACGGGATTTGACGTGTTTATAGACTATGCGCATACGCCGGACGCGCTCGAAAACATACTGCGCACGGCGCGCGCGGTGATGAATCCCGGCGGCAGGTTAACGGTGCTGTTCGGCTGCGGCGGAGACCGTGACCCGTACAAACGCCCGGTGATGGGCAGGGTGGCGTCCCAACTTGCCGATTTTTCGGTTATAACGAGCGACAACAGCCGCACCGAGCGCCCTGCCGATATAATCGCGCAGATACTTAAAGGCTTTGACCGCGAGCGGCCGCACATTGTTATAGAAAACCGGGCCGAAGCGATAAAATACGCGCTGTCCAGCGCACGCGAGGGCGACCTTATAATCCTCGCAGGCAAAGGGCACGAGGATTACGAGATAACCGCGGAGGGGAAGCGCCATTTCGACGAACGCGAAATCGTGGCCGAGTGGCTCGCGGAAAGAGGGCACGGGGGCGCAAAAGCCTAAAGCGGGAATCCCCTATATCGGCGGGATAAAATTTCCCGGCGGAAATTTTAACGACATTAAGATAGGAAGCATCGTATGGAGCCGATTCATTTTGCAGTCAGCCTAATTTTAACATTTGCGCTTACGGCAATATTCCTACGTTTTTTAATCCCCGCGCTGAAAAGCTGGAAGCTGGGGCAAAAAATACTCGATATAGGGCCGCGCTGGCATAAATCCAAAGAAGGCACCCCGACGATGGGCGGGCTTGCCTTTATCGCGGCGTGCATTGTGACTTCCGGGATAACCGTGGGTTTTATCACCGCGCGCGATGGGATAGCCGGCAGCTCGGCGCTGCTGCTCTCGCTTGGGCTAGCGCTCGCAAACGGCGCAATAGGTGTTTTCGACGACCTAGTCAAGTTTTCGCACAAGCGCAACGAAGGGCTCACCGCAGGGCAAAAGTATTTTCTTCAGCTGCTTGTTGCGGGCCTATACCTTTTCGGAATGGTGATGACGGGTAATGCCTCGACCGAGCTGTTTATACCGTTTGTGGGCATTTACCTTGACCTTGGGATTTTCTATTATGTAATCGCGCTCCTTGTCATCACCGGCATTGTCAACAGCGTCAACCTTGCCGACGGCGTGGACGGGCTGGTTTCATGTGAAACCACAGTTGTTGGGATTTTCTTCGCGGCGGTATCGCTGACGGTGGGGGATTATCACGCGGCGTTTATGTCGGCGCTGCTTATTGGGGCGTGCCTTGGGTTTTTAGTATACAACTTCCCGCCGGCGAAAGTGTTTATGGGCGACACCGGCTCGCTGTTTTTGGGCGGTTTACTCGTGGGGCTGGCGTTCACGCTCGGCAACCCGCTTATAATCCTGCTTGCGGGAGTAATGTATGTCGTCGAGAGCCTCTCGGTTATACTTCAGGTTACAAGCTATAAGCTCACAAGAAAACGCATTTTTAAAATGTCGCCGATCCACCACCATTTTGAGATGTGCGGCTGGAGCGAGCTTAAAATAGACCTAGTTTTCACGCTTATAACGGCATTGGCGTGCTGCCTTGCGTGGTTTGGATTCTAAATTAAAGCAAAGGAGACGGGCCGAAATTGGTTGACGGGAAAATAGCCGGGGATATGGCTCGCGATAGCAAAGGCTCAGGTAATACGGGCGGCGGGCGTGCAGAGAATGCCAAAAGGCCTGCAGCGCGCCGCGGCGTGCCTAAGCGGATAATAGCGAACCGCCGCAGCTCGGTGCCGGTTTACACTAACGTCCCGCGCGCCGAGGCGAGCCTAGCCGCCATAGCGGACGTAAAATCGCATAAAGGGCCGGTTTCGCCGGATGATATAATCCGGCTGCGCGGCGGGGTAGATAGGCCGATGCTGCTTATAATAATTCTGCTTTTATGCTTCGGCTCGATAATGGTTTTCAGCTCGAGCTTCCCGTATGCGCTCGAGAAATACGGCGACAGCTATTACTTTATCAAACGCCAGCTGATGTTCATCGTCGTCGGCTCGGTTATAATGGTTATAGCCGCGATGTTTGACTACCGTCTAATAAAGAAACTCACGCCGTTGGTATATGCCGTCGCGGTAATACTGCTCATTGCGGTGCTGATTACCGGTTATGGTAAAGCTTCGGGTCTTGCAAAGCGCTGGCTGCAGATTCCGGGCATCGGTCTTAGCTTTCAGCCGTCGGAGCTAATGAAGCTTGCGCTGGCTCTTATGATTGCGAAATACATGTCCGACCATGAAGCCGAGGTTGTCGACTACAGCAATTTCTGGCGCTCGTCGTGGCACGGATTTTTTGTGCCGTTCATTTTTACGGCGATAGCATGCTTGCTTGTCGCGCTCGAGTTCCATTTTTCGGGCACGATTATAATGTTCCTTATCGGCATGGTTGTCATATTCGCCGGTGGCGCGCGCAAGTTTTGGTTTTTCCTCGGCGGCGGGCTCGCTGCGGCGGTTCTCGTGCCGGCGATTCTTTTTACAGATTATGCAAAGCTTCGCATCGATACATGGCTGCATCCCGAAAACTATGCTGCTCAAAACGAGATATGGCAGACGGTGCAGGGCCTCAACGCGGTCGGGGCGGGCGGGCTGTTCGGAGTGGGGCTTGGGTACAGCCGCCAAAAGCACATGTTCGTTTCGCAGCCTCAAAACGACTTTATTTTCTCAATAGTATGCGAGGAGCTAGGCTTTATCGGCGCGCTGGCGGTGATACTGCTTTTCGCGCTGTTTGTTTGGCGAGGCATCGTTATAGCTTTGCGCGCGCCCGCTACATACTCTTCGCTGGTCGTCATAGGCATTGTGGGCAAAATAGCGATTCAGGCTACGCTCAACATGATGGTCGTCACCAACCTAATCCCGAACACCGGCATATCGCTGCCGTTTTTCAGCTACGGGGGCACCTCGCTTATAATGCTGATGGGCGAGATGGGCATAGTGCTGGGCATTTCCCGGTACTCATATCAAGAAAAATAGACTGTCAAGCGGAGTAGGCAAATGAGAGTGATATTTGCCGGCGGCGGCACGGGCGGCCACCTCAACCCGGCAATAGCGATTGCGGATAGGATAAGGCAAATAGAGCCCGGTTCGGAAGTGCTGTTTGTGGGCACCCGCCGTGGGATTGAAAACAAGCTCGTCCCCGCGGCAGGCTATAGGCTTGAGCATGTCGAAATCCAAGGCTTGCGAAGGAGTCTTTCGCTTTCGAATATAAAAACGCTTTGGTTGGCGCTCACTTCGCCTTCCAAAGCGAAAAAAATCATAAAAGAGTTTAAGCCCGACGTTGCGGTCGGTACCGGTGGTTTTGTGTGCTGGCCGGTCATACGCGCGGCGGCGAGCATGGGCATTCCGACTGCGTTGCACGAATCGAATGCGGTGCCCGGCGTGGCGGTAAAAATGCTCGAGGGCTGCGTCGACGTGATTTTTACAAATTTCGAGGAAACGAAAAACCACCTTCGCCATCCCGAAAAAGTCATTCGCGTCGGCAACCCCCTGCGCGGAGACTTCTCAAAGCTCGACTATAACACCGCGCGCGACAAACTCGGAATCACGGGCAAATACCGCTACTTTATCCTATCGTGCGGCGGCAGCATGGGCGCCGAGCGCATCAATGAGGAAGTGCTCGCTTTCATGCGCGACTATGTGGCAAAGCGGCGGGATATATTCCACCTACATGCGTCTGGTTCGATAGAATATGAGGCGGCGAAAGCGCGGTTTTCAGAATATGGGCTCGACTCGGTGCCGAACGTGAAGCTCGTCGAGTATATATACGATATGCCGCTTCAAATGGCGGCGGCGGACCTTGTGATAAACCGAGCGGGCGCGGTTACGATATCGGAGCTGGCGCTGCTCGGCAAACCCGCAATTATAATCCCTTCGCCGAACGTGACCGACAACCACCAGTATAAAAACGCGAAAGTTCTTGCTGACGCCGGAGCTGCGATAATGATACAGGAGTCGGAGCTTGGCCCGGGCGTATTGGAGAGAGCGGTCGACACGGTATTAGGCGACCGGGCAAAGCTGGCATCGATGAGGGAAAATTTCAGCAGGTTTGCCATAAAAAACGCCGATTTGCGCATATACAACGAACTAAAAAAGCTTGTAAATTCAAAATCTGTATGATATAATTTGTTATATGACAAATGCGGAGATAATTAACCGCAGCTCTTTTCAGCGCCTTCGGTCAAAAAACATCCGTCGGGCTGTCCTCCGCCGCCTGTTTTATGTTCTTATAACGGCCGTGCTGTGCCTTTTGTTTCTTGTAATCTGCGCGGCGCTTTTTTTCAAGATACAGGAAATACAGGTCACGGGCAACGCCATCTACGGGGCGGACGAGCTTTTGCAAATCTCCGGCGTAAAAGTTGGCCAAAACCTTTACTCGGTGTCGGGCAGGGCCGTAGAGGCGCGAATAAAGAAAGCCTGCACATACATAAGAACCGTGAGGATGCACCGCCGGCTGCCATCCACGCTAGTGATCGAGGTGGAGGAAGACACGGCCGAGTATTTTATTGAGCTTGCGGGCGAGTATTTTGCGCTGTCCGCCGATTTCCGAGTGCTCGGGCGGTCCGACAGCAAAGAGGAAATATTAAGGGCTAACCCCGGTATAAAGTTTATCGCCGTTCCAGAGCTCCGCTATTGCGTGGTGGGCAGCGAGCTTGTGTTCCGCAGGCAGATTAACTTAAAAGTGGTAGAGGCCGTCATGGCCGACGTAAAGCTCTGGGAGCTATATAATTTGACGGATTTTGTCGATATATCTGACAAGTTCAACATAAAAATTATTGCCGGAGGCGGGAAATACAGAATTTTGCTCGGCGGGCGCGAGGAAATGAAGCTGAAGCTTGATTTTGCCAAAGCGATAATAGAATCGACATTAGCTAGCGGCGAGTATGCGCAAATCAACGTCGAGAAAACCGACAGCGCAGTAATAACTTTCGGCGAAGAGCCGTTTTATGTCCCATGACGCCGACGCTGCGCCTTTACCGGCTTTATTAGTAAATTTCTGTATATATTATTAAAACTATTGCAAAACCCGATAAAAAACATTATCATATTAGTAATAAATATGCACACTATTTGAGGAATCGATATTAGGAGGAAATATAAAATGTCTTTCGAGCTTGAAGAAAACTACGAAAGCGGCGTTAATATTAAGGTAATAGGCGTAGGCGGCGGCGGCAACAACGCGATCAACCGAATGATAGAGACGAACATACGCGGCGTCGAGTTTATCGCTGTCAATACGGACAAGCAGGCGCTGATGCAGTGCGCTGCCGCACATAAAATAGCGATTGGCGAGAAGATTACAAAGGGTCACGGTGCAGGCGCAAATCCGGAGATCGGTCTGCGCGCCGCCGAAGAGAGCGCGGAAGACATTGCCAGCGCAATCAAAGGCGCTGATATGGTTTTCATAACTGCGGGCATGGGCGGCGGCACGGGTACCGGCGCTGCTCCCGTTATAGCCAAAATCGCCCGGGATATGGGAATCCTCACCGTTGGAATCGTTACCAAACCCTTTTTGTTTGAAGGGCGCAAGCGCATGCAAGTTGCGGAGATGGGCATTGCAAAGCTCCGCGAGTGCGTTGACTCGCTTATCGTTATACCAAACGAGCGCCTAAAACAGATATCGGAGAACAAGATAACGCTTGCCAACGCTTTTGCTGAAGCCGACAATGTGCTCAAGCATGGGGTACAGAGCATCTCCGACCTCATTAACGGCACAGGGCTTGTCAACCTCGACTTTGCCGACGTCACCGCGGTTATGCAGAACGCCGGCGCGGCGCATATGGGCGTCGGTATGGGCAAGGGCAAAGACAAGGCGGAAGAAGCCGCGAAGACCGCGATCTCGAGCCCGCTGCTTGAAACCACGATTTCGGGCGCGCGCGGCATAATCGTCAACATAACCGCATCGCCCGACATCGGCCTCGACGAGACCGATATCGCGACTTCTCTCATAACAAAAGAAGCCGACCCGGACGCGACGATTATTTGGGGAGTCGCATTCGACAATACCCTCGAAGACACGATGTTAGTCACGGTCATTGCGACCGGATTTGACGGCGCGCGCATGAAAGAGGAGCAAGGCAAAGACGCAGCTAAGGCTGCACCCAGCGCCTCCGGCCAGCAGCGCGCACAGCAGCAGGCAAAGCCCGAGGAAGAGGAGAAGAGCGAGCCGGAGGACGACGGTTCTGGCATATCCGACAAGGATTTTGACGATATTATTAATATACTTAAGAAATCGAGAAAGTCCGACACTTCGGGTAGGTAATCGCAGGGCACACTTCGGGCATTTTATGCGATGCGATGAAAAAGCTTAAAAATGCTTGACAAATCGCATCTGTCATGGTATAATATCAAGGCATTTTGGAGAGCGGATTATTCCGCAACCAAAGCATTTCAGTTAACAGGCGTAAGAAGATATCGGTTCCCGCCCATCTGAATTTTGGGCGGGACTGGCGTGCCCCTGTAGCTCAGTAGGTAGAGCACTTGACTTTTAATCAAGGAGTCCGGAGTTCGAATCTCCGCAGGAGCACCAGCAAGAGCGGCAGGTTAGTCCTGCCGCTCTTGCTTTTTTGCCGAAGTGCCCGCAAACAAAAAGCGCCGCAGCCCCAAGCTAAAAGCAGGGCGCGGCGCTTTTATGGTTTATAAGGCGTTTTTTTCTTTAACTTTATCCTCTTCTTTTTTCGGCTCCGAAAGAGAGCCGTATATAAGCGACATTACCCGCTCGTTGCCCGAAGCGAGCTCATCCATGCGGCGTTTTCCTTCTTCAATGAGCTTTGAAAGCTCGGACGCCGGTATAATCACCTTAGCCCACGCAGGCAGCATCCTGTAGACAGACTCGAGCACCGAGGCTTTTTTAATTTCTCCGGTTTTGCTCCCGTACACAATTTCGGCTTCGACGCAAAGCGCTAAAATTATGTCGCGAATTTTAGCTATTTGCCCGCGCCATGCGAGCACGATGCATGCCACAACCGCAGCCAGTGCGGTTAAAATGAATGGAATGTTGTTTAAAATAAACTCGAGCATTTTTTATCCCCTTTTTTATTTTTTCTCGTCCTTCTTTATTCCAGCGGCATCAAACGAGCCGCGCGTGCCGCAATATTTTTTGTCAAGCAGGTCTATAATCGTTTCAACAAATTTAAGCAGCCCAAGTATTCCGCCTTCGATTTTGAAATAGCTGAAAAACTCCGTAATTAAAACATTCGGGTCGCCGCCGCCGCAGGCGATAATGACGGTCATTGCCGCCGTAAAAAGCACGACGGAGACAAACGAGAAGATTATAACCTTTTTTGAAAAGCGCAGCATGCCGAGCAGCTCGCGGACCGACCCGTTGCCGTTAGATTTTCCGCAGGTCACGTATATCCACCGCCGCCGTGACGGCTTTCCCAATCCCTATGACGACGCGGTCGCCCTTTCTTTCGATCACGTCATAGGTGTCGTAATACACTACAAAGGTCTTGTCGCTGCCGTAAAGCTTTGCGCGTTTGAGGTTCCCGGAAGTAGTTGTGTTTACAACACGCACTTTGTCGCCCGGCTTGATATCGTCGGCGGGCGCATCGTTTTGCCGCTTGGGCAATGGGATGTAGCCAAAGTTAAGGTCGGTATCCGTGGGTATTCCCGGAACCTTGCCGAAGCCAAACTGCCAGAATGAAGGCTTGCCGTATTTGGTGTTAACCGAGTCTTCGCGCACCGACTCAAACGTGATGCTTTTGCCGGTGCCAAGCGGCCATTGCGCGAGCCAAAGCGGGTATGCAGAAAGCTCGCCCCAATATAAGCGGCTGACAATATAGTCGACATTTGTATAGATACCGGGCGTATAGCCGCCAGCCCGCACGCGTTCGCAGAACGCCTTAATTATCGCGGTCCGCAGCTCTTTGTTGTACGTCACGCCGTATCGCGCGCCATAAAGCTCGGTTTCGTACTCAAAATCGTAAAAGACGGGAAGGTCAATTTTATACTTCGCGAGCAGCTCGCAACAGTGCGTGCCTTCTTCTGCGGCTTTTAAAATATTGGTGGCATACGAAAAGTAATAAACTCCGACAGGCAAGCCGGCGGCTTGTGCGCCTTCTATATTGGCTTTAAAATTCCTGTCGTTTGTCTGGCCATATCCGGCGCGGATAATCGCGAACTCGATTCCCGAGGCTTTGACAGCCTTCCAATCGATTACGCCGTTGTGATGGGATACATCAATTCCGCGGGACATTTTTCACTCTCCTTTGCTTTGAGTTTCCGGTTTGGGTAGGGCTGCCGGGCGCAAAGCCGGCTTTTTGCAGTCGGCTCTTTTGGGCGTGTCCATTGCCCGCGTTACATTATACGCATGGGTTTTAGGTATGGTGAAAATGGGGAAAAACAGCCGACCACGGCTTAAGCTTTGCGGGCCTGCAGGGCAAAAAAACACGCGGCGGGTTTTCCCATACCCGTCGCGCATGATAACAGTATATCGTAAAAAACCGGAAAAATCGTCCCAAGTTTGTCCCATTCCCCGGGAAATAAAAAAATTCGATGCCGCAATACGCCGCGCTTTTTAGCGGGTGCACAAAATAAAAAAGCGCATCTCACAATTGTGAGACGCGCGTGGCAGGGGCGGCCGGATTCGAACCGACGAATGCAGGAGTCAAAGTCCTGTGCCTTGCCAGCTTGGCGACACCCCTAAATATGGACCTTGACATTATATCACATTCCAGCCGTCAAGTCAAGTTCAAAAGCGCGCAGAATCACTTTTTATTGCACAGCGCGGCAATAAGGCGCGCTATGTCGCCCACGGTTTGTGTCACATTTTCGCGCACGCGGAGCCTTGCCGTCTCAAACGGCTCGGGCAGCCGGTTTATCGCAAATATGGCGGTGACGCCTTCACTATAGACGGAAAGAAGCCCCTCCTCGTCAAGCTCAACCCCGCCAGCCAGAATTATGACCGGAACCCCATGAGCCTTACACCTGCGCGCGACGCCTATAGCCGCTTTGCCGGAAAGGCTTTGTTTGTCTAGTTTACCCTCGCCGGTAATGGCAAAATCGACGCCACACAAAAGCTCGTCAAAGCATACTACGTCAAGCAGCGTGTCAATCCCGGGCCGCAGCTCGGCTCCTAGCAGAGCATGCATCCCGGCGCCCATCCCGCCCGCAGCGCCCCCGCCCGGCAAATCCGAGACGTCAATCCCAAGCCGGCGGGATATTACATCGCAGAGATCGCGAAGGCCGGCGTCGAGCAGCGGCAGCTCGTCTTGCCGCGCGCCTTTCTGCGGCGCAAAGACATATGCCGCGCCGCGCTCTCCGACTGTGGGGTTATCGACGTCGCACATAGCGGAAAGCCGCACGCCCGAAAGCAGCTCGCGCGCGGCGGAGACGTCTATATCGGAAATTTCCGAGAGCGTCGAGCCAACCGGCACAAACTCGCAGCCGCTTTTGTCATAAAACCGCACGCCGAGCGCCGCGGCAAGCCCCGTGCCGCCGTCGTTCGTGCATGAGCCGCCAAGACCGACCGTTATCTGTGTGCAGCCGTGCTTTATAGCCTCTCGGATCTGCTCGCCGATGCCGTACGTCGTTGTGTAAAGCGGGCTATAACCACTTGCTAACCCCGCGCAGCTTGCTGTCTCGATTATGGCGTGCTTTTTGCCGCCGCGCTCGATAATGGCAAACTCGGCAAGCACTCGCTCGCCGGGCAAGCGGCCGCAGACCAAAGCGGTCTGTCTTTTCACCGTCGCACCTTCCCAGCCCACAGCCGCTTTAGCGAAAGCGTCGACCGTGCCCTCGCCCCCGTCGGCGACGGGTATAGCGTGCACATTTGAGCCTGGTAGGTTTTCCAAAAGAGCGCCTTTAATCCACTCGCAAAGCTCGGTAGAGCTCGCGCTGCCCTTAAACGAGTCGGGGATGACGACGATATTACGAGACATTGCGCACCGTCCAGGCTATAGTATTAGACTTTATTATAAAGCCTATGCTCTTGGCTTGTCAACAAAACACTTGATAAAAGGGGGGTAGGGGTGCTATAATGAAAACAAGAATTATCTATAAAGAAAGGACATCTAAATGCCGTTTGACGCGGGTTTCCTAGCCGCAGTGACGCACGAGCTTGCGCCGCTATGCGGAGCGCGGGTCGAGCGTGTGACGCAGCCCGACCGCGACGCCGTGGTGCTGGAGTTTCGGGCGGGAAGGGAAGACTATAGGCTCCTTATAAATGCCGGCTCAAACGCGCCACGCATACAAATTACAAAGCGCTCCGACGAGTCTCCAAAGGTTCCGCCGATGTTCTGCCAGCTATTGCGCAAGCACCTTTCGGGCGCAAGGCTTGTTTCGATAGAACAGATAGGTTTCGAGCGCGCGGTGCGCCTTACCTTCGACACGCGTGACGAGCTTGGATTTACCGGCAGGGCGCACCTCATCGCGGAGTTGATGGGTCGCTACTCAGACATAATATTGACCGACGAGGACGACAAGATAATAGGCGCGCTGAAGATAATAGATTTTTCAGACAGCAAAATCAGGCAGATAATGCCGGGGTTGCGCTATACGGTACCGCCGCTTCAGGCAATGACGGCGGACGCCTCGGCAGTGCTTGGCCCGGCTGAGGGGACAAGGTATAAGCTTAACCCCCTTGAAGCCGAGCGGGATGTGTTTATAAGCCTGCGAGAGCAGTCGGAGCTGCCCGACGACAAGTTTATAATGGCATACTATTACGGCATATCGGGCGTAGTGGCGCGCGAGATAGCCCACCGCGCACGCGGCGGTGGCGCCGAACGGCTTTGGGAAGTGTTCTCGGGCATTGTTGTAGACATAATTAAAGGCAGAGTGGCGCCATATGCGGTGAAAAAAGAGTCGGGCGAGCAGGTTGAATACTCGTTTTTGCCGCTGACCCATTACGGCGAGCCGTACAAAGTGGTCGAGTACCCGAGCTTCGGCGAGATGATGGACGCGTTTTTCGCCGAGCGCGACATGGCGGAACGCTACAGGCAGCGCGCGGCGGACTTGCACCGCATAATCTCAAGCGCCGAGGCAAGGCTTACAAGGAAAATCGCGCTGCAGGAGGCAGACCTTGCCGCCTGTGCGGACAAGGACAAATACAAAGCGATGGGCGACCTTATTACCGCAAACCTCTACAGGCTCAAGCCTGGGGATAAAGTCGTGTCGCTTATTGATTACTCGACCGACCCGCCAAGTGAGGTGACGGTGGAGATTGACCCTCACCTTACGCCGGCGCAAAATGCGCAAAAATTTTATAAAAAATACGCGAAGGCGAAAACAGCCGAGGCTGCGCTAACCGAGCAGATAAGGATTGCGCGCGAGGAACTCGAGTATATCTCTAGCGTCGCCGACGCGCTTTCAAGGGCGCGCAGCGAGGCGGAGCTAGACGAGATAAGGCGGGAGCTTTACGAGGCGGGCTACGCGTCGAAAATGAAGGGCTACGTTGTGCAAAAGCCCGCTCAGCCAAAGCCCATGCGGTATCGTACAACGGGCGGGTTTTTTGTGCTTTGTGGCAAAAACAATATACAAAACGACTATGTGACATTTAAGCTTGCATCAAAGGGCGACATTTGGATGCATGTGAAAGGTATGCCCGGCTCGCACGTTGTCCTTCTCTGCGAAGGCAAGGAGCCGAGCGACCGGGACCTCACGGAAGCGGCGATTATTGCCGCGACGCACTCCAAGGCGGCCGAAGGTGTGCTTGCGCCGGTCGATTACACGCAAGTAAAAAACGTCAAAAAGCCGCCCGGGTCAAAGCCGGGCTATGTGACCTATAAAACAAACCGCACCGCATTTGTAGCGCCCGACAAGGAGCTTTGCGAAAAACTAAAAATTGAATAAAAATTGAGGCGATATGGCAAATGGCAAACGGCGAGCATGATGGAGAGCTAAAAAAGCAGATAGAGGGGCTAAAAGCCGCCATTGCGCGCAGCCGCAGGCTGTGCGTGTTTTCCGGCGCGGGCATAAGCTGCCCATCGGGCATACCGGATTTCCGCTCGGCGGACGGAATTTATAATCAGCCAGGGCTTGAGGGGTATAGCCCCGAGCAGATTATATCGCACTCGTTTTTGGAGCTTAGGCCCGAGCTGTTTTTCGAGTTTTACCGCTCGCGGCTGGTGTACCCGGACGCCAAGCCTAACGGCGCGCATATATACTTTGCAAAACTCGAAAGCCCCAGCCGGCACGTCGACGTCGTCACGCAGAATATAGACGGGCTGCACAGCGCGGCGGGCAGCACGCATGTAATCGAGCTGCACGGCGCCGTCGCTCGTAACTATTGCGTGCGCTGCGGCAAGCGCTACGGGCTTGAGTACATTTTAAGCACATCCGGCGTTCCGCATTGCGACTGCGGTGGGATGGTCAGGCCGGATGTGGTGCTATACGAGGAGCCGCTTGACGAGAATGTAATATACGAGGCGATAGACGCCATATCGCATGCCGATACGATGGTGGTGGTCGGCACCTCATTGACTGTCTACCCTGCCGCCTCGTTTACGGGGTATTTTAGGGGCGATGTGCTCGCGGTGATAAACCGCGACCCGACTCCGCTTGACAGATACGCGGACTTTGCAATATACGGCGACGCCGCCGAAATAGCGCGGCAGCTGGCGGAATAAAGCAATAAAGCCGCCCGGGATACGGGCGGCTTTATAATATTTTAGTTTTTCTCAATTAGGTTTACCGAGTAGATAATCGGGCTCATTCCGTCGGTGGGGTTATAGTCGCTAATGCGGACGTTAAGTGTATCGGAATCGGCAAAATACTGTGTCACGTCAGCGCTGTATTTGCCCCGCGCTGTCGCATATCCGTTGTCGGAGTGCGAGAAAAGCCGGGAGTAAGTTTTGCCGTCCGGTGATACGGTGACGTAATACTCTCCTTCAATGTCAAGCTCGAGCGTATATCCTTTGCCGCGCTTGCCGTTCAGCTTATATATAAGCACGTCGGTGCGCGAGAGCATCCGCCTGCCGGCTTCGACCGTGCCGGCTTCTTGCCAAATAAGCGAGGCTTCTTCGGAGCTGCCGGGGATAATCCCGCCGTCGCTGCTCGCTATTTCTATGTAGGTGCTGATTACCTCAAGCTCAAGCGGGATTACAACCTCGTCTTTTTGCTCATATTCGGTTTCCGAGCGGTAGCCTACAAAGTTTTCGCAAAAATACCGCACCGCAGCCGCCGTCCCGAACTCGTCTTTGCCGGTTATGACAATTTTGGTGCCGTCGCCGTAGACTTTTATAATAAACTGGTCGCCGGTGATCTTCTCAAGCGCGTCTTTGCTTTCCTGCCGGTTGGTGTCGCCGACGAGGATTTCCTTGCGCGCGGTGTTGTCCTCTTGGCCGTCCCAGTCGGTTTTGAGCGAGATCTCGGCGCCGGTCGCCGCGAGTATGGCGCGCCTGAGGTCGACCGCGGAGCGGACGGATAGGTTGTCAGGGCTGTAAAGATCGTTGCGCACGATGACATATTCGGTCGACCCGCCCGAAACTATCGTCAGGGGCGTAGACTCTTCGCCTGCGCCAATTGACCCGCACGCGGAAACTACCGGCAGGATGATGGCAAACAAAGCCGCAAAAGCGATTATACGCCGTGACATTTTCGGTCTCCTTTGTTTTATAGCGGATGCCCGCAATTTCGCTTATATCAAAGGCACGCTTAGAAAGTCGGCCCGTCAAGCACCCAAAGGCCGTCTTGGTTTACCATAACCAAAGTCATGGTGCCGCTTTCGTCGGTGCCGCGCAGGGTATACTTGACATCTATCTTTACTTTTTTTGCGGTAGACTCAACTACCTTCGCCGTAGAAAGGTCGATCTCAGTGCGCAGTTCGAGTGCTTGCCAGTTGATGTCGACGAACAGCACGCCGCCCACCTCTTTATAGCGCGGCGTGATCTTTTCCTCTTCATGGCCTTCAAACGCCATTATATATACGGATTTAAGGTAATCTTTTGAGTAAACGCTTTCAGCTGCCGCCTTCAGCGAAGCCATGTCGCGGTATGGCGCGTCCTCTGCTACCTCGAAATACTCGGGCCCTATGTTATACTCGCTTTTTACCGCTTTGTCGGTAGGGGGCAGCCCTTTGCCGACAAATATCTCGTTAAGCTGTTGCGACAGCGGCAAAATCTCCGCAAGCCTCGCCAGTATTACATCGTCGGGCGGGCCCGGTTCCTCTTCTTTTTTGCAGCCGCCGAGCATCGTTAGCATAAAAGATGCAAAAACAAACAAAGCTAAAACTATTGCCGCTTTGTGCCATTTTGCTTTTATCATGGCATATAAAGCTCCTTTGCCAAATTCACAATTAAAAGACCGCGACGGCGGGCATAGCCGACCGTATAAGCGGTTCCACCGGTGGCATATATTAAGTAGCACAGGCATACTGAGCTTCTCTCCACCATATACCTGTTGCGCGCGCTCATGCAGCCCGGCCGATAGGTATCGGCAAGGCATAAAGTTTCGTCGGCGCGCGCTGAAATACGCTCAAACAGCGCGACGTCGGCAGGGCTCCAGCCCTTTGTATGACCGCGGCAGGGTAGCACAATCGAAAGGGTAAGCCCGGGCAGCTCGTTTTTAAGGTTGAGCAGCGTCACCGAGGCGAGCATGTCAAACCCCAGCGCCCCGCCGGCATAAAAATGCGTTATCCCGCGCTCGTAAAGGTTGCGGATACGGCGCTCTAGGGCGGAAACAAGAAGGTCCAGCGGCGCGCCTTCTAAGTTTCGGTGTCCTGTAAAGCAGGCGGAAAAGCTTGGGTCATATATCATTGCCGGTTTTGCTTTGGCTCGCCGCGTTTCCGGATAACGCGCGCAGGCGTGCCGACCGCCACCGAGTAAGGAGGAATGGGGTGTGTCACGGTCGACGAAGCGCCGATAACGCTGCCTTCGCCGATGTCCGCCGACCAAAGCACGGTGACGCACATGCCAATATAGGAGTCGCGCCCGATGGTAACCTTTCGGGTATGGCCGCCCTGCTCCCGTATAAGCAGAGCCGGGTCGTCGAATATATGTTGGTAGGGAGTTATCGTGATGTTTTGGGCGAGCAGGCAGTCGTCGCCAATCTCAAGCCCGGAGTGGCCGTGCAGCACGGAGTTTGTGCCGATATAGGTATTATTGCCGATGTTTATATAGCCGTCCGGACGCTCGGTGTCGAGGTACACGCCTTCCATAAGCCGCACGCCGTCCCCAAGAGTTATGCCGCCCTCGCCGCGCGCGATAAGCGTGCACCTGTCGCTTATTACAACGCCGTCGCCGAGCGAGATCCACTGGGGGTTAACGATCTTTACGCCGCAGCCGATTTTGATGTTTTGGCCGGCATGGCGCAAAAGGCCGCGGTAGTATCGCACGCGCAGCTCCTCGGCGTATTCTGAGGGCATGTTCATAATTACCGTCATGCGGTAAAGCTCGCGCTCTTCCGGCGGCATGGTTGCAAAAGCGTCGCTGAAAAATGTGTCTTTCATAGCTACCCTCACACGTAAGCGCATGCATAAAGCGTTAGTTTACAATTTATAAATCATTATAAAATACACGCAAAGCTGTTGTCAAGTGTAACGGGTAAGGCTCTTTTCTTGACAAGCATAGCCTGCCGTGTTAAAATAACCCCAAGCGTGGACAAAAACACGCGGAGCTGACAAATATATCGGAGGAAAGCGATATGTACAACGGACTCGGGCTCAGCCTGGGCAACCTTCCCAGGCTTTCGAACGCCAAATCTCGCTCGATAAGCGCGGAAAACTTCACCGGCGCCAAAGGCGCCGGCGCTATGGCTACTGAGGGTACCGGAGCGCATTGCGCGCGTGACCTCGGCCGCGGCTGGAAAGTCTCGCCGAGCATTGTAGTGCCCAAACACTCGACATTCACGCTTGCCGACATCGAAGGCCCCGGCGCGATCCAGAGCATTTGGATGACCGGCAGCGTCGGCTCATACGATACAATCCTGCGCATTTATTGGGAAGACCAGGAGCACCCGTCGGTCGAAGCCCCGGTCGCTGCGTTTTTCGGCAACGCGTTCGCGAACAACGTAAACGGCGCGACCGGCACGTTCCCGCTGCTCACTTCGCTTCCTGTCCTTGTGGCGCCCAACAGGGGTCTTAACTGCTTCTGGGAGATGCCATTTAGGAAGCGCTGCAGGATAACGCTTGAAAACCTCTCCGACGAGGATAAAATTTGCTATTTCCAGATAAATTATACTCTTACCGAAGTGCCGGACGACGTGGCGTATTTCCATGCCCAGTATAGACAGGCAAAGCCGGTCGAATATAAAAAAGAGTATGTCATACTCGACGGCGTGCGCGGCAAGGGCCACTATGTCGGCACAACTCTAAACGTTAACCTCAACTCAGCCGGCGGATGGTGGGGCGAGGGCGAAATCAAGTTCTACCTTGACGGCGACGAGGAGTTCCCCACAATCTGCGGCACCGGCACCGAGGACTATTTCGGCGGTGCTTACAACTGGGACGTAAACGGCAAGTATACGACATATACGGGCCCGTTTATGGGCATGTTCAACGTCATCCAGCCCGACGGGCTTTACGGCTCCCAGCAGCGCTTCTCGATGTACAGGTGGCATATAATGGACCCGATCCGCTTTGAGTCCGATATCAAAGTCACCCTGCAGGATTTGGGTTGGCGCCGCGGCGGCCGGTATCTGCCGCGACAAGACGACTTTATGAGCGTCGCGTATTGGTACCAGACATTGCCGACCGTAAAATTCCCCCCACTGCCATCGCTTGATGAGCTTGAGATAGTATAAAAAAGCGGCGGTAGGATGACAAATATCACTTATAAATGCCCCGCCTGCGGCGGCGCGCTTAGATATAACCCTAAAAACGGAAAATTTAGCTGCGATTATTGCGGCAACTCATATGACAACGTGGAGGAAGTGCTCTCGGCGCACGAGATAAAAACCGAAGACTCGAATCAAGGCGCCGAGAGCGAGTCCACGCTTTATACCTGCCCGAGCTGCGGCGCCGAGCTTGTCACAAGCTCGACCACCGCGGCGACTGAGTGCTACTATTGCCACAATCCCGTAGTGCTCACGGGTAGGCTTTCAGCCGAGTTTAGGCCCGACAGCGTTTTGCCTTTCACCGTCGACAAAGAGACGGCAAAGGCCGAGCTGGCAAAGTGGATAAAAAAGCACCGCTATGTCCCCGAAGATTTTAAAAGCGAGAAAAACCTCGACTCGATAACCGGAGTATATTACCCATACTGGCTCGCCGACTACGACGCTTTCGCCTCGTTTGAGGGAGAGGGCACGAGGGTAATAACCACCACGACGCCGACGCATATTATTACACGGCGCCAGTATTTCCGGGTCATCCGGCGCGGGAAAATAAAATTTAAAAACCTCGAGCGCCCGGCGCTCGGCAAAGCCGACCGAAAGCTTGCCGACGGAGTGCACCCGTACAGGTACGACGGGCTGCGGCAGTTTGAGGAAAAGTTCCTCGCCGGGTTTATGGCTGAAAAGCGCGACGTTGAAAAAAGCGACGTAAGCGAGTCTTTCGAGAGCGAGTGCAAAGGGTATGTGCGCGAGCTGCTCACGCGCGGCTGCCGCTACAGCTCGCTTTCCGGACATACCAACGTAAACTTTACAAATTCCGATTATCGCTACACGCTGCTCCCGGCGTGGATAATGACCTATAGGCACAAAGGTAAATCAGATAAAGTTTACTATTACGCGATGAACGGGCAGACGAAAGCTGTTTGCGGCATTTTGCCAATCGATAAAAAGAAGCTGTTTGCCCACTCGGCGATAATTTTCGGGGTAGTAGCGGCGCTTTTGCTGCTCGGGGGGTATTTTATATGGTAGCGCGTGCCCGGGCGGCATTACTCGCGGCGATAGTGGCAACTGCCGCGCTTTTGTGCGTTTTTGCCTCGGCAAAGGAGCCGCGCGTTTACGACTATGCCGATGTGCTGGACTCCGAAGAAGAGGAAAAGCTTGAGGAGTATCTCGCCAAGCTCAGCGAGGAAACCGGCTACGACTTTGTCTTCCTTGCCGATACCGAGCTTCCGTATATAGAAGATTACGATGCGGCCGAGCGCGCGGCGATTGCCCATGCCGACGATTTTTACGACTACGGAGGCTTTGGCGACCCAGCGAAGGACTACTCCGGCATGATATTCTACCTTGACATGTCGAACCGCATACCGGTGATAACCACTACCGGTAAGCTTATTGACATTATAACCGACGCGCGGCTGGCCGAACTTTTCGACATTGTCTACACCTACCTTCACAAGGAGGACTTCTACGGCGCGGCGGCTAATATGTTCGCGCAAGCGAAAAAATTCGTCGATGCGGGCATGCCGCGCGGGCAGTACCGCTACGACGCCGGCCCGGGCGGCGTAGACGTGCGCATCGAGCGCGGGCTTATTTTGCCCGCCTACATGCGCGATATAAAAGCGATTGACGTAATATTAGCCGTCGGCGTGGGCTTGGCGGCGGCGTTGGGTTATTATGGTACAGTCAAAAGCAGGTATAGCCTCAAAGGCAGCACCTACCGGTACGAACTTTTGGCGAATACAGAAGTCGAAATCACCGAGTCGCAGGACATATTCCTCCGCGAGTCGGTGACGCGCACGCCGCGCAATCCACCGCCTAGCCATCACAGCGGCGGAGGCGGCAGCATCCGCTCGAGCGGCACGCATATAGGTAGCAGCGGCCGCGTACATGGCGGCGGAGGTGGCGGGCGCAGGTTCTAATGCCGGCAACTCCGTGCCGCTTGCTAGTCAAAGTTTTTACCTACCCGCAAGCTAAAGCCCCGCGGGCGGCATGGCGGCTTTCCCGCAGGCGCGGCGCATTGCCGCTTTTTTTGTCGCCGGCGCCGTATTGGCATATACTTTTCTTTATTAAAACTGAAAGCGTATGGAAAGCGAGAAAACACTTGATTTTGAGCGCGCGAAAAAGCGCGTGGAAGAGCTGCGCGCGCTGATAGAGTACCACGCGAAAAAATATTACGAAGAGGACAGCCCCGAGATTTCGGACTACGAGTACGACATGCTGTTCCGCGAGCTTGAGCAGCTCGAGGCGGAGTTTCCGGAGCTTGTGACGCCCGATTCGCCAACGCAAAAAGTCGGCGGGCGCCCTTCCGAGAAATTTTCGAAAGTGACGCACGCCGTGCCGATGGACAGCCTTTCCGACGTGTTCGATTACGATGAGCTGCGAGACTTTATACGGCGCGCGGGCGAGCGCGAAAAATACTCGGTCGAGCCGAAGATAGACGGGCTGTCGGTCTGCCTTTACTATGAAGGCGGCAGGCTTGTGCGAGGCGCGACGCGTGGAGACGGCATTGTCGGCGAGGACGTGACCGAAAACCTGCTTGTGGTCGGCGGAATCCCACACCGGATTGCCTATAGGGGCACGCTCGACGTGCGCGGAGAGGTCTATATGCCGCGCGAGGCGTTCGAACGGCTCAACGCTGAGCGAGAGGCGCGCGGCGAGCGGCCGTTTGCAAACCCGCGTAATGCGGCGGCGGGGTCGCTGCGGCAGCTTGACGCAAAGATCACCGCCAGCCGAGGGCTGCGAATCTATGCCTTCAACATCCAGCGCTGCGACACGGCGTTCGAATCGCATTCCCAGACGCTTGAGTTTTTGCGCGGGCAAGGCTTTTCTGTGTTGCCGATGGCGCGCACGGTTGTGGGTATAGACGAGATTATAAAGGCGATTGAGGAGATAGACAAAGCGCGAGGCGAGCTCGACTGCGACATCGACGGCGCGGTGGTAAAGCTCGAAAGCATATCGCGGCGCGCCGAGCTGGGCTGGGTGTCTGGACGCCCGAGATGGGCGGTGGCGTACAAATACCCGCCCGAGGTGGCAAGGACAAAGCTGCTCGATATTAAAGTCAACGTCGGCAGGACAGGTGTGCTCACGCCCCAAGCTGTGCTCGAGCCGGTAAGGCTAGCCGGCACGACCGTTTCCGCCGCGACGTTGCACAACCTCGACTATATCCGCGAGCGCGACATAAGGATAGGCGACACAGTGCTCGTGCGTAAAGCCGGCGAGATAATCCCCGAAATCATTGGCGCAGACAAAGAACAGCGTACCGGCGAGGAGAAAGTGTTCGAGATGCCGGAAAGCTGCCCGTCGTGCGGCGAGCCGGTATCGCGCGACGAGGGCGCGGCGGCGTATCGTTGCACAAACGCGGCTTGCCCCGCTCAGCTTTCACGCAGCATCGAGTATTTCGCCTCGCGGCAGGCGATGAATATCGAAGGGCTCGGCCCAGCACTTATAAGCCAGCTTATATCGGCGGGGCTGGTGAAAGATGTTGCCGACCTTTACAGCCTCACGGTCGAGCAGCTTGAGCCTCTCGAGCGCATGGGCAAAAAGTCAGCGGAGAACCTCGTGCGGGCAATCGAGGCGTCAAAGACGCGCGGGCTGGCGAAGCTTATATGCGCGCTTGGGATAAGGCAAGTCGGCGAGACGGCTGCAAAAGCGCTTGCCGACCGGTTCGGCAGCCTTGACGCGATTGCAAACGCCACAGAGGAAGAGCTTATGTCTATAGAGGACATCGGCGAGGTGACGGCGAAGTTTATACGCGACTATTTCTCGCACCCGCAGGCAAGGGAGCTCGCGAGGCGGCTTAAAGAGGCGGGCGTTGTTACCGAAGCCGATCGCAAAGAAAAAGCCGGCGGCGCGCTGGAAGGGCTGACGTTCGTAATAACCGGAACGCTGCCCGGCATGACGCGCGCGGAAGCGACGGAGCTAATCGAGGCGAATGGGGGCAAGACCGCGTCCTCGGTATCAAAAAAGACCTCATACCTGCTCGCTGGCGACGAGGCAGGCTCAAAGCTTGAAAAAGCGCAATCTCTCGGCGTGCCGATAATAGCGCTCGACGAACTGATGGAGATGATAAATCGCGGTAAGCCGGCAGGGGCATAGTAATCCATTCCGCCCGCAAAAAAAGACGCTAAAAAAGCGCGCCCCGCGTTCTTGCGGGCTTGCGCGCTTTATGTATAATTTTTCACTGGCTTGGCTTTAAAATATGTCCCGACGCAACCGCCGTCAAGCAGCTCGTAAATTATCTCGGGATCTTCGCCGTTTAAAATAAACGTGGGTATGCCGGCTTCAGTCGCGATTTTCGCAGCCTTGAGCTTTGTAAGCAGCCCGCCGGTACCGCGGTCGGTGCCGGCGCCGCCGGCATAGCTCATGACAGTGTCGTCAATCGTCTCTACGATGTGGATTAGCTTTGCGTCTGGACACTTTCGCGGGTCGCTGTTGTAAAGACCGTCGATGTCAGATAGTATTATAAGCGCGTCGGCACCTATCATGACAGCCACCCATGCCGAAAGCGTGTCGTTGTCGCCGAAGGTGTCGAGCATTTCAATTTCATCGCAGGCGACAGTGTCGTTTTCGTTGACGATCGGCACGCAGCCGAACTTAAAAAGGGTATTAAAGGTGTTTATCGCATTCCTGCGCGAAACTTCGTTTTCGACGGTGCCGCGCGTGAGCAGCACCTGCCCGACCGGATGCCCGTAGTTTTGGAAAAAGCTCTCGTAAATGCGCATCAGCTCGCACTGCCCGATAGCGGCCATAGCCTGGCGCTCCTCGGTGGTCTTAGGGCGGTGGTCAAGCCCCATTTTCGCCGTCCCGACCGCAATCGCGCCGGATGTGACGAGCGCGACGTCACGGCCGCTGTTGACAATATCCGACAGCACGCGCGCTATGACCTCGATCCGCTTGAAGTTCATGTGGCCGTTTTCATATGTGAGCGTAGAAGAGCCTACTTTGACGACAATACGGCGAGCATTTTTTAATATGTCCATGTTGCGCTGCGGCGGCATGCGCGAAATCGGCGCAAAAATGCCGCATTCCTCGCTTTCTGGTATTTTATAACATGCGGCGGGGCCGAAAAATTTTCAAAATGCCCCTTTATTTTATAATTATATATTGTATAATATTATACAACATAAAATTAACAATTTCAATACCGATTTCCCCGACAAGGAGAAACATATGAAGCAAAGGTACACAGTCGACGTCGCGGGCACCGTGCTGAACTTGCTTTCCGAGGAAAGCGAAGAGTATGTCATGGGCCTTGCGAAAATCGTTAGCCGGAAAATAAACGATCTTGTTATGTCTAGCAAGCGCTGCACGAAACTTGAGGCGGCGATCCTTGCCTGCCTTGACTATCTTGACGACAAAATGAAGACAGCCGTGAAAGTCGACGATTTGCAAAGCCAAATCATGAGCTACGCACAGGAGAACGCGAAACTGCGCCGCGAGAACGCAGAGTTGCGCCGTAAGCTTGGCCTTCCGGTAGAAACTGGTGAAGAGGAATAAGGGTTCCCCCAGGTCAATATATGCAGGCAAATATTAAGACGCTAGCGGGCGGCAGGGAAGATTTGCCCGAGCTGCTCTCGCCGTGCGGCTCAAAAGAGGCTGCGATTGCGGCGGTCGAGGCTGGCGCGGACGCCGTATATCTCGGCGGCAGGCGATTTAACGCGCGCATGAACGCGAAAAACTTCTCGGACGACGAGCTAAAGGGCACTATAGAGTATTGCCACGCCCGCGGCGTAAAGGTCTATGTGACGCTTAACACCGTCCTATATGACCGCGAGCTGCCCGAAGCGCTCGCATACGCGGGCATGCTTTATGAGATTGGCGCCGACGCGGTGATTTGCGCCGACATGGGGCTGATAAGGCTTCTTCGCGAGCGTCTGCCGGAACTTCCGGTCCATGTCAGCACGCAGACGGCTGTGCATAACCTCCCGGCTCTTGGGCTTTTAGCCGAGCTTGGCGTAAAGCGGGTTGTGGTCGCGCGTGAGCTGTCCCGGGCGCAGCTAAAGGAGCTATGCGCTAGCTCGCCGGTCGAGATAGAGATGTTCGTGCACGGCGCGCTCTGCGTGTCATGCTCGGGTCAGTGTCTGCTCAGCGCGGTAATGGGCGGACGCAGTGGAAACCGCGGCGAGTGCGCCCAGCCCTGCAGGCTACCGTATGAGCCTATAGCTTCCAGCAAGCAGCCAAAATTAAAGAGCGGCAAAGAGTACCCTATCTCCCTGCGCGACCTTTCGCTTGCGGTGCATATTCCGGAGATTTTAGAGCTTGGCGTAAGCTCGCTTAAAATCGAAGGGCGCATGAAAAGCCCAAGCTATGTTGCTACCGTCACCTCGATTTACCGGCGCCTGCTCGACGAGCGGCGCTCCGCGACGGTAGCCGAAACCGAGGCGCTGCGCCGCATCTTCTCGCGCAGCGGATTTACGGACGCGTATTTTACCGGCGAGGGCAAGACGCTAAAAAACATGCTCGGCGTGCGCTCCGAGCGCGACAAAGAGGACTCGCGCGCTGCTGCAGCGTTAAAGCTTCAGCCTTACGCAGCCGGGCGCGCGCCGGTCGTCGTCACGCGCGGAAAGCCTGAGTTTGAAAAAAGCTACAAGCCCCCGCGCGCTGGCGCGCCGAAGCGCAGGCTGAAGCTTGGCGTGTTTTACTCGCCCGAGCAGATAGCGGGTGAGGGCTTTTTCGATGCGGTTTTTTTGCCGCTGGACAAGTTTGAGCGCGGGCTTGCAAACGGTGTCGCATTGCCGCCGGTGGCGTTCGATATTGAGCTTAAAAGCCTAAAGCAAAAAATCGAAGCCGCCAAAGCCGCCGGAGCGGAGTTTGTGCTTGTCGAAAATATCGGCCAGCTGCCGCTTGCGGAAGGGTTTTACGGCATCGGTGGCGTGCGGCTGAATATTACAAACACCCCCGCGGCGGAGTTTTATATGCGGAACCTTTCCGGCGTGATACTATCCCCCGAGCTGAACCTGGCTCAGATACGCGATATAGGCTGCGCCGACAAAGGAGCGCTTGTCTACGGCCGGCTGCCGCTGATGACTTTTGCGCGCAGGCTTGGCGGGGGCGCCACGGCGCTAAGGGACAGGACCGGTACCGTATTCCCAGTTCTGCCATTCGGGGAGAGGGACATCCTTTATAACAGCGTGCCGGTCTATATGGCAGATAAAGCCGACGCGCTTACCGCGGCGGGCATTGCAATTGAGCTTTATAATTTTACGACCGAAACTGAAGCCGAAGTGGAAAAGATTGTAAACGCATACAGGCGCGGGCTTCCTTACCCGACGCAGAATATAAGGCGGATAAAATAGACAAAAAGGCTGCCGAGCTATTGCATTTTATGGCATATCGCTTCGGCAGCCGAAAAAGCGATGCTGACACGCGAAAGGTTTGATGGCTTTATAGATGAAAGAGGTAATACTTGGCAAATACGGGGAGCTTGCGCTCAAGGGGCTAAACAAGTCGCATTTTGAGGCGATCCTCACTCGCGAGATAAAGGAGCGGCTGGCTCCGCTTGGCGAGTTTTCGGTTACCCGGGCGCAGAGCACCGTTTATATAGAGCCGCAAAACGAGGCGGCGGAACGCGCGGTGGGCGACGCGTTTTACGAAGTGCAGCATGTGTTCGGCATTACCGCCGTCGCGCGCGCGGCTGTCGCCGAAAAGGACATGGACTCGATATTGCGCACGGCGAAAGATTACGTGCCGCAGTTTTTATACGGCGCCAAAACATTCAAAGCAGAGGCTAAGCGCAGCGACAAAAAGTTCCCGCTCACCTCGCCGGAAATATCAGCAGCGGTCGGTAGGGCTATTTGCGAGGTGATGCGCGGGCGCATCAAGGTCGACGTGACCTCGCCGGACGTCACAGTGATAACCGAGATAAGAGAAGCCGGCGCTTATATCCATGCGGGCACATTCCCCGGCGCGGGCGGCTTGCCTTACGGCACGAGCGGAAAGGCGCTGCTGCTCCTTTCGGGAGGTATCGACAGCCCGGTTGCCGGTTACATGATGGCGCGCAGGGGCGTGCGCATCGAAGCCGTGCACTTTGAAAGCTACCCTTACACATCTGAGCAGGCGCGAGATAAGGTGCTAGAGCTGGCGCGCATACTTTGCGAGTACACCCGCACGATGAACGTGCATGTCGTCTCGGTGACGAAAATCCAAGAAGAGCTGCGCAAATGCTGCGACGAGGACTACTTCACGCTACTGCTCCGCCGATCGATGATGCGGCTGGCGGAGAGGGTGGCAAAAAAGTGCGGCGCCTCGGCGCTAATTACAGGCGAGTCGGTCGGTCAGGTGGCGTCGCAAACGATGGAAGCGCTGACGGTTACCGACTGCGCCGTTAATATGCCGGTCTTCAGGCCGTGCATCGGCATGGACAAAGACGAAATCGTCGTGCGCTCGCGGCAGATCGGCACTTTTGAAACTTCAGTTTTGCCATACGAGGACTGCTGCACGATTTTCACGCCGCGACATCCAAAAACGAAGCCGGAGCTTGAAAAGGTACTGGCTCAGGAAGCAAAATACGACTACAAAACCCTCGAAGACGAAGCGCTAGCCGGTGAAACCGTATATCCGGTGAAGCGTAAAATTATGGGATGAGCATAAAAGATTTGCTTTTAGCGCGCCCGGCGTGCTGCGCGGCGGCGGCATTTTCTGCCGTCTCGTTTTTAGGCTATTTCGCAGCCGCCGACGCCGACCCGGCACTCGCTGGCACGGTAAAGCTAATTGCCGCGGCGCTGTTTTTTATAGCCTCTTTAGCACTTACATTACTCGCGGCTCGTGCTGGCGGCGGGGCTCGCGGTTTTTCGTCCGGCGGGCAAAAAATAAAAGACTCAAAAGGCGGTGCGGCGCCCGGGCGACGGCTTTATGCCTCGGCTGCGGCGCTGCTTTTTGCATGCGCGCTTGCTGCGGTCATATCGTGGCTGCAATTTGGTCGCCCGGCACGGCTGCTTGAAAAGTACAGTGGCGGTGCGCATGACGTAACCATTACCGCGCTTGAGGCCCGCCGGGTAAGCTCATACGACGCAGCGTATTATGTAAAAGTCGAAAAAATCGACGGGCGCCCGCTTGTCATCGGCAATACATACGCGCTGCTTGAGGCGGAATACATACTTGACATTGAGCTTTACAAAGTTTACACAATCCCAAACATAACAATATCGGCCCCAGAGTATGCGACGCTGCAGGAGGCGGCGTACGACGCCTCGCGCGGGGTAATGATCGTGCTGCGCTCCGCGGAGGAGGCAAAGGCTGCCTCACTTGTGCCGCAAGGGGAGGGCGCAAGGCTGCGCGCTTTTTTCACGCGGCTTAACACCGCATTGTCGCAACGGTTTGCCATGTCGCTGGGCAAAGACTCGGGAGGGTTTGCCGCCTGCCTTCTTTTGGGGCGTTGGGACTATCTCACCGGCACAATCCCGCGCGATTTCCGCGCGCTGGGGATTTTGCACCTTTTGGCGATAAGCGGTGAGCACCTTTCAGTTTTGCTCGGCGCGCTCGACATGCTGCTACGCGGGCTAAACAAATACATGCGCTATGCGCTGTTGTGCATTGGCGCGCTTGTAATTTTTGCGCTGACCGGATTTTCGCCGGCGGTTGCCCGCGCCTCGCTTATGGCGGTGCTTTACTATGGCGCGTTTTTGCTTGGCAGGAGCGCGGATGCGCCGACCTCGCTATCTTTGGCGGTGGCGCTGATTTTGCTTTTTAGCCCCGCGGCTGCGGCTGACGTGGGGCTTATAATGTCGGCTTTAGCGACTCTTGGCATTATGGCGGCGGGCAACTTGCACCTAGCGGGGAAAGTGATTAAGCCTCTTGCCTTTTTATATGAAAACCTTATAAACTCGATCTACGCTACTATTTTCACGCTGCCCGCCTCATGGCTGATAACCGGGGAGCTGTCGCTTATCGGGCCCCTCATGACGCTTGTTTTTTCGCTGCCGGTTGCGGCACTGCTTTATATTTTGCCGCTGGTGCTTCTACTTTTCGGTACGCCGGTTTCGGAGCCGCTGAACCTTTTGGCGGATGCCCTTTGCAAGCTTGTGAGGGTGTTGGCGCAAACGCTGGCAACGCCGCTTTATGGAGCCGTCGTATCGCTGCGGTACCCGTTCGTCTTTATAGCTTTTGCTGCCGGGATTGCGGCGGCGCTTACGGCATCTCGCATAAAGCTGAAATCCGCCCGTAAAGCCGGGATTTTGGCATTCGCGGCGGCGTTCGCGGTGGTATATGCTGTAATGTTTGGCGCATGGAGTGCCGCGGGTGCTTACTCGGCGAAGGTCATATACTACAGCGGCAGCTCAAAAAACGATATGCTCGTCATTGGCTCAGAGGGCGCGGTGGTCATTTGCGACATCAGCGACGGCACATACACGCCGCCTAAAAACGCGGCGCGGCTGGCGCGTGCGAGGCTTTTTGCCACAAAAGTAGACGGGTATCTTTTAACGCATCTGCACAGGCGGCATACGATGCAGTACATGCGCATAGCCTCGCGGTATTTTATAAATACGCTCATATTGCCAAAGCCGGTGAATGAAGATGAAGGCTACGCTGCGCGGGCGCTCGAGGAGGCGGCGAAGGAGTATGGCTCGCGCGTCATATATTACGACGCATCAGA
Source organism: Clostridiales bacterium (assembly GCA_012840355.1). Classification (GTDB taxonomy): domain Bacteria; phylum Bacillota; class Clostridia; order Oscillospirales; family CAG-272; genus DTU078. Next base: position 157,604 of record DULN01000001.1, on the reverse strand, counting down.
AGACTCGGAGGTGAGAATGCGCTCGCTCCAGTTACTTTTGCCCGCCCGGCATTATATAAAGCGCTCGACGCATCCAGCGATAGCGCTTTATGTGTCAGGGCGGGGAGTGGAGCTTTTATACCTAGGCGGCGGCAACGGCGAGGCGCTGAAAGGCAGGGAGGAGCTGCTTTCTAGTTTGGCGCGCTCGGCAAAATGCATTGTGTTCGGAAAGCACAGCCCTGCATACTATAGTTTAGCGGACCCTATGCCGTTCTCGCAACCAAAGCTGGCTGTATACCCGTCAAACGAGGTCAAAGAGGCTTATGGCATCCCGCACTCGGTCGGTACCGAAACTTTGGTTTTAAGCGAGCTTGGGCACGATTTTATCGAGCTTGTGTTCCGTGAGCGTTGACTTTTTTGCTTGCAACGCCGGCGGCGCGATGGTATAATTATATATCGTACCGGAATAGAAAAAGCGAGGCAATGCGTGCAGCGGCCGGCGCCATTTGAGCTGCGCCGACCCTGCGGATTGCATGTGGCAAAGTTTCAATGTTTATTCCTGATTATACCTCTGCTATTTTGCGCCGGCTCGAGGATGCCGGCTACGAGGCATATATAGTCGGCGGCTGCTTACGCGACATGATGTTGGGGCTTACCCCAAAAGATTACGATATAGCGACAAATGCCAGACCGAGCGAGGTTTTGGCGCTGTTCGCCGGCTACAAAACAATAACCGCAGGCATTAAGCACGGGACTGTCGGTGTAGTCACCGGCGGCACTGTGACCGAGATAACGACTTTCCGCTCCGACGGGGAGTATGCCGACCACAGGCACCCGGTCAGCGTGGAATACTCCGACCGCATCGAAGACGACCTTTCGCGCCGGGATTTTACCGTAAACGCTATGGCATACTCGCCGAAAAGGGGTATTGTCGACCCATTCGGCGGCGCGGAAGACCTAAAAAATGGCATCCTTCGCACCGTGGGCGACCCGGCAGCGCGGTTTTCGGAAGACGCTCTGAGGATTTTGCGCGGAGTGCGGTTCGCCTCGGTTTACGGGCTTGAGCCCGAGCCAGCCACCGCGCGCGCAATGCTAGAGTGCGCGTGCCTGCTTTCGGCGGTCGCGGTCGAGCGCATCAGCGCCGAGCTTTTCGGCACACTTGCCGGCCCGTACGCCGAAAAGTATCTGCACAGGTTCAAAGGGGTGCTTGCGGTCGTATTGCCCGAGCTTGCCGAGATGGCAAGCCGCCAAGACCCCGTGCGCGGAGACATGCTAAAGCGCGCCCTATATGCCGCGTCGGTAGTAGGGGATCCGGTTTGGCTGCGGCTTGCGGCGCTGCTCGAGCATGTGGATGGGCGCGGGCGAAAGGAGAGCGCGGAGTTGGCGGGCGAGATTTTGCGCAGGCTTAGGGTTGACCGGCACACGCGTGAGAACGCGACAAAGATTGTTGGCGAGCCGGAGCCGGATGACCTCTCGCGGGCGGGCATAAGGAGGCTTATGGCGAAGCTCATGCCCACGCTGGCAGTCGGGCGGCTAAAGCTTTGCCGCGCGTCGGCAGAGGCGGCAGGCGAGCCGGAAAAGGCCGACCGGTATGCGCGCGCGCTGGAAATTGCGGACGATATCCTCCTTTCCGGCGACTGCGTTTCGCTGTCGATGCTTGAGATTTCGGGCGACGATCTTATTTCGCTTGGCGTACCCCCGGGCAAAAAGCTTGGCAAACTTCTTATGCAGCTTTTCGAAGAGGTGCTCGAAGGCAAGACCGAAAACACAAGGCACGCACTCGCGGCACGCGCGTCGGACCTAATCGCCAAGGATAACATAAGCTAAAAATGTGATTTAGATGAAACAAAGTATTAAGGTTAACGAGCTTTATGAGCTGCTAATTATTTACGGTGAAGACATTCTCGCCTCGGAAGGCATGAAAAAATCGGCTGGGTTTGTGCAGCATGGGGGAGTGAGCACATACGACCACTCGGTTGCCGTGGCGCTCTGTAGCTTGAAAATGGCGCTGCGCCTTTCGTCGGCGTTGGGGCTGAATGTCAACCTCCGCTCGCTGGTGCGGGGCGCGCTGCTGCACGACTATTTCCTATACGATTGGCACGACCCGAGCCGCACACCGAGGTTTCACGGCTACACGCACCCAAAAACCGCGCTTCTTAACGCCGAGCGAGATTTTTGCCTAAACAATATAGAGCGCGATATTATAAAAAAGCACATGTTTCCGCTTACGCCTATACCTCCGCGGTATATCGAAAGTTTTATCGTAATGGTCGCCGACAAAATCTGCGCGACACGCGAGACGATTGCGGAAAGATTTTTGACAAAATTAAAGCCAAAGCGGAACCACAATGGGTTATATTGAGCTTTACTTTTTATATTTTGTTATCTACAGTGTAGCCGGCTGGGTTTACGAGACTATTATTTGCTCGGTGTACGAGAGGCGGTTTGTAAACCGGGGCTTTCTAAACGGCCCGTATTGCCCGATATACGGAACTGGCGCGGTACTAAACCTCCTTTTGCTTGGGCGGCTTAAAAACCCGTTTTTAATTTTCTTTTTCGCCGCGCTGGCGTGCACGGTGCTTGAGTACTTCACCTCTTGGCTGATGGAAAAGATGTTCCACGCGCGCTGGTGGGACTACTCCGAAATGAAGTACAACATAAACGGCCGGGTGTTTTTGCTCGGCACGGTAGTGTTCGGGCTGATGTCGGTGCTTGAGCTTGTAGTAGTGCATCCGTGTGTCGAGTCGCTCGTTCTGCGGATACCCGAAAATTATCGGCACATGGCGGCGTTTTTGATGTTTTCGATAATCCTGACCGATACCGTCTACACCGTCACAAGGTTGTCGGAGTTTGACGAGCTACTACGCACTGCGGCTGAAAAGATCGACCTTGCGCTGCAAGCCCTTAGGTCAAAATACGAGACTGCCGGCGCCGCTTATCCCGAGGTGTTTATAAAAATTAACCGGCAGATAAGGCGCACAATTGCTTCATTCCCAAAATTCCGTTCGACCCGCCACAACGACATGCTCAAAAAGCTGCGCGAGCTTTTGCGGCTTGAGAAAATCCTCGGCGATACGAGCAGGAAGAAAGAGAAGTAGGCGCAAAGTCTAACCCCGGCGCTGCTTTCGGTATTGCAAAACGTTGTGGAAGATTATTCTGCACCCGTAAAACCGTTTAAACTGTAGATTAAGTGTTGACAATAAAGTCAAGTCTAAGTATAATATGATTTATAGTATAGTTTATAAATAAATATATTAGCGGCGATGACGGGGAGGAGTAAGCGGCTCCCTTCGTTTCACAGAGAGCGGCGCATGCCGAAGGCATAGCTGAAAGCACCGCATTCGAAGCCCGCCGAAGTCGCCCCCGAGCCTCCGCGGATGAAAACGCGGCAAAATAGTCGCGCGAGTAGTTTGCGGCGTCTGCCGGACGTTATACCGGCGCGCAGTAAACGCAAGGATTAATATGCCGTTTATGCGTTTCGCTGCGGCAGAGGGCGCGGCAGTTATGCCGCGAAACTGGGTGGTACCGCGCAAGTTTTGCGTCCCGTGTGCTTTTGCACGCGGGACTTTTTGTTTTATGCGATAATAAAAAATCGAAGGTGGTAACGTTGAAAAAAGAACTTTCAAAGACTTATGACCCAACGCAGGTGGAGCAAAGGATATACGAAAACTGGGAGAAAAAAGGCTACTTTACTCCTTCTCCTATACCCGACGGCAGGCCGGTATTCACGGTGGTGATCCCTCCGCCCAACGTAACAGGCCAGCTTCACATGGGCCACGCGCTCAACAACACGCTTCAGGATGTAATCGTGCGAGCAAAGCGCATGCAGGGCTACCGCACGCTTTGGGTGCCCGGCACCGACCATGCGGGCATAGCGACGCAGATAAAGGTCGAGGAAGTGCTGCGCAAGGAGAAGGGGCTTACGCGCCACGACCTCGGCAGAGAAAAATTTGTCGAGCTCGTTTGGGATTGGAAGGAAAAGTACGGCGGCAGGATTATAAGCCAGCTCAAACGGCTCGGCGCTTCCTGCGACTTTACGCGCGAGCGCTTTACAATGTCGGGCAGTCTGCCCGCGGCTGTAAGAAAAACTTTCGTCGACCTTTACAATAACGGTCTCATCTACCGCGGCTACCGGATTATAAACTGGTGCCCGAGCTGCAATACCGCGCTGTCCGATACCGAAGTCGAGCACCGCGAGCTTGAGGGGCATCTGTGGCATATACGTTATCCGATAGTAGACGACGACGGCAAAGAGACCGGCGAGTTTGTGACCGTCGCGACCACCCGCCCCGAGACTATGCTCGGTGACACCGGCGTGGCTGTAAGCCCCGAGGACGAGCGATATAAAAACATTGTCGGGAAATGCGCGCGGCTGCCGCTGGTCGGGCGCGTTATTCCCATTTTCGCCGACGAGTATGTCGACATGTCTTTCGGCACCGGCTGCGTCAAGGTGACGCCCTGTCACGACCCGAACGACTTTGAAATGGGCATGCGCCACGGGCTCGAGCAGGTAAACATTTTCGACGAGAAAGCGCGCGTCAACGAAAACGGAGGCAAATACTGCGGTCTCGACCGCTATAAGGCGAGGGACGCCGTGGTCGCCGACCTTGAGGCGCAGGGCTACCTTGTCAAAGTCGAAAAGCATACGCACAATGTCGGGCACTGCTATCGCTGCGGTACGGTCGTCGAGCCGATCGCCTCAAAGCAGTGGTTTGTAAAAATGAAGCCGCTTGCGGAACCCGCGATCCAGGTGGTCAAAGAGGGCAAAATCCGCTTTATCCCCGAGCGGTTTGAAAAGATTTACCTCAACTGGATGGAGAATATCCACGACTGGTGCATCTCGCGCCAGCTTTGGTGGGGGCACAGGATTCCCGCTTTCTATTGCGACGACTGCGGCGAGATGACGGTGTCGGAGGAAGACGTGGCGGTTTGCCCCAAGTGCGGCTCCACAAATGTCGGTCAAGACGAGGATGTGCTTGACACATGGTTTTCCTCGGCGCTTTGGCCGTTCTCGACGCTCGGCTGGCCTGAGGACACGTCCGACCTGCGCGAGTTTTACCCGACCTCGGTGCTCGTCACCGCGTATGACATTATAACGTTCTGGGTCTCAAAAATGATTTTCATGGGACTATACTGCATGAAACAAATCCCGTTCCCGGACGTCTTTATACATGGGTTGGTCAGAGATGCGCAGGGGCGCAAGATGTCAAAATCGCTGGGCAACGGTATCGACCCGATAGACATAATCGAAAAGTACGGCGCCGACGCATTGCGCTTTGCGCTCGCGACCGGCAACTCGCCCGGCAACGACATGCGCTTCTCTGATGAAAAAATCGAGGCGGCGCGCAACTTCAACAACAAGATTTGGAACGCGGCACGATTTGTGCTGATGAACCTCGAGATAGACAAAATCGAGTTGCCCGACCCCTCCGAGCTTGCGCTTGAGGATAAATGGATACTCTCAAAACTCAATAGCCTCATCGGCGAGGTTCGCGCAAACCTTGACGCTTACGAGCTTGGCGTTGCGCTTGGTAAACTTTATGATTTCATGTGGGACATCTTCTGCGACTGGTATATCGAGCTGCTCAAGCCGCGCTTTGCAGACAAAGGCTCGCGCTCGAACTTCGTCGCCCAGAATGTAATTGCGTATGTCCTCTCGGAGACGCTGAAGCTATTGCACCCGTTCTTGCCGTTTATAACCGAGGAGATCTACCAAGCTCTGCCGCACGACTATGAAAGCATAATGATAGCTCCCTATCCGGAGAAGAAAGACTCGCTCTGCTTTGCCGAAGACGAGGAGCGCATGAACGCGGTCATCGAGGCGATCCGCGCGATCCGCAACCGCCGCGCTGAAATGAATGTGCCGCCGTCGAAAAAGACGAGGCTGTACATTTACTCTGACGACGACAAGGCATTCGGCGAGCAGAACTCGGCGTTCTTTACGAAGCTCGCTTACGCTTCCGAGGTCATATTCCGGCCCGCATTGGCAAGCCATGACGACCTCGGCGCTGACGCCGTCACAATCGTTACAAGCGAAGCGACGGTTTATATCCCGCTTGCCGAGATGGTGGACGTCGAGGCTGAGCGCGCAAGGCTGCAGAAAGAAAAAGAAAACGCCGAAAAAGAAATCGCCCGCGCAGAAAAGCTGCTTTCAAACGAAGGCTTTATATCCAAAGCGCCGGCTGCGGTTGTCGAGGCTGAGCGTGCTAAGCTTGAAAAATGGCGCGACACGCTCGCCGGCATAAACGCCGCGCTTGCAAAGCTCGGCGGCTGATAAACTTGCCGCCGGCAGCCCCCGTACCTTTATAGCTGCCGGCGGCTTTTTTACCCCGGCGCGCCGATAAAAGTTTGGAGAGGTGCCATGAAAAAATACGTAAAAAAACTCCTCGCGGCAACGCTCGCCGCGCTCGCTGTTTTAGCTGCCCTAGGCTGCTCTGCAAAGATAGGGGCGGATACCGCCGCGCCGTCGACGGGTGGCTATAGCGGATATTCCGGCGAGGCCGGTGATTACGCAGCAGAAACGCCCGACCAAAACCGCTCGGTAGCCCCAGACGGGGGAGAGGCGTCAACCGATACGCGGAAGATTGTAAAAACCGTCGCGCTGGATTTAGAAACAAAGGACTTTGACAAAGGCGTAAGCGAAATCGAAGAGCTGACCGAGGCGGCAGGCGGCTATGTCGAGTTGTCGTATATATCGGGTAGGAGCCTATATGAGCATGGCATCACGCTTCGCAGCGCCGAGTTTACGTTGCGGGTGCCCGCCGCGGGTCTAGGCGATTTTACCGGCGCGCTTGCCGGAAAATTCAACGTTTTAAGCCGAAAGGAAAGCTCAACGGACATCACCGACGCCTATTACGACTCAAAATCGCAGCTTGACTCGCTGCGGTTGCAAGAGGAGCGGCTGCTGGCGATGCTCGGTGAGGCGGGCGACCTTGAGTATTTGCTAAAGCTCGAGGATAAGCTTGCCGAGGTACGCTACAAAATAGACAGCCTGTATCAGACGATCCAGCGCTACGACAAAGCCGTCGAAATGGCGACTGTAAACGTGACGCTTTCGGAGGTAGTCGAGTATCAAAAGGTAACTGAGCCGCCGAAAACTTTTGGCGAGAGGCTATCGCAGTCGTTTTTCGACTCGTGGGCGAACTTTGCCCGTTCCGCACAAGATTTTACGGTCGGGCTTGTGTATGCCTTGCCGTCGATTTTGACACTTGCGGCAATCGCAGCTATCGCCGCGCTGCCGGTATACCGCATTTTAATGCGCAAGAAAGCGCGCAAAAAAGAAACGGATAATTCCGAAAACAAATAAAAAACAACAATGAGCAAAACCAGCCACTACTTTATAGACGACCCTTTGCTTGTGCATCGGGAAAAAAGGATAAAATTCTTTTTCCGCACGAAGGAGTATACCTTTATAACCGACGCCGGCGTGTTTTCGCCCGACGAGGTCGACCCTAACACCGCATTTATGCTGCGGAGCATCTCGAAGCTTTCGGGGAGCTTGCTCGACCTCGGCTGCGGGTATGGCTGCGTCGGGATAGTGCTAGGCGACCAGTACGGGCTAGACGTCACCGCCGTTGACATAAACCCCCGCGCGGTAAGGCTCGCCGAGCGCAACGCGAAGCTCAACGGCGTATCAATGCGCGTTTTTGTTTCCGACTGCTACTCGACGGTCGAAGGGCAATTTGACACGATAGCGCTTAACCCACCGGTGCATGCGGGGAAAGAGGTTGTATACCGCATGTTTGAGGGTGCGCCGGAGCACCTTTTGCCTGGCGGACGCCTTTATGTCGTGCTAAACAAAAAGCACGGCGCCGAAAGCGCGAAAATGAAGCTTGCCGAGGTGTTCGGAAGTTGCGATGTCGCCGCAAAAGACGGTGGACGGCTGGTCCTTGTGTGCGAAAAAACTTAGAAAAAAGCCCGGGAGTCCCCGGGCTTTTTATTTAAAATGTATTTTTACATATTTCAAAGAGCGTTTTTACTTCTTTAATACGCCGGTGTTATATTAAAATTACAATTTAGCTTTATTGAACTTTAGGCGCGGTAAGTCCGCGCCTTTCGGACATTAAAGCGGGGACGGTGCAAAATGAAACCTTTTGTGCGGCTTGAGAATGTGTGCAAGGTATACGAGGGCGACGGCGTGCGCGTCGAAGCCCTGCGTAACGTTAGCTTTGAGATTCAAAGGGGCGAGATTTGCGTAATAATCGGCCAATCGGGCGCGGGCAAGACCACGCTCCTTAATATACTTGGCGGCATGGACACGCTGACTTCGGGGAAAGTGTTTTTGGAAGGCGAGGAAATATCGGCATACGGCAAAATGAAGCTGACGGCATACAGGCGTTTCGACATCGGATTCGTGTTTCAGTTTTACAATTTAATTCCCAACCTCACGGCGCTTGAGAATGTCGAGCTTGCCGCGCAGCTCGTGCGCTCGCCGATTTCTCCGGCAAAACTTCTTGCCGATGTGGGGCTTGCTGACCGCATGCACAACTTCCCCGCGCAGCTTTCGGGCGGCGAGCAACAGCGCGTCGCGATAGCCAGGGCACTAGCAAAAAACCCAAAGCTCTTACTTTGCGACGAGCCGACCGGCGCGCTCGATTACCAGACGGGCAAAGCGGTGCTCGCGCTGCTTCAACGGCAAAGCCGAGAGAAGGGCATGACGGTGGTAATCATAACTCACAACACGGCGCTCACCGCGATGGGCGACCGCGTCGTCAGCATTAAAAACGGCGAGATTTCGTCGGTTACGCTCAATTGCTCGCCGAAACCGGTAGAGGAGATAGAATGGTAACGGCATGGACAAAGCACCGGGCGCGGGAGATAATAAAGTCCCCCGGCCGATATTTTGCGATACTCTCGATAGTCGCGCTAGGGGTGGGGCTTTTCACGGGCCTTAAAATCACCACCGCGGACATGCTTGCGACCGGCGATAAATACATAAAGGACTATAAGCTTTTCGACTACAGGCTAGTATCCACGCTCGGGCTGACCGAGGATGACGTTGAATATTTTAGGGGCCTGCGCGGTGTAAAAGCTGCGGCAGGCGCGTATGAGACGGACTTTATAGCCGAGGTTGGCGAAGGCGAGGCGGTAGTGCTCAAGGCGCACTCAATTTCGACGGACATAAATGTGCCGGCACTCGTCGCGGGGCGGATGCCAAAGGCGCCGAACGAGTGCCTTGCCGACGCCTATTATTTCGGCGAGGAGATGATTGGGAAAAAGATAACAGTCTCCCCGGAAAACAGTGAGGAGACCGCTAAAAAGCTTGCATACACCGAGTACACCGTCGTCGGGCTTGCTCGTTCGGTGTTGTACCTTTACATGGAGCGCGGGACAACGTCGCTCGCCGGAGGCAGGGTCAGCGCGTTTGTGCTAATCCCGCCCGACGGGTTTGCGATGGACTACTACACCGACATCTACGTATCGCTTGAGGAGGGCGGGTACATCTACAGCGACGAGTACAAAGCCGCCGCAAAGAAAATGGAAGAGCCGCTTAAATCTGCGCTGAAGGGACGCGGGGTTGTTAGGCTCGATAGCATCAAAGCCGAGGCATATGCCGAAATAGACAAAGCCCGTGCCGAGTATTTGTCGTCGCTCGAGGAGTATAACACGCAAAAAGCCGACGCCATGCGCGAAATTGAAGAGGGCAAAGAGGCGCTGCTTGATGCCGAAAAGCAGCTGCGCGAAAAAGAACGCGAACTATCGGACGGCATGGTTCAACTTGAAGAGGCAAAGCGCGATTATGAAAGCGGGCTTGCGGCATATGACGAGGCGAAAAGAAACTTTGAGGCGGAAAAAGCAAAAACGCTGTCGCAGCTTGCGGCGGCGCGGGAGGAAATATCTAAAAACCGCGCCATACTTGAGGAAGCGATAGCATCCGCGGAAGCAGCGGGTGATATGGCACAGCTTCAGTATCTGCGCGCTCAGCTTGCAGAGCTTGAGAAGTCGCAAAAGCAGCTTGACGCGCAGAAAGCGCAGGCGGAAGCGAAGTTTGCCGAAGCGGAGGCTCAGCTTAGCAGGACCAAAGCACAGCTCGACGCAGCCGCGGCTGAGATAGGGCGCGCAGAGCGGGAGCTTGAGTCCGGGCGCGCGGCGCTTGACGATGGCTGGGCGGAATATGAGAAAAATAAAAAAGAGTTAAAAAAGGCTGAAGAAGAGACAAAAAAGAAATTCGCCGAGGCGGAGGAAAAGCTTGCTGACGTTAACGAAAAAATAAATAAGGCGTTAACAGATATCAACTTTTTAAGCCCCCCCGACATATATGTGCTCGGACGCGACACGAATGCCGGATATACAAGCTTTGAGAACGACTCGTCGATAATAGACGGCGTGGCGAAAGTGTTTCCGGTGTTCTTTTTCCTCGTCGCGGCGCTGGTGTGCAGCACGACGATGGCGCGCATGGTGGACGAGCAGCGCATGCAAATCGGCACGCTCAAAGCGCTGGGCTACAGCGACGGCGCGATAATAATGAAATATGTCTGGTACTCGGCGAGCGCCTCGACAATCGGCTGCATAATAGGCTATTTCGGCGGCACGCGGCTTTTCCCGTACGTAATCTGGACGGTATACGGCATAATCTACGGCTTTGCGCCGCTGGTTTTCACCGACAACTGGTGGCTTTTATCCCTCTCATTGCTGGTATCGCTTGCTTGCACGGCGGGCGTGACGTTTTTGTCCTGCCGCGCCGAGCTTACAGAGATGCCAGCGCGCCTGATGCGGCCAAAAGCACCGAAGCCCGGCAAGCGTGTTTTGCTTGAGCGCGTCGGCTTTGTATGGAACCGCATGAACTTTTTGCAGAAAATTTCGGTGCGCAACATTTTCCGCTATAAAAAGCGGCTGTTTATGATGGTGCTCGGCATCGGCGGCTGCATGGCACTGCTTATAACCGGCTTTGGAATTCGCGACTCGATCTCGGGCATCGCGCACGACCAGTTCGGCGAAATAATGAAATATGACCTCGAGGCCGCGCTTAAGAGCGCGCACTCGCCAGAGGAGATTGAAAAATTCAAAAAAGACACGGCAGGCTTCCTATCAAAAGCGGTCTTTATCTGCCAAAAGTCCGTCGAGGTGCCGACCTCTAAAGGCGTCAAAAGCGCGTCCGTCATTGCGACTGCCGACAAAACGATAACGGAGCTAATAAATATAGAAAGCGGCGGGCATAAGCTTTCCTTCCCGCCCGGCGGCAGCGTGGCGGTGAGCGACAAGCTCGCGATGCTCGCGGGCGTTGGGCCGGGCGATATGCTGACGGTTAGGCTCAGCGGTGGCACCGAGCAAAAGGTGAAAGTGGACTCGGTGTTTGAAAACCACGCGTTCCACTATATTCTCATGACCGAAGCGACCTATGAGTCGGTGTTCGGGACTAGCTGCGAGTATGCCGCGGTGCTTGCAAACGCGAAAGGCGACCCATACGAGGCAGCGGTGCGGCTGCAAAACGAGTTTGAGGTACAGACGGTCACGGTTACAGACCAAATCCGCCGGAATGTAGACAACATGATGCACTCGCTGAACTACGTTGTTTACGTCGTGATACTTTGCGCAGCCGCGCTCGCGTTTGTGGTGCTGTTTAACCTCAGCAACATAAACATCACCGAGCGCACAAGGGAGATAGCGACAATAAAAGTGCTCGGATTTTACCCGCGCGAGGTGGGCTCATATGTCTTCCGTGAGAATATAGTGCTGACGGTTGGCGGGGTGTTTGCTGGCATACCGCTCGGCATATGGCTGCACAGGTTTGTGATGAGCCAAATAGATTTTGACATTGTAAACTTTAACGTGCGCATTTTCCCGGTGAGCTTTATAATCTCCGCCCTACTGACGATAGCGTTTGACATTATAGTCGATATAATAATGCGCCGGAAGCTGGCCGCCATAAGCATGGTGGAGTCACTAAAGGCAGTCGAATAATAAAAAACCGCCTTTGTGGGGAAGATTCCGCAGAGGCGGTTTTGTTTTTGCGCTTATTTTACAAACTCAATCAGGTATCCGTAGCCCTCTTTTTCCATATCCTCTTTAGGAATGAACCTAAGCGCCGCGCTGTTGATGCAGTAGCGCAGACCTCCAAGCTTTTCCGGCCCGTCATCGAAAACATGGCCGAGATGGGCGTTGCCGACGCGGCTGCGCACTTCGATACGGTCCATGCCGTGAGACGTGTCGCGGTGATAGGTGACAACCGCAGGGTCAATGGGCCGCGCAAAACTCGGCCATCCGCAGCCGGAGTCGAACTTGTCGGTTGAAACGAACAGCGGCTCGCCGGTCGTTATATCGACGTATATGCCCGGGCGGCGCTCGTCCCAGTACTCGTTTTTAAACGGCGGCTCGGTCGCGGCGTTTTGCGTGACATCGTACTGCAGCGGCGAAAGATTTTTTAGCTTTTCCTCATTAGGCGGGCTGTAGTCCGTAGGGTTTACGACCGCTCGCGCCGCTCGCAGCATCTTCGATTTTGGGATATGGCAGTAGCCCTCGGGGTTTTTGTCAAGGTATTTTTGATGGAACTCTTCGGCGCGCCAAAACGAGGTGAGGGGTTTTACCTCGATGGCGACGGGCTTGTCAAGCCGCTCGGCGAGCTTTTTAATCGATTGTTCTATTATCGGCAAGTCGTCGGGGTCGGTGTAGTAGATTCCGGTGCGGTATTGCTCGCCCACATCCTCGCCCTGCCGGTTGACGGAAGTCGGGTCTATCGACTCGTAGTAAAGCTCAAGCAAAAACTCGAGCGGCAAAACTTGTGGGTCGTACACGACGTGCACGGTTTCGGCATAGCCGGTCGTGCCTGTGCATACTTCCTCGTAGGTTGGCTTATCCTTGGTGCCGTTTGCGTAGCCGACCTCGGTGAACGTGACGCCACGGATTAACGAAAGGTACTTCTCGGTGTCCCAAAAGCAGCCGCCCGCAAGGTATATTTCAGCCATAAAAAGCCCCCCAGGGTTTTAGTTTCCATGCCTAGGGCAGTCTAAGCCCGGCGGATTTAATGCTGCATCATTTATTCCGCGACTAGCCGCGTCATGCATGTAGTTTTCGCGCTATTCAATGTCGGTATACATTTTGTAAAGCTCGGAATAAATGCCGCCTTTAGCCATAAGCTCGTCGTGCGTGCCTTCCTCTTCTATGCCGCGCTCGGTGAGCACTAGTATCCTTGTTGCATTTCGGATCGTAGTAAGCCTGTGCGCGATGGTAAGCGTCGTTCTGCCCTCTGCAAGCTTGCGAAGGGATAGCTGGACAAGACGCTCGCTTTCGTTGTCGAGCGCGCTCGTCGCCTCGTCGAGAATGAGGATTGGCGGGTTTTTGAGGAAGACGCGCGCGATTGAAATGCGCTGCTTTTGCCCGCCCGAGAGCTTCACGCCGCGCTCGCCTACATAGGTGTCAAAACCGTTCGGGAGCTTTTCGATAAACTCAAGAGCGCCGGCAAGGCGTGCCGCCTCGCGGATTTCGTCCATTGTCGCGCCCGGCGAGCCGTAAGCGATGTTTTCGGCGACAGTGCCTGCGAAAAGGTAGACGTCCTGCTGAACCATGCCGATATTCTTGCGCAGCGACTCGAGGGTAATCGTGCGGATGTCGCGCCCGTCGAGCAGGATGCGGCCTGCGGTCGGCTCATAAAAGCGCGGGATGAGGTTGCAGATGGTGGTTTTACCGCTGCCGGACGGCCCGACGATTGCAATGTGCTCGCCCGGGTTTATCCTAAAGCTGATATTTGAGAGCACCTCTTCGCCGCCTTCGCCGTAGGAGAACGAGACGTTATCGAACACTATCTCGCCGCGCACGTTCTCGATTGGCGTTGCGCCCGGCTCGTCTTTAATCTCAATTGGCTCGTCGAGGATTTGGAAAAATCTCTCGATGCCCGTCATGCCGCGCTGGAACTGCTCGGTGAACTCGACGATTCGGCGGATTGAGGTCATAAGCGTCGAAACATATAAGAGGTAAGCCGTTAGCTCCGCCACATGGATTTTGCCCGCACGAATGAAAAACGAGCCGACCACGACGACGGTGATGTACATGATGCCGTCGAACATGCGGTTCGAACTCGAGAAGGCGCCCATCACTTTGTAGGAAAATTTCTTTATAGCTAAAAAGATGCTGTTGCCCTCGTGAAATTTTTCTTTTTCGATTTCCTCTCCGCAGAAAGAGCGCACGACGCGCACGCCTAAAAGACTGTCCTCAACCCGAGCGTTGATTTCTCCCACTTGTTCGCGTTGGCGGCGGAACGCTTCCCGCATCTGGTTGTTAAAATAGGACGCGGTGAGAAGCATCGGCGGGATAATCGCAAAGACGATTAAGGTAAGCGAGATGCTGTAGCTGCAGAGGATGACGAACGGGACTATAATCTTTATACCTGCGATGAAAAACTCTTCCGGGCAGTGGTGCGCAAACTCGGTGACATCGAAAAGATCCGAGGTAATGCGCGACATTATCTGCCCGACTTTGGTGTTGTCAAAGAACCTGAAAGAGAGCTTTTGCAGATGGTCGAACATGTCGCGGCGCATGTCGGCCTCGATTTTCGAGCCCATTATGTGCCCGACCGACGACATATAATAGTTTGCGGCGGTGTCGATAATCCGCAAAAGCAAATACACGCCGCCGGTCGTGAGTATCATGCGCGTGGTGAGCGACGCCGGGTCTTCAATGCCGGCGTTTGTTATCTGTCGCACTATAAGCGGCAGCACAATCTCGCACACAGTCGTCAGCGCCGCGCAGAAAAGGTCGGCAAGAAGGACGTTTATGTAGGGTTTGTAATACGGAAGAAAACGCGTGAGAAGCTTTAGCGTTCGCCCACGCGTTTTTGTTTGCGTCAGCGTCTCAGCAGTTGTCATGTTACCTCGCAAATAATTTATTTTAAAACTATTATAACATAAATATTGCCTAATTTCAATATTGTTCGGCACGGGCAACTTAAGGCATAAGCTTTTGCAAAAGCAGGAGGGGCAAAAAATTAGGCCCCGCATGCATTATTTTGCGGAGCCTTTTTGTATGAGCATGGTAGCGGCGGATAGCCCTTTCATTTTCGTTTGGCAGGCTATTAACCCTCCGCGATGATTTCGTGCAGCGCGGTGGCGAAAGCTCGCACCTCGTTTTCGCTGCTGTACATTGAAAACGACACGCGAACCGCGCCGTCGGGACCGGTGCCCAGCGCTTTGTGCGCGAGCGGGGCGCAGTGGAAGCCGCTTCGCACGCATATGCCTCGCTTGGCGAACGCGTCGGCTATGTCCGACGAGGGCTTGCCCTTAATGTTGAAGGCAACAACGCCGGTGCCCGGCCTGCTTTCGTCATCACAGCTTGGCAGATAAAGCTCGACCTCGGGCATCTCGGACAAAAGCTCGCAGAGCTTTGCTTTGAGCTTCAGTTCGTGCTGCGCGATTTTATCAATGCCCACCCGCCGCACTTCGCGCATGCCGGCAAGCAACGCCGCAATTGCGGGCACGCAGAGCGTTCCAGCCTCAAACCGCTCGGGGAGCAGCGAGGGCATACCGATGTTGAGAGAGTCCACGCCGCTTCCGCCCTCGATTATCGGCGAGAACGGTATATAGCTTTCGCGGTATTTTTCGTTGAATATCACCGCGCCGCAGCCGGTAATGCCGTAAAGGCTCTTGTGCCCGGGAATGCACAGCGCGTCGATATTGTATGCGCGCATGTCGATTGGCCGCACGCCCGCGCTTTGTGCCGCGTCGACGATGAAAGCGATATGGCGGGACGCGCAGTATTCGCCGATTTCGGCAATAGGCAGCTCAAGCCCGCATACATTCGAGACGTGGGTGCATATTATCGCGGAGGTGTTTCGCCTTACAAGCGACTTTATGCTGTTGAGGACTTCAACAGTGCTGCCCCTCGCGTCAAAAACGCTGTAGGTGACATTTCGCGACGCCAGCGCAGCGACCGGGCGCAGCACCGAGTTGTGCTCGAAGTTGGAGATAAGTACATGGTCGCCTCGCGAGACCAGCCCCTTTATCGCGATGTTGAGTGCATAGGTGGTGTTGTAAGTAAACACGACGTTTTCAGGGACTGAACAGCCGAAAAACTCGGCTAGCTCGCAGCGGCAGTCGTATATAATGTCGGCGGCGGCCATCGAGAGCCGGTGTGCGCTTCGGCCGGGATTGCCGCCGGCTTCGGTCATCGCGCGCAGTACCGCGTCATAGACAGCACGCGGTTTGGGATATGTTGTTGCTGCATTATCGAAATATATCATGGCAGGTTCTTTTTTTATCCGGTTACATCCGGAAAATATCTCTATACGGGATATCGCCGCGCCGGAGGAGCGCTGCGACCGTGTCTGAATTAATGCAATCGAACTCAAGCCCATAGGCACATCCGCCGGCCGTTCCGGCAGAACGCACCTTTATGACACGCGAGTCTATGTTGAAACTGGCAAGCAGGCGTTGCCCTTTCAGCGCATAAGTAATCGAGCCGATAACGGCGCAGCATGATGGCATAGGATAAGCTCCCTTTTAAGACATCTTTTGCTTAAAATCTCTGTCACTGTTACAGAATATGCCGCGCGTGCACCTGCTGTGATTTAAAAGCGGAAACTGCTGGCTTTTGCGCAAATCCTAAAACAAAAAGCCGCCCCGCTGTTGGGACGGCTTATTTATGTATTTTCGGCTGTGGCAGTTAAACCTGCACCGTGCTTTGCCCCTCTGCCCGGGTGCTTTCTGTACCGGGCGCAGCTTGCGGGCTGGTGGCGTTATCCGGCTGTGGGCTTTCTGACCCAATCATTAGGGAATTCTGGGAGAGGGGTTCGCCGGCTTCCGGGTTTAAGCCTTGCGCCGCTGGCTCGGCTTCAATCTTTGGCGCGGAGAAGAGCGGCAGCTCGAGCCCCAAGGCTGAAAGGTCGGGCTTAGGCATCGGGGGGGGCATTTTAGGCTCGCGCTTGAGCGGGTCGTATGCAAACTTCCGGCAGCAGTAATCGGCGTAAACGATGCCTTTTAAGGAGCACAGAACGTTTTCCTCGTCGCTTATAATCGTCGCGCGCTCGCAAAACCGGCACGCGCGCGGAAGATCATTATCCCCGTCGGCGAATTTTGTATTCCTTTTAAATAGCTTAAGTTTCATTTCCCGCACCCTTTTTAGGATTTGCGACTTATATTATAACTCAAATACGCCGATATTTCTACAGCTTTTGTGGATTTATGCGCCTTTTCATAAAATTTGCGTCTGCAAGCTGCGCACCATGCTCTATAATTCTTGAAGGGACCTTGGGGGAACTTTACAATAAGTTCCCCCTAAGTATAAATCCATCCTACCGTATCACGCTCCACGCTTTGGCGAGCCGCTCGAGCGACCATGCGGCGTTCGCAGGGCTGGTTGAGGGGAGGTATATGGCTTTGCGCCCAGTTTGCGGTAAGATGTACTTGTTATAAAGCGACTCCGCGAGCCGCCCGTTGACGTAAACTCGCTCGATAGGCGCAAACTCGAGGATAGGCCGTATGTCATTCGGCACAACGCCGGTAATCGAGGCGTCTGAGCTGCCGGTGACCTCGCACTCGGCGATAACATCCCAAAGCGCAAGCCCGTGCGAGATTATAAAATCCCGCTTTTCGTCGGTCGTGTTCGGCACATCCTCGCCGAATACGATGGCAAGCACCTTCCAAAACCGGTTTTGCGGATGCCCATAGAAAAACCCCGCCTCGCGCGACGCGGGGGAAGGGAAGGTGCCGAGTATCAGCCGCGTCGATCGCTCGGAGAATACAGGGCCAACCGGGTGCTTTAGCCTGCTCAAACCTCAACTTCACCTTCAAATGCGATTTCAGCAGGCCCGGTCATAAACACTGCGTCGGGCGTGTACTCGATTACAAGCTCGCCGCCGCGCAAGACAACCGTGATAGGCTTTGAATCGTCGCAAAGACCGCACTCTGCCGCGGCTACCGCCGTCGCGCAGGCGCCAGTCCCGCAGGCCAATGTCTCTCCGCTGCCGCGCTCCCAGACCCGCATGCGTAGCCGGTTTTCGCCAATGACTTCGGCAAACTCGACATTTACTCGGTTTGGGAATATCGGGTCACGCTCGATTGCCGGGCCAAGCGCAGTCACAAGCTCCGGCGAGTCAAATATCACGCAGTGGGGGTTGCCCACCGAAACGAGCGTCGCCTCCCTTTCCCCGCACGTAAACGGGAGCATGCGCTTTACCGCGCGCTCGCCGCCGACCAGCGCGGGCAAGTCGGCAGGATTTAGAGAGGCTTTGCCCATGTTGACGCGCACCGATTTGACTTTGCCGGAATTGTCAAAAAAGAGCGTTAGAATCTTCACGCCGCTGCCGGTTTCAAGCCGCACGGCTTCTCCTTTGACATATCCGTGCTCAAAGAGGTATTTTCCGATGCAGCGCGTCGCGTTGCCGCACATCGACGCCTCGCTGCCGTCGGCGTTGAAAATCCGCATCTGTGCGTCGTTTTCGCTTCTCTCGGGAGGCAAAATCAGCACAATCCCGTCGCCGCCGACCCCGAAATTCCGGTCGGATAGCCGCACCGACAGCTCCTCAGGATGTTTGGGCGCGGGCTGGGCAAAGCAGTCGAAGAAAATGTAGTCGTTGCCGCAGCCATGCATTTTAGTAAATTTCAGTTTCAAGCTCAATACCCCACAACAGTTTAATTTAATAAAGTGTAGCACGAGGTGCCGCCAAAGTCAAGCGCCGGTATCCGCCGGCGCTTGACACGTGCATGCAAATGGAATAGAATAAAAACAAGCCGCACGGCTAAAAAAATAAAAAGCCCGCCTGTTGGCGGGCAGTGCTGCGCTGGTAAAATCCTCAAACCGGGGCATTGCGGCATTTTTCGCAGTTTACCAGCAGCAACGGCGCAAAAGCTTAAAAAGGATGCAAAGGAGCGAAAATCCAAGGGCGAGCAGCCCCACTTCGACAAGGGAGAATGAGATATCGGTGCTAACGGAGACTTTGTGAAGCGGGGTGTCGGGCGCATTTTTGGTACAAATCATTAGCTCCGAGCTGCATCTACGCCTTAAAATCTTGTGGTCGGCGTTTTTATAACCGTTGTACCAATTCTTAATGCAGCCCCATATATTTGTTATTTCAGCCTTTATTGCGCTCCATTTATTTGTATTGCCGCTTGTATTTGCATACGCCTGGTTATCCATAATCTCTTCTCCTTGTTTCTTGTGTTATAAGTATTAGTAATATTAAACTATTTATCCGTGTAAAACAAGCGAATTTGTGTAAAATAATGTTAACTTTTAACTCTCCGGTAAAACAGCTTCCGGGGGTCGGGGAAGCAAGGGCAAAACTGCTTTTCAAACTCGATATAACCGACACAGGGAGCCTGCTTCGGCATTTTCCGCGCGCGTACCAGCACCGCGGCAATGTGCGGCTGCTTTCGGAAGCCGCCGACGGCGAAGTTGCGGCGTTTATTTTAACCGTCCGCTCGCAGCCGGTGACAAAAGAAGTCAAAAACCGCATGACTATAACAAAGTTTTCGGCTGCCGACAAATCGGGCGCGGCTGTGATAGTATTTTTCAACCAGCGCTATGTCGGTGACATATTCGGGGTCGGCGACACATTCCGATTTTGGGGCAAGCTCACATACGACAGGGGCGTACCCACGCTCGTTTCGCCCGCATATGAAGAGGTGCGCGAGGGCAGGCCCCTTCCAGAGTTTGTGCCGATCTACAGGCTCACGTCGGGGCTGTCGCAGAAATACCTGGGTAACCTCACGCGCGCTGCGCTCGAGCGGATCGAGCCTGGCTCATATCCGGAGCTTTTACCGAAAGAAGCGTACGAAAAGCTCGGGCTTTGCCGCCCTGCGGAGGCGTACCGGTATATACATTTCCCGCAAAATTACGCCGAGCTTGACCGGGGCCGCAAATATTTCGTATTCGAGGAGCTTTACATTTTCTCGCTCGCGCTCACTCGAGCGAGAAAGGAACGGGCGACCGGCGGAGCGCCGCCACTCGGCCCCGTCGACCCGAGCGAGTTTTTATCGGCGCTCCCATTCGAGCTAACCCGCGCGCAAAAGCGTGTGATAAACGAGATATACGCCGACATGGTTTCGCCTGCCCGCCGACCGATGGCAAGGCTCGTGTCGGGCGACGTCGGCAGCGGCAAGACCATATGCGCCGCGGCAGCCGTTTATTTCGCAGTTAAAAACGGCTACCAAGCGATGATGATGGCGCCAACCGAAATACTCGCCGCACAGCATTATAAAGACCTTTCGGCGCTGTTCTCGCGCTTGGGAGTCTCGGTCGCGCTGCTTACCGGCTCGACGAAAGCCTCCGAGAAAAAGGCGATAAAGGAGGGGCTGGCGAGCGGCGAAATCGACTTTGTCATAGGTACGCACGCGCTTATTACCGATGACGTGGAGCTAAAAAACCCCGCGCTCGTCATTACCGACGAGCAGCACCGTTTTGGCGTCATGCAGCGCGCCAAGCTCGCTTCAAAAGGGAAAAACTTGCACGTGCTTGTAATGAGCGCTACGCCCATCCCGCGCACGCTCGCGATGATACTTTACGGCGACCTCGATTTGTCGGCTATCGACGAGCTTCCGCCCGGCAGGCAGAAGGTCGACACATACATCGTGGACGAAAGCTACCGCGAGAGGCTGAACGCCTTCATCTCCAAAAACGTCAAAGAGGGCGGGCAGGTATATATAGTATGCCCCACAATCGAGGAACACGAAGATGACAACGAGCTGGGAGAGGGGCTGGTAATCGGCGAAGGCGGCGTTGTGGGCTTCGACTTCGACGGAACAAGGGAAGGCGACACAAAGCTAAAAAGCGCCGTAAAATACGCCGAAGTGCTGCAAAACGAAGTTTTCCCGAACTTCAGGGTAGGGCTTATACATGGCAAAATGCGCCCCGCCGAAAAGGATGCGGTAATGAGCGAGTTCGCGGCGGGGAATATAGATATACTGGTATCGACGACGGTTATTGAGGTCGGCATAAATGTGCCCAACGCCTCGCTGATGATAGTAGAGAATGCAGAGCGGTTTGGGCTTGCGCAGCTTCACCAGCTCCGCGGCAGGGTTGGGCGCGGCACGCGCAAATCTTACTGCATACTTGTATCCGACACTAAAAACGAGCAGTCGAAAAGACGGCTGCAGGTGTTGCGCGAGACATCCGACGGCTATAAAGTCGCGGAAGCCGACCTTGAGCTTCGCGGACCGGGCGATTTCTTCCCCCGCGGCGACGACGGCTCGCCCCGCCAGCACGGCGAGCTGAGGTTTAGGTTCGCGAGCCTTTGGAGCGATATGGAGCTACTAAAGTCTGCGCTCGAGCTTGCATCAACGTGCGAGCCGCCTCCGGCAGCGCTCGAAACGGTGCGCGGGCTTTTTGACATAAGCTATTGAGCTGGCGGTCCAAAGGCAGATCTGCCGGGGCTGAGGTTATAAAGGAGAAAAATAATGAAAAACCCGTATAAAATACTGGCGATAGGCGATGTGGTCGGGCCGGCTGCGGCGAAGGCGCTTTGTTCTAGGCTGCCGGCTTTATGCAGCGAGCTTGGCGCCTCTTTTGTCGCATTAAACGGCGAGAATGCATGCGTGGGCAATGGGCTCGACGCGGCTACCGCAAAGATGCTGCTCGGCGCGGGCGCCGACGTCATCACCTCGGGTAACCACATATGGCACAAGCGCGAGATAAAGCAGTTTCTCGAGGATTGCCCGGCGCTGATCCGGCCCGTAAACTATCCACCGCTTTGCCCCGGCCACGGAAGCGTAATAGTCGAGCGCGCAGGCAAACGAGTGCTTGTCATAAACGCACTGGGCACGGTGTATATGGATCCGCTCGACAGCCCGTTCGACGCAATCGAGCGCGTGCTCGAGCGCGAGCGCGGGCGCTACGATTTTGCCGTGCTCGACATACATGCTGAGGCGACCTCGGAGAAGCTGGCAATAGCGCACTGCTTTGACGGTCGAATAAATGTCATTTTTGGCACGCACACACATGTGCAGACCGCCGACGAGTGCGTTTTGCCGCGCGGGACCGGCTATATAACCGACCTTGGCATGACGGGGCCAAAAGTCTCGGTGCTGGGCATCAGGCCTGATATAATAATCGAAAAGTTCCGCACCCGCATGCCTGTGCGGTTCGAGCTGGCAGACGGGCCGCTGGAGCTGCAGGGAGCGCTGTTTTCGCTTGACCCGGACACCGGGCGCACGCTCGAGGTCGTGCGGATTAAGCTTGAGCTATAACTCCCGCGCGGTTTTTTACATAACAAAAAACGGCTTTTTACAGCCGCTTTTATTTATTTTTGGCCTTTGATTTTGCTCCAATACTCGGCGGCTGCGCGCTCGGCTTTATTGTCGCCGAATGTGTAATACTTTGCGCTGACGAGATCGTCCGGCAGGTATTGCTGCTCGACGTAATGGTTGGGGTAGTCGTGCGGATACTTGTAGTTTTGGTACTTATGAAAAGGCCGCATATGGTCGGGCACGCTTTGCCCTTTGCCGGCAGCGACGTCGGATGCGGCGGCGGCATACGCAAGGTAAGCGGAGTTGGATTTCGGCGCGGTTGCAAGAAGTATTGTCGCATGCGCTAGCGGTATCGCGGCTTCGGGCATGCCAAGCTCGCGCGCGCTTTCCACGCAGGCGCGTACTATTTGCGCCGCGGAGGAATAGGCAAGGCCAATGTCTTCGCTCGCAATGACCTGAAGGCGCCGGCAAGCGCCAAGCAGGTCCCCACCTTCGAGGATTTTGGCAAGGTAAAATATCGCGGCGTCGGGGTCGGAGCCGCGGATCGACTTTTGCAGCGCTGAAAGCAAATCGTAATGCACATTCCCCGCGCGGTCGAAGGCGCCTACTACTTTCGGCGTCATCGCTTTTATAATATCAAGCTCGAGCTCGTCGCCCGAGGCGTAAAATGCGTTCTCTAGCAGCCCGATCGCGCGACGCGCGTCGCCTGCCCCGCAGGATGCTATATAGCTTATCACTTCGTCGGACGCGCGTTTGCTTTTGCCGGTGGATTTTATAAGGTAATCCAGCGCGCGGCGCAGCGCAGCGGCTATATCCTCCTCGGACAGCGGGTAAAACTCAAAAATCGCCGAGCGCGACAAAATCGCGTTATAAACGTACATATACGGGTTTTCGGTCGTCGCGGCGATGAGCGTGATGCGCCCATCTTCGATATATTCAAGCAGCGACTGCTGCTGCTTTTTGTTAAAATACTGTATCTCGTCGAGGTACAGCATCGTGCCCGAGCTTCCGAACACGCTGCCGGAGTCGGCGATAACCTCTTTTATGTCGGCGAGCGTTGCGGTCGTCGCGTTGAGCCGGTGCAAGTTCATGCCCGCCTCGCGAGCGACAATCTCAGCGACTGTGGTTTTGCCGGTGCCGGGCGGGCCGAAAAATATCATGTTGGTAAAATGCCTTTGCTTGCACATGCGGCGCAACACGCCGTTGTCCCCGACTAGGTGCTTTTGGCCCACGACTTCGTCAAAGCTTTGCGGGCGGATCAAGTCGGCGAGTGGGCGAGGCATAAAAGCCCTCCTTTCAAAGCTAAAAAGCGCTTGTTAGTTGCGGTGGGCTAGGCAGTAGCCCAAAGTAACATAAAGCCGGGCGCTAGGCGTCCCGGCTAAAGCGAAAGCGTATCAAAGCGGCAGCGAGAAAAGGCTAATTAATCTCCTCCAGCATGGCTGCTTCGATAAAATTGGCGCTGTCAATTACAAGCTTTATAACTTTGTCGAAAAGCATGGACTCGCGGATGAGCTCGGCGCCATAGAACTTTTCAAATTCCTCGGGCGACTCAAAGCCGTACTTTTCTGCATACTCGGCGAGGGTGTTTTTATACTCCTCGTCGGTAACCGAGAGGTTTTCCTGCTGCGCGATATAGTAAAGCGCAAGCCGCTCGGTCACAGTGTTTTGGGCGTATTTTTCGATTTGCGCGGCAAGCTCGTCCATAGACATGTTCAAAAAACCGGCGGTGTATGCTTCAAGCGTCAAATCCGGATCGAGACTGTGCGCCATAGAGAGGTAATTATCCTCTATGGATTTTTTTGCAGCCTCAAGCTCGGGGGCCGGGTATTCAATAACCTCAACGGTGTTCATCACGGCAGCCCAGGCGCCGTACATCTTTTGCTGGTCGATGTTTGCCTTGCGTTCCTCTATGATTTTGTTTTTGATTTCATTCCTGTATTCCTCGACGGTTGTGCTGACCGTCGAGACATTCTTTACAAACTCGTCGTTAAGCTCGGGGATGACAAGGTCGAAAACCTTTTTAAGAGTGATTTCAAAAGTTATCGACTTGCCAACCAAGCTTTCGGGGTTTTCAATGCCCGCTCTTGTATAATTTTCAGGGAACGTGCCGGATGCCGTGAAGACGTCGCCTTTATTATGACCGATAAAGGCGCTCTCAATGTCGCCAAGCTGCGGGTGAAAGACGTTCGTACCGATTTGAACTACTATATCCTCGCCCGAGAAGTTGGGGTCGGGCTCACCGTCGATTTTCCCGACATAGTCAAACAGCACATGGTCGCCGGCACCAGCCGGGCGGTCGGTTATCTCTTCCTCGTATCTTGCCGCAACAAGCTCCTGTTCGATTCGGTAGTCGATCTCGTCGTCGGTCACAAGTTCGGTGTTTAGCACCACGTCAAGTCCTTTGTATTGACCGACCTTCACGTATTTTGAAAGATCGCTCTTCTCATATCCTTTCCAAGCTTCCTTGGCGCAGGATGTGGCAAAAGAGGCGAAAATCAAAGCTATGCACAAAAACGCGGCCAGTTGTTTTTTCATGGTTTTTCTCCTTGGTCTTTGCAAAGTCCTCCGGCGCAAATGCCGCTTTTGGTATACCGATTATTTATATCACAACTATATGTTAATTTAAAGTGCCAAAATATTAATTTACAATTAAGACACCGGAATGTTACCGCCCTTTAATAATCATACCATATGTAAAGGATAAAATTATGAGAGAATTTTGAATTTTTATGCCGCGTCAGGCCGATTTATGGCGGCTTGCGGCAAAACTATATAAAGGGGCGAGCAAATTTATGGATATGTCCGAGCTTCTGCGGGCGCGGCTGGCAAAGCTTAGGGAAAAGATGACTACAGACGCGCTGCTTTTTACCTCCGGCACAAACAGCCAGTACCTCACCGATTTTGAGTTTCACGACGGCTATGTGCTTGTGACTAAAACCGAGGCATATGCGTTTGCCGACTTCCGATATATCGAAGCCACGAAAAAGGCGTTAGCAGGTACCGGTTTTCGCGTCGAGCTTTTGTCCGGCGGGCTGCCCTCTCTGTTCGGCCCGATTTTCGATTCGGCACAGGTGGCAAAAGTGGGCTTTGAGGACCGCGTTTTGACCTGCGCGAGGCTCGAAGGCTTAAAGCGTGATTTCCCGGCCATACAGTTTGAGCCTGTCGGCGGGCTTGTCGACGAGCTGCGCGAGGTAAAGGACGAGATCGAGCTTTCGCGTATAGTGGCAGCCCAGCGAATCGCGGAGAAAGCATTCGACGAGGTGCTTGGGATTATCACGCCCGAAATGACCGAGCGTGAAGTCGCGCTTGAGCTTGAGTACCGCATGCGGAAGCTTGGTTCGGAAGGCCCGGCGTTCGATATTATCGCGGTTTCCGGCACCCAGTCTGCGCTGCCGCACGGCGTGCCGCGCGACAAAAAGCTCGAGAGAGGCTTTTTGACGCTCGACTTCGGCGCGATAGTTGGCGGCTACCGTTCGGATATGACGCGCACAATCGCGATTGGTTCGGTCACGGACGAGATGAAAAAAGTATACGATACCGTGCTGCGCGCCCAGCTCGCCGCGCTTGAGGCGATAGGGCCCGGCAAAACCGGCGCGGAGATCGACAAAATCGCGCGCGACATAATCGACGAGGCGGGCTATAAGGGCAGGTTCGGCCATGGGCTTGGCCACGGCGTCGGGCTTAAAATCCACGAGGGGCCGAGCGTTTCGGGCGGCGGCACAAAGCCGCTTGTGCCCGGCAACATCGTTACAATCGAGCCGGGAATCTATCTTGAAGGCGAGTACGGCGTGCGCATCGAGGATATGGTCTATATCCGTGAGGATAGGGCTGAAAATGTCACCCGCGCGCCGAAAGAGCTTATAGTGATCTAACGCATGCTTAAAAAGTACCTTTTGCCGGATTACCTTTTTGATAATGTATTCGAGATTACGCCCCAGTTTATCTGCGGGCTCGGCGCGCGCGCGGTGATACTCGACATCGACAACACGCTGGTCACCTACGACGACCTTGAGCCTACGCCCGAGGTAGCGGCGTGGCTCGCTGCGCTTGGGGAAGCAGGGCTAAAGCTTGCGTTTGTATCAAACAACTCGCAGAGCCGCGTCGAGCGGTTTTGCCGCGGTATGGACGTTTTCTGGTCGGCGGACAGCGGCAAGCCCTCGCGGCGCGCGTTTTCCCGCGCGGCGGAGGTTATGGGCGTGGATGCAAACGAATGCGTCGCTATCGGCGACCAGCTTTTTACAGACGTGCTTGGCGCAAAGCGGCTTGGGATGCGCGCGATTGTCGTGCGGCCTATAAAGGACAAGCTCACACCGCTGTTTATAATCAAGCGCGCTGGCGAAAAAATAATATATGCACTCTACGGGATCAAATTTTAAAGGGGTATAAATGGCAGCACTTTTCGGACCGGGCGGCAACTCGGACAGCTTCGCCGCCGAAGGGCATAAGCATACTTACGAAGCGCCGAAGTGGCTTGCCGAGCGCGGGCTTTTCGCCTACGAATACCAGGCGGGCAACGGCGTGCGTGGCTCGGACGAGGTTTACGCCAAAATCGGCGAGGAAGCGGAAAAATACGGCATAGCGATGTCGCTGCACGCGCCGTACTATATCTCGCTTTCAAGCCCGGAGCCTGCAAAGAGGCAGTCGAGCATCGGGCACATAAAAAAGAGCCTGCACGCGGCAAGGCTGCTCGGCGCAGACATAATCGTCATCCACTGCGGCAGCGTTTTAAAAATGAGCCGCGAGGAGGCTATGAGGCTCTCGGCTGAAACCCTCTGCCAGGTGCTTGAGGAAACAGCGGGCAGCGTGTATGAGGGCATAAGGCTCGGCGTTGAGACAATGGGCAAACGCGGGCAGCTTGGCACGCTACAGGAAGTTATTGAGCTTTGCCGGCTCGACGCCAGGCTTTACCCGGTCGTCGACTTTGCGCATATGTACGCGCGCGAGCTTGGCGGGGTTTTCGGCGAAGGCGACAAGGATGGCTACAGGCGGGTGTTCGACCAAATCGCAAATGGACTGGGCGACGACAAAGCCAAATACCTTCACTGCCATTTCTCGCGCATCGAGTACACCTCCGCCGGCGAGCGGCGGCACCTTACTTTAGCGGATAACTCGAGCTTCGGCCCCGACTACCGCGCGCTAATTGAGGTCATAGCCGAAGAGGGGCTTTCGCCGCGCATCATCTGCGAGTCGGCGGGCACGATGGCCGAGGATGCGAAAATAATGCAGGACTACTACCTTTCGCTGGTGGCCGGATGAGCATATGGGCAACCTCTTAAACGAAAATATCGCCGCGGACGAGTATTTCATGCGCCGCGCGCTTGCGCTTGCGGCACGTGCGGCAGAGCTTGGCGAGGCGCCGATAGGTTGCGTGATAGCCCGGACCGGCGCACCTCCTTCCCCTTTAAGCATCGTCGCTGAGGCATACAATTTGCGCGAGACTGAGAAAGACGCCACAGCGCACGCGGAGCTGCTCGCGATAAAAACGGCGTGCGAGGCGCTCGGCGGCTGGCGGCTGCACGGGTACACGCTTTATGTGACGCTTGAGCCATGCCCGATGTGCGCCGGCGCGATTGTAAACGCCCGGCTCGACAGGGTGGTATACGGCGCGCCCGACCCGAAAGCTGGCGCGTTTGGCAGCGTAATAAACCTCTCGTCGTACCCGTTCAACCATAAGCCCGCGATAGCGCGCGGAGTTTTGCGCGACGAGTGCGCAAAACTGCTCTCGAGTTTTTTCCGACGCCTGCGCGAGGGCAAAAAATAAAAGTTCGGATGGCTTGCGCCTTTTAACAAAAAAGCGGGATACCCCCGCTTTTATTTTTTTCCATCAGCCGCATGTTTTCCCGCAAATTTACGCCGCTCCTAAAAATTGCAGTGTGATTTCGCTCATGTTTCACTTGATAATTCGGGTGAAAATAGCATACAATTAAGATGAAACAACAATTCACTATATAGTGAAAGAAAAATTCACCAATTTTGAGAAGGAGCGGCTGCGGGATAGTTTATGGATCGGACGATACTGCATGTTGACATTAACAATTTTTTCGCCGCGGTGGAATGCCTTTATAACCCCGAAATAAGGGATAAGCCCGTGGCTGTGGCGGGGGATGTCGAGCTGCGGCATGGGATAGTGCTCGCGAAAAACCTCATCGCGAAAAGCTACGGCGTGCGCACCGGCGAAACATTGTCGGAGGCGCGCGCCAAATGCCCCGGGATTGTGTTTGTGCCGCCGCACATGGAGCGGTATATAGAATTTTCGCGCCGGGCGCGCGAGATTTACGACGAGTATACCCACCGCGTTGAGTCGTTCGGCATCGACGAGTGCTGGCTCGACGTCTCGGGCGACGCACGCTCGGGCAAAGAGATAGCCGACGAGATACGCGAGCGCGTCAAAAAGGAGCTTGGCATCACCGCTTCTGTCGGCGTGTCGTATAACAAGGTTTTCGCGAAAATGGGCAGCGACTACAAAAAGCCCGACGCGACCACGGTCATAACGCGCGAGAACTTCCGCAAGCTGCTGTGGCCGTTGCCTGTCACCGATCTGCTGTTTGTCGGCGGCGCGACTGCCCGAAAGCTGAAGCTTTATGGCATAAGGTCTATCGGCGACCTCGCATGCGCCGATTTCGAGCTTATCCGCGGAGTGTTGGGCAAAAACGGCTGCATGCTTTGGAAATTTGCGAATGGACTTGACAGGACGCCGGTGCTTGAAAGCTGCGCCTCGATAAAAATCAAAAGCATCGGCAACTCGACGACGACACCGCGCGACCTTGTTTGCGACGACGACGTGCGCGTGACGCTATACGTCCTCTGCGAAAGCGTCGCGGCGCGGCTGCGCGAGCAGTGCTTTAAATGCACGACCGTGCAAATCCATGTGCGCGACAGCAGCCTCGAGAGTTACGAGCGGCAGGTGAAGCTGCCATATGAAACTTGGCTCGCGCGCGATATTTTCGACGCCGCGTTTATGCTTTACAAGCGCCACCACGACGGCCGGCCGATCCGAACTTTGGGAGTGCGCGCCATGGATCTTGTCTCGCAAGAGAGCGCGCAGATAAGGCTTTTGCCCGAGTCGCCGACTGCGGAGCGCGACGAGGCGCTCGAGCTTGCGGTGTTCGGGTTGCGCGAGCGGTTTGGCAACGCCATAGTAAGGCGGGGGATACTTCTCACCGACCCCAAGCTTTCCTCATTTTCGCCGCGCGACGAGCATGTGATACACCCCGAGCTTTTCGACAAGCAGCGCGCATAAAACATGGCGGCGCTTTGGCTGCCGGGCTACACTTCGCCGTTTTCAAGCAAGCCGTCGGTCAAAATAACAATCTCCCGATCCGCGTTTTCGCCGTCGTTGAAGCCTACGATATAGACGGTGTAAAGCATGGCGGGGTCAAGGTCGATAGGGAACGGCGGCAGTATCCTCAACCCCGAGGCGGAGGCGGAAAAATCGAGGATGTGCTCTCCGGGCGTCAGCCGTCGGTATAACGAGATGTCCTTGTAGGCGACGTTCTGCAGTATTGTCTGCATGCCGTCAACCGTAAGGTCCATAGGCGGCGCGTCCGAAGCGAGGTTCACAAAGCGCAAAAACGACGATGTGCCCGATTGCGGCGGCGGAACAGTGTCGGGTACCTGAAGCACTTCAAGCCGGCTGGGAAAACCGATACCGACGACGGTGAAAATGCTTCCCTCCGGCAAATTAACGTTCAAAAAGCCTATAAGGTCGTCGTTTGTGCCTGTTCTGTAGATGGTTATAAGCACATTGCCTGCCGGAAGCTTTAAATACGGGGTTACATCCCCGTAGGAAAGCCCGCTGTATATAAGCTGGCCGTCCGCATATAAATCGACCGTAGGCACCGTGGGCACGCCGTGCAAAAACCTCACATACGAGACGTCCTTTTCGATGAGGTTTTGGACTGGTACTGCGTGCCTTCGCGTTTTTCTTGCCACTCTATCGCCCGCTTTCCTGGGATTTTACTAAATAAATATGAGCTTGAGAAAATAATATGAGCGGTAAGCAAAAAAGCGAAGGCTACGTTTGCAGCCTTCGCTTTTAGCATTTTTAGCATTGCTTTTGGCATTTTCGGTCAGGCTTAAAGCGCCTTGGTGTCTATTTCCTCGCGCAGGTTCGCGATGAGCTCGTCTATTCTCATGACGGCCGTTTTGCCGGTCTTGCGCGAGCGCACCGCGACCGTGCCGTCAGTGACTTCGCGCTCGCCGACGACAAGCATATACGGCACGCGTTCAAGCTGGGCCTCGCGGATTTTGAAATTTATCGTCTCGCTGCGGTAGTCCTTCTCATAGCGGATGCCCTCGGCGTCAAGCCGCGCGGCAAGCTTGTCGCAATACTCCCGGCAAGAGTCGACGATCGGCAGTATCTTCACCTGCACGGGCGCAAGCCAGAGCGGGAACGAGCCTGCGAAATGTTCGGTAATGATGCCGATAAATCTCTCAAGCGCGCCGAATACGACGCGGTGGATCATGACCGGGCGGTGGCGCTGGTTGTCGGCCCCGATATAGGTGATGTCGAACCGCTCGGGCAAGTTCATGTCAAGCTGTATTGTGCCGCACTGCCAAGTGCGCCCGAGGCTGTCCTCAATGTGAAAGTCTATTTTCGGCCCGTAGAAAGCGCCGTCGCCTTCGTTTATCTTGTACTGTACGCCCAGCTCGTCAAGCGCGCCCTTAAGGCCGTTTGTCGCCTGCTCCCAAGCCTCGTCGGTGCCAATCGAGTTTTCGGGACGCGTCGACAGCTCGACGGTGTATTTCAGCCCAAAGGTAGAGTAGACCTTGTCGATCAGCTTGTAAACACCGATTATTTCATCCTTAATTTGCTCGGGCATCATGAAGATATGCGCGTCGTCTTGAGTGAAGCAGCGCACGCGCATAAGCCCGTGCAGCGTGCCCGAAAGCTCGTGGCGGTGGACAAGCCCTAGCTCGGCGTATCGGATCGGCAGATCGCGGTACGAGTGCAGCTGGCGCTTGTAGACGAGCAGCGCGCCCGGGCAGTTCATGGGTTTGACGGCAAAGTCGGTCTCGTCGATGACCGTCGTGTACATATTTTCGCGATAGTGGTCCCAATGTCCGGACGTCTCCCAAAGCTTGCGGTTGAGGATAATGGGAGTTTTAATCTCCTGGTAGCCTGCCTCGCGGTGAATCTTGCGCCAGTAATCCTCAAGCAGGTTGCGGAGTACCATGCCTTTCGGGAAAAAGAACGGGAAGCCGGGGCCTTCCTCGAAGATGTCAAAGAGATCCATCTCGCGGCCTATCTTGCGGTGGTCACGCTTTTTGGCCTCCTCAAGCTTCGCGAGGTACTCGTCGAGCATCGCTTTATTTGGAAAGGATATGCCGTAAACGCGCTGGAGCATCTTGTTTTTCGAGTCGCCTTCCCAATACGCGCCGGTGCAGGAGAGGAGCTTGAAAGCTTTAATAGCGCCTACCGAGTAAAGGTGGGGGCCGGCGCAAAGGTCAATAAACTCGCCCTGGCGGTAGAATGAAATCTCATCGCCCTCGGGCACGCGGTCGATAAGCAGGACCTTATAAGGCTCGCCGCGCTCCTCCATGAGCTTTTTGGCATCGTCGCGGGGGAGGGCAAAGCGCTCCTCGCGGTAGTTTTCTTTTATAATCTTTTTCATCTCGGCTTCGATTTTCTCGAGCACCTCGGGCGTAAACGAGACGTCGCCAGTATCGAAGTCGTAGTAAAACCCGTTATCGATTGCCGGGCCGATGGTGAGCTTAACGTCGGGGAAAAGGCGCTTTACAGCCGCGGCAAGCACATGAGAGGAGGTGTGCCAGAATACTTTTTTGCCTTCGTCGTCTTCAAAAGTAATCGGCTTTACCTCTGCGCCCTCAGGCACTTCGGTCGTCAGGTCGCAAAGCTCGCCATTAACCGACGCCGCAAGCACATCACGGCTCATTTGCCCATTTTCTTTTAGTATCTCATACGCCGTCTTCATATTCTACACTCCTCTTCAGTTTTTCTGGGTTAAAAAAAACTCACCGCCGATCAGTAAGCGCAAACGCGCACTGCCCGGGGTGAGGAAACAGCAGATCAATGTTTCCGCACGGTTCCACCCGTACTTTTCACTCATTTGTATTCACTTGTGACACGCGGGTGGTATCCTCGCATTGCTCGGCGTCGCTTTCAGCTTCGGTGATGCCTTGGGTTTTTATCGGCTTTATTTACGCCCTGCTCCTCCCTCGGCATCCACCGGCGACTGCTCTCTGTGCGGAGTATTCGCTTTGGACATGTCCCGCGCCGCTGGTAATTTTTCAAAATACCCAGCTCGTTCTTGAATTATTCAAATATATATGATATAATACAATGTAATTTAAAATAATTAGATGAAAACAGTCGAAATCTCCGCCATGCTCTCATCTAATCGCTGATACACTTTATAATTATATCATCATCGCTTAATATTGTCAACAGTTTTTTAACAAAATTTTTGGCTAAAGCCTAAAGGGGGCGCGCAAGATGTCTGCGCTGATTTCGATATTTATGGGTGCCGGCGGCGAACTCAGGCAGCTTGAGAACGCCGCGATAACGCGTGACCTGCTCGCCACCAATGAAAGGACAGCGGAATACGGGCTCGTGCTTACCGAAAGCCAGGCAAGGGAGCTCGTCGAGATACGCAACCGCTCACTGCGCGAAAACGAGCGCATCGAGCTCGGCTCCGGCGCAATCTTGCAGATTATAGACAAGTTTTGCACTTCGTCGTATATAAACAGCCAAAACTACGCCCAAACGCTCGGTGAGCTTCTTGATATTTTCTATTACTTTAAAACCGAGTCGCGGGACAGGATTTCCGACAAAGACCTCATCGACATAATGTACGAGCTGTTTGAGGGCCCATGCCACGGTTCGACCGAGCTTTTGGCGGGGCGCGACCTTGAGTCACTGCTGAGATACGTCAACGAGGGGCGCGACGACCTTTTGCACGATCCTGACGACGATTACGATACCTATCCCGAAATAGAGGAAGATATATAATGAATTACGGGATTGAAAGAAAACAGCCTGAACTTAACCCCAAAAACATAAAAAACAGCGCGTATCTCAGCACGCTAGCCGAAGAAGCTGTGCGCTGCGGAGCGATGACAAACGACGAGTACCAGGAACTACAGCTTGGGCTTTACCATCAGCTCGGTGAGATGATTTACATGTACACGCAGGGCGAGTCGACGTCGGTAATGGCTGAAACGGCAAGCGAGCTTGCGCTCGCGCTGACGTATAATATAGACGCATATCTGCTTTCCTTGGGGAACCACTACGCCGCGCTCGAGGAGATACGCAAAAATACACCCGAAGAGCTTTATGTAAAAGGGATTCAGGCTGTAAAACGCTTGGTGTTTGAAACCACGAGCCTGCTCGTTTTGGCGCGCCGGTCTAGGATAAATGTGCCAAACTACGAGTACAATAACGCGCTCGACTCCGCGATACCCGAACTTTTGCGAGGGTACGACATCAAGTTCGCGCCTCACCGGCTAAACCCCCCGGAGAACAAGCGCCGCGAGAGGAAATACAAAGACGCGATGCTTGATTACCCGCTTGCGGTGCCGGTGGTAGGGGCGATAGGGATACATTACTTAAAAAGCTACCTTTTGCACCTCTGCAGCGAAAATAAATTCTGCCGCGACTTCGGCCCGCTCGCGATAGCCTCAATCTACAAGCGCTTTTGCGACGTGCTAGGCGAAAGCTACGATTCTCCTATTGTGAACATATACACCCTCGCGCTGCTAAACGCGGTTTTTGCCGACTACCTTAAAAAGGAGCACGGCACGCTCGCGCTGACCGACGACGACATCGACGTGGCGCAAAAGCTGTTGCAGTCGTTCCCACCCGAAGAGCGCGGCGCGATACTGCGCAAATGCGTCACCCGCCTGTACTGCGGCGACACCGAGTACAACATCCGCGCGTTCGAGCGGCTTATGCCGGCTGTCAACAACGCGATTGAAAACAACGCGCTCGGGCGGCTCCTCGTGGTAGGATAAAACGCCCGGCGAGAAAAAAGCCGCCGCACAAATGCAAGTAAAAACCGCCCGGTTTTGAGCCGGGCGGCTTTTTATTTTAAAAACGAGACGTTTTTTGCGGCCGGAGTAATCGGCGCGACCGAGAACTGGTCGGAGTTGCTTTTTATATAATCTAGCACAGTGGGAAGCGCTTTAACGGTGTTTGCGCCGCTGTGGAAGCGCAGTACCGGCACCTCGTTTTTTACGATGCCAGCTATCGCGTTTTCGGCGACTCGTGCGGCAGAGTAGCCGTAGCCGTCGTATGTGTCGACGTTGAAATCCCAAAGCACATAGCCGAGGCTCTCGATGAGCTCGCCTTCCTCGGGGCTTATCACAAAGCTTGAGGTCCGCGAGCCGTCGGGCGCGCGCACAAGCCTGGTCGTGACTTTAAAAAGCCGGTAAAGCAGCTCGTTTTCCTCTCGCAGCTCGCCGATAAAATTCCAAATGTCGCGCGCGAAATGCCGGCTGTTCTGCGTCATCGTGTGAAGCCCGATGGAATGGCCGGAGGCTATAATGCGCTGCACGGTTGCGGAATATTCCTCGAGCGCGCCGCCGTTTAGGAAAAACGTCGCTTTATAGCCGTACATATCGAGCAAATCGAGTATCTGGTCGGTGTACTGGTTCGGCGCGTCTTCAAAAGTGAGGTATATAAGGTAGGCGCGCGCCGGCACTTCTGCCGGGCTTGTGGTTTCGGGCGGCGCGGTGGTCTCGGGCGGCAGAAGGGATGGGCTGTAGATTCGAAGAAGCTCTGTGAAGCTGTATTTATGCTTGCCGTCGGAGATACGTATGGCTTTCGCTTCGTCTTCGTTTTTGGCGTTTGTCGGGTAAATCTCAAATGTCAGCCCGAAATACTCACATACCGTCGACACCGGCACGCCGAGCACCCCGTGCGCAAACCAATATGAACGGAGGTAAAACTCTTTGCGCTCAGGCGTGTAAGCTTTTTCGTTGTCGGCGGAAAACGAAATGTATTTTTCGCCCGAAGGCGTAGATATCGTAACCGATTTCGAACTGGTGCGGATTTCGTATCCTAGCTCTTTAAAAATCATCGCCGGCACATAAATCTTGCCGACAATCTTTTGCCACTTATATCGGTTCTCGGCGCTTGCGACATACCACGGCTCGTCGCCGACAAACGTGGTAGGCTCGCCGGCGTTTGCTCCCCGCACTTTTAGCAGCGTTATCCCGAAAATAACCGCCGCCGCCAAAAAGAGCGACACGGCCGATATGAGCTTTTGCCGGGCGCTTTTTTCGTCGCTTTTCACGGCAGCCCTCCTTTGGTATCCTAAAATCAATTATACCATACTAAAGAAGATATGCGCAACAGTAGATTTTTCGCGCCCCCAAAGCTTAAAATTTGCTAGGAAAATATAAAATTGTGGACAATGCGGGGTGGCCGTGGTATAATAATACATTATAGGAGTAAAATACGGATGCCGAAGCAAGAAATATGAAACTGAAAGTGTTTCCGGTCGGACCGCTGGGGACAAACTGCTACTTTATTATAGACGAAAAGTCAAACACAGCGGCGGTCGTCGACCCGGGCTATGACGCAGAGTTAATTGCCGAAAGGCTCAAAAGGCTCGGGCTGGTATGCAAGCTTATCCTTCTTACGCATGGGCACGCCGACCACACCGGCGCGCTTGAGGGGCTGCGCAAGCTCGCCGGAGCGCCGGTATATATCCATGCGGACGACGCCGAAATGCTCGCCGAC
Source organism: Clostridiales bacterium (assembly GCA_012840355.1). GTDB lineage: Bacteria > Bacillota > Clostridia > Oscillospirales > CAG-272 > DTU078. Next base: position 121,811 of record DULN01000001.1, on the reverse strand, counting down.
CCGATGCTATCGCAGGCAAAGTTTGTCGGAGCGGGCGAGGAGCCTATCGCGCCTGCAGAGCGGCTGCTTGCCGACGGGGACATAATCGAGATTGGCTATGTAAAAATTGAGGTGCTGCACACGCCGGGGCATACGCCAGGCTCGGTTTGCTACCTTATTCGCGACGCCCGCGTGATGCTTTCGGGCGACACGCTTTTTAGGGAGGACATAGGGCGGTACGACCTTGAGGGCGGCGACTATGGCGCGCTCATGAAATCGCTTGGCATGCTTGCCAAGCTTGAGGGCGACTGGCAGGTGTTCCCCGGACACGGCCCGCCTACGACGCTTTCGCACGAGCGGAAATACAATATGTATTTGAGTGGTTGACATATGCGGAAGGTCACTCCGCAAATTGGATAACCGGAGGATAAAAATGACGGAAGATAAAAACTTGGAGCTTGCGGAGCTGCTGTATCCGCACATAAAAACGCTGCCGGAGGACATGGAGCGGCGCTATCCTCCGCGCAATCTGCCCGAGGGGGCAAAAGTGACACGGTTTGCGCCGTCGCCTACCGGGTTTATACACCTGGGCAACATCTATAGCGCTTTAATTGACGAGCGTTTGGCCCACCAGTCGGGCGGGGTGTTCTTCCTCCGCATCGAGGACACCGACGAAAAGCGCGCCGTCGAGGGCGGGACCGAGCTTATAATCGATATGCTCGGCAAGTACGGCATATATTTCGACGAGGGCGCGACAAAGGACGGCGACAAAGGCGACTATGGGCCGTACAGGCAGTCGCTTCGCAAGGAGATTTACCAAACCTACGCAAAGCAGCTTGTGCGCGAAGGCAAGGCATACCCCTGCTTCTGCTCGCCCGAGGAGCTTGAGCAGATCCGCAGCGAGCAGGTAGCGCAGAAGCTCACGCCCGGATATTACGGCAAATGGGCGAAGTGGCGGGACGCCAGCCTCGACGAGGTCAAAAAGATGCTTGATGACGGAGTGCCGTTCGTGCTGCGGCTACGCTCGCAGGGCACAGAAGGGAAGAGCTTTAAATTTACCGACCTCGTCAAAGGCGAGATAGACGTATCGGAAAACTTTATTGACCATGTCATTTTAAAATCCAACGGAATGCCCGACTACCACTTCGCGCACGCGGTCGACGACCACCTGATGCGCACAACGCATGTCGTGCGCGACGAGAGCTGGCTGCCGAGCCTGCCGCTGCACATTGAGCTTTTCCGCGCGCTCGGGTTTAAGATGCCGAAGTATATACACACCGCGCAGGTGCTTAAAATCGACGAGGAGACAGGCAAAAAGCGCAAGCTGTCAAAGCGCAAGGACCCCGAGTTCGGGCTTTCGTTCTTCTATGAGAGCGGCTACCCGCCGATTGTGATGATTGAGTACCTAATGACGCTGCTCAACTCGAACTACGAGGAGTGGCGGATGGCAAACCCCGATAAGCACTATACCGAGTTCCCGTTTAGCATCAAAAAGCTCAGCCCGTCGGGCTGCCTGTTCGATTTTGACAAGCTGAACGACATCGGCCGGGACGTTATATCCCGCATGACGGCGGATGAAGTATACAGCCAAGTGTCCGAATGGGCAAAGGAGTATGACCCCGAGCTTTACGCTGAGATTTCCGCCGACCCAAGCTACGCGAAAGCGATATTCGCCATTGGCCGCGGCGGCAAAAAGCCGCGCAAAGACTTCGCCAAGTGGTCTGATGTTAAGCCATACCTTTCGTTCTTCTATGACCGGCTGTTTAAGATAGAAGACGAAATCGAGCCTCGGTTTGACAAAGCCGACATCCGGCGCGCGCTCGAGCTGTTCCTTGAGTCCTACGAAGAGGCGGACGACCGCAACGCTTGGTTTGACAAAATCAAGGCGATTGCCGCCGAGCTCGGCTATGCGCCCGAGATGAAGCTTTACAAAGAGTCGCCCGAAAAATATAAAGGTAATGTCGGCGACGTCGCGATGTTCCTTCGCGTCGCGCTCACCGGCAGGTTGAACTCGCCGGATTTGTACGATGTGTTGCATGTGCTCGGCAAAGAGAGGGTAGCCGGGCGCGTGCGCGAGTTTATCGGGTCGCTCGGCTGAGTGTCCCCATAGTATCGGGGAAATGAGATTTATTAAAGATTATGTATTGCCGCTGTTTAGCGGCATGATAATGGCGCTGCCGCTGGCGCTCTTCGTGCGCGGGTTTGCCTCGCTAAGGCAAAGGAAGCTGAACATCTCAACAACGCAGGCGCACGAGATAGGCGCGGCGCTGCTTGTGATGTACTGCGGCGGGATATTATCGCTCCTAGTCATGGAGGTCCCGGCGGTGCCGGAGTGGCCTAATATGGCTTATAACTTTATCCCGCTAAGATTTATGTACGATATGTTTTCCGGCAGGTATGCCGGCGAGCACGCGGCTGCTCTGGCAAAAGTGCTCGGAGGGGCGGCGCTGTTTGTGCCGTTGGGGTTTATGTTGTCGCTATTGTGGCGCGGGGCTTCATGGGCAAAGGCGCTGCTCGGCGCTGCTGCGCTATCGCTGTTTGTCGAGCTGTGCCAGCTCGTTATGCCTTACCGCATAGCTGACATAGACGACGTGATTTTCGCTTCGCTCGGCGGGTTTTTGGGGTTTTGTGTTTACAGGCTCATAAAAGCCGAAGCCGTCGAGCGGTTTCGCGTGAATAAAATTAAAAAGCTGACAAACTTACGGGAGTAGAAAACTGTCATGGAAGAGATAGCCTCCAATTTTATACACGACATAATCGACGAGGAGCTTGCCGCGGGGCCGTCCGAGGAGAACGGCTGGCGCGACTATGTGCGAACGCGTTTTCCTCCGGAGCCTAACGGGTACCTACACATCGGCTCCGCCAAAGCGATTTATATAAATTACATGACCGCGAAAAAATACGGCGGAAGGTTCCACCTTCGCTATGACGACACCAATCCGGAAAAAGAGGACCCCGAGTATGTAAAATCGATATACGAGGACCTCTGCTGGCTAGGCGCTGTGCCCGACGCGGTCTACTACGGCTCGGACTATTTTGACAAGTGCTACGAGTACGCGATACTCCTGATAAAGAAAGGCCTCGCTTACGTCTGCGACCTTTCGCCCGAACAGATGAACGAGTACCGCGGCACGCTGACGACGCCCGGGCGCGAAAGCCCCTACCGCAACCGCTCGGTCGAGGAGAACCTCGAGCTTTTCGAGCGCATGAAAAACGGCGAGTTTCCCGAGGGCTCTCGAACGCTGCGCGCCAAAATCGACATGGCGTCGCCAAACCTCTGCCTGCGCGACCCGGCGATATACCGCATAAAGAACACGCCGCACTATCGCCAGGGCGAAAAGTGGCACATCTACCCGCTTTACGACTACGCCCACCCGATACAGGACGCGATAGAGGGAATAACCTACTCTTTGTGCTCGCTCGAGTTTGAAAACAACCGCCCGCTTTACAACTGGGTGATAAAAAACATTGGCTTGTTTAAGCCGGAGCCGCGTCAGATCGAGTTCGCGCGGCTGAATATGACTTACACGGTGATGAGCAAGCGCTATTTGCGCCGGCTGGTGTTCGAGGGCTATGTCGACGGCTGGGACGACCCGCGCATGCCGACACTGCGAGGCTTGCGCCGCAGGGGATATACGCCTAGCTCGATTTTCGAGTTTGTCCGCCGCGCCGGGATTTCAAAGACCAACAGCATCGTAGACATCGAGCTGCTAGAGCACTGCATCCGCGAGGAGCTCAACGCCACGGCGCCGCGCCGCATTGCGGTGCTCGACCCGATAAAGGTGACGGTCATAAATTATCCCGAGGACAAAGTGGAGTATTTCAGCCTGCCGAACAATCCGAACGACCCGGACGCCGGCACAAGGGAGGTCCCGTTCACTCGCGAGCTTTATATCGAGCGCGAGGACTTCTCGGAAGACCCGCCGCCTAAATACCACCGCCTCAAGCCCGGCGGCGAGGTGCGCCTAATGGGCTCGTATATTATAAAATACGAGGGCGTGCGGAAAAACCCCGACGGCAGCATAGCGGAGGTTTTAGTTTCCGCCGACCTTGAGAGCGGGTGCGGCAACCCGGTCGACGGACGCAAGGTGCGCGGCACAATCCATTGGCTGTCGGCAAAACACGCGGCTACTGCCGACGTCATGCTTTACGACAAGCTGTTCACGGTGCCGAACCTCGGCGACATACCCGAGGACAAGGATTTCACCGAGTATATAAACCCAAACTCGCTCGTAAAAGTAACCGGTGCGAAAATCGAGCCGGCGCTGCTTGATGCCGAGCCTGAAGAAAAGTTCCAGTTCGTGAGGATCGGCTATTTCTGCAAGGATACAAAATACCCCAATACCTTCAACCGCATAGTGACGCTGAAGGAAGGTTATAAATTCTAAGCTTCAATGGGCAGGCGCCCTTTTTAAATGAAAAAACAATAAGCCACGGGCGGGCGAGGTCCCGCCCGGCGTTATGGAAAGGCGAGAGAAATGAAAAAGCTTGAGACAAACTGCCTGCACGGCGGATATGAGCCAAAAAATGGCGAACCGCGACAGATACCGATTTATCAAACCATAACTTTCAGATACACAAGCTCGGACGAGATGGGGGCGATATTTGACTTAAAATCGCCGGGCTATATCTACACCAGGCTGCAAAACCCCACAAACGACATAGTCGCCGCAAGAATTGCTGCTTTGGAAGGCGGCTGCGCGGCGATGCTCACCTCGTCCGGTCAAGCCGCAAACTTTCTCGCGCTTTTTAATATTGCATGCGCGGGCGACCATATCGTCGCCTCGTCGGCAATCTACGGCGGCACGTACAACCTGCTTAACGTTACGATGCGCCGAATGGGGATAGACGTAACATTCGTTGACCCCGACGCGCCGGAGGACGAGCTTGCGGCGGCATTTAAGCCTAACACCAAGGCTATGTTTGCCGAGAGCCTTTCTAACCCCTCGCTCGTCGTGCTTGACATAGAGAAGTTCGCGCGCGTCGCGCATGCGCACGGCGTGCCGCTGATAGTCGACAACACATTCCCGACGCCGGTAAACTGCCGGCCAATCGAGTGGGGCGCCGACATAGTCACGCACTCTACCTCAAAGTACATGGACGGGCACGCCTGCGCGATAGGCGGGGCGATAGTCGACAGCGGCAACTTCGATTGGGAGGCGCATGGCGACAAGTTCGCCTGCCTTACCGAGCCGGACGAAACATATCACGGCGTAAGGTACACGAAAGATTTCGGCAAAGCGGCATATATAACGAAAGCCACGGTGCAGCTTATGCGCGACCTCGGCCCGATCCCCTCGCCGCAGAATGCGTTTTACCTTAACCTTGGGCTTGAGACGCTGCATGTGCGCATGCCCCGCCACTGCGAAAACGCGCTCGCGGTCGCGAGGTTCCTCGAAGGGCACAAAAAAGTAGCGTGGATAAACTACCCGGGGCTTGAAAGCAGCAAATACTACAGCCTCGCAAAAAAATACATGCCCGCCGGCACCTCGGGTGTGCTTTCATTTGGCGTGAGCGGCGGCCGCGAGGCGGCGACGCGCTTTATGGACAGCCTAAAGCTCGTTTCAATTGAAACGCATGTCGCGGACTCGCGCACCTGCGTCTTGCACCCGGCCAGCACGACGCACCGGCAGCTGTCCGACGAGCAGCTCGTCGCGGCGGGCGTCAGTCCTGACCTTGTAAGGCTGTCTGTAGGCATTGAAAACGTGCAGGATATAATAGACGACCTTGCACAGGCGCTAGAAAAATCGTAAATTCCAGTCTTGGCAAACGGAAGCGGTGCTTTCCGTTTGCTTTGTTATTTTTCGGGCTTCTTTAGCCCTCATGTTTGTATTTTTTGCTGCGTTGACAGAGTATTTTTTAGGGTGGTATAATTAAATTGAAGTAAAAAGGTTAAAACTTCAAATAATAAAAGCAACGGGGGCTAGCGTATAATGAAGCTGCTCTATGAGGGCAAGTCGAAACAGGTGTATGACAGCGGCTCGCCCGAGACTTTTATAATAAAATTTAAGAACACCGCGACGGCTTTCAACGGCCAGAAAAAAGAGGAATTTGAAGGAAAAGGCGAGCTAAATTGCGCCATTTCAAACCTCATTTACGAGTACCTTGAGAAAAACGGCGTAAAGACTCATCTTGTCCGCGTGATTGACCCCGTGACGGTGGAGGTAAAGCGCGCCGAGATTGTGCCGGTCGAGGTTATAGTGCGAAACATTGCAGCCGGCAGCTTTTCAAAGAAGTATGGCGTCCCGGAGGGTACGCCGCTGCGCAACACCACGACCGAGTTTTCGCTCAAAAGCGACGAGCTCGGCGACCCGATGATAAACGACAGCCAGATAACCGCGCTCGGGCTTGCCGCGCAGGAAGAGCTCGACTATATGCGTAATGTCGCGTTGCGCGTAAATGAGCTGCTTTGCGATCTTTTCGCAAAGTGTGGGATTAAGCTTGTCGACTACAAGCTCGAGTTCGGGCGCTCGGCTGACGGGATTATCCTTTGCGACGAGATAACCCCCGACTCATGCAGGCTTTGGGACGCCGAGACGGACAGCAAGCTCGACAAAGACCGGTTCCGCCGCGATTTGGGCGATATGCTAGGCGCGTACCGAGAGGTTCTGCGGAGGCTGAAAGATGTCCTCGAGGGATAAGTATGAAAGCTACGTAAGCCCCTTCTGCACGCGCTATGCGAGCCGCGAGATGCAGCGGCTTTTTTCAGCCGACGTGAAGTTTTCGACCTGGCGCAAGCTTTGGGTCGCGCTGGCTGAAAGCGAGAAGGAGCTGGGGCTGAATATAACCGACGAGCAGATACAGGAGCTGCGCGAGCATATATACGATATAAACTACGACGTCGCCGAGGCGCGCGAGCGCGAGGTGCGACACGACGTGATGGCGCATATATACGCTTACGGCGAGCAGTGCCCGAAAGCAAAGCCAATTATCCACCTTGGCGCCACATCCTGCTACGTCGGCGACAACACCGACATAATAATAATGCGCGAAGCTCTAGGCAGGGTCCGCGCGCTCTTGGTATCCGTCATGCGCGCGCTGTGCGATTTTGCCGAAAAATATAAGGATTTGCCGACGCTTGCATACACGCATTTCCAGCCTGCGCAGCCGACAACTGTCGGCAAGCGCGCGACGTTGTGGCTGCAGGACCTTGAGTTCGACCTTGACGCGGCCGACCATGCGGCAAGGAACTTAAAGCTCCTCGGTTGCCGCGGCGCTACCGGCACGGCGGCAAGCTTCCGCGAGCTGTTTGACGGCGACATCGAGAAGGCGCGCGCGCTTGACAAAAAAATCGCCGAGAAGATGGGCTTTGACGGCGTCTACGACGTCAGCGGGCAGACGTACCCCCGCAAGGTCGACAGCATGGTAATGAACGTCCTCTCGGGAATTGCCCAGAGCGCATATAAATTTTCAAACGACATCCGGCTGCTTTCGCACCTGAAGGAAGTCGACGAGCCTTTTGAGGAAAAGCAGGTCGGCTCGTCGGCGATGGCTTACAAGCGCAACCCGATGCGCAGCGAGCGCATCGCCGCGCTCTCGCGATACGTGATAGCGAACTCGCTGAACCCCGCGCTGACCGCCTCGTCGCAGTGGTTCGAGCGCACGCTTGACGACTCGGCGAACAAGCGCATAAGCATCCCCGAAGCATTCCTCGCCGTCGACGCGATACTTGGGCTTTATAAAAGCGTTATCTCGGGGCTGACGGTATACCCGAACATGATAAAACGGCACCTTGAAGAAGAGCTGCCGTTTATAGCGACCGAAAACATACTCATGTACTGCGTTAAAAAAGGCGGAGACCGCCAGGCTTTACATGAGGCAATCCGCGAGCATGCGGTCGAGGCCGGCAAGGCAATAAAAGCCGAAGGCAAAAAGAACGACCTTATCGAGCGCATCGCAGCTGACAGCCGGTTCGGGCTCACCGAAAGCGAGCTAGCCGAGCTGCTCGAACCCGAAAAATACATCGGATTTGCACGTGAGCAGACCGAAGAGTATGTAGCTAAAATCCGCACAAAGCTTGCCGGTTACAATTTGCCTGAGGTAAACACAGAAGTAACGGTGTGACGGAAAATTCCGTGCAGAAAGCATGCGCGCGATGGGTAAAATAATGGTTGCGCAAAGCTTTGCGTAACCTGTGCCGGGCGATTTTTTAGCCTTATTTGATTCTTATTATATTGTGGGGTAAAAATTAATGTTAACAGCGATTGTCGGCATAAACTGGGGCGATGAGGGCAAGGGCCGCATGGTGGACTTGCTCGGCAGCCGATACGACATTGTGGTCCGCTATCAAGGAGGGAACAACGCGGGTCATACAGTGATAAACGAGAAAGGGAAGTTCATATTGAATCTGCTTCCCTCGGGCATTTTGCGCGAGAATACCGTCAATGTAATGGGCGGCGGCATGGTTATAGACATCCAGCACCTCTGCGAGGAAGTAGGCAGGCTCACCGCCGCGGGGATTAAGATTTCGCCTGACAACCTCAAAATAAGCGATAGGGCGACGATTTGCTTCCCATTTCACCGTCTACTTGACAACCTCGAAGAGGAGCGGCTCGCCGACAAAAAGTACGGCTCGACAAGGCGTGGCATCGCTCCGGTTTACTCCGACAAATACATGAAAAAGGGCATCCGCATGATAGACCTATTTTCGCCCGGCACGCTGCGCGAAAAGATTGAGGCGCTGCTTGAGTGGAAAAACCTAACAATCGCGGGTGCGTACAAAGCCGAGCCGGTCTCGGTCGACGAGACTGTAGAGTGGCTTGAACGCTGGGGCAAGCCCCTATTGCCCTTTATATGCGACACCGGCAAATACCTCTACGATGCTGCGGCAGCAGGTAAGAAGATACTTTTCGAGGCCCAGCTCGGCGCACTGCGTGACATAGATTTCGGCATCTACCCCTACACCTCCTCGTCGAACAACATCGCGGCGTACGCGCCGATCGGCGCCGGCGTGCCGTCGCTGAAGCTTGACAATGTAATAGGCATAATGAAAGCCTACTCGACCTGCGTGGGCGAAGGCCCGTTTGTAGCTGAAATGTTTGGGAAAGAGGCTGAAAAATTGCGCGAAGCCGGCGGCGAGTACGGAGCGGCGACAGGTCGCCCGCGCAGGGTCGGCGGATTTGACGTTGTAGCGTCGAAATATGGCGTAAGTGTGCAGGGAGCAAGCGAACTTGCGCTGACAAAGCTCGACGTCCTATCATATATGGACGAGATCCCGGTCTGCGTCGCATACGAGATAGACGGCGAGGTGACTGAGGAGTTTCCCGTCGGCGACAGGCTGGTTCGCGCAAAGCCGGTTTATAGGTTTTTTAAAGGCTTTAAAACCGATATTTCGCACTGTAAGAAGCTCGCCGACCTGCCGGCTGAGGCGCGCGAGTATGTGGAGTTTATAGAGCGTGCGGTCGGCTGCCCGATTAAATACATTTCGGTTGGCGCCGAGCGCGACGCGATAATCGAGCTTTGAGTTTTGCCGCGCGGGTTTGCCCGGCGGCTGATAGGAATTAAGGCTGAATACGCTGTTTTAATCTATCCCCGCCTTCGGGCGGGCTTAATTTGGTTTTTAGGAGCAACTTATGAAAGAGCAAAAGCAAACCGTATTAGTGCTCGACTTCGGCGGGCAGTACAAAGAACTCATAGCGCAGAGCGTGCGCAAGCTCGGCGTGTATTCGGAAATTTTGCCGGGCAACGTGCCTGTGGAAAGGATAGCGGAAAAAAAGCCAATAGGTCTGATATTAACTGGCGGGCCCAGCAGCGTGCATGAAAAAGACGCGCCGTCAGCCGACCCGCGCCTTTTTGAGCTTGGTGTGCCGGTGCTAGGAATATGTTACGGCATGCAGCTGATGTGCCATATGCTTGGCGGCGTGGTCAAGCCCGGCGATCAAGGCGAGTATGGGCGTGTCAAAGCCGAACTTGACCCCGATTGCGTGCTTTTTAAAGACGTATCGCCGCGCCTTATGGTGCTGATGAGCCATCGCGACCACGTTAAGGAGCTGCCGGCGGGGTTTGTGCCTTTTGGCAGGACAAAGGGCTGCCCGATCGCGGCTTGCGGTGACCCCGCGAAAAAGCTGTATGCGGTGCAGTTCCATCCTGAGGTTAAAAACACCGACGAAGGGCAAAAGGTACTGCGCAATTTCCTTTATGATGTCTGCGGCGCGGTCGGAGACTACAGCATCGACGACTATATAGAGCAGACAATCTACGAAATCCGTGAGCGCGTGGGAAATAAGCGCGTGCTGCTCGCGCTTTCGGGCGGAGTCGACTCATCGGTTTGCGCGGCGCTGATTTCGCGCGCCGTGCCGGGCCAGCTGACTTGCGTGTTTGTCGACCATGGCTGTATGCGTAAAAACGAGCCCGACGAGGTCGAGTCTGCGTTCCGGGGACGCGATTTGCATTTTATCCGCGTCAATGCTGCAGACAGGTTCCTTGCGAAGCTCGCGGGCGTTACAGACCCGGAGCAGAAGCGCAAGATAATCGGTGCCGAGTTTATCGCGGTGTTTGAGGAAGAGGCGAAAAAGCTCGGCGAGATAAGCTTCCTCGCTCAAGGCACGATTTATCCCGACGTCGTCGAGTCGGGCATGGTAGGGAACAAATCCGCGACGATAAAGAGCCACCATAATGTTGGCGGCCTTCCTGAAAAGATTGGTTTTGAGGGGATAATCGAACCGCTGAGAGGGCTATTTAAGGATGAGGTCCGCGAGCTTGGGCGCAGGCTTGGGCTGCCGGACTTTATCGTCGAGCGCCAGCCGTTCCCGGGCCCGGGTCTTGCGGTGCGCTGCATTGGCGAGGTGACGAAAGAAAAGCTCGACATTTTGCGCGAAGCCGACTACATTTGCCGCACCGAGTTTGGCAAACTGAAAAAGAAGCCCGACCAGTACTTTGCGGTGCTGACGAATATGCGCACGGTAGGCGTTATGGGCGATGAGCGGACGTACGATTATGTATGCGCGCTGCGTGCGGTTACGACCACCGACTTTATGACCTGCGAGTACACGCGCATACCGCACGCGACGCTTGCGCGCACAGCGTCGCGCATCGTCAATGAGGTGCGCGGCATAAGCCGCGTGGTGTTCGACATCACCGGCAAGCCGCCGGCAACGATCGAGTGGGAATAACATTGCAAAATATTGACAACTTTTAGACAATATGTGGTAGCATAATCAAAAGTAGATAGGTGAGAAAAAAATGCCATACTATGCCCACAAATCTGAAGACGGGCGGCTGCAAACGATGAAAGAGCACGCTTTTAGCGTTGCGGAGCTTGCTGAAAAATTTGCGGGTACCTTCGGTTTTGCAGAGTACGGTAGGGCGGTTGGGCTTGGCCATGACCTTGGAAAATACGCACGCGCATTCCAAGAGCGGCTTGACGGCAACAGAGCACGGTATGAACACAGCTCGGCTGGAGCTTATTTGCTTGCCCAAAAAGGAATGATGACGAAAAGCCCGGTATACATGATGCTCGCGCATGTAATTGCAGGCCACCACAGCGGGCTGCCCGACACTGGTACGACTTATTCTCCGGAAGATGAAGGCACGTTTTTCGCAAAATATAACCGTCGCCAAAAAATGCAGTACGATTTTGGTGCTTATGAAGCGGAAATTGGGCAAATAGACGTGAGCATGCCGCTGCCTAAAGAATATAAAAACTACTATAGCTTGCAGTTTCTCGGCCGCATGCTGTTTTCCGCGCTTGTCGACGCGGATTTTCTCGATACAGAGCGATTTATGTCAGCCGGCAAAGTCATGCGCTTGCCAGGCGACGATATAGCGACACTCAAAGCGCGCTTTGATGCGTATATGCAAAAAAAGTTTACCGGAGCCACGGGCCCGATAAACGAAAAGCGCGGCGAAATTCTTGCCGCCTGCCGTCGCGCGGCTGAGGGTGAGCAGGGAATATACAGGCTCACTGTGCCAACAGGCGGCGGCAAAACGCTCTCCTCGCTCGCTTTTGCGCTCGGGCATGCAAAAGAACATGGGCTGCGAAGGATTATATATGTAATTCCCTATATTAACATCATCTCACAGACCGTCGAAATTTTTTCAGAAATACTCGGCGAGGAAAATGTGCTCGCTCATTACAGCACCGCGGAGTATAAAATCCCGGAAGAGGAGCGTTCGCCGGCTGAGCTTGCCGCCGAAAACTGGGACAAGCCAGTCGTTGTTACGACAAACGTTCAGTTTTTCGAGTCGATTCACAGCTGCAAGCCTTCGCGTTGTCGCAAGCTGCATAACATAGCGAAAAGCGTGCTTATATTTGACGAAGCACAAATGCTGCCGGTTGGGTATCTGCGCTCATGCCTGCGGGCAATCGAGGAGCTTGTAAAAAACTACGGCTGTACGGCGGTGCTTTGCAGCGCGACCCAGCCCGCGCTTGACGGGATTTTGCCGATGGGTGTGCGCGAAATATGCCCCGATGTGCCGGAAATGTACGAATTTTTCCGGAGAGTTACATACAAAGTCGTGGGAGAGATGAGCGACGAAGAGTTGGCTGAAAAAATACTTTCCGCAGGCTCAGCGCTGTGCGTAGTAAACTCCCGCCGCGGGGCTCGCCAAATCTATGACCTAATAAAAGGCGACAGCGCATTTCACCTTTCAACATATATGAAGCCGTCGCACATTGCGAGAAAGCTGGAGGAAATCAGGTTTGCTCTTAAGGCTGGCAAGCCCTGCCGCGTAGTTTCAACCTCTCTTGTAGAGGCGGGCGTCGACCTCGATTTTCCCGCGGTGTTCCGTGAGGAAGCCGGGCTGGACTCTATTATCCAAGCCGGCGGACGCTGCAACAGGGAAGGGCGCAGGGATGCGTCGGAAAGCATAGTGACCGTCTTCAGGCGCGCCGAAAGTAACCCGCGGTTTGATGCGGTACGTGCGATAACGGCTCGGGTTTGCAATGATTTTGATGATATAGCTTCGCCCGAAGCAATTAAAAAGTATTTTAGCGAACTATACTATGTCAGCCCGTCGACGCAAAACGACAAGCTTGACGCAAAAGGCATAATGCAGATGCTCGAGAAAAGCTCGTTTATGTACCGTACCGTTTCTGAAAACTACCGGTTAATAGAAGCTGAGCAAAGGCAAGTATTTGTGCCGGACGAAGAAAATGCCGACATATGCGAGCTATTGCGCCGCGGTATACGCAACCGAGAGATAATGCGGAGGGCATCAAGGGACTGCGTTTCACTGTACCCGTATGAATATGCCGAGCTAGCCAAAACCGGTGTTTTGACCGAGTTTGGCGACATTGCGATACTTGAAGATACAAACTGCTATGACGATGCCATCGGACTTATTGTCAAAGATACCTGCGAAGCGCTGTTTGCATAAAAAGGCGGAGTTTTTCTCCGCCGCTTTTTAACAAAGAATTATCCCATAGAAAGGGAGGGGTATTGTGCCAAAGCCGATAAGGATACGCGTATGGGGAAAATATGCGCTGTTCAGCCGACCGGAGCTAAAAGCCGAACGCTACTCATACGACATCATTACTCCGTCGGCAGCGAGAGGCATATTTGACGCAATATATTATCATCCTGGGCTAAAATGGCAGATAAAGCGCATATATGTCCAAAAGCCGATAAAACTTGCAAACGTTCGGCGAAACGAGGTGACTAAGAAAATACTTGCCTCGGACTTGCTTAGGGCCGCAAACGGTTCGGGCGAACCTATCTTTATCGACCGCGCTGAGTCAATAGCCCAGCGCGCGGCAACAGTGCTCTACGACGTTTCATATGTGCTTGAAGCAAACTTCAACCTTGTGCCCGAAAAGATGGGCGCTGGCGACAGCGCGGACAAGTTTTACGCTATATTTTGCAACAGGGTAAAGAAGGGGAAATGTTTTACGCAACCTTATCTTGGGTGCCGTGAATTTACGGCGTTTTTCGAGCCATTCCCGGACGACGTCGAACCCGAAACGATTGGTGAGGACAGAGACTTTGGAATCATGCTGTACGATTTGGACTATACCGAGGAAGGCAGCATTAAGCCGATGTTTATCCGCGCTATAATGAAAAACGGCGTTGTCGACCTGCGGGACTGCGAGGTGCTCAGATGATACTACAGTCGCTTGTTCAATATTACGAAGTGCTCGAGCGGCAGGGCAAGATAGCAAAACAAGGCTGGGCGCCTCAAAACGTCTCATATGCCATCGTGCTAGACGAAGCAGGTAACGTCAAGCGCGTTGTGAGCATCAAGCAAGAAGTGCAGCGCGGGAAAAAGACCGAGCTTGTGCCGGTAAAGATAGTTGTGCCGGAGCCTGTAGTGCGCTCAAGCGGCAAAAGGGCTAATTTTATGTGCGACAACGCGGCGTACATACTTGGATTCGGTCAAAAGCCTATTGACGATGAAGAAAAGTTTAAGCTTGCGCGCGAGCTGCATCTTTCGGTTCTCAAAGCCGCAAGCTCGCCGGCTGCGAAAATGGTCCGGGGTTTTTTGAAAACTGGCAGCCCGAAAAATTCCGCTCGCTTAACCTTTCTGCTGAGTGCGAAAAAGACTTACTTGGTGGCGCGAATCTCGTTTTTACTGACGAGTACCTGCACTACTTGCACGACGATCAGGAAATAAGAAAAGCGTGGGAAAATCATTATTTTTCGGCTGAAACTATGGTCGGGCGCTGCCTTGTAACCGGCGAAATTGCCAAAATTGCGAGAATTCACAACAAAATCAAAGGCGTTGCTGGCGCGCAATCGGCAGGCGCGACTTTGGTTGGTTTTAATGCCGAATCGTTCAACTCATACGGCAAAGACGGCGAAACAAGCCATAACGCCCCCGTCAGCACCTACGCAATGTACGCATACACTGCGGCGCTAAATTATCTCCTTGACGGCAAGCACAAAACGAGGCTTGGCGACTGCACAATAGTCTGGTGGTCGCTCGACGGCTCGGAAGAGGCAGAGGAGATGTTTGGCAGCGCACTTTTTGGAGAGGGCGGAGAAGACCGGCTCGACGATATAATGAAAAGCCTTTGGAGCGGTAAACTGCCTTACGGAGACGTTAACCTAGATTCCGATTTCTGCGTACTCGGCATATCTCCGAATGCAGCAAGGCTTTCGGTTAGGTTCTTTTGGAGGAACACTTTTGGGAAGCTGCTCGAGAATGTTGCAGAACACTATAAACGGCTAGAAATTGCAAAGCCTGATTTCGCAAAAAAGTTCCTTATTCCATATTTTCTGGCGCTTGAGACGGTGTCGGAAAAAGCTAAAGATAAATCCGCATCGCCGCTGCTCGCCGGAGCGCTGCTGAATGCGATTTTAAACAATCTGCGCTATCCCGAGCTTATATACGAGTCAGTCATGACCCGCATCCGCGCCGAGCATGAGGTGACGCCCGGGAAAGCTGCGATTATAAAGGCATATCTTACGAAAAACGTAACAGGTGACAAATATAAGGAGGAATTGAAAGTGGCACTGAGCGAAGATAGCAACAACAGAGCGTATGTTTTGGGCAGGCTGTTTTCGGTGCTCGAGCAAGCACAATATGCGGCTAACGGTTCCTCGAATCTCAAAGAGCGCTATTTGACTTCAGCCTGCGCGACGCCCGGCATGGTATTCCCAAGCCTTTTAATGCTGGCGGCGCACCATACCGCTAAAGCGGACCGCGGCGAGTTCATCGACAAAAAAATCAGAGAGCTTTTAAACAAGCTTGAGGGCGGCAAGCCATTCCCGGCAAGGCTGGATAACACCGAACAAGGGCTATTCCTTTTGGGCTATTACCACGAAACCCAGAAAATGTTCGACGACATTCAGTCGAGCAAGGAAAAGAAAGCTGCAATCTGAAAATTGGAGGATGTAAAGATGAGCGAGCCTATCAAGAACAGATACGAGTTTTCGATTTTCTTCGACGTTGAAAACGGCAATCCGAACGGTGACCCTGACGCCGGCAATATGCCGCGCATCGACCCCGAAACGGGCCACGGCATCGTTACCGACGTGTGCATCAAGCGTAAAAATGGCGTGTCCGGATTTGACATTTACATAAAAGACGGCGTTCCACTTAATTTGTCAGACAAAAAAGCTTATGCAGCAGTACTTGAGGGCGGAAAGCTCGAAAAGAAAGACCCCGAAATAGACCGCAAACTACGCGATTGGATGTGTAAAAATTTCTACGACATCCGCACTTTCGGTGCGGTTATGACGACGTTTGTTAAAGACAAGCTCAACTGCGGGCAGGTGCGCGGGCCGGTTCAGCTCACTTTCGCGCGCAGCATCGATCCAATCGTGCGGCAGGAAGTTACGATAACGCGCGTGGCTATTACAACCGAGGAAGACTTTGCAAAGAAAGAAACCGAAATGGGCCGCAAGCACATTATCCCCTATGCGCTATACCGTGCCGACGGGTTTATCTCGGCTAACCTTGCGCGCCGCGTGACCGGCTTCAGCGAAGAGGACCTACAGCTGCTTTGGGAAGCCATAATTAACATGTTTGAAGAAGACCGCAGCGCAGCTCGCGGCAAAATGGCAGTGCGCAAGCTGGTTATTTTCAAACACAAAGACGAGCTTGGCAATGCGCCAGCACACCGTACGCTCGGCCTGGTAACCGTAAAGCGCAAAGAAGGAGTCGATGTCCCGCGCAGCTTTGCGGATTATGAAATCATAGTCGACGAAGCTGGCTGCCCGGACGGTGTTGAGATTATATGCAGGGAGTAAACGTGGACGACGGCGACCTTCTTATCTCCGGGTTACAGCATTTCTCTTTTTGCCGGCGGCAGTGGGCACTGATTCATATTGAGCAACAGTGGGCTGACAACTTTTACACCACCGACGGGATACTTATGCACGAGGCGGCTGACGATCCTTTCTTTACCGAAAAGCGCGGAGATATTATCGTCAGCCGCTCCGTTCCCGTGCGTTCCGAGCGGCTTGGGGTTGCCGGCGTGTGCGATGTGGTTGAGTATCATGCCTCGCCACATGGGGTGCCGATTGCTGGCAGGGAAGGAAAGTGGCTGCCGGTCCCGGTCGAGTACAAGCGCGGGAAAAGCAAAGAAATAGACGCAGATAGGCTACAGCTATGTGCGCAGGCGATTTGCCTTGAGGAGATGTTTTGCTGCCCGAAAATTGAGGTTGCATACATCTATTACGGCGAAACTAGACGCCGAGAAAAAGTCACGCTTACAGACGAGCTGCGTGCTAAGTTAGAATCGATGATTGCAGAAATGCGTGCACTATATAACAGAGGGTATACCCCTATTGTAAAGCCTACTAAGCAATGCTCTGCTTGCTCGCTCAAAGACATATGCCTGCCGAAACTTCGAAAGTTTGTGTCAGCCAAAGAGTACACGTCGGCGATTTGGACGGTGGATGGGCTGTGAGAAAGCTTTTAAACACGCTTTATGTCAACACGCCCGACGCATATCTGTCCCTTGACGGTGAAAATGTCGTTGTCAATGCGGAGGGACAGGAAATAAAGCGAGTACCGATGCACAATCTTGAAAATATAGTCACGTTCGGCTGGCAAGGGGCAAGCCCTGCGCTCATGCGGCATGCTTGCGAGCTAGGGATTGGCATTGCATTTTTCTCGAGCAGTGGTCGGTTTTTTTGCCGAGTGGAAGGTGAGCGCCGCGGGAACGTTTTACTCAGGCGCGAGCAGTACCGCATAGCCGATGACAAAAACAGGTCGTTGCCCATAGTGCGGAACATGATAGGTGCGAAAACCTTAAACAGCCGATCAGTTCTGCTCCGAGCGCTGCGCGACCATCCGATGCTGCCCGATTCGGAAAAGGTATCCGCCGCGGCTTATAGGCTTCAACGTTCTATTGCCGAAATTCGCGACGCAGATGATATCGATACGATTCGCGGAATTGAAGGTTCCAACGCTTCCGCATATTATGGCGTGCTTGGGAGATTAATTTTGCAAGGCAAGGACGAGTTTCAGTTTACCGCACGCACCAAGCGTCCGCCGACCGACAGAGTAAATGCGCTTCTTTCGTTCTGTTATACGCTAACGGCGAACGAATGCGCGTCGGCGCTCGAAGCGGTTGGGCTTGACCCTTATGTCGGATTTTTGCACACCGACCGTCCCGGGAGAAGGTCGCTTGCGCTTGATTTAATGGAAGAGCTGAGAAGCGTATATTGCGACCGTTTTGTTATCTCGCTTATTAATCTGCGGCAGGTGAGTGGCGACGGATTTTTTGAGAAAGAAAATGGCGCAATTATAATGAGCGACGAAACGCGTAAAGCTGTGCTAACTGTGTGGCACAAGCGAAAACAGGAGATAATTACTCACCCATTTTTGGGCGAAAAATGCGAGTGGGGGTTGCTGCCATTTGTACAGGCTCAGCTTTTAGCTCGATATATTAGAGGTGATATTGACGATTATCCACCGTTTATTTGGAAGTGATTTTTATGTTTGTAGTAATTACATACGATGTAAATACTGAAACCAGCGCTGGGCGTAAGAGGCTGCGGCAGGTAGCTAGACAATGTGTTAACTATGGACAGCGCGTGCAGAACTCAGTTTTTGAGTGCCAGCTTGACGCTGCAAAACTTCGCGAGGTTGAGGCAAAGCTGAGCAAGATAATTGACCCAGAAAAAGACAGCCTGAGGTTTTATGTGCTTGGTAACAATTATGAAACGAAGATAAAGCACATCGGCGTAAAACCATCGTTTGACGTAAACGACGCTCTAATTGTCTGACGCGAACTTCTAGTGAACATAAAACTTCGGTGCGGTTCGCGCGTGAAATTGCGTGTTATTATAACAATAAAATTAGGTTTTTTAAGCCTGGCATAGAAATACTAGCTGGGAAGATGCAATAACATGCTACAATTTTGCGTGTGGACTGCATAAAAATTGTGCAGTTTTGCTGTCGTCCCCCTCGCGGGGGACGTGGGTTGAAATTTTTGTATCTTTATCGAACGGGTCGTCTCGCATGGTCGTCCCCCTCGCGGGGGACGTGGGTTGAAATAAACTATAACGCAAAGAGCGCTTATGGAATCAAAGTCGTCCCCCTCGCGGGGGACGTGGGTTGAAATCTGACGAATAACGACTGTTACAAAGCAGGCAAAAGGTCGTCCCCCTCGCGGGGGACGTGGGTTGAAATTACATAGAGGACAGAGGCGGTTATTACTGGATAAAGTCGTCCCCCTCGCGGGGGACGTGGGTTGAAATATATTACCGTTGTTATAACGTATTTATTGGGTATGTCGTCCCCCTCGCGGGGGACGTGGGTTGAAATAACTTTGATGGAGGAGTGTGAATACTATGGCTAAAGTCGTCCCCCTCGCGGGGGACGTGGGTTGAAATACGGCGAGGATTATATCATCAAGAAGGAATAAGCCGTCGTCCCCCTCGCGGGGGACGTGGGTTGAAATGCATCGATTACGTCATCGTCCACGCAGAATGTATGTCGTCCCCCTCGCGGGGGACGTGGGTTGAAATAGCAGGCTACAAAGCAGGAAAGCAAGACAACCGCGTCGTCCCCCTCGCGGGGGACGTGGGTTAATATGGTTTATTCTGTTTTGTTGTGATATAATAATGGCATCGTCCCCATCGCGGGGATGTGGGTTAAAATGACGTAAGGCAGTTTTTTAAGGCTAATTTATGAAAAACTCGGCATTTCCCGGGAAATCCCGCAAGCTTTTTCTGCTCTGTTTTTTCGCTTACTCGGCAATCTACATCGGCCGTAAAAATTTCTCGGCTTGCATGCCCGGCATGATAGCCGCCGGTGCTATCGACAAAGTGCTCGGCGGCACAACCGGGACCGCGTTCCTCGCCGTATACGCCTGCGGTCAGCTGGTAAACGGGCTTCTGGGCGATAGGCTTAACCCCAAAAACATGATAACCGTCGGGCTTTTGGGCGCCGCTGCCGCAAACGCCGCGATGGGGCTAAACTCGGCACGGACCATGTTCCCGGTAATCTGGGGCATAAACGGCTATTTCTGCTCGATGATCTGGGCGCCGGTTATACGGCTGATGTCCGAGCGAATGACCGATGAGGAGCGCCAATCGTCCGGCGCCGCGATTTCTGCCGCGATACCGGCCGGCTCGGTGCTCTCGTACCTCGTTTGCGCGTTTGTGCTTGGGGTTGCCGATTGGCGCGCCGCGTTTTTGGCATGCAGCGCAATTTTAGCGGCATCGGCGGCATTTTTCTTTGTTCGTATGACAGCTCTGCTCGGCAAAGACGGCGTTGGAGGGAAAATAGAGGAAGGCCGCGCCAAAGCCGCAAATGAGCTGGAAGCCGCCCCTCTCCCCGAGCGCCTCGAGCGGCTCAAAAAGGCGCCCCTACCGCTTCTTGTGGTGTTAACCGGCTTATGCTTTGCGGTTGGCGCAATACTTTTTAACGGCATACTAAAGGATGGGCTCGACCTTTGGGTTCCCTCTTATATCAGCGAGTATTTCGGGCTTGACGACGCGGTTGCGGCGGGCATGTCCACCGTGCTGCCGGTCGTGAATATCATAGGCATATACATCGCGCGCTTTATAAATGTTCGATATATCAAAAACGAGTTTGGCACATGCGCGCTGCTGTTTGGGGTGAGCGCCCTCTCGTTTGTGCCGCTGGTGACAATTTCGGCAGTTGGCGCGAGAGGGGCAGGATTTGCTGTGCTTGCGGTGCTGCTTGTGTCCTTAACCAGTGCCTCGATGCTCGGAATAAACTCGATGCTGCTAACATTTATCCCGTTTAAGTTCGCGAGGATAGGCCGTGCCTCGTCGGTTACGGGATTCCTCAACAGCTGCTCGTATGTCGCGGCTTCGCTGTCGGGCGTGACGATTGGGGTTATCTCCTCGTCGTACGGCTGGACGGCGGCGGTGCTAGCTTTCCTTGCCGTCTCGCTTTTGGGCGGGGCAATAAGCGCCGCGGGCATAAAGGTTTGGCGGCGAAATGCCGAGCTTTTAAGCGAAGAATAAGCAAAAATCCGGAGTACGGGTGCCGTACTCCGGATTTATTTAGTTTGCCTTGGATTTTATTTTATGCAGTTGAACATCAGCGCGACCGCGGTGCTCATGCCGAATACGTCGTACTCGGAGATATCGTCGTTGGTTTTATCGCCCCATGCGGTCCAGATGAGCCCGTCCTTGTTGCGATTTGACCATGCCGCCGCGGCGTTTATACGCAGCCAGTCGATAAACTCTGGCCTATTAGCTTTGAGCGCGAACATGCGCAGCCAGCGCGTGAGGATGCCCTTAAAGCCGATAAGGTCGCCGCCGGTCGTCTCGTTGTTCATCACGCCGCCGTGGTACATGTGGTATTTCGCGAATTCGGCGGCTTTTGCGGCGTATTTTAGATATTTCTCGTCGCCGGTATGTTCCCAAAGCAGCGTGCAGGCGCCGATAAATGTGCCCTGGTTGTAAGTCGACGCCCAGCGGTTTACCGAGCCGTCGATGTTGATGCAGTCGTACACCCGCCCGGTTTCAGGCTCGAAAAGGGTCCTAAACACCCAATCCATGACGGATGCCGCGCCCGCAAAGTACTTCTCCTCGCCGGTTATTTTGCCAAGCAGGCAGGCGGCAATCGAGCCGGGCCCGCAGATGCAGGCGTTCTTGCACTGCTTGTCGGTTCGCCACCATAGCCCGCCGCCGAGCGCGTCGTCATATGCGCGGTCCCATGCGACATGGAAGTTCTCCTTTGCATAATCGAGGAACTCCTCGATGCCGGTAAGCATATAAGCGCGCGAGTAGGCGATGACAAGCCACATTATATCGTCGTTGTAGATATTGTGCGCCCAGTTTTTCCCATTTTTCTTTATCGTGGCAGCCGAAATTTCGCGGATATGGTTAAGGAACTTTTCGTCGCCGGTGCGCTCGTATGCGTCGACAATGGTTTCAAATATCTCGGCATTGTCCCAAAAGTCGGCTTTATAAAACTCGCCATCTTTGTAGTAAGCATTAATAAATGCGTCGTATACCGCGTATGCCATATCGCGATAAGTCAGCCCGGTCGCCTTGCAGATTTCGCCAAGCGCCTCGGCATTGCTTGCAAAATCCTTCATTTTTGTCTCCCCATATAGGTATTTTCACAAATTATACACCCACCGGGCGTCTCTGTCAATCAAAATAAGCTTACTGCTTGCACCGAAATTTGCAAAATGGTATAATATTTAAAGTGGGGAAAAATACTACCACTTCCGTACATGCGTGATGTGCAAAAAGCGTGCCCGCTCGTATATGTAAGTGTCTAGGGGCCTGTAGTCGCAGTCGAAATCGTGCGCGGCTAAAAGCACGTCGCTCGGCGCTGGCGGGCTGTTTGTAAGCGCCACGACGAGCGCCGTATGCTTAAACAGGCTGCCGTCAAACGACAGCTGCACGATGTCGCCGGGCTCGATTTTGCTTATATCGATACCCACCGCGGCCGGCCCTACGCCTTTATTTGATATGAGAAAACTGTAAAGCTCGTGCACGCCGGTCCATGCCGGCGCGCGGTCGCGAATGTTTCGGTAATACCAGCCGAAAGTGGGCGTATAGTTCATAATTCCCGAACCGGCAAAAAGGCACTGCGATACGAAGTTCGTGCAGTCGCCTCCCATGTTGGTAAAATCGGCATAGCGTGGATTGCGGCTATACGCCCAGGTATGGGCGTAGCTCACTGCCGCATCGCGGTCGTACTTTACGTCACGCATTCTATCCCTCTTAAATTTTGTCAGACGGATACAAAAAGTGAACGGTCTTTTGGCAAAGATTACGGATTTTTTCGCAGGTAGCGGCATAAGCGAAGGCGCGGCTGTCGTTTTGGCTAGCATTGTAATAGCCATTGCCGCGGCTTTGTGTTGCATTATCGCGTATTTTGTTTCAAAAAAGCCGCTTCTCGGGCTTATATCCGCCGCGGTGGGCAAAAGCCGGGGCAAGTGGCTCAGCCGGCTTTACGAACGCGGCGTTTTCGACCGCCTAGTGCTGCTCGTGCCCGCGCTGGCTCTTTACTTTTTGTCGCCGGCATTTGGCCCGGCGGCGGCGTTTGTGCGCGGCGCCGCAGGCTGCGCGGCTATTTTGGCGCTTCTTTTTGCGTTCGGGCGTATGCTTGACGCGGCGAACGACATATACAGCACCTACGAGATGTCAAGGCTGCGTCCAATAAAGGGCTATCTGCAGGTGCTTAAGATCCTCTCGTATATAATCGCGGCGGTGCTCGGTGTAAGCGCGCTGCTCGACAAGTCGCCGGGCTGGATACTTGGCGGTATCGGTGCGGCGACGGCGGTGCTGATGCTTATTTTCCAAAACACAATACTCGGTTTTGTCGCAAGCATTCAGCTAACAGAAAACGACATGCTGCACATCGGCGACTGGATAGAGATGCCGAGCCGGGGCGCCGACGGGTTTGTAATCGACATATCCCTGCACACCGTCAAAGTGCAAAACTGGGACAAGTCGATAACGACGGTGCCAACATATGCGCTGATGAGCGAGTCGTTCCGCAACTGGCGCGGGATGTGGGAGACCGGCGCGCGCAGGATAAAGCGTGCGATAAACATCGACATTCGCAGCGTGCGCTTTGTCGACGAGGATCTCGCCGACGAGCTTTTTAAGCTGCCGTATGTGGAGGGTTATCTTGAATCGGAGCAGCAGCCGACAAACCTCGGCGCGCTGCGAACTTATCTTGCCGGGTATTTGAAAGATAGCCCCGATATACGGGGTGACATGCTTATAAAGGTAAGGCTCCTTGAGCCCACCGAGTACGGCATCCCGCTTGAAATATACGCTTTTGCCGCGACCACGCAGTTTGATAAGTACGAGGATATCCAATCGAAGCTGTTTGAGCATATAATAGCCGTCATCCCGCGGTTCGGGCTGAGGGTTTACCAAAGCATCTCAGGCTCCGACCTAGCTGGCGGCGAAAACTTATTTGGAAAAGGAGGCAAATAAAAAAACAGCCGTTCATTTATGAAGCAATCCGATGGAATCATAATCGCCGCAGTCGGCGGGCTTTACACCGTGCGCTGCGACGACGAGGAAATTATACGCTGTCCCGCAAGGGGCGTTTTTAGGCATCAGGGTATAACTCCGCTAGTCGGCGACAGGGTGACTGTCGAATATGACCCGGAAAAGCTGGCTGAGCGCCGCAAAGATGAAAAAAAAGGCGAGGCTGTTACGCGCGGCTCGGCGGCGGACGGCTATATCGCGAAAGTCCACCCTCGCCGCTCGGAACTTATAAGGCCGCCTGTGGCAAATATCGACCTGCTTTATATCACCGCCGCGGCGGCAAAGCCCGACCCTCAAACGATTGTTATAGACAAAATGACCTGCGTCGCCGAGCATAGCGGCATAGAGCCGGTGATAATAGTGACAAAGCTCGACCTTGCGCCCGAGCGTGCCGAGGAGCTGGTGAAAATTTATAAGCTTGCGGGCTATCGCGCTTTTGCGGTGTCTGTGACAAGCGGCACGGGCGACCTTGAAGCGCTCCGCGAGTTTGTCAAGACCGAGGGCGCCGGCAAAATCTCGGCGTTTGCAGGCGTGTCGGGCGCTGGCAAATCGACGATACTCGGCTACATCTATCCGCATTATAAGCCCGAGGTCGGCGAGGTAAGCCGAAAGCTAGGTAGGGGCAGGCACACCACGCGCACAGTCACACTTTATGAAACCGAAGGCGGAGGTTATATCGCCGACACTCCGGGATTCAGCCTGCTCGATTTTACAAACTTCGATTTTATCGAATTAGATGACCTTGTGCACGCCTTTCGCGAGTTTCAACCGTATCTCGGCATGTGCCGCTATCGGGACTGCTCGCATACTAAGGAGGAGGGATGCGCAATTTTGGCTGCGCTTGAGGAAGGCAAAATCGCGCGCTCGCGCCATGACAGCTATCTTGCGCTGCGCGCAGAGCTAAAATCGAAGAACCCGTGGAAATAAAGAAGCGCCCCAAACGCCACCGCGTCGGGCAAATCGGGGCGCCGTCACTTCCTTTTCCGCATAAAAAGCCTGCGGAGGATTGGCCTTAAAAATCTCGGTGGCTTTAAAACTATAATTTTCATCTCTTATGTACGCTCGCTTTCTGCGGCAAGCTGCCGCCTGGCAAATTAAATTTAACGCTGAAGGAATATAAGTAGCCCCGCAGCGACAAGGACCGCCGACTCGACGATAACCAAAAGGTGTACAGGTAAAAAGAAAGTTAAAAGTATCCCCCCGCCGAACGCGATGACCACCACGCCCGCCGCCCGGCATAGATTTTTCGCTCTCATCGCACGCCTCCCGGTTACGGATTGTTTGTTATCAGTTTATGCCGCACAGCCGATAGGGTGAAAAAATCAGAGGCTTTCGTTCAATTTTTTAAAAAATTGCCTGCCCGGGCGCATAAAAAAGGGAAAAACTAGGGAAAAAAGCTATATGAGGTATGTTCCACCGAAAAAGAACAACTCCGCTGCGGTACTCTCCGGAATTCTGATATTCTCGGCGGCTGTTTGCCTTCTGCTTTCCGGCGCGCCGTTTATGCCGCGCGGGATACTTCAGATATTTTTTATCGCTTTCGCGGTTGCCGGCATACAGATAACACAGCGGTTTGTTTTGACATATTACGAGTACGAGCTGCTCACGCGCGAAATGTCGGCAGGGCTTGAGCCAGCCGGCGGCGATTCCGTAGCGGTATCAATGGACGGCGATGAGCCATTCGACGGCAGGTACGACTTTTCGGTAATACGGGTGCAAGGCGAGCGCCGGAAGACCGTATGCTGCCTGTCGTGCACGACGCTTGTCGGTGTTTATGCCGGGGACAAAAAGTCGCGCGAGGAAGCCGAGAAAAAATACGGAAAGCCCAATTTGGTCTACAATTTCAAGCGCAACTTGTTTGATGCGCGCGAGGTTTGCGCATTGTTCGAGTTCAACGGTAAGCTCGTCGAAATAAGGCTGGAGTGTAGCGAATCGTTTGAGGGCATGCTGCGCTCGCGCATCAGGGGCTCCTCGCCCCCGCCCGAAGAGAGGCTGTAAAGCCGCAGCCCTATGGCTTTGCCGGGGCTGTGCTGATCGGCTAATAAAAAAGGGAAGCCAAAAGCCGGCTCTCCATTTTATGTTCTCCTGCTCGGCTTGACACTTATCTCGCCGAACGAGAGCGCCTCGGTCTCTCCGCCCTCATCATATCGCACGATAAGCCGCAGCGAGTCGTCGAGCGCTAAAGCGAGCGCGGGGCGCCTTTCGTTGCCGCGAATGACCTCGACGTGTTTGCCCGGCGTCGAGCAATACAACTTGTAGGAGCGAACAATCTCGTCGCGGCTTGCGCCGGGCAAAAGGTAAAGTTTTGCAAAGTTTTCGAGCACCGCGGCAGCGGCGCGTTCGAAAATATCGCTCGGAGGCTCGAATTCAAACAGCGCGCCGGCGACGTCGGCAATCTCCGGGGGGAATCCGCCCGCCGGCGCAGCGAGGTTTATGCCAATGCCTAGCACGGCGTATTCAAGCCCACCGCTGGGGGACGCCGCCCCTTCGGTAAGTATCCCGCAAACTTTCCGCCCGCCCACCAGCACGTCGTTTACCCATTTTATCTCGGGGTTGGCTGCTGCGACCTCTTCAATCGCACGGCACACGGCTACCGCCGCAGCCGTGGTGATAAGCTCTGGCGAGGCTAGCTCGCCCTTTGGCCGTAGCACGACGCTCATATAAAGCCCGCTTCCGCGCGGGGAAAAAAATGCGCGCCCTAGCCGCCCTCTGCCTTCGGTCTGCCCTTCGGCTATGATGACATGGCCGGCGGCGCAGCCCTGCGCGGCAAGCCGCTTGGCAAGCGTGTTGGTCGAGTTTGTTACGCCGACGCATTCGACAAAGTAAAGCTCTATTGCGGGCTTGCTCAGCCGTGCCATTATGCCCGCCGCCGATGCGCCGGTTGGTTTATCTTCATTTTGACGGTTGCCCATAACTTTCCACCAGTCGACAATTATTAGCGATTATAGCATTTTTACGGCAGAAAGGTCAAGCCATAAGAGTGGGTGTTGGGCAGTTTGTTTTCTTGACTTAGGTCGAGTGATGTGCTATAATGTTAATATGAACAATACAATGGCTATTTTTGCGCATATAAAATCACATGGGAAGAAATGCCATGCACGGCGTTCTCCCGTTTTGTCGTAGATGGAGCGGAAAATGGACATAACCGAAAGCAAAGCTGATATTGGCGAGCTCGCGGGGCGCTTTATTTCATGCAAAAGGGAGCTTTTTAACCGGCTATATTCGTTTTTAAATGAGCGGCAGCGCGAGGCTGTTTTCACAGTCAACGGGCCGCTTTTGGTGCTTGCGGGCGCGGGCAGCGGCAAGACTACCGTGCTCGTGCAGCGCATCGCGTTCATGATAAAATATGGCAACGCGTACTTTTCGAACAGGATACCCGCTGGGCTCTCAGAATCTGATATAGACCGCCTTGCCGCCGCGATGTCTTACGACCGGGAGGGCATGGAAGCCGTGCTAAGCGAGTATATAGATAACCCATGCCCACCGTGGTCGATACTTGCGATTACCTTTACCAACAAAGCCGCTGGAGAGATGAAGGATAGGCTCTCCGCGCTTTTGGGTGAAGATATTGCATCTGACCTGTGGGCAGGGACATTCCACTCGGTTTGTTTGCGCATGTTGCGCAGATACACAGACGAAGCCGGCTACCGGCCGGGGTTTACTGTCTGCGACACCGAAGACTCAAGGCACATATTTGCGCAGTGCTATAAGGAGCTGAACATAGACGAAAAGCTCTTGCCGATAAAATCGGTGCAGAACATAGTAAGCCGCGCGAAAGACAAGCTCATCACGCCCGCAGATTTCGCAGCCCAGGCGGGCAGTGACTATAGAATGCGCCAAATTGCGGCGCTATATACGCTGTACCAACGTAAGCTGCTCGAGTCGAACCTGCTTGACTTTGATGATATTATAATGCGCACGGTCATGCTGCTGCGCAATTGCCCCGAGGCGCGTGAATATTACCAAAATAAGTTCCGCTATATTTGCGTCGACGAGTATCAGGACACAAATATCGCACAGTTAGAGCTGGTACTCCTGCTTGCGGACAAGCACCGGAACCTCATGGTGGTCGGCGACGACGACCAGAGCATCTACAAGTTCCGGGGCGCGACAATTGAGAATATACTGTCGTTCGACACCCACCTTCCCGACGCGAAGGTGATAAAGCTCGAGCAAAACTACCGCTCGACGCAAAATATTCTCACAGCCGCAAACAGCGTTATCCGTAACAACGTCGGCCGCCGCGGCAAAGAGCTTTGGACCAACGCGGGCCCGGGCGAGCCTATTGTCGTTCGCAGGCTTTCAAACCAGGTCGACGAGGCGAAATATATAATAAACAAGATAATGGAGCTGGTCATCCGGGAGAAGCGGAAGTTCAGCGACTTTGCGGTGCTCTACCGCATGAACGCGCAGTCGAACAGCCTTGAGCAGGTGTTCGCACGCAGCGGCGTCGCTTACCGCATCATCGGCGGCACGCGTTTTTATGAGCGCAAGGAAATAAAGGATATCCTCGCATACCTGTGCGTCATAAACAACCCGACCGACAACGTGCGACTGCGCCGCATCATAAATGAGCCTAAGCGCAAAATAGGCGAAGCAACGGTTAACCTTATAACCGAGCTTGCCGACATACACCGCGTCTCGATGTTCGAGATAATGGAAAACGCGTCGGCATACTCGCCTATCTCGAAATCCGCCTATAAGTTGCGCGACTTCGTGCAGCTTATAAAGAAGCTGCGCTCGCTTGAAGGGCAGGTGCCGCTGCACGAGCTTGTTGAGCAGACGATAGAGCTTACCGGTTACCGCGCTATGCTCGAAGCCGGCGGCGAAGAAGAAGCCGAGCGGCTTGACAACCTACGCGAGCTAATCTCGAACGTCATAGCGTATGAGCAGTCGCATGAGGACCCGACGCTTGCGGGATTCCTCGAGGAAGTCGCGCTGGTCACCGATATCGACAACTACGACAAGGACGCCGACGCTGTGGTGTTGATGACAATTCATAGCGCGAAAGGGCTCGAGTTCCCGGTAGTATTCATCCCGGGCTTTGAAGAGGGGATATTCCCTGGCGCCCAGTCCGCCGCAAACCCCGAGGAGCTTGAGGAAGAGCGCAGGCTCGCTTATGTGGCGATAACGCGCGCGAAAGAGAGGCTTTTCTGCCTGCATGCCCGGGAGAGGCTGCTGTATGGACATACGCAGTATAACCAGCCCTCGCGCTTCCTTTCGGAGATTCCCGAAGAGGTTATCGACCGCGAGATACCTCCAAGCATCGCCGAGCGGGTGGAAGAGCGGACGACGCCGTCGCGCCAGCGCAAAAATGTCATCTCGCAGGAGTTCTTCCGCAAAGCGACGCTTGCAGAGGAGCTTTGCCGGGGAGGCTCTACCGAAAGGTTCAATGCAGGCGATGAGGTTGAGCACATCACCTTCGGGCACGGAATTGTTATCTCGGTGCGCGAGATGGGCCCCGACGTAATGTACGAGATAGCCTTTGACAACTACGGGACGAAAAAACTAATGGCGACATACGCCAAGCTGCGCCGTGCCAGATAGAAAAGGAAAAATAAGGTTTCTAAAAAAATTCAAAAAGACGTTATATTTCCAAAATAAACAAATGATATTATAATATCAACAAAATGAGTGCCGCCCACCCGACTTGTCAGTCGATTGGGCGGCGCAAATGGTGAAAGGCGGAAAATATTGGGTAAATACGCATTTTTCGTCGCCGATTTTGCCAGAAGACTTTAGAGCATATATAAAGGCATGGTAGATCTGGCAAATCGGCGTCGAAGTGCGAATGGCGGAGAAAAGCTTAATCCGTTTACCTATATAAGCAGCTAAAGCTAATCGGCACGGGCGATTATTAAAGCGGCAAATGAAGCTTTGAGACTTTGGACAAAGGTGAGTTCGGCGGCTTACCAAGCATCAGCGCAAAGCTCAAAAAAGCAAAGCTGCCGTACCGGGCCTGGAAGTTTACCAAAATAAAACTGGGGAAAATGCCCAATAGCGCTTACATCAAGAGGCGCACAATTGCGCATGCTAGCACGGCGCAAACAAGCATGACTGTGAGCGCCGCGGGCAGTGTGTGGCGCGCCTTTTTGACCCCCACTGCCGAGAAATATACAGCGACAATGTAGATAGCCGTGTCGGAGCTGCCGAGGATGACTGAAGCGCAGCGCCCTGCGTAGCTGTCGGGCGAGATGCGCGAGAAAAGCTCGGCGGCAAGCGCCGACGAGGCGCTGCCCGATACCGGCCTGACGAGTAGCAGGGTGGCAAGCTCGGTGGGGATGCCAAGCGCGCCAAGGACCGGCGAGAGGAGTTTTGCCAAAAGCTCGGCTGCGCCGCTGGCATTGAACATCGACACTGCGCACAGCAGCGCGACAAGCGTCGGAAGCAGCTTTACGGCAGTTTCAATCCCGTATTTTGCGCCCGATACGAAAGCGTCGAAGTACAGTTGAGACTTCTCGCGCCGCGAGAAAAGCATCAGCGCGCCGACCGAGGCAAGCACGAGCGGGACTATCGCCCCAGTTGCGAAATTCACGGTGTGGCGCCCCTTTCAGGCTGTGCCGCGGCAGTTTCTTCCCTCGCCGGTATTCCCGGGCTGGAAAGCCTTTTGCGTTGCGTTATTTTTTTGCCGTTCGAGCTATTGTCGGGCATAACCCCGGCTGAAGCGGCGGTTGCAATGGTTTTTCCGCTAATTTTGCCATTAGTAGCCCGTTTTATTTTTTGTATTTGCTTTTCCAGTATTGCCGGTGCGCGAGAAATGAATATGGCGAAAGCCGCGCATAGCCCCGAGCAAATCCAGACCGGTACGAGGATTTCGTCCGGCGCTGCCGAGCCGGCTGCTGTGCGCAGCGCAAGCAATGTTGTAGGGATTAAATCAAGCGATGCGGTGGAAAGCACCGCGAAGGTCACCATTTCGTCGGTGGCGCGCCCGGTCTTAGCAAACTCCTCCCCGCCATTTTCAGCGAGCGCTTTCATAGCCGCTATCGATAGCGGAGTGGCAGCATTGCCAAGCCCGAGCATATTTGCGGTTACCGCCGCAGTTATCTCGGCGATGCCATGCTTTTTGCGGTACGCGTCGGGGAAGACAAGCCGCAGAACCGGCGACGCAATTGCCGCGAGCGCTTTTGTGGCTCCCGCAGCCTCAAGCACGCGTATAATCCCATTCCAAAGCGCCATGGCGCCGAGCAGCCCTAGCGAAACCGTTACTGCTCCTGACGCGCCTTTCGCGACGCCTACCCCAAGCTCGGAAATTTTACCAGTTACAGCTGCGCAAATTACCGAAATGATACAAAGCACCCCAAAAACTCTGCCTAACATGTTGCAAATTACCATCCAGTTGTAAATCACATGTTAATATTGTAAAAGATATATAAAAATAGTGAATTTTGTCTTGACTTGGCACGAAATATATGGTAATATTGGAAAAGCATGTGCATATGTAGCGCATTTCTCAATTTAATGTCGAAATCTAAAGAAGATCCAAAGGAGCACCACATTAATGAAATCCACTGGAATTGTTCGTAAAATAGACGAGCTTGGCCGTATTGTTCTTCCTATAGAAATACGCAACACAATGGACATCAAAGCGCGCGACGCTATCGAAATTTTCACCGACGATGATAAAATAATATTAAAGAAATACGAGCCGGCTTGCATTTTCTGCGGCAATGCGGATAACGTAACATTTTTCCGCGGTAAACTTATCTGCCGTGAGTGCATCGAGAGCTTGCGCAGCACGATGGTATAAGCTTGCGGGAAATACATAAAGTAGGCGCAACAAAGGTTGCGCCTTTTTTATTTGCCGGCAAAAACGGCGCGCGTCTACGCTTCGATATCTATTCTGAAAAAGGAAAAATTATGCGTTTTTGCATTTTTTGTTGAATAAAAAGCCAAAAGACGGTACATCATATAGTCAGCAGGAATTAGGAAGGATGGGAATGTTTATGGATAAAGGAAAAGGCGACGCCGGACGCGGCAATCGCCAGCTTAGCCTTTCGGCGCTGACTGTATTGGGTATCGTCGTTGTTGTGCTTGTTGGAGTAACTATTGTTACTCTGGTTAATATGGGCAAACGAATTTGGGGCGAAGTAAAAGGCGGTGATAACGCCGAAGATGTCGGCGACGCTGCAGGAGTGACTGAAATAATAAATGATGATGCCGACGTAACTGTACCTATACTTGGAAACCAATCGCCCGAAAGCGTGACGCCTTCCACTAATCCTCCCAGTGGCTTTGGCGGGCAGGCGCCTAATCCCGGCAACATGCTGAGCGGCGCTGAAGAGGCTCCCGAAGCTCAGGAAGCCTCAGCGGACGGCGAAGCATCGGCTGAGGATGGCTCGCTTGGCGAAGCCTCGGAAGTAGGCGCCAAACCTGCTGAACCTGTTAAGAAAGACTCGATTCCCACGTTTACCGCACCCGTTCGCGGCGCGGTAACAAAAGGCCATGACGAAAACGTCGCGGTCTACTCGCTTACAATGGGAGACTACAGAGTGCACCTTGGCGTTGACATTGAGGCAAACATTGGCGACCCGGTATACAGCTGCGCCGACGGCGTTGTATCTCAGATTACAGAAGACCCGTTTATGGGTGTTACTGTTGCCATCTCGCACGGCAACGGGTATGTGTCTTTCTATAAGAACCTCGCGCCCGAGCTTGTGCCGGGCGTCAAAGAGGGCATGGCTGTGACTGCCGGCCAGATTATCGGCACGGTGGGCGAAACTGCGGCTATTGAAATCGCCGACTCGCCGCACCTGCATTTCGAACTGGCAGTCGACGGCGTAAACGTGGACCCTGAGGATTATATCGAGTTCCCTGCGGTCACAGCCCAGACATTCGGCAACGAGTAAAAGCCGTAACAAAAAAGGGGACAGAGGTAACGCATTTGCCTCTGTCCCCGCTTATTTTATTCGTTTACGCCGGTATTCTCGGTTTCGTTTCCGGGCACTTCAACCCGGTCCCCAATCTTCAGCCCCTCGCCGGGTACGCAAAGTTTCCCGGGCAAAAGCTGCTGGGCAAGCTCGACGCTTTCGCAAACTATGAGGTTTACAACTGTCCCGTCATCAACAACCGCGACAATCACGCTACCGCCCCCTTATGCGACATAGCCGTAAATAATACAAAGCCCGTTGCCGCCGGGCTTGTCATAGTTGCCGCCCCCACCGTAGCCCGCCGAGGTGGTCTCGGTCGCGCCGGCGCCGTATAAGCTGATGCCGCCCGAGTTTATCTGCCCGGACTCGCTTGTAAAGCCCGCGACCGACACGCCAGTGCCCGGCTTGCTTGCGCTCGACGCTTTGTTGCCGCCGGGTACGCTGAACCCCCAAAATGAAGTGGAGCCGCCGTCTGACCCCGACGCTCCTGCGCCGACTATAACGGGGAAGGATGTTATAGGCGAGTTTGGCGGGTAGTAGAAGTCTACAAACAGCAAACCGCCTGCGCTGCCGCCAGCCGGCCGCCAGTTGCCGTTTGAGTCTTGATAGCCGCCCCCTCCAGCACCGAGCAGCATGATAAGGTAACGGTTGCCGACCGAGGGATATTCGCTTGGCCTGAAGGTGCCAGATGAAGTGTACCTGCAAAGCTCGACAAGCCGAGGCGCGCGGCTGTCGACATACTGCTTCGTGGCTGCGTGCAGCGGGCTTGCCGGGTCGCCATGCAGAGTAAGCGGACCGGTCATAATGCTGCCGGCGCGCTGCACAAGCTGCGCCATCGTCTCTTCGACGAGCGTGCCTGCGACGTCGGCATACTCGACAGTTTGCCCAATCCCGTCGACGAGCGACTTGACGCGCCCGCAGTAGAAAGGGTCGGCGCGCAGGTCGGAAATCATCGAGTCGGTTATAGTCGTCACGCCTGCGCCGACCGAAACGCGCGCCACGACTAGGTCATATAAAACCGTGCCTCGGACTGGCAGCTCGCCCGGCGCCGGATCGGACACCCAGACCTTCTTAATCGAGCCGTCGGCGAGGTCGAGCCGCAGCACCAGCCAATACTCGTGAGGCTGCGTATCAAATGGGAAGGTTTTGTCTTCAGGCTCGTCGTCAAACGCGAAGTAGCCGTTTATAAAGCATTTACCCGGCCTTATCCTCACTGTTAGCCCCGACTCGGGAAGCACCTGAAAAGCGCTCGGCGGGTCTAGATAAATGCCGTTCCCTACAAAGCTTGAAAAATAAGCAGCGAAAAAATCGGCGGTTTCCGCTTTGTTTCCGCGCGGGAAGCCGCCGACCGTTTCGACCACTTCAGTCGAGTCAAATAGCCCCGATCGCATTGCCATGCAAAATTTCCCCTTTTATTATGTAATATAACGTTTATCGGAGAGCTTGAGGTTAACGGAAAACACGCCGCTTGACCAGTGCTCAATTATCTCGGTGATGCGCATTGCGCGCTGGATGCCTAGCGATGTGTCGTAAAA
Organism: Clostridiales bacterium; assembly: GCA_012840355.1. GTDB lineage: Bacteria > Bacillota > Clostridia > Oscillospirales > CAG-272 > DTU078. Next base: position 87,596 of record DULN01000001.1, on the reverse strand, counting down.
ATCGCAAATGTCGCCGAGGTCGTAATCCTCACGGTAGACCGGTGGCAGCTCGCTTGCGACCGTGCCGACAACAAGCTCGACTGCGGCATGCTCCGCCGCAACCTCATAACCACGCCCGCGCAGCATCTCGGCGTATTGGGCATCGGTGGCAGTATGCGTTATCCCGAACTCATCTTTGTAGCTGCGCCGCACGGAGCGCGCGTCGACGAATAGCTCGCGTCGCTCTCTGCCGGCGGAAAGGTCTAGCGTTACAAGTTTGCGCGAGCCATCGTTTTCGATTTGCCCTGCAATGTAAAAGAAGTTGCGAAGGTCGAGCTCGCTGTATTGGTAAAGAACGGAGCGCACGTTTTCAAACTCGGATGAAAAGATAGCCCAGCTGTTTTCCGTTTGGTTTTGCGTCCTGTCGAGCCCGGTCGCTACCGTAAAGACAAGCGCCGAGGAATCGAAATCATAAGAAAGCCTTGGCGAGAGCCCCACGCTGCCGAGCATGGCATAAAGCGCTTCGCCAAGGCTGATTTCAGAGTATTGCGCATAGACCTCTTCTGGGTGGCCTATGATTTCGCCAAGCACAAGACCCGGGATAGCGCGCTCTCCTGTCATGGCGTGGCTTTGCACAAGCTGGCGCGCCGCGGCTTCGGCATTGCCGGTTATATTTGCGACGCCATAGATAGTGCGTAAAAATAGGAGCGATTCGAGCATCCTTCCCGAGACCGTAAGCGAACGCCCGCCCGCGGGGTCGGATGTGATTTTAAGCTCCTCTATAACCGCCGTTTCCGCATTGTAAGGGTTATAAATATAGCGCGCGCCGGCAGCAAGCTCTTTTGTGCCGGGCGGCAGCGTGAGCGAAAACTCGCCGCACTTGAAATAGCGGCGCACCCAGTGGAGCTCGGAATAGTCCTCAATTATTCCGCAAATCCCGAAACCCGCGTCAAGCAGGATAAAATCGGTGTTCTTGTTCATATACCGTTGTACCTCAAAAGGTATGAAAACGAAGCGTTTGCATAGGTTATTCCTGCGTCGGCGGAGACTGTTATAATGTTTTCGCCCGGCGGGAGCTGGAAGAACACGCTGCGCCGGTCGAAAATGAAGCGCTTTTCGCCGTTTAAGAGTATTGACTTTTCGCCGCGGCGGGTATTGATTTGCACCTTGTCTCCATCCTCAAGCACGGCGTAAAGCTTTACAAACCCGGTGCCAGCAAGCTCGATTTTGGGGTTTATAACGGTGCCGCCGACAGCTTTTATCGTGCAAACGATGCCGATGTCGGTGTCGCCGGTGTTGTAAATTTTCGCTGTGTCAGAAATGCGCCATATGCCCGACGCTATGCCTGCCCCGCGCATTGAGTTAAACGGGAAAGTCAAAAGCGGCACGGTCTTGTGGAACTCGACGGTCGTCTCCTCGGGGTCGGAGAAAAACGGGTCGGGGCAGACGAGATTGAGCTTTATTCTCGGCGGCGCAAAGAGGTTTTGTTGCTCGAATTCCACCGAGGCGGGCACAAATGAAATTTTGCGCGTTACGCCTTTGCGCGTCACAAGCAGCGTGCCGGCGTTTTTAGGCGAAAGCGCCGAGATTAGCGCGGCGCGAGATGCTTCTGCGTCGCCCGCAGGCTCAAGCTCGAGTGTGATTTTGCGAGGCCCGAACCGCGCGCCTGCGATATATCCGCCGTCAAACGCGCACTCGTCGACCACCGCGAGCTTGTAGTCGGCTGCCTCAAGCCCCGAGGCATATAGCAGCCTAAAATCGCCGCCCCTGCCGACGGTGAATTTTTTTCCGCATAGTGTCAATGTGATTTCAAAATCGCTTTTCATTTGGGTGTAGCCTTGCCCCTTTATTTAAATACACGCGTGGGATGTGATTTGCCCCCTTTGGCGTGGGGAACTTCGCGGGTAAAGCCCCCACGCCAAAAACGTTCACTCCAAATATTTAGTTTTAATTATTTTTGCTTTTTCGTATTTTGCGCAAATGTAGACGGCAAGGTCAATAAAATCGAAAATGTCAAGCCGCCGCCCTTTCGAAATGCGCCGGAATGCGCCTGCGCCCAGTACTTTGTCAACGGCGCGCACAAACGTTTTTGCCCCTCCCGCAAATGCGGCGCCGAAGGCAAGCTCCCTTATAGCATCATCGCGCTGGGAGCAGAGCGGCACCTTGAAACTTATGCCGTTTATGCGCATTTTGGCGTAGCCAACGGTCATTGCGCTGTAATTTTAAAATGCCGCAGAAGCCGCCGCCCGGCGGATGGGCGCTCAACCGAAGTTATGCGATACGCCCCGTCAGGCGGGACAGCCTTGTCGCGGGCGTCGCCTTCGCAGAGGAATGAGCCACCGGACGGCACGAAGGTGAAGTGCCCCGAGTAATCCTGCATGTTTAGCCATTCGGCATATCGGACATACTTGCAGGCGCGGCCTGCGGGGTCAATGCATTGTGAGCGCATGTCGAAAAAGTATAAGACCGCATGTCTCGTAGGCGTAGAGTCACCGCCGGATATGCCGTGCGCCGCCGAAAACAGCACGCCTGAAAGCAGCCTCGCCTCATACCCTCCAGAAGGGGTGGGTATAAAAAGCGTGACAGTGTCGTCGAACAATCTAGCCATATTCATACTGGTTCATCACCGCCAATGACTACGCGGCTTGTAAGGCCCTCGGCGCGCAGAAGGGCATATGCGATAGGCGAGACCGGCAGCCCGCCAAAGCTGTAAATGCGTGCGGTGCCTGCTGAGTGGGGTGCGTTCGAGTAGCTAACGTCGCCCACTTTTTCCGTAACGCCGGGCGCCGAGAGCGCAAGCCCCGAGATCGCATCTATCCCGCCTTGCCGGTGTAAAAGCTCAATTTGATAGCAAACGGCGCGCTTTATGTTATCGGTAACAGTTTTAATCGGCACAGTTACAATCGCGTTACAAAGGTCGCTCGCAGCACGCGCAAGCATGTTAAACTCAGGCTCGTCGATAGACTCTCCGCCGAATATATTCTCGTAATACTCCTTGTCCACATATGCCATCGGCGCTACCCCTTTACCGCAGTTTTTTCAGCATGGAGGATAAAAGCCCGCCGGGCGCCGAGCCGTCTTCGGCGGCGGGCGATTCAACCGTAAACCGCGGCAAGTTTTGCGCCGGCGCAACTTTTGCAAAAGCGTCGGGTTCGGTCTCCCGCAATTTGGTAAGCCAGCTTCCAGCGTTGTCGGGAGTGCCGCCTTCGGAGATAAATCTTTCGACGGCTGCCCGCATCGCAAGCGCGCTGTTGAACCCGGCCTTCGCGAACAGATCTTCTACCTTCATGCGCAGCTTTTCTTTTTCAAGTTCGGCGGATTTTGCGGAGAGTGCCTCCTCTAGCCGCCTTTCTGCCGCCTTTTTTTCGGTAAGAAGCATCTTTTCATGCTCGGCGCGGATAGCCTCAAGCGCCAAGTCAAACGCCTTTTTTGCCATATCAAACCCGCCGTCGCTCTTTATTTCCGCAAGCTCATTTTCAAGCGCAGCGCATCGGTCCAAAGCTTTGGCAAGCTTTGTGGAAAGCTCGTCGCGCAGCCGGTCAAATTCCGCTAAGATGCGCTCGATTTTTTCGCCGTCAAGCCCAAGCTGCTCGAGAAACTCGCGATTCATATGACGCTCTCCTCCCCACTAGACTCATAGACATGCCACCTTGCCCGGTATTCCTCAGGCGAAAGCAGCCCCGCCATAACATCCCTTCGGTCAAGCTCACGCTCGATTTCGCTGGCGGAAAGGACGTTGTCGCCGAAGTCGCAGACAAGCTCCGCCTTGCCTTCAGGCGCAAGGCGATAAAGCGTGCAAAGGTCGTCGGTTGCGCGCACAAGCTCGGCGAGCGCCTTCTGTGCGCAGTTTTGCAGGTCGCGCACTGCCGCATAAGTGCGCTGGCGCATCATTTTGATCTCGGTTGCCGTGCGCGCCATCATCTGCGGGTCCGAGAAGGTCCCGCGCGCAAGCCCGACGGTGTCCTCTATACGCATGATAATCTGGTTTAATCCGTTTATAAACGACCGGTCGCGCAGCTCGGGCGAGAATGTGCGTAGCGGGTCGTTTGAGGAGCCGTAGGTATAGTCGAGCTTGTTCGGCCTGAAAAGCCTCTCGCGGCCTGCGGGAAGGATTGGCTTGCCGTTACGGTCAAGCCTAAACGCATCCTCGCTCGCGTCTATAGCAAGCTCGCCGCCTTCAAACTCCCAAAGCAGCCTGCCGAACTGCGCGTCAGCCTCGCGTATAAGCTCGACTGCGCGCGCGAAAACCGAGACGCCATAGGGCGACCGCTCGCGCGTGCCGACCCGGTAGTACGCAAAAAGCGGCCCGCCAAGCCCGCTAATCAAAACGCTGCTTTCCAGCTGTGACCACTCAGGAACTGCCGCCGCTGCCTCATCCTGCGGGATCTCCCTGCCGTCGTCATATTCAGCAGCCGCGCGGAAATAGCGGTTAGTCACCCGCCAGCTGTCACCAGCTTTTTCATGCCTCTCGCGGCGGATATAGTACGCCCCTCCGCGCCGGCAGCGCGTGATAAACTCGGCGCCGGTGATCTCACCGGCAGACGCGGATACAATCTCAAAGTCGCCGGGCAAAAACGTCTCAATGGCAATCGAGCCTGCAGCGGTTAGCGTAGGTTTCAGCATCACGCCACCGCAGGCGAACGCCAGCTCCGATACACTTTTAAACTGCGCGAAAAATGGCGCAAAGACTGAGCTCAAAAACTCGGCTCGGCCGGCGTCAAACCCGGGCACGGGCCCGATTACGGGGACAAACTTAAAGCTCGCTTCGGCGGCGACCAGCCGCGCAAACTCCGCGCATATCGCCGAGGGCAACTCAAGCGAGGGATAGCTTTCGCCGGAAGCCCTCGGCGGGTGATTAGGAAAGCCTAGGCTCATGCCCCGGTAAAGCCTAAGCCACTCTAGTGCCTCTTGTTTTTCGGTTTCGTACATCGCTTAAACCACCGCGGCAAAGCCGCGCATCCTTTCGTGATATTGACGCATCTTTACGCCTCACCGGCAAACTCGAGCGTTTGCCCGTCATCCAAAAGTAACGCGGCGCCATGCTGAGCCGGCCCGCGCGCGGCAAACTCGCAAAGGAGTTGATATGCCGCAACGCCGCTGCCCGCCGCCCGCAGCGAGTGCGGGATAAACGTAAACTCCCTTTTGTGGCAGGGATATGGCGGGCTTTTACCTGCGCGATCCACAAGGTAAAGCTCAACCGCCGCCTCGCCGCCCACAGCCCCAAGCAGCGTTTTGCCCAAAAGGTATTCGTGCGCCGGGTCGCCAAGGCAAAGCTCAATCTCGCATCTTATAGATGGGAGCGTGCCAAAAAGGTCGGCTGTTCCCTCAGGCTCGTCGAAATAGCGCCGGGTATGCCGGACAGGCGAAAACTCAATCTTCTGGACCAAGGCGCCGCGCAAAAGCGTCACTTTGCCCGAAATCCCAATATAAATCAAAAGGTCCCCGGCCTTATACGGGTAAAAAATCTCTCCCACCCCCTTTATCGTGGACGCGCCGGCACGGCGCACATCAGCCTCAGCGGAAGCGTATACTCGGCAAGCCCGGATACGTCCGCGCCGGTGCGCCGTGGAGGACCAAGCGGCTCGAGCATAAGCAGGCATACCCCGTCGTCAAGTTGAGGTGGCTCAGTGCTTTTTAGGTATTCCGCAAGCGAAAAAAGAGACTCGTGCGGTGTGCCTCCCCGCGCGCGGAGGGTGATTGCAAGCGGCAGCTCGAAAATCTCAGTTCCATCGGCATAGCGCTTTTGCATTTTAGCAGCGCCGGCAAAGCTTAGTTTTATTGCGGGCAGCCCTGGACCGAAACTTTCAAGCTTCGCGTCAGCCGGGCGAAAAGGCCAGCTGTTTATACGCTCGAGCAAGGCTTTTGCAATGCTGTGTTGGTTCATAACCCCTCCTAATTAGCTGCGCTCCATGCCTGCCCGGCATGGAGCGCAGTAGCTATGGCTTAAGCTTTAAGGCTCTACGACAAACGCGATTCCGTCGATTTTCTTTTTAAGTATGAAGACGTCCTCAAAGCTCTCTTCGTAGTAGACGTATTTGCCGCCGGTTACGGCTGACGGCGGGTCAAGCCGCGCGAACTGATAGCTTACCGGCGTTACAACCGCCTCGGGGTGAATCAAAAGCATATGGATTTGCTTTGCGTCGGTTGCCACTCTCCAACCGTTTGAGAAATCGTATTTGGTCTTCATGAGCACCGACGGTACCTCGACGACCGACACGCCGTCAAGCACCGTTACCGTTCGGCTTACCGACGAAGTGCCGGACTGAACCGAAAGCGTGCGCGAGATGCCCTCGACAGTCTTAAGCGCAGTCATAACCGGCGGGGTTACATAAAGCACGCGGCCGGTGGCGGGTACACGCGCCTCGCTCATCTGCTGCATCAGCGAGTCGAAAATCGAAAGCACATTCCCGCTGTTGACGGTTTCTAGTATTGGGGCTTTGCCTTCAGCCGTCCAGTCGGCGTAAATTTTCGAGACGGTGTACGCATCCATTTCGGGGAATTTCTGCTCGCTATTATAGACCGCCGTGATGTTCGCAATTGAGGCCGCTAGGTTGGTTTCGTCGATGTCCTTTGGGTGCACGAGCGTGCTCCAGCAGCGCTGGTGGGAGAGCACTTTCTCCTCCCAGGAATTCTCGAAATTGCGGGTCACCGACTCGATAGCGTCGCGGCTGGCGTCGACCCTGCCGCCGACCTCAAGCGTCGGAAGCTCGACGGTCCTGCCGCCGGTGAAGCGGTAGCGCCCGTTGTTCGGCGTCGCGTATAGCGCGCCGAAATGCAGCGAGGTCGGGAACGCTTCGGCAAGCGCCGAGCTGTAGACTTTCGCGTAGTTGAGTTCAGCCATTGCAACTCTCCTTTTTGTTTTATTTTTTCCGCCGAATTGCGGCGGTGCTTGGCATATTAGCGGTATTGCAAAATATAGACAAAAATATACAGCCCCAGCAAAATTGCTAGCGCTGCCGGGCCGGGTGGTATATATTGCCTCGGCGAGCAAATTTGTAGAACGGCGGAATTACACATACCTGCCCATCTCTCGTTCGATGGCATACTCCAGCGCATCGAGGGAGTCGACGTCGCTCGAGCCGTCGTCAAGCCGAACGTCGCGCCCCGCATCCGACTTGTCGCTCCAGCGCGCGTCGCGCATCGCTTCGGATAATGTGCCGGCATCTTCGGTCAGCATCAGCCTGCCCGAGGCGAGCAGGCGCAGCGTGAAGCGTATGCGGTCGCTTACCGGTAGCTTTAGCGCCGGGCGCACAGATACAAATGGGCAAGTTTCACGCGCCGCCGCCTTGAGCGAGCGGATGAGCACAGGCTCGGCATTGTCGCAGAATGCCGTAACCTCGCATCCGAAGCGGGAAAGCCTAAGGCAAAACTCGCAAAACCGCGCGCACAGCTCGTCAACGTCAAGCCCGTCCGAGTGCCGCTCGGAACATAACACGACGAGTCGGCGGGTCGGCGCCTTATCCCCCTTGGCGGTATCGGGGGCTGCCTCCTCGCCTACCGCAACGAATGCAGTGGCGGAGCGGCTCCCGCCGAAGTCGACGCCGACCATAATCCTAGTAAGCTCTGCGGGCAGGTATCCTCTAGGCAGCGTGAAAGCCCCGGGGTTTTCGGCAAACCGCCGGTAGATTGCGCCTTCCGCCGCAGCCCAGCGACCGAGAATATAGCGGTCGTACCACACAGTGCCGGAGTATTCCTCTTTTAGCGCGCGCACAAATTCGGCGGGTAGGGTAGGGTTGTCGTCAATTGTGTAAGTCTGGCAGTATATATCCGCGCCGCTGTCGAGGAACTTTTTAAACCAGTGGTTTGGCCCGGCGGGGTTGCAGGTACCGTCGAATACCGAGCATGGGCGGTCGAGCCGCGACTGGAGCATATAAAAAAGTTCAGGCGACCAGGTTGTCACCTCGTCGCCGTAACAGTATTTAACGCTTGCGCCTTGTATTTTGGTCACCTGTGACGCATTTGAGGCTCCGACAATCACGCAGCGCTCGCCGAAAAGCATGACCGAGCCGCCGTCGGAGGATGGCCTGCCCACAAGCTCCTCGCCCCAGATTTTGCGCATCGGGTCGAGGATATTGCGCGCCACCGTTGCCGCCGTTGCGCCGACTAGCAGCACGATGCCGCCCGACGCAAGGCGCGCGGGGTTGCGGATGCGGTCGGGGATTAAAAAATAGTCGCCGTAGGTCTTGCCCGAGCGCACCGCCCCGACCTTGACGTTGTAACGGTGCGTCGCCCGCGCGATGAACTCGCGCTGCTTTTCGGTCAGCGGCACGGCTATTTCCTCAGCTCGGCAAGCACTTCGTCAAGCTTGCGGAGCACCGCGTTTTCGGTGTTTTTGCGCTCGAGCCAGTCGGCAAGCCATTCAAGCGCGCGCATGCGCTCGGAGTCCTTTTCACCCTCAAATGCGATCCTTTTAAATTCTTTTAAAATTAGCCGTTCATCGATATCTATGTCGATCACAGCCTTTCGCACCTCCACAGTTATTCTTGATGATAACATAATAGCACAAAAAAACCCGGGAGTCGTCCCGAGTTTGTCCCATCCGCGACGGCTGCAATAACGGTAAAATACCGGTCTCCCACGCTGAAAATTTAGTTGAGCTAATATTTCTAGTTCAGCTAAACCCAAAAAACAAAAAAGCGGGCCAGCCGGCCCGCCGAGGGTGATAGCTTACCCTATGTTTTGCTCGTATTTGTTGCCTATCGTGAGACGGTTGTAAGCACGTAGCGTTGCTCCGTCGCCCAGGATGTAGGATTTGCCGTTGTAACGCAGCGCGTTGATAAGCGTAAGCCCGCCCGACTGCACGATTGTCTGCGGCCCGCCAATATTGTCGGAGCCGACATTCGCGACGAGCAGGTTTTCGCACTTCGCCGCCTCTACAAATGCCCGCACGCCATAGGCGAAGCTGTTAAACAGCGTTTGGTTTTTGACGTTATAGAAGTAGAAGAGCGTCGTGCGATTTTGTGTGTAGCCGTTGACGTCCGGCCAAGAGGCAAAATCATAGCCTGCCATCGCGTTGCGCGCGGCGACGGTACCGTTCTGCAGGCAGCCTTCTATAACGCCGCCTTCGCAATTTGCGGCGCGCACCGCGTATTTATAGCAGTAGGCGATAAGCTTCTTTACGTAAAAATTGTTTGCGCCGTTGAAGTCCGCGCCGCCGTATGCTCCGACGATAGCGCAGTTAATGGCATACGCGCCTTCGTCGGTAGAGCGGATCGCAAAAGTAGCGCTGGGATCGTCTATGCCAGACTTGTTTTCGGGGTAAAGCACACGGATATTGCGAATGCCGCTACCTTTGCCGAGCGTGATTAGCGCCTGATCGTAAAGCGGGTCGGACGTTCCTTTGCCGTAATATGATAGCAGTGCCGTGCCGAGGCTGCTTGAGCCTTGGTCGCGGATCGGCACCGAGCCCGCACCGCGCAGCTCCATTCCGTCGGGAACGGCAATCGGCGAGTCGAGCCGGTAAAGCCCGCCGGGGAGATAGACGATACCCCCGCCTTGCTTTTTTGCCGCTAATATGAACTTTGCAAGCTCGCCTGAAACATCGGTAGCGCCGGTTTTGTCGCCCTCGAACACGAAAAGCTGTCGCGCAGCTGGCTTTGGCGGCGCGGCGTTGTAGTTTAGGTTGTATGCCGAAAGGTCAGTGGTTTCCAGCGCATACTCGCCGCTGCCGGCAAGCCTGCCGTCGTATTTGACGTCCGCGAGCTTAACGATGCCTTTCGAGTCGTTTTTTACCGGTATCTCGCAGTCTACGATATTGCCGCGGGCCGCCACCATGCCCCAGCGGCTGTCAATTGAGTCGACCTGAATGCCGGTTTTGCAGTTTTCAATACTAAAATCGTAAAACGCGCCGGCGAACTCGATACGCTTGCCTTTGACGATATGCACGCCAACCGAGCAGTCGCTGATACGGATGTTCGCAAACTGCGTCCACTCGAGGTCGCCGAGCACCAGCCCCTCACTGTGCTCGCGCGTGTAGTCAGTGACCTTATCAAGGCTTGGCGCATTGTATGCCGCCGTCGCGGCTGCCCAATACTGTGGCCCGACGAAAAGGTTCTTCCAAGTGCCGACGTCGGCTTGGTTATATGCTTCGGCGGCGCGGTAAAGGAAGGTGCCGTAGACATTATCGATAGTCATCATCTCGTGCGCGTTGTCCTCGACCACGCAGGCGCCGACGCCGCGGTAGCCGTTTAGCACCGTGACGTTCATTATTGTCTGCAGCATATACCCGTCGCCCTTGCCGTCCACATAGAAGGTATATGGGTAGGGCAAAACGCTGTCAATACTTTGGTTCGGATACCAAACCGTGATGCCATAAACGCCCGCGCTGCCTTTGATTGTAAACAGCGCCGGTACCGGATCGTCGCGAGATGGCACATCCGCGATAATAACCGTGCCGTACTCGCCGTCGGTAACGCCCTCAGGGTTGCGCCAGTCGCCCCGCAGCGTTACAAATGCGGGTATAGTTATGGGCTTTGTTATGCGGTATTTGCCGGCTGGCAGCCAAAGCGTTCCGCCGCGTGCCGCGGCAAGGTCGTCAAGCGCTTTTTGGAGAAGGTTTGAAACATCTTCATTGCCGGTATTGTCGGCGCCGTAATCGAGAGTGAAAATCTTGTCAGCCACGACCATGTCCTCGGTCGGGTAAAGCGTATCGACGATGCATGGCCTTTGGTCTTGCGTTTGAGGCGTCACGAGCATTTCGTACACTCCTTTATAGCTGAATCCTTGCTCAATAGAAAGCTTTTGCGCGGTTTTCACTACTCCTGCCGGGCCATAGCCGATATAGCGCGCAAAATACTCAGCTGCCGACTGCAGCGCGCGGTCGGAAGATGCCGTTATTACTACCTTGTTGCCTATGACCTCGATTATATACTCATCCTCGCCGGTGAGCTTTTCTTTTGCCGCTTTGCTTTCCGGGCGGTTTGTGTCGCCGACCAAAATCTCATAGCGAGCAGAAAGCTCCTCGGCGGATGGCGTCGGCTTTTCCCAGTCGGTTTTAATCTCAAATTTTGCGCCGGTGACTGCCTCGAGCGCCTCGCGCACCAGCAGAGCGGGCTTTACTTGCTCCTTAGTCGCAAGGTCGGGCCGCACGACGGCGTAGTTCGCGGCGCCGTTTTCGGCAAGAGGGGGTAACTGCCCGGAAGGGGGGGCGTCAGTATCGCAGCCGGTCAAAATCAGCGCCAGCAAAAGCAAAATCAATATCCGTTTCATCTGCATTCCCCGTGTGCTCATTTTTGGCTTTTTCGCTGCGCGGCGGAAAGCGTGGTTATCGCGCCTGCCCCGGCGGCAAGCAGCGCAAACGCCGCAAGATATTGCCATTTTATCCCGGCGCCTTCGCTTGAGGTCGAAAGGTCTGACGAGCCGGACTTTGACTGCGAAAACAGCCAGTCAAGCAGCTCTGGCTCAAAATAAGCATCTTCCCACGAGCTGTGCCCAACGCCTGGGTATTCCGTATAAGTATAAACCTTCCCGCCTATGTTTTCAAGTGCTATTGCCATATCGCGCGATCCCGAAACCGGCACAACCTCGTCAGCCGAGCCGTGGAAAAACCAAACCGGCAAATCGGAAATTCGCTCGGATTTAGAGGGGTCGCCCGCGCCGCATATCGGCACCGCCGCGGCGAAAAGCCCGGGGTGGCGCAATATAAGGTCCCATGTGCCATACCCGCCCATCGATAAGCCGGTTATGTAAATCCGGTCTGGGTCGGCAGGCTCGGTTTCGATAAGCGATAAAATAAGCTCGTATACCGCGCAGAGCTGCTTTGACTCGGGCACATTTTCTATGCTGTACGAGCCGGCTTCCCAAGGCGTGTCCACCCACCGGGCGCCTTCCGGGCACTGCGGCGCGACGAGTATGCATCTTTTGTATTCCGAGCTAAGCACGCGCGCTAGTATCCCCGGCTCAAAATACACATGAAGCGCATTGTCGCTGCCCCTATGACCCGCGCCGTGCAGGTACAAAAGCAGCGGCAGCTTTTCCCCTTCGGCGACATCATCCGGCACATATATCCGGTAGAGCAGCTTTGTGCCGGCAGAATCGGTAAACTCGCGCGGCTGCATTGCCGAGGCGGCGGGAGAGTAAAATACCGCAACGGTTGATACCGAAAAAAGCAACGCGGCTGCTGCAAGAAAAATAAGCCTTGTTAAAGCTTTCATAACTAAAAAACATCAGCTAGAAGTTCGTTGTAGTTGACTTCGCCGGCGCCGTGGGCAGCGAAGATAAAGCCGCGGCTGGGAACAACTCGGATAATCTGCCCTCTGGTGCCCGTACAGTCGAACCCATGCTCGCGGAGCCAAAAGCTGTAGCCGTATATCGGCGCGCCCTCAAGTTTAACCTGATCGGACGTCGCCATGCGCACCCATTCTTCGTCGAGCAGCCTCTGCCCGTCCGGGGCCAGCCCGCCGCTCATATAAAGGTAGCCAAGCTTCCACATGTCGTGGGTGTAAACGAAAAACCCGGTCGCGCCCATTAGCTCGCCGGTATGGTTGCGCTCGAACGCGCAGGGGCCAAAACCCAAAGGTGCGAGCAGCCGGCGGCGGAGGTAAAGCTCGGTGTCTTCGCCTACCGCGCGTCGGACGATTTCAGCCGCGAGGAAGTAGTTCGTGTTGCTATATACAAAATGCGTCCCGGGCTCTTTTTTTATTTTTATCGAAAAACAGCGTAAAAGCCAGTTTCTCTCACGCGAGGGGTCGTAGCGGTCGGACTCGAACAAAGTAACGTCTCTCTGCCCGGTAGTATGCGTCAGGATATGGTGCAGCGTAACGGCGCCCCAGCCATCGGAAAGCTTATCGGGCAGCTCGCTGCGCTTAAAAAAATCAATAACGCGGTCGGACAAGCGCAGTTTGCCATCGCTAACTGCAAGACCGACCGCGGTCGCGATAAAGTTTTTAGTTATCGAGTAGCAGTTTAGCGCGCCGGCGCTCTTGTTTGGCGCGCGCACTATAAACTCCCCGCACGAGTAAACCGCAAAGTTTATTACCGGTATCCCCTCGTTTTTTATTTTCTCTTCCAGTGCGTCGGCTTTGATATTAAGGCTCAATTTTTTCACGTCCCTTGCAAAAGTAATCTAAATCCCGAAAAAAAGCTCATTATCCAGTCCCAAAAAGTTTTCTCGCGCTCTTTCGGTATATCGAACGAGGCGACAAGGTCGCATTCCGCAATAATTTTGCCGTCACAATGCCACACCGCTTTGCCTAGCGGCTGGGATTTCGAGACGGGCGCGTAATAGAAGTTTTTAAGCCTTATCTCGCGCTTTATCTCGCCATGATCTTTAGGCAGCACGGCGACAGCCGGCTCGAGGTTGTTGACGAAAACGTATGGCGAGGTGCCGCCCACCACTGGTAGCGCAAACGAAAGCGTGCCCGGCTCGGCAAGCGTTACGCGCTCGAGCTGCGAGAAGCCATACTCAAGCATAGCGGTATGGTCGTTCCAATCGTCAGGCGCGTTTAGGGTCACGGCGATAAGCTCGATCCCATCGCGGTTTGCGGCTGAGACAAGGCAGCGGCCGCTCTTTTTCGTAAACCCCGTCTTGACGCCGATAGCGTAAGGGTAAAGCTTGAGGAGCTTGTTGTGATTTAATAGCAGCCGGACGCTGTTTCCGTCGTGTAGTGGTATTGTCTTGCGCCGCGTGGCGACAATCTCTCTGAAGGTTGGGTTTTGCATCGCGTACCGGGTCAATGTCGCAAGGTCGCGAGCTGTCGTGTAGTGGTTTTCGGCGTCAAGCCCGTGCGGGTTGGCAAACGAGGTGTTCGTCATTCCAAGCTCCGCCGCTTTTTTGTTCATCATATCGGCGAAAGCTTTAACGCTCCCCGCGATTCCAATTGCCACGGCGGTAGCCGCGTCGTTCGCGCTTTCGAGCATGACGGCATAGAGAAGCTCGCCAAGCGTTAGCTCCTCGTCGGTGTAAAGGTATATCGATGAACCCTCAATGCCCACTGCCGCGGATGGGACTACGACTTTGTCGTCAAGATCGCCATTTTCAAGCGCCACAATTGTGGTCATTATTTTTGTGGTGGACGCCATCGGCCGGCGGGTGTCGGCGTCTTTTTCATAAAGCACAAGTCCGGTCGACGCCTCTATTAAAATCGCGGATTTGGCGGAGACCGAAGGCGGGGAGCCATGCGCCCGCGCAGGCACCGCGGCCTGCAGCACAATGGGTAAAAGAGCTAAAATGCAGAACGCAAATACCCCGAGCCTTTTTAGCTTTTTCGGCGGTATGAATGCTCTAGGTGAAAGCAAAGCGCGCCTCCGAAACTATCCAATTTAACATGTTTTCCTTGCATTTATATGAAAGCCCGGAGGCGTGTATTCACGTTAAATTGACGACGCGGGGTCGGACATTGGCCCTTCTGCTTCCTCTTTGTCTTTGGCGAAAGCCTTTTTGAGTTTTGAGACGATTTCGGGCGAACGGTCGAGCAGCGAGCCTACAGCCTCTATAATGCCGGCTGCGCCAGGCGAGTGCTGCTCGGTAATTGGCAAAAGCTCGACGTCGTCTTCTTTGATAATAAGGAAGCAGATTGGGGTGACCGTAAGCCCTGTACCGCCGCCGCCGCCGAAGTTTTGGACGACCGGCGGCTTGCCGTTTGCGGAGCCGTTTTGCTGCTGGGGCTTTGAGTTTTTGCCGAAATAGTCTACGCCGCCGGATGCAAACCCGACCGAAACGCGCGAGACGGGTATAATCGTCGTTTTACCGGCTACAATAGGCCGGCCGATTATCGTGTTCGCGTCGGCAAGCTCTTTTATGCTGGCAAGCGATGTCGCGATAATGTCGCTGAGTTTACTTTCAGGCATTGTGATGACCTCCGTATAAAATTTGTCGCACGGGGCGGGAATCGTCCGCGAACGCTTTCTGATGCTTATTAAGTATCGGGCTTTTTCCCGGCAGTGATAATATTCGCGCCGATGTCACCGAGCTTGGGTATGTCTATTACCCGCACCCGGAAAGTAATATCGAATGCAAACTCTGGCGTCTCGGATGTGAAGTCGGGGTAAACCGCGAAGACGGCGTTTTTATTTACGTCGAAATTCGTCACGCTCATAAGCAGCTCGGTGAGGTACGCCACTGCTTGGGATGTCGCCGCGTAAAGGTATGCGGTTTTCGCCGCGTCGTCGGAAGCCACTTTTATATAAAGCTTTGCGACGTCGATATGGGCGTAGTGAGCAAAGCGTCGGATTATGTCTGAGACAAGCTTTGAGACTAGCGATATTTTATCGGTAAGCGAAAGCTCGCCAAACTCACGCTCCGCGGGTTTTTCAACCTTTTCTTTTTCCTTTTTTTTGCGCTTTTTTTCAGCCACTTTGGCGCGCTTTTTCTCAAGCTTGCGGAAGCGCTTTATCTTATAGTCGCGCAGGTTTATTTTCGGCTCTTTTGGGGGCCATACGATATATTTGTAAAACAAAAGCTGCAGCCAAACTCGCAGACCGCCGTCGTCAAAGATAATACGCAGGCGTAGCCATGAAAGGCTCAAAACCGCCACCAAAGCTAATATGGCGCCCAGAATACATAAAAATACAATCATTACAGCCCGCCCTCTTCCTCAGGCTCGTCAGAGAGGCGCAGCGCATCGATGGCGGGCAGCTCGTCGAGCGACGAAAGGCCAAAAAGGCGTAAAAACTCGGGCGTCGTCGCGTAAAGGTTGGGCTTGCCGGGCACGTCAAGCTTGCCCACGCACTCGATAAGCCCGCGCTCTAGCAGCGTGGTTATCGCGTGCGAGCTGTCGGTACCGCGCACCTGCTCTACGAAAACGCGCGTTGTCGGCTGATTGTAAGCGATAATGGCAAGCACCTCAAGTGCCGCCTGCGAAAGCCCTCCCGGCGGACGCACGCCTAGCGCCGCCTTAATGTATGGCTCATACTCTTCCTTTGTGCAAAACTGCCTCCGGTCGCCAAGCGATAGGAGCTGAATCCCCCGGTTTTCGCACTCGAGGGCAAGCTCGTCGCAGAGGGCAGAGGTGGTTTTTATATCAATCCCAACCGCCTCGGCGAGCTTTTCAAGAGGCACAGCCGCCCCCGCCGCGAAGAGTATCGCTTCAATCGCGCGTTTTGCGAAATTGCGGTCTTGCGCCTCTCCCGTGTCGCCAGGAGTTTTTAGGGCTTCTTCCGGGAAACTATGGCTTTGATTGTTGTTAGCTGTCACGGCTATCAAATCCATTTACGGTAGTATTAAGGCTCGGGCATGCTTGGGCTTTCGGTTGGCACTAGCACCTCGGCAGAGGTTAAATTGCTGGGAAGCTCGTCCGGCGAGGTCTTGCCCCTTCTGTGGGCCATATCGAGCGAAAGCATAATTCCGCCATCTGTGTCGCTTAGCCTCACGCGCTGGGCGCGCAAAAGCTCAAGCAGCGCGAGGAAGGTCGCCACAAGCTCCGAGCGCGTGCGGCACTCGTAAAGCAAATCATTAAAGCTTGTCCCCGCATTGCCGTAAAGCTTGCGCATAAGCCACAGTATCCGCTCGCCGACCGGCACCGTGCGGCCGCTGAGCAGCCGCTCGAGCGTGCGTTCCGAGCGCAAAAGCAGCTTTGGCAGCTCGCGCTTTTTTTCAAGAATTCGGCGGAATGCGCGCGAAAGCAGCGACACGTCGAGCCCTTCCGGCAGCTCCCCGGCGGGCGGCACCTCCGGCTCCCGCTTATACCTGCCTGAATGCTTCTCGTATAGCTCGGCGAGCTTTTCTGCGGCAAGTTTTGCGCGCTTGTACTCGAGCAGCGCGGCGGAAAGTGCGGCGCGAGGGTCCTCTTCCTCGCCCGACGGCGACCTAGGCAAAAGCATTCGGCTTTTTATTAGCATCAGCTCAGCCGCGCAGACTATAAACTCGCCGGCAATCTCCATGTCAAGTTCGCGCATCCGCTCGAGATACTCCATGTACTGCTCCAAAATCAGCGCGATGGGTATATCGAAAATATCGACCTTATTTTTCTCGATAAGCGCGAGCAAAAGGTCGAGCGGCCCTTCGAATACTTCGAGCTTAAAGCTCGGCGCGGACTCATTATGCGCGTTCAATGCGGCCCACCTCACCAAAGAAGATTCTTAAGCCCGAGCAGCGAACCCATGCCGCGCAGGGCGCCGCTTATAAGAAAGGTCAGCGGCTTGTCGAGCACGCCCAAGAAAAGCAATACCATAATCCCAGCGGCGATAAAGCGCTCGTAACGCATTATGCCGAAGTATAGCTTATTAGGCAAAAAACCGAACAATATCCGCGAGCCATCGAGCGGCGGGACGGGAAGCAGGTTGAAAATCGCCAGCGCCATATTCATCGACGCGAACATCATAAGGAAAAGTATGGTCGTCGTGATAAGGTAAAACGGAAACCCCGGGCTTATTTCGTTTGGCAGCACCACGTAAAGCAAGCGCAGAAGAACAAGCCCGAAAAAGGCTAAAATCAGGTTCGACGCAGGCCCGGCGAGCGCCGACAGCGCCATCCCGGTTTTCGGGTTTTTAAACCTTCTAGCGTTTATAGGCACCGGTTTCGCCCAGCCGAAGCCGAAAATCAGCATTACGATAGCGCCAATCGGGTCAATATGCCGAAACGGGTTTAGCGACAGCCGGCCCATGTCACGGGCGGTCGTATCGCCCATCCAAAGCGCGGCTTTCCCATGCGCGACCTCGTGCACGGTTAGCGCTATAAGTATAATGGGTATCCGTAGCAAAATAAGCGGTATGTCCCGGGCAGTAAAGCCCCTGGACAAAATGTTTAAAAGCATAGGCAGAGTTCCTCTTAAGCCCGGCGCGGCACCCTAACTAATTTTTGACAGATATAGCGGTTTTCACACGCATTTCTTATGCCGCGCAATTTTTTCAGCGTACTCTGTCCAGCCTGACAATGTCGTCGTAACTTTCGCGCTCGACTGCGATATATTCGGAGCCTTGCGCAAGCATGACGATTGGCGGGCGCGGGACGCGGTTATAGTTTGACGCCATCGAGTAGTTATACGCGCCGGTGCATAGCACCGCGAGGATGTCGCCACGCTCGCATTTTTGAATCTTTACGCCCTCGGCGAGAAGGTCGCCGCTCTCGCAGCAGCGCCCGGCGACCGTGCACTCGAAATCGGCAGGTTCCGACGCGCGGTTCGCAACGATTATGGTATACGGCGACGAGTAAAGCGCATAGCGCGGGTTATCGGTCATGCCGCCGTCGACCGCGACGTAGTTTTTGTAGCCGGTAATCTCTTTGACGCTGCAAACGGTATAAAGCGTCACGCCGGCGTTTGCCACAATAGAGCGCCCTGGCTCAAGGAAGATTTTAGGCACCCTAAGTCCCGCCTCTTCGCAAATCGAAGCGACAGTGCCGCATACCTTTTTTATATTTTCATCAATATTTATATGCGGGTGATCCTCGATATAGCGCACCCCGAAGCCGCCGCCGAGGTTGAGGATTTCTGGTTCCCAGCCGAACTCCTTTTTGCAGCTTTTCGCAAACTCGACCATGATAGAAGCCGCCTCGATGAACGGGTCGGGCTCGAAAATCTGCGAGCCGATATGGCAGTGCAAACCGCATAACTCAATACTTTTCTTTTCGAGCGCCTCGCGCACAAAATTTATTGCTTGTCCGGTTTCAATCGCCACGCCGAACTTTGAGTCGACGCTTCCGGTGATGATCTTGCGATGGGTATGCGGATCGATGCCCGGCGTTATGCGCAAAAGCACTCTCTGGCGGACGCCAAGCTCGCCTGCGATACGGTCGAGCGCGGAAAGCTCGTCGAAATTGTCGACAACGAAGGTGCCGACGCCGGCCGAGATAGCGTACCGGATGTCGGAGTCGGTTTTGGCGTTGCCGTGAAAATAAGCGCGTTCCATCGGGAAGCCTGCCAAAACCGCCGTCGCGATCTCGCCCGCCGACACCACGTCGGCTCCGAGCCCCTCCTCCGCGATTATACGGTATATGGCGGCGCAGCAAAGCGCTTTGCCGGCATAGAGGGGGATCGAGCCTTCCGGCGCGTATTTTGAAAGCGCAGCCTTATAGGCGCGGCAATTTGCCCGGATAGTCTCTTCGTCGATAAAATACGCCGGGGTCCCGTATTTTTCGGCAAGAGCGAGCGCGTCGCGGCCCGCTATCGTAAGATGACCGTTGTCATTTATGCCAAGGCAGGGAACAATCATCTGTTTTCTCCTGAAATTGAAGAATCTGACAAACCGGTTGAATATAAAAAACCGGGCGGCGACGGGACAATAACTGGCCGTCCCGCCCGGCAGGTTTTTTATATCAAGTCGCGCACAAGATAGCGCCCGACCGCCGCCATGAGTTTCGAGGCCTCGGCTGACAGCTCAGGCGGGAAGCCGGCGATAAAGTTGTCCGCCTCAAAAGTGAAAACGCCCGAGTAGCCTATCTCTGCAAGTGCGCCTACAATCTCTTTCCATCTAAGTGAGCGGGTGAAGGGAAGAGTGTGAAGGTCGCTGAATCTGTCGTTGTCATGCACGTGCAGCGCGCGCAAGCGTTTGCCGCCGAGCGCACGTATCATCGAGACCGCCGAAAATGCGCCCGCGCCCCTCAGCTCGGCGTGCCCGATATCAAGGCATGCGCAGAAATACTGCGGGTCAAGCGAGTCTATGTAGTCGACAAACTCTGCTTCGGTGGAGCATACCGCGGGCATCGCATGTCCGTCGCCCCATGAAAACATATTTTCGACGGCTATGGTGACTCCGAACTTTTCGCAATAGGGCAAAAGCCGGCTATAGAACGCCATGTTTATCGCTTTTCGCTCGTCGTAGGTCTGCCCGTGCGTGATCGGGTGCACGATGATAGTCTCGGCGCCGAGTATGCCCGCTATCTCCATTGAGCGCACGATAAGCTCAAAAATTGTGGCGTTGTATTCCTCATTGTCGTGCCTATAGGATGGGAACGGGGCGTGCGCCTGGTTGAAACGTAGCCCGTGTTTCTCCGCCGTCTCGCGCAAAAGGCGGGCATATTCGCGAAAGTCCCCGCGCGTCAGCACCGAGGTGGCGGGGTTGATGTCGAACATCGAGTAGTCAAGCGCGTCCCAGCCCGCTTCCGCGAAGATTTTGATAGCTTCGGCTTCGCCGAACCTGCGGAACATTACATCGGTTTGCGTTGAGATTTCCAAGCTACCTTACCTTCCTTATCCTAGAAATTTATATATTTCAGCCCACAGCTCGGCGCGGCCTTCGCCAGTAACCGCGGAGAAAGGTATGACTGTCGCACCGGCAGACCTCATCTCGGCAAGCCGCGCCTCTCGTGCGGTTTTGTTTAGCTTGTCAATTTTTGTAGCCGCGTAAACAAACGGGACGCCTACGGCGTTCATCCAGTCCGCCATAGCGTGGTCGTCGGCGGAAGCGCCAGCTTTTGCATCGATAAGCTGGATGAAAAAGCGCCGTCCGGGATAAGGCGCGCGTAAAAATGCGTCGGTGAGCGCCGACCAGCGCTTTTTCTCCTCGCGCGGACGCTTGGCAAAGCCGTAGCCGGGTAAATCGACAAACCACAACTTGCCGTCGATGTCGTAAAAGTTTATTGTTATCGTCTTACCGGGCACCGAGCTGACGCGCGCCAGCCCGCGGCGCCCGAGCAGCGTGTTTATAAGCGAGCTTTTGCCCACGTTTGAGCGTCCGGAAAATATTATCTGGGGCCGGCCGTCGGTCGGAAACTGATCCGGTTGGCCGGCCGACACGTGTAGCTTAACGTTGTTTAAGTTAAGTCTCATCACACTACCTATGGCAAAACGCAAAATCTTTTGCGCTACTGCGACGACCTTTCAGGAGGCCGAACCAGCGCGGTCCGGAGCACTTCGCTTATCTCGCGGCAGGGTACGAACTTAATCGCTTGCCGCACGGTCGGGTCAATATCCTCAAGGTCGCGCGTATTCTCCTCGGGGATGCATACCTCGGTAACGCCGGCTTTGTAGGCTGCCATCGTCTTCTCGCGCAGCCCGCCGATCGGGAGCACATGTCCGCGCAGCGTTATCTCGCCGGTCATTGCGACGTCGCGGCGCACGGGTATGCCTGAAAGTTCGCTGACGAGCGCCGTCGCGATAGTGATGCCTGCCGACGGACCGTCTTTGGGCACGGCGCCTTCCGGGACATGTATATGTATGTCCCGGGTCTTATAAAAGTCGGCGTCGACGCCGAGCGCTTCGGAGTTCGCCCTTATATAGCTTACCGCAGCGCGCGCCGATTCTTTCATTACCTCGCCGAGCGAGCCGGTAAGCTCGAGCTTGCCGGTGCCGGGCATCGAAACGGCTTCAACGCGCAAAAGCTCGCCGCCCATTTCGGTGTACGCGAGGCCGTTTACAACGCCGATCTCGTCGGTCGCGGTGACCATCTCGCGCCTGTGTTTGCGCTGACCGAGGTATTTGCTTACGTCTTCCGAGGTGATTTTTACAGATTTTGCGCCCGTTTCGACAATTTCCATCGCAGTCTTGCGGCAAATAGTCGCAATTTCGCGTTCGAGGTTACGCACGCCAGATTCCTGAGTGTAGTAGTCGATAATCTCAAGAATCGCGTCGTCTGTGATGCGCACCATGCGCTTGTTTAAGCCGTGGCGCTTAAGCTGCTTTGGTATAAGGTGGTTTTTCGCTATCGCCAGCTTCTCGTGCCGCGTGTACGACTGAAGCTCAATTATCTCCATGCGGTCGACAAGCGGCCGCGGTATAGTCGAAAGCGTGTTCGCCGTGGCTATAAAAAGGCAGTCTGAAAGGTCCATCGGCAGCTCCACGAAGTGGTCGCG
The DNA here is from genome assembly GCA_012840355.1 of Clostridiales bacterium. GTDB lineage: Bacteria > Bacillota > Clostridia > Oscillospirales > CAG-272 > DTU078. The sequence continues at coordinate 65,953 of DULN01000001.1, read as the reverse complement.
GAAAGACTTGTTTTGTTCCGCGTCGAGAACTTCAAGCAGCGCCGAGGCCGGGTCGCCATGCGCGTCCTTCGTGAGCTTGTCGATCTCGTCGAGCAGTATAAGCGGGTTGCGCGTGCCCGCCTGCCGCAGGGCGGTTATAATCCTGCCGGGCATTGCTCCGACGTATGTCTTGCGGTGGCCGCGGATGTCGGCTTCGTCGCGGATGCCGCCGAGCGAAACGCGCACGTATTTGCGCCCGGTCGCCTTAGCAATCGACGCAGCGATCGAGGTTTTGCCTGTGCCGGGCGGGCCGACAAGGCAGAGTATCTGGTTGCGCAAGGCGGGGTTGAGCTGCTTTACGGCGATATACTCAAGGATTCGCTCCTTGACTTTCTCAAGCCCGTCGTGGTCGCGCTCGAGGATTTTGCGCGCAACGGAAACGTCGGTGCGCTCCTTTGACAGCTTGGTCCAAGGAAGCTCGAGGCAGAGGTCGAGGTAATTGCGGATAACGCTCGCCTCGGCGGAGTTGAAAGGCGTTTTGGCGAGCTTTTTGACCTCGCGCATGAGTTTGTCGGAAATTTCCCTGGGGAGGTTTGCTTTCTCGATCTTTTCGTAGTACTCGTCGATCTCGTCGTCCTCGTCCTCGGTGTAGCCCAGCTCGCTTTTTATGGCTTTAAGCTGCTCTTTGAGGTAATACTCGCGCTGGTTGCTTTCAATCTGCCGGCGCACGCGGCGGTGGATGTCAAGCTCGGTAGAGAGGATGTCGCGCTCGCGCTCCATGATAACCGCAAGCAGCTCAAGCCGGCGTAGCGGGTTGAACTCCTCGAGGATTTGCTGCTTGTCAAGCGGGTTGATAAGTACGTTGCTCGCGACGAAGTCGGCCAAAAGTCCTGGATTGCGGATGGACTTTACCGCGGCGATAAGCTCGTTTGATAGCCGCGGGAGGAACTTTATAAACTCGTCAAACGCCGTGTTAATCTCATGGATTAGCGCTTCGCCCTTCACGCCGCCGTTATCCTCGACGCGGATAGTCTTGGCGATAACGTCGGCGGTCAGGACCGAGCCGGCCTCATAGCAGCGGCTCAGCGTTGCGCGCGCTACCCCTTCAAGGAAAACGCGCAGCGTTCCCTCGGGCAGCTTTACCGACTGGCGGATTTTCGCCACGGTGCCGACGGAGAATACCTGGCGCGCAATTTTCTCGGCGTCGGTGTTATCGTTTTCCTCTTCAGCGCTTTTCTTTTCAGGCTTAAGTTGATCTTCGCTTTCGACAGGCCGGCGCTGGATAACGAAAATCATGCCGTCCGCGGATTCCGCGCGTTCGCATGCCGCGATCGCGGCTTCGTTTGTCAGCTCAAAGCTTATAGGAATCAGCGGGAAGACCGTGATGGCGTCGAGAACGAGCATCGGAAGGGTCATCGGCTCGACTTTTTCGATGTATCTCTGCATAGTGTGCTTTACCTTATATCTACCTACAGCCCCATAGCGGCGGCGCCGCTATGGAAAGCTTGTTTTTTACTTAATAATAAAAATAATACTTCTGCAATTATAACAGTATAACATGAATTTATTAATTAAATCAAGAGCAAATTATGAACGTGGTTTACAAAGAGTGCGGCAGAATAACTATCGAGCGCTCACAATATACATTATAGCGTAGGCACGTCTTGCCACAAATGTCGCCCGTCCCTCGCTGCTGATGTTGACAAACAAGATAAAACATGGTAATATAAAAACGGCATAAGGGAGTAGTTTACGCGGCCGGGCTTTATAATAGGATAACCGCCGCGTCATTTAAAGTCAACATCATGATCGGTGGAGGTGCGGGCCTTGACCCGGTCTGGCTTTAAATACGCCCCTTTTTATACAGTGGCGGAAACGAGACTTATGTATGGCAGGACTGCTATACATATGTCTCTTTTTTTAATTTATAAAAGAAAGGGAGCTCAAAGTTGAAACACTATCTTATGACCGTTGCCCAGACGCTTTCCGAGCTGGGCACGCAAATATCAGGCCTTTCGCCGGATGAAGCGAAAAAAAGGCTTGCCCGCGACGGCAAAAACAAGCTGGCCGAGGGCAAAAAAGTGACGCTCCTGCAGCGCTTCATCGAGCAAATCGTCAACCCGATGGTGTTAATACTTATTGCCGCCGCGGCAATATCTGCTGTAACCTCGGCGATATCAAAAGAGGCTCCGACCGACGTTTTTGTTATCATTGCGGTTGTGGTACTTAACTCTATTTTGGGAGTGGTACAGGAAAGCAAAGCGGAGAAAGCTATCGAGGCGCTTCGCGAGCTTGCGTCGCCTACCGCAAAGGTAATACGCGGCGGAAAACTTGAGGTTATAAAGACTGAAGACATAGTAGTAGGCGATATAGTCGTCCTCGACGCCGGCGACTCGATCCCCGCGGACGGCCGTATAATAGAGTGCGTGAGCATGAAATGCGACGAGGCTGCGCTGACAGGCGAATCGGTGCCGGTTGAAAAGACTGCCGACGCGCTTGAGGCGAAAGGGGACGGCGACGTGCCTCTCGGCGACCGCGTCAACATGGTTTACATGGGCAGCACCGTCGTATACGGCCGCGGGCGCTTTGTGGTCACTGAGACCGGCATGAACACCGAGATGGGCAAAATAGCCGACGTTCTCACCCGCACCGAAGAGGATGACACGCCGCTGCAAAAGAAGCTCGCATCCCTTAGCAAAATAATGACATACCTTGTGCTCGGCATCTGCGTTTTCATCTTTATCGTCGGTATGCTGCGCGCAGGCGGCATGACGCGCGATTCGGTGCTCGAGTCGTTTATGCTTGCGGTATCGCTTGCGGTCGCCGCGATACCCGAAGGTCTTGTCGCGGTCGTGACCATCGTGCTTTCGATGGGCGTGACGAAGATGTCGCGCCGCAATGCGATTATACGCAAGCTGACGGCGGTTGAAACACTCGGCTGCACGCAAATAATCTGCTCGGATAAAACCGGCACGCTGACGCAGAACAAAATGACGGTCGTCGAGCATTACGGTTCGGACGAAAAGCTGCTCGCCACCTCGCTCGCGCTTTGTTCCGACTCGGAACTCAACGATCAAGGCGTAGCCGAAGGCGACCCGACGCAGAACGCCTGCGTCAACTATGCATACTCGCTCGGGCTGCCGAAACCGCAGCTTAAGGCTGAGTACCCGCGCGTCGCCGAGATACCGTTCGACTCGATGCGCAAAATGATGACCACAATCCATAGGAGTACGTCTGGGAAGGTCATCCAGCACACAACCGGCGCGCCAGACGTTGTAATCGACCGCTGCAACCGCTATCTTGAGGGCGGCAAAATCCTGCCGATTACCAGGGATGTGCGCGAGCGGCTCAAAGCTGAAAACCGGCGCATGGCGAGCAAAGCGCTGCGCGTGCTCGCCGCGGCGTATACAGAGCTGCCTTCTGTGCCGCCGAAGCTTGTGCCGGAAGAGATTGAGCGCGACCTGATCTTTATCGGGCTTGTCGGCATGATGGACCCGGTGCGCGAGGAGGTCCCCGAAGCAATACGGCGCTGCCGCGAAGCCGGGATACGTCCTATTATGATTACCGGCGACCACCGCGACACAGCAGCCGCGATAGCAAAAGAGCTTGGCATAATCACCAACGACGACGAGGCTATTACCGGTTCGGAGCTTGACAAAATATCGGACGAGGACTTCAAAAAGCTCGTTACTCATTTTTCAGTTTATGCGCGAGTTAAACCCGAGCACAAGGTGCGGATAGTCAACGCGTGGCGCGCGCACGGTATGGTTACCGCGATGACCGGCGACGGCGTAAACGACGCGCCCTCGATAAAAAGCGCCGATATCGGCGTCGGCATGGGCATAACCGGTACGGACGTCACAAAGAATGTCGCCGACATGATACTTGCCGACGACAACTTCGCCACTATAGTCGCCGCGGTCGAGGAAGGCCGGAGGATTTACGACAACATCAAAAAGTCTATCCAGTTTTTGCTCTCCTCTAACCTCAGCGAAGTTATCGGAATCTTCGTCGCCACGATGATGGGCTTTATGCTGCTGAAGCCCTTGCACATCCTTTTTATAAACCTCATCACTGACTCGCTGCCGGCGCTCGCGCTGGGGCTTGAAAAAAGCGAGCCCGACATAATGCGCCGGCCGCCGCGCGACCCGAAAGAGGGCATTTTCGCGCACGGCGTCGGCATAAGCGTGCTTTATCAGGGCATAGCGGTTTCGGTTTTGACGCTGCTTGCGTATTTTGTGGGGCACTATATAGAAAGCGGGGTATGGGAGATAGCAAACAGCCCCGACGGCATGACGATGGCGTTTTTAACAATGTCGATGGCCGAGATTTTCCACTCATACAACATGCGCTCGCATAAAAACTCGCTTTTCACGCTCGGCACGCATAACTTCTACCTTTTCGGCGCGATGGCATTGTCGCTGATTTTCACCACGACGGTAATATATGTTCCATTTTTGCGCCAGCTGTTCTCGTTTGAGTATATCGACGCGCGCGAGTATTTCATCGCGCTTGGCCTTGCGGTTTTAATAATCCCCATTGTCGAGATTGTGAAGTTTTTCCAAAGGCTATACGACCGCCGCGCGGAGCGCATAAAGCAAAAAAGCGCGGCATAAGCCAATAACGCAAAACTGCACAGCCCCGCAGGGTGGGCTGTGCATATTTTTTGCTAATATGCACAGTTGACTTTGGCTGCGATGTGGAGCATAATGGCAACAGTGTCACGTCAAAATAAATAAAAACGCGGAAAGGCGGGAAGTTTATGGGCGACAAAATTAGGATTGGCATTTGCGGCACAGGCGGCATTGCACATTCTCACATGAACAATTATGTTAAATTCAGCGACGTCGAGATAGTCGGCGCGTGCGACATTGTGCCGGGCAAAGCGAGGGCGTTCCTTGACAGGTATGACCTGACAAACGTGCCGGCGTTTGAAAGCGTTTATGATATGATAAAAAACGTCGAGATGGACGGCGCGAGCGTCTGCACCTACAATACGACCCATGCGGAATGCACAATAGCATTGCTTGAAGCAGGCGCACATGTGCTTTGTGAAAAGCCGATGTCGTTCACTCTGCAGGAAGCCGTCGAGATGGTGCGTGCCTCGCGCAGGACCGGCAAGTTCCTCACGATAGGCTTTCAGCCGCGGTTTGACTTTATGCGCCAGCGCGTCGACAGCATTATCCAGTCAGGCGCGCTCGGCAAAGTTTACTATGTGCAGAGCGGCGGTGGGCGCCGCAGGGGCATTCCGGGCGGCACGTTTATCGACTCGAGCAAAGCGGGATTCGGCTGCCTCGGCGACATCGGCTGCTATTCAATAGACGAGTGCCTGCACGCTATCGGGTACCCGAAACCCCTTACCGTTTCGGCGGTCGCAACCGATTATTTTGGCAAAAACCCGAAATATTGGCCGGAGCCGGACAAGTTCGACGTCGACGATTTCTCGGTTGCGTTTGTCCGCCTTGAAGGCGACGTAACGTTCGTATTCAAGCAGTCGTGGGCAATGCATGCCGACTCGCTAGGCGACACGCTGTGGCTTGGCACCGAAGGCGCGATAAAGATTATAAACGGGTTTGACGAGCTCAGGCGCCCCTCGCGCGTAATGTACTTTACCGACATCAACGGCCAGCACCTCGACTCGTACATCGAAGCGAATGTGCCGTTTAACGCCTACACGACCGTACGCCCGCGCGACATGTGGGAAGGCAAGATGCGCAGCTTTGTCGATGCGATAAAGACAAACGGCCCCGCGCCGGTCCCGGCTGAGGAGATACTCTACAACCAGGCGATAATCGACGGCATATACCGCTCTGCGAAACTCAAGAAGGAAGTAGAGATAGAGATACCAGAGATATAAAATAAAGCCGCTTGCGGTAATGGGTTGGGGGGACTTTTTTCAAAAAGTCCCCCCACATTTTTTATAACCTTATCTCCGGCTTGTAGAGCTTCAGCCAATCGTTTACCTGAAGGATATACGCCATCATTTGCGGGCCGGCCATGAGCTGGCCGAACCAAGGTATGCCGTATTCTGCAGGGCGCGCGAGAAACTCTCGCACTCGCGCCGGGTCTACGAGTATATTCAGCGGTTCGGACGGCGACTCAACTATCGCGCGTAGCCGCTCTCGAAGTATTCGCTCGTATCCGGGATTGTAGGTTTTCGGATATGGGCTTTTTTTGCGGTAAAGCAGCTCTGCCGGAAGCAAATCTGACGCCGCGGTGCGCAAGAGGTGCTTTTCAATGCCGTCTTTAAACTTATACTCCCACGGCACATTGAAAAGGTACTCGATAATCCTGTGGTCGGCGAACGGCACGCGCGCCTCAAGCCCAGAGAACATGCTCGCTCGGTCCATGCGGTCGAGCAGCGTCTGCATAAACCAGCGCAGGTTAAGGTACGATACAACCCGCCTCCTCGCCGCTTCCGGAGGCTCGCCCTCAAGGGTAGGCGCCATGCGCACCGACGCGGAGTATATTTCCCCGATATACTCGCGCAGGCGCAGCGCTTCTCGGACTTCGGCGCGTAAAAGCTCCTCGCGCGCGTCGATGTTGCGCGACCATGGGAAAGTGTCGGCGTAAAGCAGCTCCTCGCGGTAAAACCACGGGTAGCCGCCGAATATCTCGTCGGCGCACTCGCCGGTCAGAGCGACTTTGTTATCGCGCTTGACAAGCTTGCAAAAATATAGCAGCGACGCGTCGATGTCAGCCATTCCGGGCAGGTCTTTCGAGCGCATCGATACCGCGAGCAGGTCGGCAAGCTCCTCCTCGTTGCACTCTAGGTATGTGTGATGCGTCATGCCAAGGTGCCGCAACATTATATCCACATAAGGACGGTCTCGTTCGGGCTGAAAAGCGTTTGCTGCAAAGTATTTGTCGTTGCCCGTAAAATCGAACGAGAAGGTGTTAAGCGCCGCGCCCTGAGCCGCAAGCTCCTTTGCAGCGACGGCGGTAACTATGCTCGAGTCAATGCCGCCCGAAAGGAAAGTGCAGACCGGTACGTCGGAAACAAGCTGCCGCTTTATCGCGTCACGGACTAAAAAGGAGACTTTTTCGACGGTCGACTCGTAAGAGTCGGTATGATGAACGGCGCGTAGCTCCCAATACCGCCAAGCCCGCAGCCCGCGCTCGCCGAAGTAAGCCGCGCAACCCGGCTCAATTTCATAAATTCCCTCGAAAACCCCGCATCCGGGCGTGCGCGCCGGACCGATGCCGAATACTTCGCGGAAGCTGTCGTCGTTCAGTTTGGGCTTTATGTCCGGATGCGCAAACAGAGCCTTTATTTCCGAACCGAATATAAGCTCGCCGCCCGAAATGGCGTAAAAAAGCGGCTTTACGCCCGCGCGGTCTCGGCAGAGGAAAAGCTCCTTTCGCGCGCCATCCCAAATCGCGAACGCGTAAATGCCGTTAAGTAACTCGGCGCATTTTTCGCCGTAAGCCATATAGGCGAGAAGGATAACCTCGGTGTCGCTCGTCGTCTCAAATGTGTAGCCGAGCGCTAAAAGCCCCGGCGCAATCTCGTCGACATTGTAGATTTCGCCGTTGTAGACAATCGCATACTCGGCGCCGTCCATAGTGCGCACCATCGGCTGTATGCCTCGCTCGGAAAGGTCGCGGATGGAGAGCCGCGCGTGCGAAAGCCCTACCCAGTCGCGTAGGTATTCTCCGGACTGGTCGTTGCCGCGATGCGCTATAGCCATTCGCATTTTGATAAGAATCTCTCTTTTTTCAGCCTCGCGCTGCGGCGAGCCGGTGTAGCCCCCGCCCGCAAGGCAAAATCCCGCTATTCCGCACATACTTTTGCTCCTTGAAAACAATATCGGAGCTTCGGTGCGGCGCAAGGTGTCCGCACGCAAAAGCTCCGTTGCTCCTGCAGCGTTATTATATGCAAAATTCGCGCAAGTATTGATAAAAAACCGCGCCTGCCGCAAAATTTTATCATAAAAATATAAACCTCGTCAAATCCCGCCCTTGCCCGGATGAACTGCCCGCCAAAGGAGATACTATAGCCGAGGTGATATTATGGCAGTTTCCCACAGAGGGGCTATATCTTTTGGGCTTGTGCATATTCCGATCGGGCTATACACCGCGACACAAGACAACGACATCCATTTTAACCAGCTTTGCAAAGAGGACGGCAGCCGCATCAAATATAAAAAGATATGCTCAAAATGCGGCAAGGAAGTCTCAAACGAGGATATTTTCAAAGGCTTCGAGTACGAAAAGGACAAATACGTCATACTCACCGATGAGGATTTCGAAAAGGCGAAGACAGAGAAGGACAGAACCATTCACATCTTGCACTTTACCGACCTAAACTCCATCCCGCCGATATATTTTGAAAAAACTTATCATGCCATTCCCGAGTCGGGCGGCGACAAAGCTTTCGAGCTTCTGCGCCGGGCTATGAAGGAAGAAAACAAAATCGCCGTCGCCAAAACGGTCATGGGCACAAAGGAAAAACTGCTCGCGCTGATTCCGACCGACACCGGCATTTTGGTAGAGACAATGTTTTTCGCCGACGAACTGAAAGAGGCGCCGAAAGAACCGGCAAAACCCGCGGTCAGCGACGCCGAAATCCAGATGGCGAAGGCACTGATAAACGCGATGGCGCAACCTTTCGAGCTGGAAAAGTATCACGACGAGTACCGGGCGAGGCTGTGGGATATTATCAACCGCAAGATACACGGCAAGGAATTTGTCATCGAGCCGGATGAGATTAAAGTCGACGTCGTAAACCTCATGGATGCGCTAAAACAGAGCCTTGAACAGGTGGGCGCCAAACAATGAGCATGTTTGAGGAGAAAAATATCAAGCCCATGCTAATCGGGGCCGAAAGCGAGCCGTTCGACAGCGCCGACTTTATCTTCGAGCTTAAACTCGACGGCGAGCGGTGCATCGCATATCTTGACGAGAATGGCACCGAGCTGCGCAACAAGCGAAACATCAAGATGCTGCCTAAAGTCCCTGAGCTTAAGGACCTCCATATCCATGTGAACTGCCGCTGTATCTTAGACGGGGAGCTTATAATAATAAAGGACGGCAAGCCTGACTTTTTTGAGATTCAACGGCGGAGCCTAATGAGCAATCCCCTCAAAATAGAGCTTGCATCGCGGCAGTACCCCGCCTGTTTTACCGCATTTGATATCCTCTACCACGTGGACCGTCCTGTCAACGACCTGCCCCTTATGGAGAGAAAGAAGCTTTTGGAGTCGGTGATAAAGAAAGAGTCGCCCTTATTTGCCCAAAGCCGCTATATAGAAGAAAAAGGGATAGCTTTTTATGAACTGGTGGAAAAACAAAGCCTTGAGGGGATTGTCGCCAAGCGAAAGGACAGCAAATACTATTTCGACAAGCGTACGAAGGACTGGATAAAAATCAAGTACCTGCAAGACGACGATTTTGTGGTGTGCGGCTATATTATAAAAGAAAATAACGTGACTAGCATTGTGCTTGGGCAATACAAAGACGGCTCGCTTGTCTACAAAGGGCACGTGACGCTTGGCGTCAGTAGCGAGGATTTTAGGGAGATCGCAAGTCAGAAAAAACTTGAGTCGCCACCTTTTAAGGTACCAACAGGAAATGAGAACGCCGTTTGGGTGGAGCCGGTATTGGTGTGCACCGTGAGATACATGATGAAAACCCAAAGCGGCGGCATGCGGCACCCAGTTTTTAAAGGCTTGCGGCGGGACAAAGCGCCGGAGGAATGCGTGGAGTCGGCGGACAAATAAAAAAGGCGAAAAGCGCACGCTTTTCGCCTCGCTTTTTGCGTGGTGCCTATCCCAAAAGCTTAATAAATTCCGGGTCGTTCCGTAAAAAATCAAACTCATTCCTCAGCACAGTTTTGCGCACACATTCCACGTTTGTTTCGGTGTAATTTTTGAAGATGCTTGCGGTGTTTGTGGTTGCGGCAGATATAAATTTTGACGTGTAATGCAATTCCCCCGGGGGAAGGGAATCGTATTTTTCGGCGTGATAGAGGGCGGCTTGCAAAGCTTTTAAGGTTGCTTCCCGATTTTGCCGGCGGGCGTAGCACCTGGCAAGTATTTCATGAATCATTTGTATGCGGCAATGGTAAAATAAATAGTTGCCGTCCTCAACCAAGGTCTCCCACAGTTTCAAAGCCGTATTGCAGGCAAGAATCAAATCATCATCATTATCAATATTTATATCGCAGTATAGCCTTATACACAATAAGTCAAGAAGACGAAGCCTGTTGTTATGTATTATGGCAAGGGCTTCATTTTTGCTGTTTTCTGTAAAGTAAGCATGTTCCAAAAGTAATTCCTTACAAGAGCAAATATCTGGCGCCATTAAGGCATAGTGAACTGCTTTTTCCTCATTTGCGAAAGGGAATCTTGCATTGGAATAAGTGTAAACCAAAATGGATATCGCGCTGTGCCGGATATTGCTGTCGGTGCAATCCCGCAATATGCGCTCGCAAATGTTAATCGCTTCCTGTGCGTTCTTTTGGACTTTTTCGTCATCCCCGCCGCAATAATAAGTAGCATTTAAGGCGTATGCCAGCATCCTCAAACAATTATAATCGTTCGGATACTTTTGCACCGCCTCCCGCCAGAGCGAGACTTCTTCCCATACTTTGCCCTCATTCGACAAAGTTTTGGCACGTTCGTAGTAACTGCTGATGTCTTTTTCCTTATCGGGTTCCCGCCCCAAAAGCTCGTCAACTGTCACGTCGAAAAAATTAGCAAGAGGAATCAGCATCGTAATATCGGGATAAGTTTTTTCGCTCTCCCATTGGGAAACAGCAGAGACCGAAACGTTCAAATACTCGGCAAGCTGTTCCTGCGTCAAGTCTTTTTTGTGCCGCAGCTCCTTCAGTTTCGCGCCGATATTCATAATAAATCTTCCCCCAATAAAACCATTTTGTTGCTATTATTGTGCCAGCGCTGTAATTATTTGTGAATATAACGTTGCTGGATATTGATTTAAGTAACGCTGAAGGCGATACCGTAATAGATAGGGAATTTTTACGCATTGACAGCATACATGTGTTTAGTATAATGGCTATAATACTGCTATTTTGAGAAACGGAAGTTGTGCAATACGCAGTATATTATTGTGTTTTTCTGAAAGTTTAGGAAAAAGGGAGAAGTATAATTGAAAAAGAGAATATTTCATTTACTATTAGCGCTCTGCATGGCGCTTAGCCTGATGCCAAATGCAGCATCGGCTGAAAATCTGCTTGACGAAGTTTCAAGTGGCGAAAGTGTCACAAAGGCGGACATCGATCGGCTTGTTGTAAGCGGAAAAAGTTTGAAAATAAACGGCGGTGACGGGGCAAAACTTGTATTCGATACCGAAGCTCTGAAAGAAATAGCAAAGCAAACGTCGGAATACATAAAAGTGGCAATAGAAGACGTAACCGCCGAGTATCAGCACAGCCGGGCGGGCAAAAAAGTGTTCTTTTTAGCCGTTTTTGCCGAGGATAAAACTGTTTATAATTTTAAAGGGAAAGCTGCTGTCACTCTCCCTTATGAGCCTAATGAGGGAGAAAACGCGGAAAACGTGACTGTATGGTACCTGACAAACAGCGGCATCGCGATTGAAATCCCAATCGAATATGATGCAGAAACAAATTTTATAACATTTGAAGTTACGCACTTCTTGCTTTATATGGTTGGCATTGACGGATATATAAATCCATTTGAAGACGTGGGCGAAAATGACTGGTACTATATGGATGTTAAAGCTGTAAAACAAAACAATCTCTTTGTGGGCACTGACCTAACCACCTTTTCTCCTGATAGTACCATGACGCGCGAAATGCTTTGGACCGTGCTTGGCCGCGTGGACGGCAGCCAAAAACTCTATGGCGAGGGCGCGTTTGAATCGGCGCGCGAATGGGCGATGGGCGCAGGCATTACGGATGGGAAAAGTCCCAAAGGCTACATTACGCGCGAGCAGATAGCGACAATGCTGTGGCGCTATGCCGGAAAGCCGGATGCTGGCTGCAACCTAAGCCGATTTTCGGATGCAGTAAACATTTCGGATTACGCGCGCGACGCCATGGCTTGGGCGGTGGAAAACGGCATCATACTTGGCTATGACGGCGCTCTGATGCCTAAAGATAGCGCCACACGGGCGGAGGCTGCCGCTATCATGCGGAGGTTTATCGAAGTGGCAATAAAATAAGATTTATCCCCGCAAGATGTATTTTCTTTGTCAATTTCTACTTTTGAGGCTGCTTGACAATATGTAAAAACAATGCGTAAAAAGGCAAGGCATTGCGCCTTGCCTTTATTTGTGGCAGTCTTTATACAACTTCTTATAATATGCCTTTTTGATTCTTCATTAGTGATGATGTAGTTGTTTTTTGTTAACGGTTTGTTGTCTACAAGGCATATATTTCCTAGTAGTGCTGTTATTAATTGATGTTGGCATAATGCAGTATCAACAATGCCCTGAAAGTAATATCACAAGCCTTGCGGACTTTTGATTTCCAATCAACCTCCAGCTGCAAACCGCCGTAAGGCCCCCACCCTTTAAACAAATCATCGTATTTAACCGGAAGACGGCAGATGCCGTTATCATCGACATAGTCCATTATTTCATTAACAGCTTTTTGCAATGCTGGTACATAAGAAACGATACCGCACCTTGCAAACCATTCTATGTATTCCAAATTATAATCCAATTCTGTACCGTCCGGATGAGTTATCGGAAATGGGAAAAGCCCTCTACACATTATAGATAATCCTTGTGCCGGAAATCCTCCGAGCGTGCCGACCGGATGACCTATCCATGTTTGAGGAATGAGGTTGACAAGTTCCGGACGGTCGGTCTTCATCAACTTTATTACAGCGTCGGCAATAAGCTTAATGTTATTTTCATTTTTCCATGAATCGGTATGTGCCAAAATATCAAGGTGGTAACGGCATGGCCATTTTTCATAATACTTAAAAACAAGTTTTTTCCCCTTTTGAACAGGGCGGGTTATATCCAATATAGAGTCAACTTCAAGCACACGCTTGAACGAATCTATAGAAAGCTGAATTTGCGGTGAAATATCAATTTCATCGTCATATCCAGCACGTGCGATACAAGCGCATCGAATAAGGTTCGGGCCGCATGCAACGTATTTGAATTCATCAATATATATACCTTTTCTATTGTAGCTATACCGGCCAAATTGTCTTATTTTGAGTTATCCGGATGGCTAGTTTTTGGATCTAATGGTATGTCTAGAAACTCCGGCTTGTTATGCATATGAAAATATATTACCATTGAGTAGTATGAAAGGTCAAGATATTCAGGTTTTAAAGGCTTGAGTTCCTCTTTGGTTCGCGCGATGGTTACTGCTTTTATTGATCAAAATTGCCTAAATCTATTCATTAGTATGCCTCACTTACGAAAAAACCTATAGCAATAAAAAACAAGCCTGACAGGCTGATTTATGACCTGTCAGGCTTGTTTTTGCTTGGCAGCCGAATAGGGATTCGAACCCCAACAAACAGAGTCAGAGTCTGTCGTGCTACCGTTACACCATTCGGCTTTAAAGCTGTATTTCGCTTTGCGCATTACATTATAGCACAGCGAAACACAATTGTCAAGCATTTTTTGTTATCCGCGGGCGATTTCGCAAAGTTCGGCTATGTCGGCGCATACTTTGCCGACGCGCTCCGCGATGGCACTGCCGGCAATAGCGTAGCCGCCATAAGCCTCGATCATAGGCAGGTCGTTGTAGCTGTCGCCGATTGCAAAAGCATCCTCTTTACCTATGCCGCAAAGCTCGGCGACGCGCGCGATACCGGTTGCTTTGCTGACTCCGCGGCGGACAATGTCGACGCAGCGCCCATTTTGGAAAGCGCTGACCTGGGGGAATTTAAAGTTTACCGCTTCGGCGTAAATCCGCGCGGCTTCATCGTCTTTCATAAGCGTGGAGAATTGGCAAAACCCGTCTATATCAATCTCGCAGCTTGCCTTGCCGTACCGCAGCGCGCCGTGCGTGCGCGCTTCCTCTTCAAGCAGCGCGACTACCTCCTCTGGGGCATGGTATACCTCCAAAAGCTCGGGCTTGCCGTTGAATATCATTGCCCCGCTCGAGCAAATTATAAAGTCAAGCTCAAGCCCAAGATCGCGCGCCACATGCTCGGGGAACTCGCCGCCGCGGCCGGTGACAATGCAAAAAATATTACCCTCAGCCCTCCACTTTGCAATAGCAGCCCTATCGCGCTCGGATATGCCGCCTCTGTTCAGTGTGCCGTCAAAATCGCTCGCAATAAGCTTCATAGCGCCGCTCCTTGTGATGATGGCGCTATTATACCATAACCAGGCTAAAATGGCAACCGCCACGGGGCAAATCTTAAATAAAAACCGGAGGGCGGCAGCCCGCCCTCCGGGATTATAGGCTTAATTGTGCGAACTTGCGCTTATTTTATTTGCCGCGCTTTTTGCTGATAGCAATCGCGCCGGACGCGGTCGCTACGGCAGCAAACACAACCGCTGTGAACACGTCGGCAGTCTGCGGCGCGGGGGTGGGAACCGAAGTGGTAACGGGCTCCTCTGCCGGAGGCTGAGTCTCAATGACCGGGGCAGCCTCAAGCGTTACCTGCGCAAAGCTGAATGCGTCCTTGCCGAAGCCGGTGCAGCCAGAAGCGAGCTGGGCGTGCACATATTCTTCATAGTCCGGGCCGCCCGCCCAAACGATGCAGTAACCGAACACATCGCCCTCTTTGGGAGTCCCGTCATAGAACGCCTCCCAAGGAGTGCGCACCTCGTAGGTAAGCACGTTGTTGGAATGGGTGACTATGTAGTCGACGTTGGGCTCGGGAGACCAGCCAATGGCGCCGCCGTCGGAGGAATCAGCCCAAACGAAGCTTACAAGCTCGTTGGTGTCGCTGGTGAGCGAAACGCCGTATTCGAGGCGGTTCTCAGCCAAAAGAACATCCTCGGCCTTGGGCGCAAAGTTGTTCTGAATGCAGGCTGCCTTCCAAATCGAGCCGGGGTCAGTGCCGTACTCGTTGAAGAACTTGGAAACTTTATATACGGTCGCCGTATAGACATATTTGTCGTCCCAAGACATGTAGAGCTTGGGCTCCATGCTCTTCGCCTGATTTTCAGCTTCGTCGTTTATGTCGTTCCAAGCGTAGGAAAGCCACGTATCTTTCAGCGGGATCTCGTAGTATTCGCCTTCCTCGATTACCCCGTCGGGTTTGAATTCCTTGGTCGCGCGCTTGATGCCGAACTTGACGTTACCTACGTCAACTTCCCTTTCGGCGCCGGCAAATGCCGGGATTGCCATGACGAAAACCAATAAAGCCGTCAAAAATAGCGCCAGATGCTTCTTCATTTAGTTGCCCCCCTAAATTATTATTTGATTTTCGTGGAAGTCAAAACAATGATAATATAAATCATAAACAATGTCAATACAAATTGCCGCCTTGGTTAGTAAAAAATAACAAGCCAAATTGTCTATTGTGCATAAATACAGTTGTAGTAACTATCGAAAACGCCGCAAAATGCGATCGATAACGACATTAAAAGGCAAAGTGTGGCTTTTGCTTCTCCGGGAAAAAATGTAAAATTTCCAGCGCCCATGCGGGTTTTCAGCCAAAAACAACGCATAATCTAAAAAATTATGCAAAAAGATAAGCATAATTATACAAATGCCTAATTCGCAATCTTTACTTTAAACTTACATTGATAAGATATATATTGACAAATTGCGGTATTTTGCTTACAATATAAATGCAAATGCAAATGATTCTCATTTAAAGGTTTGAAGGAAGTTATGAAGAGTTTTATCTATAAGCTATCGTCAGCCATGGCGGCGGTGGCTTTAACCTTGACCTTTGCCGCTTGCAGCGGAGTAGAAGGCGAGCCGGTGCTACCCAAAATAGCGGTTACAATCGTACCGCAGGCGGATTTTGTAAAAGCTGTTTGCGGGGATAATTTTGATGTCGTAACGCTCATTCCGCCGGGTTACAGCCCCGAAAGCTACGAACCGTCGCCGGCGACATTGGCGGCGCTTGAGGATGCGGCGATATATTTTACGATTGGCGTGCCGGCTGAAGACGCGGGAATCTTACCCGATATTGGCGAGAGCGTAAAGGTCGTCGCGCTTGAGGACGAGGTTGCAAATACTTATCCCGACCGCACCGAGGGAGGCGGCCGCGACCCGCATATTTGGCTTTCGCCAAAGCGCGTGAAAGTAATGGTTGAGGCAATCGCGCGCGAGCTTTCGGAGTATGACCCGCAAAACGCCGAAACTTATATGGCAAACGCGGGCGCGTATAATGAGCGGCTTGATAAGCTTGACAAATTCCTTGCCCAAACTTTCAGTGCGCTGGAAGACAGGAGTTTTGTAGTCTTTCACCCGGCGTTCGGCTACCTAGCCGACGATTATGGGCTCGTGATGTACGCGATTGAGGAAGAGGGCAAAGAAGCAACCGCCGGGCATATGCAGAAAATAATTGACATAGCGAAAGAGAAGGGGATCAAAACGGTTTTCTACCAAGCCGAAATCGACAGCAAACAGGCAAAGGCGCTTGCCGACGAGCTGGGCGGCGAAGCCGTGATGCTCGAGCCGCTAGCCGCCGACTATATACCGAACATGGAGAAGATGGCAACTCTTCTGGCGGAGGCAATGCGGTGATGGAAAACAGTTTGCCTGCGCTCAAAATCGAAAACCTAAGCGTCTATTACGAAAGCACGCCTGCGCTGGAAGGCGTGAGCCTCGAAGTAGCCGACGGAGACTACCTCGGCATAATCGGCCCGAACGGCGGCGGTAAAACCACGCTGCTAAAAGTTATCTTAGGGCTTATCCACCCTACAGCCGGCAGTGTGCTGGTTTATGGCAAGTCGCCGGGACATGCCGGCGTGAAAATCGGTTATGTGCCGCAGATAGCGCAGATGGACCGGCGGTTCCCGATTACGGCGTTTGAGGTGGTGCTTACCGGCAGGCTAGGGAGAGGACCAAAGCCGCTGCATAGGTATACTAAAGCCGACCGCGAGGCTGCGACGCAGGCGCTCGAGCGGGTTGGTATTGCCGAGCTTGCGGCAAGGCCGATTTCGGCGCTATCGGGCGGCGAGTTTCAACGGCTCCTTATCGCGCGCGCTATGGCAGCCGAGCCGAGGTTGCTTTTGCTTGACGAGCCGACTGCGAGCGTCGACGCGGCTTCGCGCGAGCGGATTTACTCGCTGCTCGGCGAGCTGAGCCGGAGCATGACGGTGATACTCGTCACGCACGATATCCTGGCGGTCTCATCCCAGGTGAGGTCGATTGCGTGCCTTTCGGGGCGGCTGGTGTACCACGGCGAGCCGAAGCTCGACGCGAATACTATGAACGCGCTTTACGGCTGCCCGGTCGAGCTTATAGCGCATGGGGTGCCGCATAGGGTACTGGGCGAGCACCATGGCGAAGGGGGCGCAGATTGTCAATGCTAAGCGCGCTTTTTAGGTACCAGTTTATGCAAAACGCCGTGCTCGCGGGGTTTTTTGCGAGCCTGCTATGCGGCGTGATAGGCGTCATAATAATTGAAAAAAAGCTCGTAATGATGAGCGGCGGCATCGCGCACGCCTCGTACGGCGGCGTCGGGCTTGGGTATCTGCTTGGGATTGAGCCGATACTCGGCGCGATAGGCTTCGCGCTGGCTTCGGCGTTCGGCGTGGGGGCGCTAAAGCGGCGCGGAGGCGCACGGGCAGATGTGCTTATTGGCCTATTCTGGTCTGTAGGAATGGCGCTTGGGATATTCTTCGTCGCGCTGATGCCCGGTTACCCGCCGGACATGAGCTCGTACCTGTTTGGCAACATACTAGCCGTCACGCGCGCGGACCTGTGGCTTATCGCGAGCATTACCGCGGTGGTGCTGATTGTTGTATTCGTACTATTCGACAGCTGGAAAGCCTATCTTTTCGACGACGAGTTTGCGTGGATAATCGGCCAGCCGACGGTGTTTTTTGAGTATTTGCTTCTTTCAATAATCGCGCTTTCGGTGGTCGCGCTGATCCGTGTTGTCGGCATAATACTTGCGCTTGCGATGCTCACTGCGCCCGCAGCGACCGCTTCGCTTTTTACAAAAGGACTTGGCACGCGTATGGTCGTATCCGCGGCGCTCAGCACGCTTTTCTGCTGGGCAGGGTTAGCGGTCTCGTATTATACTGGCGTTTCGTCCGGCGCGGCGATTGTAACCCTTTCGGGCGCGGTATGCCTTTTGTCGTACGGCGTGCGCGCGCTAGCCGCAAGGCAGATTCAAAAGCATGCGGCAAAGACGCATGCTGGCGGGGAGGTGGCGAGAAAATGAAAAGCCGCGCCGAGCTTGCCGAACTTCTCCGGTCGCATGGGTTGAAGTGTACCAGGAGCCGGGAGGCGGTACTCGGCTATCTTGAGTCGGCTTGCCAGCCCGCCGACGCCGAGCGGATATACGCCGAGCTTCGCGCTATGGGGATAGCAGTAAACCTTTCGACGGTCTACCGCACGCTTGAGTCGCTCTGCGGCGTGGGGCTTGCGAAAAAAGTGGTGCTCGAAAACGAAGGGCGGGCGCTGTTCGAGTTCTGCGACAGCGCGCACCGGCATTATCTTGTTTGCATATGCTGCAAAAAAATAATCCCCATCACCTTTTGCCCGCTCGGCGAGTACGAGCAGCAGCTTGAGCAAAGGACGGGTTATGAGATCACAGGGCACAAGCTAGACGTTTACGGATATTGCCCGCAGTGTAAAAAAATAAGCCGCGCATAATGCGCAGCTAAAATTATGGCGAAAAAATGCCGGCACAAAAACATGCCGGCGAAGTTTTCGGGTGGGCTTAACATATATTTAGTTGGTGCCGATGACCGGGGTCGAACCGGTACGGTTTTACCCAACGGTTTTTGAGACCGTCGCGTCTGCCTATTCCGCCACATCGGCACGTCTTGTCGACTGGATACAATTATATCACAACCCCGCGCGTTTTTCAAGCGTAATTTTAAAATTTAAGTTGGTGGTTCCAAACATATATTAAGACCCCGCTCTGCGTGCCGGGCTTTTGCCGATGTTGACAATGCCGGGCGGGCGTGTTATAATCATTTACATGAAAAATGAAGCTCTGCCGGATTTTTATGACGCCGCGCGCAAGATAGCGGAGGAAGCGGGCGTGCTCTGCGGGCGCCCGATTCCGATTTCCGAGTGCCGGATAATCGCGCCGCATAAGCTGGACGAACCCAGCTTTACCCCGCGCAGCATAATGATGCTTGCCGCGCCATACTACACAAAGGCGGCGGCGGGCGGCGCGCAGTGCCGGCGTACCATATCGCTTTACGCCGTGCCGCGCGATTACCATATTTTTTATGCCGAGCTGTTTGCGGAGTTCCGGGAGCGGCTCGAGCCGCTTTACCCCGACGTGAAATTCAAGTGCTTTGCCGACAGCTCCCCGATAGGCGAGGTGGCGGCTGCATCAAAGTCCGGGCTCGGCATGGTCGGCGAAAGCGGGCTGCTTATAACAAGGCGTTACGGCTCTTTTGTTTTTTTGGGCGAGATTATCACGGACATAGAAGTAAGTGAGCCGGGCAAAACATACGAGGTGGAGCGCTGTGACGGCTGCGGGCGGTGCAAGGCGGCTTGCCCTTGCGAGTGCACCGACAGCGACGACAAGCGCGAGAGGTGCCTTTCGGCGCTTACGCAGTCAAAAAAGGGGCTTAGCGAAAATGCGCTGCGACTGATGCGCGAGAAGGGGACTGTTTGGGGCTGTGACGAGTGCCAGCTCGTCTGCCCATATAACGAGGCCCCCGAAGAAACCCCGATAGAATGGTTTCGGCGCGATTTGATACTATCGCCCAGCGAGACCGAGCTTTCGGCGATGACCGAGGAGGAGTTTAGAGCTCGCGCTTTCTCGTGGCGCGGCAGAGCTGTTATAAGCCGCAACATAAAAGCGGTAGAAAGCGGCGAAAACTAACCTTGACGCGGTATTCGTGATACCGCGTTTATTATACCCCAAAAGCGCAGCCAATTTGACATGGCGGCGGGCATTTTTACTTTTTATTATACTGTAAAACGCGAAAATAACCGGATGGGCTGTAAGATAGATGGCTAAAAAGACCGCAGCTTACGACAACCAAAGCATAACCGCCTTAAAGGGCCCGGACCGCGTGCGCAAGCGCCCCGCGGTCATTTTCGGCTCGGACGGGCTTGAGGGATGCGAGCACTCGGTGTTCGAAATCCTATCAAACTCGGTCGACGAGGCGCGTCAGGGCTACGGCGACACTATTGAAATAAGGGTATTTGCCGACCACAGCATAGAGATAACCGACTGGGGGCGCGGCGTCCCGCTCGGATGGAACGAGAAAGAGGGCCGTTACAACTGGGAGCTCATTTACTGCGAGCTTTACGCCGGCGGGAAATACAACAACAATGCCGAGGGAGCGTCGTATGAGTTTTCGCTCGGCTTAAACGGCCTTGGCGCCTGCGCGACGCAGTATAGCTCCGAGTATTTTGAGGTAACATCTTTCGACGGCGAATACAAATACGAGGTAAGCTTTAGGAAAGGCCGTCCGATAGGCACCGATGGGAAGCCAGTAGTGCTCGAGGCAAACCCCCCGCGGGAGGTGCTCGACCGTATTTTGCGCGTCTCCCCGCTCACGAAAGGCGAGCGGCGGACTGGCACAATCCAGCGCTGGAAGCCCGATATTGAGGTTTTTACTGCGATTGACATCCCGCTCGATTATTACCTCGAGCTGCTCAAAAAGCAGGCTGTCGTAAACGCAGGGCTGACGTTTAGGCTCTTTTGGCAGTCCGAGCCTGGGAGCGATAAGTTTGAGGAATACACCTTCCTTTATAAAAACGGCATAGTCGACTATGTCGCGGAGCTTGCGGGCGAGGACGCGCTGACCGAGCCGGTGTTCTGGAAGACTGAGACCGTCGGCCGCGACCGCCCGGACAAGGAGGATTATAAGCTCAAAGTCGAGTGCGCGTTCTGCTGCTCGAATACCGTAAACGTCATCGAGTATTACCACAACTCGAGCTTTCTCGAGCATGGCGGCTCGCCCGACCGCGCGGTTCGCAGCGCTTTTGTCGCCGAGATCGACAGGTGGCTCAAAGCCAACGGCAAGTACAACAAAAACGAGTCGAAAATCACGTTTGCAGACGTGCAGGACTGCCTTGTGCTTGTTACAAACAGCCACTCAACTCAGACGTCTTACGCCAACCAGACCAAAAAGGCGATTACAAACAAATTTATCGCCGAGGCAATGACGTCGTTCCTCCGCCAGAACCTCGAGGTATATTTCGCCGAAAACCCCGAAGCAGCGGAGAAATTCTGCACACAGGCGCTCATAAACAAGCGCAGCCGCGAGCGTGCGGAGTCGGCTAGGATCGACCTGAAAAAGAAGCTCTCGGGCTCGATGGACATCGCAAACCGCGTCGAGCGTTTTGTCGGCTGCCGCTCGAAGGACCCCGAAAAGCGCGAGATTTACATCGTCGAGGGCAACTCGGCGCTGACCTCTGTTAAGCTCGCGCGCGACGCCGAGTACCAGGCGATAATCCCGGTGCGCGGCAAAACGCTAAACTGCCTTAAGGCGTCGTACGATAAGATTTTCAAAAATGACGTAATAGTCGACCTGCTGAAAGTTATCGGCTGCGGCGTCGAGCTCAAAGGCAAGGTAAAAGGAGATTTTGTCGAGTTCGACCCGAAGAATTTGCGCTGGAGCAAAATCATAATATGTACCGACGCCGACAAAGACGGCTACCAAATCCGTACGCTGCTGCTAACGATGTTCTACCGACTGCTCCCCTCGCTTATAAAGATGGGGAAGGTGTTTATCGCCGAGACGCCGCTTTATGAGATTACCTGCCGCGGTAAAACATATTTTGCTTATACCGACGAGGAAAAGCAAAAAATTATAGAGTCGTTCGGCAAGGGCGCAAAATATACCGTGCAGCGCTCGAAGGGCCTTGGCGAAAACGAGCCGGAAATGATGCGGCTGACGGCTATGGACCCGGCAACGCGCAGGCTGATTGCCGTAAAGCCTGCCGACGAGCGCGAGACTTTCGAGGTCTTCGATACGATGCTCGGCGACAACCTCGAAGCGCGTAAAAAATACATCGCCGAACACGGCAGGGAGTATCTGTCAGATATCGACATCGACGAGGGATAAAAATGCATATAAAGCTTGAGTTTTATAGCATTTGGCATAAAGCGGGTGATTTTGTTATGCGCGGCGTGAGAGAGCCATGAGCCAGCTGTCCCGCGCGGTGATAAGCCGGCTGCCGCGCTATTACCGCTGCCTGCGCATACTGATTAACAACGGCGTTTTGCGCGTCTCTTCTGAGGAGCTGGCGGGCCTGGTGGGGCTTTCGGCTTCGCAGGTGAGGGGCGACCTTGCGGCGCTAGGCGACCTTGGCCAGCAGGGCTACGGCTACAGCGTAAAGACGCTCTACGCCGAAATAGCCTCGCGGCTCGGCGCCGGCGACGGATTTGAGGCGGTAGTTTTCGGCGCGACGCCTATGGGTCTTGCGGTCGCGGCAAGCCCGGCCCTTTCGCGGCGCGGCGTGCGCGTCACGGCGGTGCTGCACACAAAGCCGGTGGATATCGCCACCTGCGGTGACCCGCCCAAAACGGTATGCTGCGGTGTCGTTTTGCCAGACTGCTGCGGGGTATACCCAATCACCGAGCTTGGCAAAATCAAAAGCCGCGACATTGCCGTGCTTGCCTGCGACGACGAGGAGGTGCCGGAGCTTTATAGGCTCATCGCCGACCACGGCTTTGCCGGCGTGTGGAACCTTACCGAACTAGAGCTTCGCGGGTTCGCCAAACTTCTGGTTGTGAACGCAAGGGTTGGCGACTCGCTAATGCTTTTGACATATGGACTTCACTCGGGCGATTGGGAGTAAGCCCGAGCGCCGATTGCCGCGCGCGGCTTGCGCCGGCATTTTGCGCCGCGCGGCAAAAAATATACCGCTCCCCTAGGGAGTTTTGATTTGCCATGAACATTTCCGATATATCTATCGACTGCAGCGGCGGGGCTATAACGCTTCCCGCGCGTGCGACCGAGCTTGATGGCGAGCGGCTGCGCGTGCTCGTCAGGCTTGCCGGCGACGAGCGGCTGCGTAACCGTTATTCTGAGTATGCCGATGAGGCTGCGGGCGAGCTTGGCATCGAGCGGGAGGAGCTCGACCGCTATGTGACCGAGCTTGCAGCCGGCGGTTTTATCGCCTGCTCGGTCAGGTTCGGCGAGCCGGATAAAAAGCCCGTCTCACGTGGTGCCGCAAAAAGCAAAACTGCGCTGGGAAGGTACGAGCTGCCTACCTATTCAGGCGAGGAGCTTGCCGAGCTGCTCGAGCGCGACGGCGGGAAATACGGGCAGCTGGTCGATGAGTGCCAGCGCGTGCTCGGGCGCATATTTACCGGGTCGGAGGTGTCGAAAATAGTCGCGCTTTGCGACGCGCTAGGGCTCGAGCCTGAGTTCGTGCTGCTCGTCTGCGCCTACTGCGCCGGCAAGGGCAAAAACTCGGTGCGCTACGCCGAGCGGACCGCCTGCCTGCTCGTCGAGGAAGGCATAGACGACGCTGCGAAGCTCAGCGAATACATAAAACGTAAGGAACGCTACAGCTCAATCGAATACCAGCTCCGAGAGATGCTCGGGTTCGGCGAGCGCGCACCGACAAAACGGGAATCGGAGTACTTCCGACGCTGGATAGAGGAATGGGGCTTCGGCATCGAAATACTCGCGCACGCGTATGAGATAACCGTCAAATACACAGACCGCGCTGCGCTGCCTTATATGGATAAAATACTTGCCGGCTGGCACGGAAAAGGGTATACTACGATTGATGAAGTGCTCGCCGCCGAGGAGCGGTTCAGGGCTGAAAAGGCCGCCTCGCCGGACAGCCCGCCGCCGAGTTTCGATACCGACGAGTTTTTCGAGCTTGCGCTGCGCCGCAGCTATGAGCTGATGGGCAATAGTTCCAAAATCGTTGGCAAAAATCAGGGCGATGGCGAGCAATAACGCCACTTTAGGTGCCGAGCTATGAGCTATAATAGGGAAAACTACATAAGGCTGAAAAAGCAGTTTGAAGAGCGTTCGGCGGCGGCAGAGCGTGCCGCCGAGATGCGCCGCGCCGAGCTTCATGCGGCGATCCCCGAGCTGAAGGGCATGGACGACGCGCAGGCCCAGATCGGGCTGCGTATGTTTAAGCTTGCGATGGAGCTTTCGGGCGAGGAGCTCGAGGAGGCGATCAAAAAGCTGCAGTATGAGACCGAGCAGCTTGCAGCCGACCGCTCGGCGCTGCTTTTGGCGCACGGTTATCCCCCCGATTACGACAAAGTCAAATATGAATGCCCGACATGCATGGATACCGGCTTTGTCGGCACTAAAATGTGCTCGTGTTTCAGGCGCGCACTAGTGTTCGCAGGCTATGAAAGCTCGGGCATAGCGGAGCTTATCCGCACGCAGTCGTTTGAAACGTTTGACCCGTCGTGCCAGCGTGCAGACCCGAAGTCATACGAGCTTGCAAATCTTAATCTCTCGTTTTGCAGAAACTATGCCGAAACGTTCGACCCGGCGACGTCCCCTAATCTCCTTCTGATAGGCGCGACAGGGCTTGGTAAAACGCACCTTTCGACGGCTATCGCCAAAACGGTGATAGAGCGCGGGTTTGATGTCGTCTATGACACAGCGCAGAACGTGCTCGCGGATTTCGAGTACGAGCGGTTCGGCCGCCATGGCGAGCCGGAAGCCGGCGAGCCGCCGCGCACCTCGAAGTATTTCGAGTGCGAGCTGCTCATCATCGACGACCTCGGTACGGAGGTGGCGAACCAGTTTACGGTATCGTGCCTTTATAACATAATAAACACGCGGGTAAACAAGCATCTGCCGACGATAATAAACACCAACCTCGGGCGGGAGGATCTGCGCCGCCGCTATGCCGACCGGATAACCTCGCGGCTGTTCGGGGAATTTCGCCCCCTGCTTTTCACGGGCACCGATGTCCGCACGCTGAAGCTCTCCTCAAACGGCTGATTCGTCCGAGTTTACGAAAAACGAAGGCAAAAGCATGTGTTTTTGTCGGAAAATGAAAGATTCTTTAATTTTCTATTGCAATCTCGGCAATAATATGATATATTTAACCTGTTGTTTTAATAATTTAACAGGTTAAAAGGAGCCTTCGAGAATGAAAAGGATAATAGCGGCGCTGCTTTTTCTTTTAATGTGCTTATCATGCATTGCCATGCTCCCGTCCTGCTCGAAGAAAACTGCAGGAAAGCTCCGCGTCGGCATGGAGTGCGGATACCCGCCTTTTAACTGGACGCAGACCGACAGTTCAAATGGCGCTGTGCCGATAGCTGGCGATGTCACTTATGCGGGCGGCTACGACGTCGAGATAGCGAAGCGGATAGCCGAAGGGCTCGGCATGGAGCTTGAGATTGTGAAAATCGACTGGGATTCGCTGCTCGTCGCGCTTGAGACCGACGTTATAGACCTCATAATCGCGGGCATGTCGCCCACAGAGGAACGCAAGAAAAATATCGACTTCTCCGAGCCGTATTACAAATCGCAGCTCGTGATGATAGTTAAAAAAGGCAGCAAATACGAGAGCGCAAAGTCGCTTGAAGATTTCGCGGGCGCAACTGTGGTCGGCCAGATGGGCACCGTCCACGACGAGGTTATAGACCAGATTCCCAATGTTGTACATAAAGACGCCATGGCCGACTTTGCCGCCATGCGCATGGCGCTCCAGTCGGGCATCATTGACGCATATGTAGCCGAAAAGCCCGAGGCGCTTTCAATCGAAAAGGCTGGGCTCGACTTTGTGTGCGTTGAATTTGAGGAAGGCAAAGGCTTTGAGGTCACTGAAGACCAGATAGCAATCGCCGTCGGAATAAAGAAGGGCAACGAAGAGCGCCTTGCGAAAATCAACGAGATTCTCTCGGGGATTTCCGAGGAAGAGCGCATCCAGCTGATGGCAAACGCCGTTGCAAACCAGCCACAAGGCTAAAACTCACCGCGCGGCGCACCCGGTGCGCTGCGCGCTTAGTTTCTGCGGGATATAAAAATGAGCTCTTTACAGTTTGTAATAAAAGTCATCACCGAGTATTGGCCGTACCTTTTGCGCGGTGTCGGTTACACGATGCTGCTTTCGGTAAGCGGCACTGTCGTGGGGTTTTTAATCGGGCTGCTTGTGGGTATAGTGCGCACCATCCCAATGCCGGACCGCAAAAACGCGCTGTGGTGGCTGCTTAAAGTCGTAAACGCCATAATCGGTGCGTATGTCGAGGTTTTCCGCTGCACGCCGATGATAGTGCAGGCGATGGTCATATACTACGGCATCGCGATGGTCACCGGCATCGAGGTGGACAGGCTGCTCGCCGGCTTTATAATAATTTCAATAAACACCGGCGCATATATGGCAGAGATTGTGCGCGGCGGCATATTGGCTATCGACCAAGGCCAGTTTGAAGCGGCACACGCGATTGGTATGACGCACTGGCAGACGATGGTGCATATAATCATCCCCCAAGCCGTGCGGAACATATTGCCGGCGACCGGCAACGAGTTTGTCATAAACATCAAAGACTCGTCGGTTCTGATGGTTATAACCGTCACAGAGCTGTTCTATTACGGCAAAATCATAATAGCGCTCAACTACCGTGCGTTTGAGACTTATCTCGTAATAGCGGGAATCTATTTCATTTTGACATACTCGATCACGCGCATTTTGAGGTTTATAGAGCGTAAGCTTGACGGTCCGAAACATTACGACATACTGCACAGCGGGACGTCGGCAGAAGCGGTAGTCGAAGCTGTGGCGCTGGAGGCGAAAAATGCTAAGCGATGAAGTCATTGTAGAGGTTCGTCACCTCTCAAAATCGTTCGGTAACAACGTTGTGCTGCGCGACATAAATTTCGCTGTGCACCGCGGAGAGGTCGTTTGTATAATCGGCGCAAGCGGCTCGGGCAAGTCGACGCTGCTGCGCTGCATAAACCTCCTTGAGAAGCCCGACGGCGGCGAAATCCTATACAAAGGGCAAAATATACTCGACGGCAAGTTCAACACCGTTCAGTACCGCTCGCGGCTCGGCATGGTGTTCCAGCAGTTCAACCTGTTCAACAACCACAGCGTCCTGCGCAACTGCACGATAGGGCAAATTGTCGTCGCAAAGCGACCGAAGGAAGAGGCTGAAAGGATTGCGCTCGAGTACCTTGAAAAAGTCGGCATGAGCGCGTATGTAAATGCCAAGCCCAAGCAGCTTTCGGGCGGCCAAAAACAGCGCGTCGCAATTGCCCGCGCGCTGTCGATGCTGCCGGATGCGTTGCTTTTCGACGAGCCGACCTCTGCGCTCGACCCGGAGATGGTCGGCGAGGTACTGGTCGTCATGCGCGACCTTGCGAGGTCCGGCATGACAATGGTGGTCGTCACGCACGAGATGCAGTTCGCGCGCGAGGTCGCCGACAGAGTGGTGTTTATGGACCAGGGCGTAATTGTGGAAGAAGGCCCGCCGGAGATTATTTTCGAGCGGCCCAGAATGGAGAGGACACGTATGTTCCTGCGCCGCACGCTTGCGTCATAAAAACCGTAAAAAATAGCCCTGCTGGGTTTTCCCCGGCAGGGCTTTTTGTTTATGTCAAACCTTCAAATATTGGCTCAAGCGCGCGGTAGCAGCGCTCGAAAACGGGCTTTAGCTGGTCGTAAATTTTAGCTGTCTCCTCGTTAGGGCAGGTTACAGACTCAATTTTAATAAACTTTTTCGCCGCGGAGAAATCCGGCAAGACACCGGCGCCTACCCCGCCTGCTACAGCCGCGCCGGCCGAGGTAGCCTCGCCGGTCACTACAGGCTTTTTGACGGGAAGCCGGAAGACGTCGGCGAGGATTTGGCGCCACAAAGCTGAACGCGCGCCGCCACCGACTATCACAAGGCTGCGGATATTGCAGCTGGCGCGACGCATCGACGAGAGCACGATTTCAAGGTTTAGCGCGACGCCCTCCATCACAGCACGCAGCATCTCGGCACGCGTGTGGGCATAGGTCAGCCCGACAAACGCGCCGCGAGCCTTCGGGTTCCAGCGAGGGCTGCGCTCGCCGAGCAGGTGGGGCAAAAAAATTAGCCCTTTTGCGCCCGGCGGGACAGTGGCGGCAAGCTCGTTTTCAAGGTTAAAGACCGCCTGAATGTCGCCGGGATGCTCTGCTAAAAGATCGGGTGAGAGGGTTTGCGTCGCCCACCGGTATGACCCGCCGCCGCACTGCATCGCCCCGCAGGGCATATACATGCCGGGCACAAGGTGCGGCCAACTGACGCTGCACATCTGTTCGTCGTCGAGCGGCGTACTTGTCGCCACCGAAAGCCAAGATGAGGTTCCAAGGCATAAGTTCGCCTCGCCTTCCTCCACGCAGCCTGTGCCGACCGCGGCACAAGGCCCGTCACCGCCACCGCATACTACCGGAGTGCCGGGGCAAAGCCCGGTTTCGGCTGCCGCCTTGAAGGTCACCTCGCCCGCTATATCAATAGAGCGCAGCGCCTCTGGGAATTTTTCGCCGTCAAGCCCGCACATATCGATAAGGTTTTCGGACCAGCGGCGCGCGCGAAGATTCCACACGCCGGTTCCGGAGGCGTCGGAATAATCGGTGACAAAGCGCTCTGTGAGCCGGTAAATTATGTAGTCCTTCGCGCAGAGGACCTTATGCGTGTGCGCGTAAATATCAGGTTCGTGGCTTTTTAGCCACATGAGCTTAAGCGCCGAGTAAGCCGACGAAAGCCGGTGGCCGGTGAGCCGGAAGTATTCGCGTGGGCTGATTTTTTCAGCTAGCGCCGCCTCTTCAGCCGTCGCGCGCATATCAGCCCAAATCATCGCCGGGCGCAGAGGCGCGCCGGACTTGTCGACGCAGACGCAGCCCATCATTTGGCCCGAGAACGAGACCGCCGCGATGTCGCGCGGGGATATGCCGAGCGCGCCGGCATCGGCAATCAGCGCGCGCGTGGTGTCCTTAACGGCACGCCACCAGTCTTCGGGGTTTTGCTCGGCAAACCCGCCCGGGCGCGAGTAGAGCGGGTACTCTGCCAGCTTTGAGGAGACA
This sequence comes from Clostridiales bacterium, assembly GCA_012840355.1. Lineage (GTDB taxonomy): Bacteria > Bacillota > Clostridia > Oscillospirales > CAG-272 > DTU078. Next base: position 36,978 of record DULN01000001.1, on the reverse strand, counting down.
AGGTTTCCTTCGGTGTCGTAAAGCACGGCTTTGTTCGCCGAGGTGCCGATGTCGTGAGCAAGAAGGTATTTCATTTTGTCTGCCTTTTTATGCTATATAAAAAGTTTTACAAGATTTCTCGCATTGAGCAATATAATAAGCGTCCCGACCGCTATCATCATTTTCTTTTCAGGGATTTTCTTGCACATTATGGCGGCGAGCGGCGCTGCGACAACGCCCCCGAGCGCAAGCCCAAGTATGACCTTCCAATAGTCGCCGATTCCAAGGAATATCGAGAATGTCAGCGACTGCACCACAGTGACGAAAAACTCGGCGGTGTTGACGGAGCCGATCGTATAGCGCGGCGGATGGCCGGACGCCACCATAGTGGAGGTGACAATCGGCCCCCAGCCCCCGCCGCCGATAGCGTCGAGAAACCCGCCCAAAAGCCCTACTGGGATTAGCTTGCTGCCGGTGAGAAGGTTGCCCTTCACGCTTTTAAACGCCCGGACAAGTACGACGACGCCCATAACAAACAAATAGATGTTGACAAACGGCGAGATCACGTCGCCCGGCACGTTGACTAGCAGGTACGCGCCGAGCGCGCCACCGATTACGCCGGGGATAACGAGCCGGCGGAAAATAGCCCAGTCAACGTTTTTCGCTTTCCAGTGCGAAATTCCGGACACGAACGATGTGAAAATCTCGGCGGTATGTACGCCAGCGCTTGCAGCTTTGGGCGAAACCCCCGCAGCAACGAGAAAAGTAGTAGAGCTCACGCCGTAAGCCATGCCGAGCGAGCCGTCGATAATCTGCGCGAGGAATCCCACAAGCGTATAAATCGCAATTTGGACGAATGTTTCCATTCCAAAACCTCCATGCAAACATCGCATGGAAGAATAATACCATTATTAAAAAAATTAATCAATACCATAAGAAAAATTAATAAGAAAATTTTCGTCGCTCGGCACAAACCCATTTTTAGCGCTATTTGTTAACTTATAATAACATAGCGAAAATACTTGTGTCAACGCAGCCGAGCTGATTTTGTGGCGGAGCCTGTGTGGTTATGAAAAAGAATAGGGGAAACTTATAAAGTTTCCCCCATTGTTTATTAATCTATTTTGTCTGCGCTTCTGCAATTATTTCGCTTATGCGCTTTTTCGAGAGAGCGAGCATTTCTTTAGCCGCTTCCATCGAGTCGGCTTCGGCGATTATCCTAAACCCGCCGTGCCGCTTTGGTATCATGCGCACGCGGGAGGCGAATGCCATAGTTTTCGTCGTGCCAGTCTCCGGCGTGCCGACCTGGGTTACATTATACTCCATGCAGACCCCGTCGCCCGCAGGCATGCCGAACTTGCGCATGACAAGCGTCTTATAGACGAAATCGGTGTCAAAATCGCCGGTCACAAGGTAAAAATGCGGGATTTTGTCGCATACGGCTTTAAGCCCGGACTTTTTGGAGACAGAGCAGAGCTTGACGGACGCAAACAGCGCGTCAAACTGATAGCGCTGCTTGCCGGCAATCACGCGCGCGCCATATTCGCTGTCGTCGGTAGGCTGCGAGGAATAGCGCAGCGCCACAGCGCCGCTTTTTTCCGCAAGCTCGTCGAGCACTTTCGGTGCGGAGCAGGGCAGGGCGACCGTTTGCCCTTTTGATTTGGAAAGCTCGTCGCAGTATAAAAGCGCCATCACATGCCAGCCGTCTAGCTCGCAGCTGTAGCGTTTGGTGCGCTCAAAAGCCGATATCGAAAGTCCATCCGGCGCTATAGTCAGCTTCAAAAACTCTTCCGCCGCCGGATGCTCCTCGCCGACGCAGGCGACAGACGCGCCCGCAGAGCGCAGCACATCCGCAAGCAGAGAGATTGCCGGCACCGTGTCGCATTTTTTCTCGTCGGGCGTCGCGAGCCGGACAACTAAACCTTCAAGCGGCTTTTTCGACCCAAAAGGCTCAAGCAGCCCAGCGAGCGCCGCTCGGTAAAGCTCGCGCGCGCCGGTGACGGTTTTCACCTGCGCCGTGCTTGCCGCCGGGTCAGGCTTGCGGTTTTGCCCGGCAAGCGCCGCGATGAACGCGCGCTCGCATGTGCGCGGCGGGCAAAGACCGGTGGAGTCGTACATCGAGATAAACAGCCCGCCGTCGGATTGCTCCTCAAGCAGCAGCATCAGCGGCACCGCGAACCGCTCGGCGGCAAACGAAGCCAGCGCGCGGAATCCTATGCCGAAATCCCAGACGTCGCTGCCCTGTTCGGTAGCGCCAATCGCAAGAAGGCTCGCATAACGCGCAAGCACAGGGCTGTCCGACGCCCTCATTATGCCGACCGGCTTTCCTGCAGCCGGCGCGGCTTGCATCACTGAGCCTGCCGCAGCCGAGGCAGCTTCGCCAAGCCGCAATAGCAGCCCCGTCTCGCAGGCGTCTTTAGTGAGCTGTATCCCGCCTTCGGCAAGGAGCTCCGCGCCACCGGACGAGAAAACAGGCTGCCCCTCGACTACATTCTGACCCGCCTCGACCTTTTTGCCGGCTGGGAGCCTTACCTGGGAGCCAAGCGTCGCGCGGTCGCCGATGACGCAGCCTTCGCCGACGACGCAGCCGGGCGCAATCCGCACGCCGCGCCCAATAGTGACGCCGGAGCAGATGATCGAGCCGTCGATAACCGAGCCGCTCGATACCGTCACGCCGTCGAAGATAATGCTGCGGCGTACCGTCGCGCCGCCGAGCGAGCAGTTTTGGCCTACGATGTTCCCGTCGCGCGAGAGTTTGCCCTCAAGCTCGGCGTACCTCATGCTGCAACTATAGTAAGCGTCAAGATCTCCGATGTCGCACCAGTAGCCCGAATCAGTAAAGCTATAAAGCTTCATGCCCGATGCGAGCATCTGCGGGAACACCTCGCGGCCAAAGTCACGCGCGGTGTCGGGCGGGATAAGGTCGAGCACCTTGCGCGAAAGCACATAAATGCCGGTATTAGCGGCGTCCGAGTAGGCTTGGGTGAGCGAGGGCTTTTCGACAAACTGCGTGATTCGCCCGTCATCGTCGGTGATAACCACGCCGTACTCGAGCGGCGAAGGCACGCTGACCGTCACGATAGTCGCGTCCGCGCCTTTGACGCGGTGGAAATTGAGCGCCGCGACAAGGTCGGTCTCGCACGCAGCGTCGCCGCTGATGACTATGAACTCGTCGGCACCGCCCTCATCGAGGAACGGCTGGGTGTTTTTAACGCCGCCAGCCGTGCCGAGCGGTTTTTCCTCCCTAAAGTAGGTAAGCCTGACGCCCGCATATTGCTCGCCGCAGGCCTCCTCAAGCATTTCGGCAAGGTACCCGGTAGTAATAGCCGCGTCTTTTATCCCGTGCCGGGCAAGCAGCTCGATAATGCGGAATATAACCGGCTTGCCCGCGACGGGTACGAGCGGCTTGGGTAGCGTGTCGGTTAGCGGCCGTAGCCTTGTGCCGGCACCGCCGGCCATGATAACCGCACGCACGCCGGCATTATCGCCGGCATTGTGGCTAGATAAACTCATCTTTTAACGATTCCTCCAGCTGTATCCTTGCCGCCGTGAATATGGCGGCGTTTTGAATGGAATAATATAAGCGAAATAATTTGACAGGGGAACATGTTTATGGTAATGAAAGGCTGCCAGAAGCGTATCATTGTCATGAAGAATACCGGCTCTAATATTTTTGATGAGGCGTATTTTATACTAAAGGACAGCGCCCTGCGCTCGCCAGGAATATCCGAGCACGATATGGTCGGGGAGGCGGCTAGGATCATTGCCGAAAATATGATTGTCCCGGAGAGCGATAGGCCCATTGCAAAGCGCCATTGCGGCGAACCTGAGCTTCATATTTTGCTCCGCTGGTATGTTGCGGGAGTTATCACAGCGGCACTGGTATGTGTAGCAATCGTATTGTTTTTATAGCGCGCTGTTGCATATAAAGAGGGGGATCGCCGAGCGGTCCCCCGACTTGTTTTCGGCTATAAAATGGGCTTATCTTTTTTTAGCGCTTCGGCGTCGGTTATCTTAAGGTAGGTTTTCCCACCCGGGATCCCGGGCTGGGGGTTTTCGTCGATTGGGAACGTGGTGCCAAACCCGGGCAGTTTTATATCGCCCTGCGGAGGCCTGCGCGGAGGGAAGTCAAAGTTTTGCGTAGGCTGCGCCGGCTTATCTTCGCAGTTTTTCTCGGCGTTGCCGGGCATGCCGCCGGTATTGCCCTCGCCGACGGGGCCGCCTGGCGTACGCTCGGAGGGATAATGAGGGACATTGCCGGCAGGTGTGTTAGGCTTATCGCCAAGCCTGCCTGCATCCATGCGGTTAGAGGTGTCGCCGTTTCTACGGCTAGCGTCGGCTTGGTTTGAAGTGTCGCCATTCCTGCGGCTGGCGCCTGCCTGGTTTTGGCCGCGGTTTTGCTGGTTTGTGCTGTTGCGGGCTTCGTTTCGGTTTTGCTCGCCGCCGTTTGCGTTATCTTTGGTGCCCACGATAGGATTTGTATCGTCACCCGTCACATTAAATGCCCTTGCCGACTCATAAGGCAGGCCGATGCTGTCTTCTTTTGTGCGGTGGTTCTTTTTATTTCTATCAACTTTTTTGGGCATATATAATTTTCTCCTTTCGGCCTTTACAACCTTTTTCGGCCCGATATGCCTGCAAAGGTATATGCCTGCAAAGGTTATTTTGCACGCCGAGTTGCCTTATTATTCACGCCCTGCTGTCGTGGGCCGTTGGGTGCGATTAACACTGTATTCAAAATATTCACAAACTATAGCTTGTATGGCGGCATAAGGCGTGGTATAATATATCCTGACGATTTTGTGCGTATTGGTTTCGGCATAAGTCTGGCGCGCCGGAGCCGCGGCGCTGAACGCCTTTGCGACCGCGGAACGCGCCTTTGACAATTGATGCCCGCTGAGAGCCCGGTCCAAAAAGAGTGATGGATCAGGTTTTGTTTTCATGCGCAAAAAAGTGTAGTAGAGAATACATAATATAAGAACGGAAAGGGTTTACGGAAAGGAACATTTAATGGCGAAAAGACAGAGTAATGGAAACGTGTCTGCGGGCTCGAAGCTGAAAGTAATGGTGCTCGGCGGGCTCAACGAGGTAGGCAAGAACATAACGGTACTCGAGTATGAAAACGACATCATCGTCGTCGACTGCGGGCTTGGCTTCCCGGACGATGACATGCTCGGTGTCGATCTCGTTATACCTGATATATCGTACCTTGAGAAAAACAAAGAAAAAATCCGCGGGATTGTCCTCACGCATGGGCACGAAGACCACATCGGCGCGCTGCCGTATGTGCTGCAAGAGATATCGCCGCCTGTCTATGGCACAAGGCTGACGATCGGGATACTAAAAAACAAGCTCCAGGAGCATTCGTATAAAGAAAAGCCCAAGCTGCACAGCGTGAAGGCTGGCGACAAGATAAAGCTAGGATGCTTTACAGTTGAGTTCATCCATGTGAACCACTCGATCGCCGACGCATGCGCGCTTGCTATCACCACGCCGGTAGGAACGGTGGTGTATTCGGGCGACTTTAAGCTCGACCTTACGCCTATAGACGGCGAGATAATGGACATAACCCGGCTGGGCGAGCTAGGCAAGCAGGGAGTGCTTCTGCTAATGCTCGAGTCGACGAACGCCGAGCGGCCGGGCTACACGCCCTCGGAGCGCACGGTCGGCCAGTCGCTCGACAATATCTTTTTGCGCAACAGCGACAAGCGCATAATAATAACCACGTTCTCGTCGAACGTGCACCGCGTGCAGCAGATAATTGACATGAGCCACGCCTACGGGCGCAAGGTCGCGATTACCGGACGCTCGATGCTAAATGTTGTGAGCGCTGCGGTAGAGCTCGGGTACATGCGCGTGCCCGAAGGGACGCTTATTGACATCAGCGAGATAAAGCGCTTCCCGCCCGAGCGCATAACGATTGTATCGACCGGTTCGCAAGGCGAGCCGATGTCGGCGCTTTACCGAATGGCGATATCAAGCCACGACAAAGTCGAGCTTGGCCCGAAGGACCTTGTAGTCATCAGCGCCCATGCCATACCCGGCAACGAGAAGCTGGTTGGCAGGATAATAAACGATATCTTAAAGTGCGGCGCTTCTGTTTACCGCGACCCGTCGGTGGAGGTGCATGTCTCAGGTCACGCCTGCCAGGAAGAGCTAAAGCTTATGATAGCGCTTACAAGGCCGAAGTTCTTCATGCCAATACACGGCGAGTACAGGCACCTTGTAAAGAACAAAGAGATAGCCCAGAGCATGGGCATCGAGGACAGGCGGATTTTCGTTTCGGACATCGGTAAAGTGCTTGAGCTTGACGGAGAAAATGCACGCTTTGTAGGCACTGTGCCTGCCGGAAGGGTGCTGGTCGACGGTTACGGCGTGGGCGATGTGGGCAACATAGTGCTGCGCGACCGCAAGCACCTGTCCCAGGACGGTCTTATAGTTGTGGTCGCGACTGTCGACACCGACGATTTGACGCTTATCTCGGGGCCCGATATTGTCTCGCGCGGGTTTGTGTATGTGCGCGAGTCTGAAGATCTAATAGAGCAGATAAGGGTAATTGCCCGCGACGCGCTAGAAGATTGCCTTGATAACAATATCACTGATTGGTCACAGCTAAAAAGCAAAGTCAAAGACGATTTGTCGAAGTTCCTATACGCCAAAACGCATCGCAAACCGATGATTTTGCCAGTTGTGATGAATGTGTAATAATTTTGGGGGAGACTTTTTTAAAAAGTTTCCCCCAAGCCCCCTTCAATAACTTTAAACAATAAAAAATCCGCCTTTGCCCAACTAGGCAAAGGCGGGTTTTTGTTTTTTATGGATTGGTAAGTGCTATCGCTTTACAGTATTAGCGATGCGATTTCCGCGGGCGTTGCGCCCAAAATGTAGTCCGACACGTCGGAAAGCGCCCGTAGTAGCTCGCCATAGTCGAGCCGAACGCCGCGCAGCCGCTCGCATAGCTCGGACACGTCGCGCACGCCGAAAAAGTCGCCGCGGATTTTTATTTCGGTAATTATTCCGCCGTCGGAGTCGAGGCCTATCTCAACAGCGCCGAACTCAAAATATTTCTTGCGCGTGACCGAGTACTGTTTCGAGCTGCCGAATGTGTACTCCCAAGTAGAGTATTTTTCTTCGGCGAGCCTTCTTATCGCCGCCTCGTCTTCGGAGGTAAGCGTGACTCGCTCGCCCGGCACCCGGCTGAGCATGTACTCCATAAACTGCTCGGCGCCCATGCCTTTATGTTTGGGCGCGAGGAAATCGGCTATGTTAGCAACGCGCGACCGCACGCTTTTAATGCCTTTAGCTTTGATTTTTTCGGGGTCGACGTTCAGTGCGCCGGCGAGCTTTGCCATATCGGCAGAGTAGAGAAGAGTTCCGTGGTGCATGACACGATCCACTCCGCCCGCCGCAAAAGCCGCGGGTCGCACGCACTGTGCGTTGCCGGAGATTTTGCGGGCTTCGCCGCCGACTCGCACCACGATGTCGTTGCGGCCCAAGCGCTCGGCAGGCACGCCGAGCCCGCGCAGCGCCTCCACCACCGGGCGTGTAAATCGGTCGAAATCGAGGGCGTTTTCCCCCTCACGCGCCACGATATAAGTAAAATTCACGTTGCCGAGGTCGTGGAATACCGCGCCGCCGCCGGTCAGCCTGCGGACGACTTTTATGTTATGCTCGCGTATAAACTCGAGGTTGAGCTCGGCATAAGCGTTTTGATTTTTACCGATAATGACAGACGGCTCGTTGCGCCAAAGCATGAAAAGCTCGCCTGGGACATTGTCAAGCAGGTATTCTTCGGCGGCGAGGTTGAAATACGGATCGGTGTGGTTGTTTATTATAATCTTCATAGCCATTACCGAAAAAGGCGGCGGGCGCCGCCTTTATATTGGAATTAACGGGGGGTTGCCTAACCCCGCGCATGCTGGGTAAACTATGGGGGATTAAACCCCGCGGCGCAGCCTCTCTGTTTTTGCGACGTCGGTAAAGTCGTGCGTTGGCACATGGCCTTCGAGAGGCAGAATCCGCTCGTGGATGCAGTCGATAATCGCTTCGGGGTAGGGGAAGAAGTATTCTTCATACTCGTGCGCCGGCGTTATCCAGTTGCGGCTGCCGAGCGCCACGGGCGGCGCGTCGAGGTAGTCGAACGCGAGATCCGCGATGTTTGCCGCCATGTCCTTCATCACCGAGTTGCGCTCGCAAGCGTCGCCGACGATGAGAATTCTGCCGGTCTTTTTGACCGACTCGATTACTTTCGTATAATCGAACGGCACAATCGAGCGCGCGTCGATAACCTCAGCCGAGATGTTATATTTCTCCTTGAGCATATCAGCGGCTTTAAGCACGCGGTAAAGCGCCGCGCCGATTGAGAGGATCGTGATGTCCTTGCCCGGACGCTTTATGTCGGGCTCGCCGATCTTAATTTCATAGTAGCCCTCCGGCACGCCGCCGGGGAGAAACTCTTCGCCTAGGTCGTATATGCGTTGCGACTCGAAGAATATCACCGGGTCGGTGCCGTTCAGCGCCGCTGTCATAAGGCCTTTAGCGTCGGCCGGCGTGGCGGGGAAGACAACTTTCAGGCCTGGGATATGCGCGACTAGCGCGGTCCAGTCCTGCGAGTGCTGGGCGCCGTATTTAGAGCCGACCGAAACGCGCAGCACGACCGGCATTTTCAGTATGCCCGCCGACATTGCCTGCCATTTTGCCAGCTGGTTGAAAATCTCGTCGCCCGCGCAGCCCATAAAGTCGGCGTACATGAGCTCGACGATTACCCTGCCGCCGCACATCGCATATCCGACCGCAGAGCCGACAATCGCAGCCTCGGATATAGGCGCATTGAAGAAACGGTGGTAGGGGACAGCTTCGGTCATCTTCTTGTAAACGCCGAACGCGCCGCCCCAGTCGCGGTTGTCCTCGCCATAGATAATAAGCGTCGGGTCCTCGTAGAGCTTGTCTATAACCGGCTCGAATATTCCGTCGCGTATGTTGTAAAGCTTCATCTTCGGCACCGGCTTGCCATCCTTGTCTAAGGCAGACCGTACCTTGTTTTTGATCTCCTTGACGCGCGGCACCTCGTCCTTCGGCATGAGCATATCAGGCTTGCGCGTGGTGTCGAAGCTCGGGACTTTCTGGTTCGAGAACATGAGGTTCGCTATAGCGTCGGGTTCTTTATCAAGGTCCATGCGCGGCGAGATTTCGTCGTTTGTAGCAAGCCTCATGATCTCCTCGGTGCGGCGCACTATCATTTCGTCGATCGCATCAAACTCGTCTTCGGTTGCGATGCTGCCCTCGACGAGCTTTTTGCGAAACGCCGCGATCGGGTCTGCGGCGATCCACGCGTCAATCTCTTCCTGAGAGCGGTAAGACGACGAGTCGGAGGGGCTGTGGCCGGAGACCCTGTAGGTGACGATGTCGAGCAGCGCCGGGCCTTTGCCCTCTAGCAAAATCTGCTTTTTGCGCGACACCGCGTCGATGACCGCGAGCGGGTCGTAGCCGTTGACGCGCTCGGAGTGCATCTGCGTCGGCGTAAAGCCCGCGCCGAGCCGTGCAGCGTAGCCATAGCCGGCTGTCTCTCCCCAGGTCTGACCGCCCATGCCGTATATGTTGTTGAAAATGTTAAACAGTATCGGCAGGCCTTTATCGGAGTACTTGCCGTCCATGCCCCAGAGCTTTGTGAACTGGTCCATCGAGGCGAAGTTCATAGCCTCGAGCACCGAGCCGCGTCCGAGCGCGCCGTCGCCGATATTCGCGATGACAATGCCGGGCTTCCCGTTGCAGCGCTTATATAGCGCCGCGCCGACCGCAATCGGGGCGGAGCCGCCGACAATGGCGTTATTCGGCATCAGCCCGAACGGGATAAAAAAGCAGTGCATCGAACCGCCGAGCCCGAGGTTAAAGCCCGTGCTGCGCGCGAAAACCTCAGCCAGCGCGCCGTAGAGCAGGAAGTTTTGCGCAAGCTTCTTTATATTATCGGCGGGCATATGCTTTTCAACAATAGAGAGAATCCTGCCGCCGAGGAAGTTTTTCATTATGTCGTAAAGCTCGTTTTCCGGGAGCTTGTGGATGGCAACAAGCCCTCTTGCGATAATCTCTCCGTGGCTGCGGTGCGAGCCGAACGAAAGGTCGTTAATGTCAAGCGGGAACGCCTGCCCGACTGCCGAGGCTTCCTGACCGATCGAAAGGTGCGCGGGGCCGGGGTAATTATACTCGATGCCGCCATAAGCGCCCTTGGTTTTGACTTCGTTGAGCATGTGCTCAAACTCGCGTATCGTACGCATGTCGTGGTAGATACGCATAAAGTCGTCTTTGGTGTAATTCTTTTTTTCTTCCTCGAGCGTCTTATTATATTGGCAGACAGGTATATCGGTAAATCTTATAACGTCGGGCCGAAATGCCTGCTCCGGATAAATCGGTTGACTCTTAGGCATTGTGGTTATCTCCTGTCAATTAGATTTTTCGCTTAGACCATAAACATGGCTTCGCGGATTACCTCGCCGACTGTCGGGTGAGGGAATACGAGCTGTTTTATTTGTTCTACTCGCATCTCGAGGTCGACCATCATCGCCGCTCCGTATATAATTTCGGAGGCGTAGCTGCCAATCATATGCACCCCGAGCACCCGGCGGTGCCCGCTGTCGACGACAAGCTTTAATATGCCGTCGCCGCTTTCATTTTCTGATACATAGCGGCCGCTGTATTTGAGGGTGACCGTAACGGACTTTACGTCAAACCCTTTCGCCTTAGCGCTTTCTTCGGTTTCGCCGACAGTGGCTACTTCGGGATTTGTATAAATGACCGCCGGAATTGCGCCGTAATTTACAATATCCCGCTTTCCGAGCATATTGTTTACCGCTACCTCGCCTTCGCGGTACGCGGTGTGCGCGAGCATCGATTTGCCGTTGACGTCGCCGGCAGCATACACACCCGAGACGCTCGTGCGGCAGTACTCGTCGGTAACAATTGCGCCGCGCTCGGTTAAAACGCCGATGTTTTCAAGTCCGATACCCTCGGTCGCCGGGCGCCTTCCGACGGAAACAAGCACCGCGTCGGCGGGAATAGTCTCAGTTTTATCGCCTGCCTCATATGTGACGCTGCCTTCGCCTAACTTTGTCACTTTCGCGGAAAGCAGGAAAGTGACGCCTTTTTTAATATAATTCTTTTGCAATATTTGTGAAATCTCACGGTCGGTCGCGCCGGCGATATGGTCGAGCATCTCTATAACCGTCACTTTCGAGCCGACCGAGCAGAAATACGACGCCACCTCAAGCCCGATGACCCCTCCGCCAATGACGACGAGTCGCTCGGGCACCATGCGCAAATCGAGTATCTCGCGGTTTGTCATAGCAAAGCCGGTCGCCATCGCATCGCGCAGGCCTTGTATCGGCGGGACAAATGCGGTCGAGCCGGTGCATATGAGCAGTTTTTTGCCCGTGTACTCTTCTTCGCCGGCTTTGAGGGTAAAGCCCTCTTTAGAGCGGCCTACTATTGTGGCGTATTCCGCCACCACGTCCACGCCCGCCTTTTTGAGCCTTGAGGCAACACCGGAAACTAGCATATTCACAACTCGGTCTTTGCGGCTCACAACAGCCTCATGATTAATTGCCGCGCCGGAAAACTTTACCCCATACTCTTCCGAGTGCTTTGCGTAGTCGTAAATTTTCGCCGAGTGAAGCAGCGTCTTTGTCGGTATGCAGCCCTCGTTAAGGCAGACGCCGCCTAGCGCCCTGCCTTCAAAAAGGAGCGTCTTCATTCCAGCGTGAGCAGCGCGTTCGGCGGCGTTGTAGCCGGCGGGGCCGCCGCCTAAAATTATTAGATCGTACATCTCGCTATCCTTCTTTGCATTTATATAGCGTTGCGGCTTATGCCCGTATAGTTACTTTGCCAAAAGCAAATCGAAGTTTTCGAGGTTTGTACAAAGGTCGCGCAAGAACCGCGCCGCGGGCGCACCGTCGAGCGCTCTGTGGTCGAATGTGAGCGAAAGCCCCATTGCGGGGTAGAAAACGTCTTTTCCGTCCACTTCCTTCACGCGGCGGGTAATGTTGCAAACGCCGAGTATGCCGGTCTGCGGGGGGTTTATAACCGGCGTGAAGCTCTCGATGCCGAGCGCGCCGAGGTTAGTCACTGTAAACGATGCGCCGCGGAGAAGGTCCGGCGATATCGAGCCTTTCTGCGCCGCCGAAATGAGCTCTTTGGCTTTAGCCGAAAGCTCGGCGAGCGATAGCTTCTCCGCTCCGAAAAGCGTCGGGACTAAAAGCCCCCTCTCGGTATCGACCGCGATGCCGAGGTTGACGCTCGTAAACTGGCGTATCACGCCTTCCTCTTCTAGATAATGCGCGTTTAGGTCGGGATGAGAGAGGATTGTGCGTGAGACTGCGAAGAGTATCATATCGTTGAGCGTGATATTTGGCAGCCCAAGCGTTTCGGCGCGTTCTTTGAGCGTGGCGCGTATCGCGAGCAGCTTTGTCGCATCGAACGAGGCGTTCAGCGTCAGCTGTGCCATTGTCGAAAGGGATGCGTGCATCGATTTCGCAATCACGCGGCGCACTGCCGAAATATTGACGTCCCGGTACTCGGCTTCGTTTGCCGACGCGGGAGCCGCAGGCTGCGGCACTTCTTGATGCGTTACAGCGTGCTCGGGAATCGGGGCAAGCGCAGCCTTCGCCGCTGCAGCCATTGTGAGCCCGAGGTCGAGCAGCCTTTGGACGTCGCGCTCAATAACCCTGCCGTTTGGGCCGGTAGGGATCACCTGCGAAAGGTCTGCGCCGGTCTTTTCAGCAAGCCGCCTTGCGCGCGGAGAGATTTTAAGGCTTGCAACGTCAACTGCTGTTCCTTCCGAGGGGGCAACAGTTTGCGCCGCCGGAGCCTCGAGGGGCTGCACTGCTGTGGGAGCGTTTTCTTCCTTTGGCACCTCATTTGCGCCATGCTCGGCAAGCAGCGTCGATATATCTTCGCCCGGCTCGCCAATAATGCAGACCGGCGAAAGAACCGGTACGATGTCGCCCTCGTCGGCTAGTATCTCAAGCAGCGTTCCTTCTATTTTCGCGGCCTCTTCGAAGGACGCCTTGTCGGTTTCATAAGTAAAAAGCACGTCTCCGATTTCAACCCGGTCGCCTTTTTTCTTTTTCCACTCGGTAATAATGCAGGACTCGACGCTCTGTCCCTGCCGCGGCATGATAACTAATGTAGCCATGGTTATTCCCCCAATTTGTGCTGCTGGGCACCGAGATGCCCTTTTATGTCGCTATTTTAACTTTTACACCGGCGGCTTCGCATTGGCGCATGATGTCGTCAGGTAGCGGAGCGTCGGTGATGATTGTGTCAAGATCCTCGATGCCGCAGAATGTATAAGGTAGGCTTTTGTCGAGCTTGGAGGTGTCCATCAGCGCGATAACCCGCCTTGCCTTTTGCACGACGAGCTTTTTAAGCTCGCATTCCGAATAGTTGCCGCAGGTAAGGCCGGTTTTGCTAGACATGCCCGACGGTACGATGAATGCGATGTCTATGTTAATGGAGTCGAGGAACTCCATCGCGGGCGTGCCCGATATGGATATGTTGTCGCGGTTGACCATGCCGCCGACGAGATTTATAATCGGCAGCGACTTATTCAAAAGCTCGAGCGCGATGTTCGGCCCGGTGGTGGTTATAGTCAGCCGCTCGTCGGGCAATAGCTGAGCCATGCGCAGCATCGTCGTGCCAGAATCGAAGAACATCGAGCGCCCCACCTCGAGCATCGATATCGCGCAGCGCGCGATTTTGTCTTTAGCTTCGGTATTTTCATTCAGGCGCTGCTTGAAGCTGTCTTCCATCGAGGTGGTGAGGAACTTCATCGAGCGCGCGCCGCCGCGCACCTTGATAGCCTCGCCTATTTTTTCAAAATACTCGATGTCGCGCCGCAAGGTCATGCTGGACACGTCGGGAAAGGCCTTTTCAAGCTCACGCAGCGAAACGAACGGCTTTGATTGCAAAAGCTCTCTTATTGCTGCCCTTCTTAAAGTATTCATATCGCCTTCTTCAATTGCACGCCAAAATGCCTTGGCATGGAATTCCTTTCTGATACTTGATTGTGTGAGCTGTGATTTGAAATCTTAAATTCGAAAATGTTAATATTCACAATTGTGCTGTCATTATATCACGCGTGATAACATGTGTCAATGAGGTTTACAATTTTTTAACTAAAAAATAAAAATAAAAATCGGGGCTTTTCGCTCCGATTTTATCGATAAATATTTATATTTTTAGCGTTGTTCCATTTTGTTAAAATAAAGTTATTTTTAACAATATTTATATAAAATTCACGTCCGGCGTCATGCTACGCATCCTCAAGGAGCATGTCGCCGACTTTAAAAACGTCGCCGGCACCCATTGTTATGACGGTGTCGCCAGGTGCGATATTTTTACGCAAAAACCCTGCGATTTCGGCAAAATCGCCAAGATAAAGCGCACCTTTGGTGTGCTCGGCGAGCTGGCGGGAGGATACCCCCCATTTGTTTTCCTCGCGAGCGGCGTAGATGTCGGCGAAAATCACGCGGTCGTCCTCGCGCAGAACGTCGAAAGCCGCGCAGAACTCGTCGAAAAGCCCCGCCGTACGCGAGTAGGTATGGGGCTGATATATCACCCAAATCCTGCCCGGCGCGAGTTTAAGCGCCGCGTCGAGCGAGGCGCGGATTTCGGTCGGGTGATGGGCATAGTCGTCGTATAGCTCGGCGCCCGATGAGAGTTTGCCCCGGTACTCAAAGCGCCGCTTCGCTCCCTTGAATGTGGCGAGCGCGGAGGCGATTTTCTCAGGCGGGATGCCGTATGCCCTCGCTACTGCAGTGGAGGCAAGCGAGTTATAAATGTTGTGCCTGCCGGGCACCGCAAGCTCAACCCTCATAAGCTCCTTGCCGTGCTCGAGAACGGTGAACCGCGGCGCGCCGTAGTCAAACGTTATGTCTTTTGCGGTATAATCGGCATCCGGCGAGTCAAGCCCATATGTTATAAGCCTGCCGGCGTAGTTTTTTATTGCCCGACGGACGTTCTCGCTGTCGATGTTGACTACTGCGCTGCCGGCGTAGGACAAAAACTTGGAAAACGAGCGGATGATGTGCTCTAAACCCGTGAAATAGTCGACATGGTCGAGCTCGATGTTGAGCGCTACGGCGGTTGTGGGCAAAAACGACAAAAACGAGTCGGTGTACTCGTCTGCCTCGAAAATGAAATACTCATCGCCGCCAAGCCGGTACGCGCCGCCAAGCTCGACACTCTCAGCGCCGCTGACGACCGTCGGGTCGGTCCCCGCCTCTATGAAAATATGCGATAACATCGAGGTGCAGGTGCTTTTGCCATGCATTCCGGAAACGCCGACCCTGTGTTTGTAGCCCGACATCAGAGCGCCAAGGAACTCAGCGCGGCGGATCAGCGGGATGCCCTGGCGCTGGGCGTCGATCCATTCCTCGTTATCGGGGTGTATAGCAGAGGTATAGACCGCAAGCTCGGCGCCGTAAAACTCGCCGGTATGCTCAAACCGCACCTTTATCCCGCGCTCTTGTAGCTTGTCAGTGATGGCAGTGCGCGAGCGGTCGTATCCGCTGACGACGGCGCCTCGGTCGGCGCAGATAAGCGCGAGCGCATGCATGCTTATCCCGCCGATACCGATGAAGAATATGTGGCGCCCCGGCGCGATGTACGAAAGGATTTCGCTGTCGGTCATTTCAGTCATTTTCGCATCTCCAAAATTGTTGCTTGCATTTTTTAGACAATAGTATTGCAAAATTTATTATAATTGTATAAAATATGGTACAAATATTTACTTTTTATTGAATTGTCCTTCACAATATTATATTATAATTTTCTTAATCGCGCAAAACAAATCATATGGAGGCAATTAAAATGCAAATTACCGACATTAAAGTGCGTAAAATCTTCGACGACGATAGCCCCATGAAAGCGATCGTATCGATTACGCTCGACAATCAGCTTGCACTGCATGACATTAAGGTAATCCATGCGCGGGAAAAAATGTTTATTGTCATGCCGAGCAGGAAAAACCCCGACAACACATATCGCGACATAGTCCATCCGCTGAACTCGGCGTTCCGTGCTGAGCTTGAGACCGCGATAATCTCGGCATATAAGAAGGAGCTTGAGCTGAGAAAGCAAGCTCAGGCTGAACAACCTGCCGAAACACAAGCTGCCGGCAACGCGGAGCCTGCGAGCGAGCAGCCCGCCGAAACCGCCAGCGCGGCGCAATAAATAAGCCGATATTTAAAAGCTGGCTGCGTATTTAATTTTGCAGCTTAATATAAACGGGCAAGCGGCAGCAGTATGTAAAAAGCCGCCAGTAATACTGTTGCACGCCGCAGAAACATATCCTGCCCGGCGCGGGATATATAAAGCGCACAATGCCTTTGGCGGAAAGACAACTAAAGCATGGCACTTGAAAGTCAAGGAGCTATAAAGCCGCGACAGGGTGCCTTTTGTCCATAATTGCTTTTTCGCGCCAAACGCCGCTCTGCCATGCCAAAAGCGGGGCTTGCCGTACGGCGCGGGGCCGTAGGTTTGCCCGCCATTAATGCGGTTAAAGGTTGCCTATAGCTAAAATGTACCAAACGCGCCTTGGCTATACGCTTTGTGCATGGCTTCCGGCGCTGAGCGCTTGCGGTGTGAAAGAAATGCCACGGTTAACCTTTCCGGTTGAAGCCGTACGGGCGCGCTTTGCCAAAACGGCAGATGCTTATGCAAAAGCTATTACGGCGCCGCCGAGGTCCTCAAGCGGGCTGCGGCAAAGCGATACAAGCTTTATCCCGTGAGCGCCGGCAAATTCCGAAAGAAGCAAAAAATGCTTATACGCGGTTATCTCGCCGAAGAACCCGCAAATCTTTTGACCTGTTGCGGAGTCGCCATCCAGCATAACTCCGCACCCGCCGATAAAGCCGTCGTAGCGGAGCTCGCCGCACGGCGGCTTTATTTTTTCGCCCTCAGTGCCGTATGCTCGAAGAATGATACCGTCCGGCGGCAAAAGAAGCACGCTGATCCCTTTTTCGCTTAGCGCGCGCGCCATGCCCGGGTCTGCAGTCGCCGCCGCGCGCTCGCCAAGCGCGAGTACAGAGCAGCGCGCATAGCCCTGTTTTACGCCTACATGCTCGGTATATGCTGCTTTTATAACTTTCGACACAGCGTCAAGCCGCCCAAAAAGCGTGCCGCCTATCGCGAGCGCGTTAAAGAGCACGTCCTGCGGGTAATTTTGCCCCACCGGCTCGTCGGTCAGCGCAAACTCAAGGCCAGTGCTAAGAAAAAGCTTTTGATTTTCGCGAAAATACTCGGCGTGCACAAGCAGCCTTCCGTCGGGCAGTGGGAACATTATCGAGTCGGGATGACAGCAGACATACCGCCCAAGCCTCCTAAAAGAAGGCAAGCGTATCACGATGTAACCTAGCGCCGCAAGCGACGCTTCGATTTCACCGGATACGCTTTGATTGACGAATATAAACTTTTTCACCGCAGTTCCCATACCGGATGCGATCGATCTTTTGCCTTCTCTTAACACCGCTTAGACGGCTCTGGAGATTTTGCCGGATCTTAGGCAGCGGGTGCAAATTTTGACCTTTTTGTTCGTGCCGTTTATATTAGCGCGCACTGTGCGGATGTTCGGTTTCCACATTCTGCCTGTTTTGCGGTTCGAGTGAGACACGTTATGACCGAACGAAGCGCTCTTACCGCAAATCTCACACTTTGCCATTATTTTCCCTCCGCTTTACATTCTATAGTCGCAGTCTGAATTAACCATTGCATTATAACATAAAAAGCTCCCAAATGCAAGCCTTTTTAATAATAATTTTAATAATAATTTTTAGATTTGACAAATTCCAACGATATTTTGTGTTGACAAGGCAGTTATATTATGGTATTATTGTCAATACTATATGCGTGAAATTTTCTAAATTTTTTATGATATAAATTAATGGGGGTGATAACTTAATGCCGCGTGGAAGAAAACCGAAAAATTTGATTCGGACGCCTGAAGAAATCGATGCGGAAATTACTGCTGTTACCGCTGAGATTGCAGGGCTGAGAAAAAAACTCTCTGCGCTGAAAAAGGAGCGGGCAAACGCGCTCGCCGCAAAAGAACAGGAGCAGCTTAAACTGCTTGGTGAAAAGATCCGCGAGAGTGGAAAAACTATCGAGGAATGGCTTAAACAATTTGATTAAAATAGTGCGGCGGGCGGTGCGCCACAGCGTGCTGCTCGCTTTTACTATATAATAAAAATATGCCAATTTTACGACTTGATTTTACTCGCAAAATCCATAAAAACCCGAGTTAATTTAGAGAAAAAACGCAGCTATTTATGGAGGTTTAAGCGGGCATAATAAAGGAAAAAATATGCATAATAAATTAAAATTCGAGGTTTTTTAGACAATATAACCGCGGCGAAAATCGCCACGGTTTTTATGTTTTTATAAGTATAAGCGGCACGCGCATCTCGGCGTCGGTCAGCCCGGCGTGCGCCGCACGAAGCACATCTTCGGTACGCTCGCGGACTTCGATTGCGACAGAGCCTGTAGCAGCGGCGGTAAAGTCGCCTAGAAGCTCATTTGCGCGCGGATGGGGCGTGCCCGGGCCGAAAAGCCCGGCTTGCAACGCTTCCTCGCGGGAAAAGAGCACAAAGCAGTCGCCGAATGCTGAATTAAACTCCCGCACGAACTCGCGCTCGTGCCCCGGTAAAACGGCAAAAGCCATAGCGCGCGGCTCCATCCACGGCGTGCGCGCAAGGCAGCGGGTGACGCCCGGGTACTCGGGCAGAAAGCGCCAGGTTACATCAATTATACCGTGGTCGGCGGTGACAATCAAAAGGGTGTCCGAGAGCTTGCCGCAGAGCCGATCAAGTTCTTTTTCTATTTCTTTTATATGGCGTTTTACCGCGCCGTGCGAGGTGCCAAGTATATGCATGTCTTCGTCTGGCTGCGGCCAGTAAGCATACACGAACTTTTTGCCGGCTTCCGCGCAAAATTGCTCTATAATTTCGCAAATCTCGCGGACGCTGACTGTCGCGGGTTCGGCGAACGGCGAAATAATTTTTGCATTTGCTTTACCGGCAGATTTAATTTTGTCGGCTAGCCGCTCGTATGGCAAATACCAGCGCGCCACATGGTAGTCGGCAGCGGGTACCCCGCCCGAGCCGGACAAAGTATTTGGGAATATGCTGACGTTCGCGCCTATCTCCTCAAAATAAAGGCTCCAGCCCAGCCAGCCGTGCTCAATAGGCGCAAGCCCGGACTCGACGGTTATAGTCGCCGCGGTGGTGGTGGGCGGGAAGACCGACGAGATTTCAGCCGCGACATGCCTTCGCAAAAGCGAGCTAGGCGGAAGATAGCGCCCGAGTATCTCGGTGCCAAGCCCGTCGAAAAGCATTAGCACAACGTTTTTATAGCCGCGCGCCAGCTCGGCGTCGAGCATCGGTAGGGACGCATGCGAAGTTTTTACACCGAAGTTCGCAGATATTGAGGCGATAACCGAAAGAAGGCTGCGGCTATAGTCGGGGTAGCAAATACTCATTCGGCATCTCCTGTGATAAATTCATCCGGCAGCTTATCCAAGCGCAACGTCGAGGACCATCATAAGCGTAAAGCCAAGCGCGACGCCGATTGTCGCGATATTGCTGTGCTCGGCTGACTGCGCTTCGGGTATAAGCTCCTCAACGACAACGTAAATCATCGCGCCAGCGGCGAAAGCGAGCAGGAAAGGCAAAAGCGGTACTACAAACGAGGTTAAAAGTATGGTCAAAAACGCCGCGACAGGCTCGACGACGCCTGAGATAAACCCGTATTTGAACGCTTTACCTTTCGAGATGCCGCTGCCGACTAGGGGCATTGAGATAATCGCGCCTTCGGGGAAGTTTTGCAGCGCTATGCCTATTGACAAAACAATCGCGCTTGCGGCCGATATTTCAGCCTTTCCGCTGAGCATGCCCGCAAACGCGACGCCGACTGCCATCCCTTCGGGGATGTTGTGCAGCGTCACGGCGAGCACAAGCATTATCGAGCGGCTGATTTTCGAGGACTTGACGCCTTCGGGCGTATCGGTGTCAATGTGCAGGTGCGGGATGTATGTGTCTAAAATCAAAAGGAACAGCATGCCCGCTAAAAAACCGGTCGCCGCAGGCAGCCAAGCCGGGGCGCTGCTGTCTTCGACCATCTCGAGCGCGGGTATTAAAAGCGACCAAACCGACGCGGCGATCATGACGCCCGAGGCAAAGCCGAGCAGCGCGCCGCGCAGCCTCTCACTCATTTCTTTTTTAAGAAAAAACACCATGCCCGCGCCTAACGTGGTGCCAAGAAGCGGAATCAAAATGCTTATGATTGTTACCGTAATATCGCTCATAACCTACCCAAAACGCGTTTTTTTAAGTATTTTAGCATCAGAAGGTAATATTGTCAACCTTAAACATATGGGGCAAAGGGACATATCATGAAAAAGAAAAGGAGGTTTTGTTATGCAGCAAACATATCCTTTCGAAGCCCTTCCTTTGCCCTATGAGATAGGCGCGCTTGAGCCTTACATAAGCGGAGAAACGCTCGAGGTTCACCACGGCAGGCTTTACAATGCCTATGTATACAACCTCAACAAGCTTTTATCCGATCGGCCCGAGCTGCAAAATTTGACGCTAGAGGAGCTTTTGCGCCGGTCGGTCAGGATGCCGAAAAGCGTGGGCGTCCCTCTAGGGCGCTATGCGGGCGGCACTTATAACCATGTTATGTACTTTTACGGCATGGCGCCCGAAAGCAGCTACCGCCCGCCGCAGGGCGAGCTTGCGCGTGCGATTGACGCGTTTTTTGGGTCGTTTGACGGATTTGTGCGCGAGTTTACCGAAGCGGCGCGCGCTGTTTTCGGGTCAGGTTATACCTGGCTTGCCGCAGGCAGGAGGGGTCTGACGATTATAAACCTGCCGAACCAGGAAAACCCGCTAATGACAGGCTTATATCCCCTTATGTGCATCGACCTTTGGGAGCACGCGTATTTCCTCGACTACAAAAACGACCGCGCGGGTTACATAGATAACTGGTGGAAACTTGTAAATTGGGAGTATGCGGAGGGAAAGTACGAGGAATACGCATCTGCCCGCCGCCGCAGCTAAAAGTATAATATATCTAAAGCTTTCGGATTTTAACCTAAAAAACTATATGCAAATACCCGGCTCGATATTTGAGCCGGGTATTTTTTAGGAGGTATGAGCTATTAAAACTCTTTGTACATTTCCTTCTTCGCACCGCAGACCGGGCACTTGTCGGGCGCCTCGTCAAGGACGGTGTGGCCGCAGACCGGGCAAATGTATACGGCTTTCATCTGCATGTCTTTGCCTTCCTTGACGCTTTCTTTCGCCTTGGAGAAGAGATCGGCATGGATCTTCTCAGCCTCAAGCGCAAAGTGGAAGGAACGCTTGGCGCCGTCTTCCTTCTGGAAATCCGCAGCGTTCAGGTATACGGGGTACATCTGCTCGACTTCATGCAGCTCCCCGTTGATTGCGCCCTGCAGGTTGTCGACGGTCTTGGCATCGCCGAAAATCGCACCAGCAGTGACTGTCGCGTCGCCGATATCTTTGCCGAGTTCCCTGAAGTGGTTGTTCGCATGGACGTATTCTGCATAGGCGATTCCTTCAAAAAGCCTGCCTACATTGGGGAAGCCTTCTTTTTTCGCCACCGTGGCCCAGTAAAGGTACCTCATGTGAGCCATGCTTTCCCCGCCATATGCGGAGCGCAAAAAGTCGGCTGTCATAGCGTTTTTAACTGCCATTATTCGCGACCTCCTTATGCTTTAGTTTGTAAAAAGCCAGGCC
Source organism: Clostridiales bacterium (assembly GCA_012840355.1). Lineage (GTDB taxonomy): Bacteria > Bacillota > Clostridia > Oscillospirales > CAG-272 > DTU078. Next base: position 15,196 of record DULN01000001.1, on the reverse strand, counting down.
CCAAATAGCCCGCCTTAAACTTAAAATACAATTTAATTTTTCCCTTCAAGAAGAAATTATACTTTATAATTTTATCAGATTTGTTTACTACATTATTAATTTTTTCCAACAAATCCTTGCTTGGAGCCGGGCTGCTTAATTTTATTAAATCGCTTTACTTTATGAAAAAACTATGCTATAATACATTTTAAGCAACAGGCTAGAATGTTTTGCCGACTTCGGCTATACGGGGGTGATTTTAATGAGCGAAAAAATCCGGGACGAAAACACCGATTTTCTTTTTCGCGCTATCCTGACGCTTGAGAACATTGAAGAGTGCTATAAATTCTTTGAAGACCTTTGCACGGTTTCGGAAATCAAAGAGATGTCAAAAAGGCTCAAGGCAGCGAAAATGCTGCGGGAAAACTATATCTATACGGATATAGCTCAGGAGACGGGGCTTTCAACGGCGACTATAAGCCGCGTCAACCGATGCCTAAAATACGGCAGCGACGGCTATATAATGGTGCTCGAGCGCCTTGAGAGGGAGCGCCGGCGCCAGTGAGCGCAAAAAGCCGCCCTCGACCCGCGGGGCAGTATACAGTTCTCGCTTCGTATTACGACGCGTTGAATGCCGGCGCGGATTACAAAGCGATAGCAAAGTTTTGCGACGCCGCGGTTAAAAAGTGGGGGCTGCCAGAAAGTAAGCTTGCGGTCGACCTTGCATGCGGCACGGGAAGCGTCGCGCTTGAGCTATCCGCGCTGGGCTACGATATGATAGGCATCGACCGTTCCGAACAGATGCTGGCAGCCGCCGCTTCAAAAGCCCCGCCGTCCGGCGCGAATATACTCTGGCTGCAACAGGATATGGCGGAGTTTGAGCTGTACGGCACGGTCGGGCTGATAGTCTCCACGCTCGACAGCATAAATTACCTCACAGAGCCATACAAGCTTGAGCGCTGCTTTAAGCTTGTGCACAACTACCTTGACCCCGGCGGGCTGTTTGTTTTCGACGTTAACACAAAATATAAGTTTGAAAAGGTATATGCCTGCCGCGACTTTGTGCTTGAATCCGACGGAGTTCTTTGCGCTTGGCGCAGCGAGTACAGCCCAAGGTCGGGCATTTGCAAGTTTTACCTGTCAATTTTCACCGATGAGGGCGGAGGGCTTTGGCGCAGGCAAGACGAGGTTCAGACCGAAAGATACTGGAGCGGCCGAAAGCTGCGCGCTATGCTTGCCGATGCGGGGTTTGAGCTGTGCGCGGTGGTCGACGGCTATAATCCCGAGGCGTTGGAAGGCGCCCCCGCGGACAAGCTGCCGCTTCTTTCTATATCGGATTGCGATGAACGGCACTGCTATGTTGCGCGCGCCGTAAAATAAGACGCCGCGCCGTGTGCTGCCGTGCCAGACTCCGGCGGCACACGGCTTTTGCGCAAAGCTATGCCGCGAGCCTTGCTGCGTGGCGCTATAAGGCGCAACGCGGACTGCAAAAAGCCAATCGATGCTAAGTCCCCGAAAGCGAAAAATAGGCCAAAATCGCAGGCGGGCTGACAATGGGGCATAAGCAAAAATAATGGCGGCAAAGGGGTTTTCGCAGCTACATAGGTCGGTTTTTTCTGCGCGGCAGATGCATAAACTGGATTTGCAAAAAACCTGAAAAAAGGTGTTGACAAACAAAAAGAGTTGTGTTATAATATACCACGTCGCAGGGCGGACGTCCACCGGCAAAGTGAGCGGGTAAAAACCGCGGAAGAGCCGGAGATGTGATCCGGTAGTTTGGGGGAGCATAGCTCAGCTGGGAGAGCATCTGCCTTACAAGCAGAGGGTCATAGGTTCGAGTCCTGTTGTTCCCACCACGGACGGATGGATGCTGCGGACACGTTCCGCAGCACACTGCCCCAAATTTATTGAAAGTTCTTTGGCCCGGTAGTTCAGTCGGTTAGAACGCTAGCCTGTCACGCTAGAGGTCGTGGGTTCGAGCCCCATCCGGGTCGCCAAAAACCTCACCGGCAAAGATGCGACAGCCGGTTATATGCCTCTGTAGCTCAGTTGGTAGAGCAGGGGACTGAAAATCCCCGTGTCGTTGGTTCAATTCCGACCGGAGGCACCACTTTTCCTGCAAACAATTATAGTTTAATATATATAATTTCAGCCTGCGGATTTAGCTCATCTGGTAGAGCGCGACCTTGCCAAGGTCGAGGTAGCGGGTTCGAGCCCCGTAATCCGCTCCAGATATTGCGGCTGTATTATCCACAGCCGCAATATTGCTTTACGCCGAGTATATAACTAAAATTATATAGAAAACCTTAATACTATTGAAGAACCCCCAACAAGCCTCTTAGGTAAGCCGCTTGGGCGTGCGGATTTAGCTCATCTGGTAGAGCGCGACCTTGCCAAGGTCGAGGTAGCGGGTTCGAGCCCCGTAATCCGCTCCAAATTCGCGGCTTAGTATGAAAGCTGCGCATGCAGCGTAAATATTAAGCTAAAATTAGGCGACATAGCCAAGCGGTAAGGCAGAGGTCTGCAAAACCTTTATTCCCCGGTTCGATTCCGGGTGTCGCCTCCAGAAAAAGCACTCGCACCGAGTGCTTTTATTTTTTGCGCTTATTTCCCGGGCAATATTTCTTCAGTTTTAGCCTAGCCTCTGCGCCGTGAGTGTGCATTTTTTATGTCACTGCCACGCCGAGAAATTGGCATAAAAGCGCAAATGAGCGGGAAATATATAACAAACTGTTGGCTTTTTGTGCATGCCCGGAAAAATATGGGCTTTATGTTGTAGGGCGGGCGGCGATATGGTATAATATTCATATACGCAAAGCAAACGGAGGTAGAAATAGGAGTATGCCCAAAATACAAAATATTGTGGCGCGCGAGATTCTCGACTCGCGCGGGAATCCTACCGTTGAGGTTGACGTTAAGCTTGACGACGGAGCATGGGGGCGCGCGGCTGTGCCTTCTGGCGCGTCGACCGGATCGCGCGAGGCGCTTGAGCTGCGAGATGGCGGCAGCCGCTACCTTGGCAAAGGCGTTATGAAAGCTGTCGAGAATGTAAATAAGAAAATCGCTCCCGAGCTTGTGGGCCACGACGTGTTCGACCAGCGCGGCATCGACGGCGCGATGATGACACTCGACGGCACGCGCGACAAGTCTAACCTCGGCGCAAACGCAATTTTAGGCGTGTCGCTCGCAGTCGCTCACGCCGCGGCAAACAGCCTCGAGATACCGCTTTACAGGTATATCGGCGGCCCGAATGCGAGAGTATTGCCCGTGCCGCTGATGAATATCCTAAACGGTGGCAAGCATGCCGACAACAGCGTCGACATTCAGGAGTTCATGATAATGCCCGTCGGCGCGGAGAGCTTCTGCGAGGCGCTGCGCGTATGCGCGGAGGTTTACCATACGCTCAAGTCCGTCATCCATAAGAGGGGCATGAGCACCGGCGTCGGCGACGAGGGCGGCTTTGCGCCCGACCTTGCGACGAACGAGGACGCGCTGCGCCTTATAATGGAGGCGATCGAGAAAGCGGGCTACAAGCCCGGCGAAGATGTGGCAATCGCGCTTGATATTGCGTCAAGTGAGCTTTACGACGAAAAGGAAGGCAATTACGTCTTCGCCGGCGAGAAAGTCACCCGCACGAGCGGTGATATGATAAGCATGTATGCCGACTGGCTCGAAAAGTACCCGATCGTTTCGATCGAGGACGGGCTTGCCGAAAGCGACTGGGACGGCTGGGCTGAGCTGACAAAGAGCCTAGGCGCCAAAGTGCAGCTTGTCGGCGACGACCTGTTCGTCACCAACCCCGCTATATTGAAGGAAGGCATAGAGAAGGGCGTCGGCAACTCCGTGCTGGTAAAGGTCAACCAGATAGGCACGCTTACCGAAACGCTTGAGACCGTCGAGCTGGCGCATAAAAACAGCTACACCGCCGTGCTCTCGCACCGCTCGGGCGAAACCGAGGACACGACAATCTCGCACCTTGCGGTGGCGCTTAACGCCGGCATGATAAAGACCGGTGCGCCGTGCCGCAGCGAGCGCGTGGCAAAATACAACGAGCTTCTGCGTATCGAGGAGTCGCTCGGCAAGAGCGCCCTCTACCTCGGGCACAAGGCGCTAAAGCAGCGTAGGGCATAAAATAAAAAGCGCGGCTTGGGCAAGCACCGCTCAGCCGCGCTTTTTGTTGGGGAAACCCCTTTAAAAAACTTTTAGACAAATAGGGATAAACCTTTTACGCTTACTCCGAGAAAAGCGGCGTCGACAGATACCGCTCGCCAGTGTCGGGTAGAATCGCGACAATCATTTTGCCCTCCGACTCGGGCCGCTTTGCTATCACTAACGCCGCCCACAGCGCGGCGCCCGACGAGATGCCGACCAACACGCCCTCGTTACGGGCAAGCTCACGAGCCGTGGCAAAAGCATCCTCTGCGGCGACGGTAATTATCTCGTCATAAATCGATGTATTAAGTACGCTCGGGACAAACCCCGCGCCGATGCCCTGGATTTTGTGCGGGCCGCTTTTGCCGCCAGAAAGCACGGGCGAGTCCGCGGGCTCGACGGCAACGACTTTCACCGAAGGCTTTTGCGACTTTAGGTATCCGCCAGCCCCGGTAATCGTGCCGCCGGTGCCGACGCCCGCCACGAGCACGTCGACCTCCCCGTTCGTCTGCCGCCATATCTCAGGACCGGTAGTCTTTCTGTGGATTTCCGGGTTGGCGGGGTTGTCGAACTGACCAGGTATAAACGCGCCGGGGATGGCTTTCGCTAGCTCCTCAGCCTTCTCGATTGCGCCGCTCATGCCGCGCGAGCCGTCGGTTAAAACCAGCTCCGCGCCGTATGCGGCAAGGAGCTTGCGCCGCTCGACGCTCATAGTCTCGGGCATCGTTAAGATGACCCTGTAGCCTTTAGAAGCGGCGACAGCTGCAAGGCCTATGCCGGTGTTGCCGCTTGTCGGCTCGATAATGACCGAGCCGGGGCGGAGCAGCCCCCGCTTTTCGGCGTCCTCGATCATCGCGGCGGCGATGCGGTCCTTAACGCTGCCCGCCGGGTTAAAATACTCAAGTTTGGCGACGACGCGCGAGCGAAGCCCCATTTTTTCGGCAAGCCTCGCAAGCTCTATCATAGGCGTGCCGCCGATAAGCTCCGTAAAGCTCTTTTTAATATCCGCCATTTTTGTGCGCCTTCTTTCGCAGCTATATTGAGTAGTCGATAACGTCGGGATGCGCCTGCTGCACGAGGTCGGCGAGCGTCACCGAGTCGACATAGTCGGTAATAACTTTATAAAGCCCCTCCCAGAACTTTATTGTCGGGCAATACGCGTACCGCTCGCATTGGTTGGGCACGGTTTCCATGCACGCAACGGGCACAAGGCTGCCCTCAATTTCGCGTAGGATTTCCCCGACAGTATACTCCTCAGGCTTGCGCGCGAGCATATACCCGCCCTGCGGGCCTCGGCTGCTCAAAAGCAGCCCCGAACGCATAAGGCTTGAGACAATCTGCTCAAGATATTTTATAGATATATTTTGGCGCTCAGATATTTCTTTCAGCGAAATCCACTCGCCGTTGTTGTGCTCGGCGAGGTCGACCATCATGCGAAGCGCGTAGCGCCCCTTTGTCGAGATTTTCATTTTTGCACCTCCGATTAAAGCATATTATACTATATGAATTCTATGGTTACAAGTGCAAAACAAAATATTGTAGCCCAGCCGCAGCAGCTGTGCTTGAAATTTCGTAAAATATTGACATAAACTTAAAAATGTGCTAAAATTATGGGACTATACTTTCAGCTGGGAGTGGAAGCTATGACACTGCCTGAAATCCTGCTTATTGCGATTGGCCTTGCGGCCGACGCGTTCGCCGTCGCTGTGTGCAAGGGGATGGCGAAAGGGAAATACGAGCCTGGCTACGCTTCAGCCGTTGGGTTATATTTTGGGGGATTTCATGCGCTTATGCCGACGTTAGGCTATTTTGCCGGCGCGGCATTTGCGTCTTATATAACCTCGTTTGACCATTGGATAGCGTTCGGGCTGCTTTTGGTTATAGGCATAAACATGATTCGCGAGTCGATGGGCGGCGAAGGCTGCGAGCGCACGGCTGCGGACATTGGCCCGAAGGCCATGCTACCGCTCGCGGTCGCCACAACCATAGACGCCGCCGCCGTGGGAGTGAGCTTCGCGTTCCTCAAGGTAAAAATCCTTCCCGCAGCGCTTATAATAGGCGTGGTCACATTTGTTAGCTCAAACTTCGCGGTATGGCTTGGCACAAAAAGCTCGGATAGGCTCAAGCAGTACTCGAAGCTTATCGGCGGGATTGTGCTAATAGGGATTGGGCTTAAAATTCTCATAGAAGGGCTGATAGGTTGAGACCGGGCGCGAATATTGCAAAGCTGTTGCATAGGGCTGTGATTTTGGCTTCAATGGCTGCTGTTATGGCGTTTATAACTTCATGCGCAAAAAAGCAGCCGGCAGCGGCAGGCGAGCCTTATACCTACGACTTTTTCGCTGCCGACACATTTATAAACCTTAAAGTATACGGCGTAGACGACCCCGAGGCGCTCTGCAAAAAGGTCGAGCAGCAAACCGCCGAGCTTGAGCGGGTGTTCTCCCGCCATATAGAGGGCTCGGAAGTGTCAAAAATCAACGCCGCGCCCGAAGGCGAGTATAAAGTTTCCGACGAGCTTGCGGCGGTGCTCGACGCGGCGCTTGAGCTCGCTAAAGCGACGGGCGGCGCATACGACCCGACCATCGCGCCGCTGGTCTCGCTTTGGAATATCGGTAGCGGCAATGAACGCGTCCCGCCGCAGCCGGAAATTGACGCGGCGAGGGCGAAAGTGGGATATGAAAACCTAGCGCTCGATGGCAACACCTTGATTAAGCTGAAAAGCTACGCTGAGCTTGACCTTGGCGGCTCGGGCAAAGGCTATATGCTCGGCAAAGCAATCGAGACTATGGCTGCTGCCGGCGGCTATGGCGTCGCCTCATACGGCGGGAACGTAGGGGTATACGGCAAAAAGCCGTCGGGCGACCCATGGCGGATAGGCATAAAACACCCGCGCAAAGAATCCGCCACGCTCGGGTATGTGGAGGTTGAGTCTGGCTTCGTCGCAGTTTCGGGAGACTACGAGCGCTACTTTATCGCCGAGGACGGCACCCGCTACTGCCATATCCTTGACCCCGCTACCGGCTGGCCGGCGCGAAACGGCGTCATATGCGTCGCTGTTTGGACAGAAAACGCCGTGAGGGGCGATATCCTCTCCACCGCGCTTTTTGTTATGGGCGAGAGCGAAGGGCTGCGCTTCTGCGAGGAAAACGGCATAGCCGCGCTGTTTATGACCGAGAGCGGCATATCCCAAAGCCCCGAGATGGAGAAAATATTTAGGAAAGCAAGCTAAATTACCCCTATGATACAAAATATGTCCAGTAAACCCCTAAAAGCGCTTATACTCAAAACCCTAAAAATCACCGCGATGGTCGCCTTCGCCGTCGCTTTTGTCGTGCTGACGGTAATCCTCGCGCCGAAAATCTTAACGCTGCAGGACCCGGCGGTACGCGAGTCGGTGCGCGCTAAAGTCGATGCGGCGGGCATGAAGGGCGTCGTCGCGGTGTTTTTATTGCAGGTAATACAGGTGGTAATCGCCTTTGTCCCCGGCGAGCCGGTAGAGCTGCTTTGTGGCTTCCTTTACGGCACGTTCGGCGGACTATTGTTGTGCCTTGTCGGCATTGCTGCGGGTACCGCGCTCGTTTTCACTTTTGCGCGCTTTTTTGGCAGAAGGTACATAGGCGCGTTCGTCGACTCGGACAAGTACAAAAAGCTTGCCTTTTTGCGCAATCCGGTGCGCCGCGACGCGATGTTCTTCCTACTGTTCCTAATACCCGGGACGCCGAAGGACGTGCTGACTTACTTTGCGCCGCTGACTAAAATCCCTCTTGCGAGGTTTATGGCGATAAGCTGCATGGGGCGCATACCGTCGCTTATTTCGTCGACCTTCATAGGCTCAAATATAAAAGAAGGCAACTTCCTTTTCTCCGCTCTGGTATTCGTCATCTTCGGCGCGCTCGGGCTTGTTGGGATTGTAATATACAACCGGGTGATAGAAAAATACCGGAAAAGGAAACCGGCGGACCGGGGAAAGCCGCCGGCCGCGGACAATGTCCCAAAATGATAAAAAAGCGCCCTTTGGGCGTTTTTTTGTGCCGATTTTGGGGGCGCGCTAGGGATTTTACTTCCGAATTGATAAAAAAGTATATACAAATCGGGCAAGATGTGTTATAATATCAAGGAATATATATTTTATTAGCAATGAAGAGCTTTTAGGAGCGGCTGTGGAAGAAGAAAGCGAAAAAAGGGAAGACTTAGTAATCGGCCGGAACGCGGTGCTCGAGCTGCTGAAAACCGGCCGCGAGATAGACAAGCTCTACGTCAAGCGCGGCGACCGGGTAGGCTCGATTAAAGCGATAGTAGCCATCGCAATGAGCCGCGGAATACCTGTGATAGAGGTGGACAGCGGCCGGCTTGACAAAATAACCGGCGGCACAAACCACCAAGGCGTCGCGGTTCTGACTCCGGTGGTTGGTTATGCTTCGCTTGAGGATATTTTCACGCGCGCTGACACGCGCAGCGAAAAGCCTTTTATAGTCATCGCTGACGGGATTGAGGACCCGCACAACCTCGGAGCGCTGATACGCTCAGCAGAAGGTGCCGGCGCGCACGGCGTGATAATCGGGAAACGGCACGCGGTGGGGCTGACCGGCACGGTCGGAAAAGCTTCCGCGGGCGCGGTTCAGCATATCCCAATTGTAAAGGTAACAAACATTGCGCAGACGATAGACGAGCTGAAAGAGCGCGGGATATGGATTTTCGCGGCCGAGCCCGGCGGCGTGCCGTATTATAAAGCCGACATGCGCGGCGCGGCGGCATTCGTGTTCGGCAGCGAGGGCGCGGGAATCTCGCGGCTAGTGCTCGAGAAAAGCGATTTTCGCGTTTCGATCCCGATGTACGGCAAAGTAACGTCGCTCAACGTGTCTGCCGCAGCTGCGGTGATACTCTGCGAAGCCGCAAGGCAAAACAGGGATATGTAAGCCATTCGAGCGAATAAGGAATCATTAGCCCCGCGAGGGCTAAAAATAAACGCAATTTTAATACGAAAGGAACGCGTGTCGGCGCGGAATTTGCCCAAAGTCCGCGCTCCGCGTATTTGTCCGCAGGATGAATACATCAAACGGCGATAAAAGCAGAGAAAGCGGTGCAAAACAGGTTTCCGCAAAGGCGCTTTTGCATAAGCTGAACGCTGAGCTTTGCGTCGCTAAAATGCAGCTTGAGGAGCTCGGCGGCTCAAAAGACGCGCCCGCACGCGCCGGTAAGTCATCGCAGGCAAGTTACGGCGCGCCCGCCGAATCTCGCGCTGCTCGCGCCGAATCGAGCATAGGCTATGAGGCGAGCGAAGGTGGCGCGCCCGCGCGCGAGAACCCCGGCAGGATAGTCTACCGGTTCAGGAAAGTCAGCCGGAAGGCGCTACAGAATTTACCGGGCAAGGGCACCTATGTAAGCGCGGGCAAAAAGGGCAAAGGTTTGGGCGAGCCCGAGCGCGACGAGGAGCCTACAAAGCTGATTGAAAAAGTCGACGCAGCCGCGGGCGAGGGCGAAATAGACGTCGAGGCGCTGATGAAAAAGTACCTTTCAAAGGAGGAGTACGAAAAGTACCTTGCGCGCCACGGCGGCACAATACCGCCCAGCACGTCAGAATTTGAAGAGGCCCGCTCCGAGGAGCCGGCTCCTCCGGAGAAACCGGGCGAGCTGCCTCCGCACGAAAAAAAGCAGCTTGAAGCGGAAACCAAAAGCCTCATGGAAAATGAGGCGGGCGAAGACGACGATATTAAAAAGCGTATACGCGAGGCTGAGGAATATGTCCGCAGCATAACCGACAAGCCGCCGGCGCGCGAAACCGACGAAGCCGGCAAAGCGGAGCTCGACGAAACCGACGTGAACCTTATGATCGCGTTCGGTATGGAGGACGAGCTTGCAAACACGATTGGAATAGATAAAGTTAGCGAGATTGAGGCCAACCTCACGCGCGAGATTGAGCAGTTTTCCGACGCCGAAAAGCCGGCAAAGCGCAAGGCGGGCAGGGATTCGGATTTCGAGTTTACCTCAGCCGAACAAGCGAAAGAGATTTTCCGCCGCTACAAATCCGAATACCGCAGGCTGATGCTGCGGTTTTTGTGTTGCGCCATTATACTGGTAGCATCGTTTTTTTACGAAAATATTGGGATTTTCGGGTCAAAGCTCCCCACGGCGCTTTCGTCCGCAATTTATCCGGTAACGCATATAATGTTTGACCTTCAGCTTGTGGCGCTTGCTGGAGCGCTTGTGTGGCGAGAGTATGGCAGGGGTGCGCGCTCGCTGTTTACGATGAAGCCCACCCCATCGTCGGTGCTTTGGGCTGTTTTGACGTTTACGGCTATTTACGATATCGCGATGTGCTTTGTAGGGTTGCAGCACGACGGGGTAAGGCTTTATGGCTTCCCGGCGGTGCTATGCGTCTTCCTTTCGCTGCTTGCGGAATACCACAATCTGCGGCGAGAGATTTTCAGCTTCAACGTGGTTGCGTCAAAGCGCGTCAAATACGCCATAGACAAAATACCGCCCGAGCAGGCGGAGCTTGAAACCGAGGCGTTTGGCGAGTTTATGCCAGAGTCGCCATCGGTGTTCAGGATAAGCCGGACGAACTTTGTCGACGGGTTTTACCGCCGCACGCGCGGCTACTCGAAGAATAAGAGCGTCATCGGCGCCATAATCCCTCTTGTCGTTATAGTTTCGGCAATATTCTTTGTCGCCGGCTACTACGTCACGCGGGATGTGGCGGACTCGCTTGAGATTGCGTTTTTGACCTTTATGCTCTGCATGCCCGCGTCTGCGTTTGTGCTTTACAGCTACCCGATGTTCAGGGCGTCCGCCTCCGCGTTTGAAACCGAAAGCGCGATTGTCGGCGAGTTGTCGGTAGACGAGTATACCGCTGCGAGCGCGATTTCGTTCGACGATAAGGACGTCTTCCCGCCGACGGGCGTCAAGGTGCGAAGCGTCAAGGTATATGGCACAAACCGCATCGACCAGGTGATATACATCGCGGCGAGCGTCTTTTCCCATGTTGGCGGCTCGCTGTCCGACGTTTTGGATATCGCGACGATTGACCTCGGCCACTCCGACGATGTCGAAATCCTCGACGTCGAAGCCGACGGGCTTGAAGCGACCGTCGAGGGCCAGCATATATACCTCGGCCGCGCGTCGTACCTCAGGCGCAACAGCTTCGTGCCGCTTCGCGACGCCGATGACGACGAAATTGAAGCCGGCGGCGAGCTTTGCATCATGTATATGACAATCGGCGACGAGGTCGCGGCGAAATTCTACGTCCAGTACCATATCGACCCGGACTTTGAGTTCATACTCAAGCAGCTATATAGCGCCGGCGTCTGCGTGGGTATCAAAACCTGCGACCCGAACATAGATGACCGCATGATGGGCATGCGGGTAAAGATAGAAAAGTATCCCGTAAAGGTACTAAAGTGCAAGCCTTCAGCCGATGGCAATGAGCCGAAGCCCCGCGTCGACAGCGGCGTGGTTTCAAAAAGCTCGGTCAAGGCGCTGCTTCACGCCTTCACGCTTTGCGATAAGGTCCAGCACGTGACCAAAACCGGTATTGTCATAAAGCTGTTTGCAGTGCTTGTTGGCATAATCCTGTCGGCGTTCCTTTTGGCGCTCGGCCAGTCAGGCGGCGTTATTTCCCTTTACGTCGCGCTGTTCCAGATTTTCTGGATCTTGCCGACGGTGATAATATCAAAGCTTTTTATTAATTAACTATACAAGATGGAGAAACACAATGAGCGAAAAACTCTCGGAAAAGTACCTCACATTCGGCGAATCGAAAAAATACCTGTCTGAGGAGCATGTAAGGCTACTTATCGACACATTTGACAAGGTATACAAAGACATCTGCGACTTTTTCAACGGCGGCGAGATTCGCCCGGTAGAGTATGTCATAGACCCAGACTATGACGGAGTGGCTTACACAACCTGGAGAAAGGTCGTGCTCAACCCCCGGTGGCTCGAGCAGCACCCGTGGGACATTGACTGCATGACCCACGAGCTTATCCACGTCGCCCAAAATTATAAGGGAGTGGAGTGCCCGTTCTGGGTTTGCGAAGGGCTTGCCGACTACGGCAGGGCTAAATTCGGCATTTACAATAAAGAAGGCGGCTGGGCGCTCCCGAAATACAGCGATAAGCAGAAATATACTGACGGCTATCGCGTCACTGCCGCGTTTTTCCTCTGGATAGAGGAAAACATCGACCCGACGCTTCCAAAAGACCTCAACGATACCGTAAAAGCCGGCAAATATTCCGACGATTATTTTAAAAACAAAACCGGCTATACTATAGATGAGCTTTGGCAGAAATACGCCGAAGCAAGCAAAGCCAAAGAAAGCGCAAGTACATAATCCAAAAAAGAAAGGGCAATCGCATGTATCCAAGCTCGCTTCTGCGCTCGGTTGAAAAACCGGGCCGCTATACGGGCGGCGAGTATGGACAGGTCATAAAGCAAAAGGACGGGGTGGTGGCACGCGTTGCGTTCTGCTTCCCCGACATTTATGAGATAGGAATGTCCAACCTCGGCGTCCGCATACTTTACGGCTTGCTCAACGAAATGGAAGACGTATGGTGCGAGCGCGCCTTCGCTCCGTGGGTAGATATGGAAGCCGAAATGCGAAAAAGGGGAATAAGGCTTTCCACCCTCGAGAGCGGCGACGAGCTTAGTGTGTTTGATTTTGTCGCGTTCACGCTCCAGTATGAGCTTTCGTATACAAATGTTTTAAACATGCTCAACCTTGCCGGGCTGCCGCTTACCTCGGCCGAGAGGGGCGACTTTGCGCTCGGCAGTACCCCTATTGTTATCGGGGGCGGGCCTTGCGCATATAACGCCGAGCCGGTTGCCGACTTTTTCGATCTTCTCCTCATCGGCGAGGGCGAAGAGGCATTGCCAGAGCTTGTGCGGCTTTATATCGACATGAAAAAATCCGGTGCGAAAAAGTCGGAATTCCTCCGCGAGGCGGCAAAACTCGAGGGCTGGTATGTCCCGTCGCTTTATGAGGTGGAGTATAACGCCGACGGCACAATAGCGGCGGTTACTCCAAAAGAGGGCGCGCCCGCAAAAATAAAAAAACGCATTGTAACCGACCTCGACAAGGCATATTTCCCCGAAAAATTTGTCATGCCCTATATTGAGACGGTGCATGACAGGATTATGCTCGAGGTTTTCCGCGGCTGCATCCGTGGCTGCAGGTTCTGCCAAGCGGGCATGATTTACCGCCCGGTGCGCGAAAAGTCGCCAGAGTTACTTGACAAACAGGCGCGAAAGCTGTTTGAAAACACCGGCTATAATGAAATCTCGCTTTCGTCGCTGTCGATTTCCGACTATACTTGCCTGCGCGAGCTGACAGAGCAGCTGCTTTCATGGACCGAGGCGCAAAAAATAAACCTTTCGCTGCCTTCGTTGCGCGCCGACAGCTTCACCGACGAGCTTATGGCGCGCATCTCGAGCGTGCGCTCGTCGGGCCTAACATTCGCGCCCGAGGCAGGTACGCCCCGCCTGCGCGACGCCATAAACAAAAACATCACCGAAGAAGAAATACTTTCGGCGTGCCGCACGGCGTACGCAGCCGGCAAAAACTCGGTCAAGCTCTACTTTATGATAGGGCTGCCGACCGAAACCTATGAGGACCTCGACGGCATTGCGGAGCTTACGCAAAAGGCGGTGGACGAGTATTACCGCACTCCCGGCAGACCCAAAGGCCGCGACGTGACGGTCACAATTAGCGTCGCGAGCTTTGTGCCGAAGCCTTTTACGCCTTTTCAGTGGTGCGCTCAGGACACAATCGATACCTTGCGTGAAAAGCAGGCATACCTCGCCGAAAAGCTCAAGCATAACCGCAAGGTGCGCTACAATTGGCATGAGGCAAAAGTCAGCTTTCTTGAGGCTGTCTTCGCCCGCGGTAACCGCCGGCTTTCAAAAGCGCTCATAGAGGCTAACCGCCGAGGCGTGCGCTTTGACAGCTGGGACGAGCTTTTTGACTACGAAGCATGGATGGATATTTTCAAAACCGTAGGCATCGACACCGCATTTTATGCTAACCGCGAGATTGGCAAAGACGAAGTAATGCCTTGGGACATCTTTGATATTGGAGTTTCGAAATCTTTCCTCCGCCGCGAGTACGAGCGCGCGATGCGCTCGGAGCCTTCGAAAAACTGCCGCGAGGGCTGCCTTGGCTGCGGAGCAAATAGGCTGGGAGGTGAGCGTACTTGCTGCCCAAGGTTATAAGGATAAGGTTTGCAAAGCGTGGCAGACTCAAGTTCATCTCCCACCTTGACCTCTGCCGCACACTGCAGTCGGCAATGATACGCGCCGGGCTGCCGCTATGGTATACGGAGGGATTTAACCCCCACCCGCGCATAACTGTCGCGCTCCCGCTGCCGGTTGGCTGCGAGAGCGAGTGCGAGCTGCTCGATGTCCGGGTAACCGAACTGCCCAACCTCGAGCTAACCGTAAAAAAACTAAATGAAGCTACAGTGCCTGAGCTTGAGATACTTGAAGCCTATGAGCCGGTCACGAAATTTTCGGACATAGGCTTTGCCCAGTATGAGATAACGCTCGAGTTGCCTTTTAGCGAGGACCTAGCGGAACTATTTTCCGGCCCGGTTATAGTGGCAAAACACACCAAGAGGGGCGACGTAGACACCGATATATTCCCAATGGTAAAGAGCATCAGCTTTGCCCCGAAAGGCAGCGGGACGTTCTGCCGCGCCCTGCTTTTCGCTTCGCCCGAAAGCTATTTGAACCCTGAGTATATAGTCAGAGCAATTGAAAAGCAGAGAGGGCTTGACCAATACGCATTTGAGTATTCAGTTTGCCGCACCGGAATTTTAGACAAATCGGGAAAAGATTTTAGATGATTGTGCGCATTGTACAGCATCGCACGCCTTTATTTGTACATCATCGACAAATTTGAAAAACGGTGTTGACAACTGGGGAGAGTTGTGGTATACTATGCAAGTCGCCGCGAGGGAGCGGGAAGGAAAAAGCGGAAGAAGAGGGCGAGGCGCCCAAAGCTGAAGCGAGAGAGTTTCGAGCGGCGAACCACTCGGTCATTGAAAATTGAACAACGGAGAGCTAAGCA